>JBFLYO010000009.1:0-116121 GCA_040756745.1 Bacteroidota bacterium
GTCTGAGCGGAGACGGTGGGGATCGCAAAGGAACGGACCTCGCCATTTCTCTGAACGAGCGCAATAACGGGTGTTTTGTTCTCCACGTTTCCGCTACCCACACCACGAGCCTTCCCGCCGATATAGGTTTCATCCGCCTCAACAATCCCCGTAAGCAGGTTCAGGTTTTCCGCTTGCATGGCGTAACGGATACGGTGCGCCATGAACCACGCGGACTTGTATGTAATCCCAAGCATCCGATGGAGCTGGTGAGCGCTCATACCCTTCTTGGAGGAACAGAGGAGGGAAATCGCAAGCAGCCACTTGCTTAAAGGGATGTGGCTATCCTCGAAGATGGTCCCAACTGTCGCCGTGAACTGGTCAGCCTTCTTCTGCTTCCGGCAGTCTCGGCAGCGGTACACACCAGGGCGAGTCTTGGATTTCGCCTTCACGGTGATTTTGTATATTGCTTGGCTGCCGCATCTGGGGCATGTTACTCCATTGGGCCAGCGGATAGCCTCAAGGATCTCTCTGGCCCTTGTCTCATCGTGGAAGTTCTTGGCCAGATTGTTTAGTGTCATTGTTGCGTCTGTCGGTGCCATGACTGGATTCGGGGTAGTTTAACCTATCCCCAATATACGAAATCAAAAGCGGTTTGTCAAGTATATAATTGCGTAAGTTTCGCACAGAATCTGCACAATACTTTCCACAATTTATCCACCCCTGTCCTTGAATTCATTACAGAAAATGGGCAATTTTCAATATATTGTGCATAACCCGATGCTCACCAATTACTATACCGCTCGCCTCGTAGCTTCCACCCTCGATTCCACGTTGAAACTCAAGCGGATCAACGAGCTGTTCAGCCAACAGAAAGACCAATTGATCCTCACCTTTGATGCCGGCACACCCCCCCTTGCAGTTTCCTGCCGTCCGGCAGAGGCGATCATGTACCTCAATCCAGGGATTGCCCGTGCCCGTCGGAACAGTGTCACTCTACTCCCCCGGGCTGCGGGCACGCTCGTCCAGGAGGTATCAATCGCCGAGTCGGACCGGATTGTTCTGTTCTTGCTCTCAAACGGTTTGCGGCTCGCGGCGTTTCTCTTCGGGACGGCCGCGAACGTCTTGCTCATCGACGCTTCCGGGCTTGTGATCGATGCCTTCAAGAACCGAAAGAACCTCGCCGGAACGCGAGTGACTCTCCCCTCGGAGCCACTCCCGACCAGCTATGACATCCGCCGCCTTGAGCTCACAGCGGGCGAGGCGCCGGGGATGCAGGTGGCATCGTTGATGAGGAAGACTTACCCCCTTCTTGGCGCGACGCTTGCACATGAAGTCGCAGAACGAGCGGGTCTAGCGCACGGCCTGCCGGCATCGGGGATACCGTCCGAGGGGGTCGCGCGTCTTGGTGAGGCGCTACGGTCTGTCCTAGCGGATTGCGAACGCCCCGCACCGCGACTTTATATCCACAAGGATGGTACACCCGCAATGCTCTCCATCATCCCGTTGCGTCATGCGGCCCATCTTACAGAGCACAAGTACGACAACATTCATGAAGCAATTCGTTTCTTCATTGCACGCCGTCGTTTCGCTACCGGCACCGACCGGGCAAAGGAAGCGGTGCTCGGGCCGTTGCAGCGCCGGTTGGCAAGAGCCAGGCGGTCACTCGATGCGGTCAGGGACGACGCCCGCGCCCGTGAACGGGCGACGGAGTACGAGCAGCATGCCAGGCTCCTCATGGCACACCTTCATGCCTGGCACAAAGGGGCCCGTTCCGTCACCCTCAACGACGACGGGACTGACGTGATCATCGCTCTCGATCCCTCCCTTACCCCCGTGCAGAATGCGCAGCGCTATTTCGAAAAAGCAAAACGCGCGCGATCCTCCTCACACGAGACTGCCGGCCGTCTCCTCGACCTCGAAGAGACCATTGTGCGGGGTGAAGAGCTTCTTGCGGCCGTCGAACGGTGCGAGAGCGCGGAGGAGGTCGAACACCTCATAAAGGAGCGGTCGGAAGAGTTCGAGGCGTTCGGCATGGGCCCGAAGGCGAGTGAGCGTTCACAGATTCCGTTCCGTGTGTTCACCGTCGACGGAGGCTTCGAAGTGTGGGCAGGGAAGAACGGCGCCAACAACGATCTCCTGACACTCCGCTACGCGAAGCCCTCGGATCTCTGGTTCCACGCCCGGGGAACAGGCGGATCGCACGTTGTGTTGAAGGTCGGGAAGGGAAAGGGGGAGCCCGGGAAGAAGGCCCGCGAGCAGGCCGCGGGAATTGCGGCGTACTACAGCAAGATGAAGGGATCGCGCTTAGTCCCGGTCGCAGTGACGGAAAAGCGCTATGTGCGCAAACCCAGGGGATCGCCCCCCGGAACGGTCATGATCGAACGCGAAAAGGTCATCTTCGCCGCTCCTGCGCTTCCCCCGCATCCGCGACATGAGGAGGCGTAGATGAAATTCGCGGTCATTGGCAGCGGCGGCGTCGGAGGATATTTCGGCGCCCAGCTCGCGAAAGCGGGAGAAGATGTCATGTTCACTGCGCGGGGGAAACACCTCGAGGCAATGCAGGCTCACGGGCTTCGTGTGGTGTCGACAGAAGGGACGGTCGTCGTTCCGGCCTCCCGCTGTGTCGCCACCCCGGAAGCGATCGGTCCAGTCGACGTCGTTCTCTTCTGCGTCAAGTCCTACGACACGGAATCCGCGGGGCGCACGCTGAAACCTCTCCTCCGACCTGACACCGTGATCATAAGTCTGCAAAACGGCGTCGAGAACGAGGACCTGCTCAGGGGAGTATTCCCCGATGCCGTCGTCTTCGGCGGCGTTGCATACGTCTATGCGACCATCACGCGTCCCGGTGAAGTAACAGAGAGCGGCGGACCGCGAAAGCTCGTCTTCGGCCCCTTCGAGGGATCCCCTGTCGAACACCGCCGCCGGGCCACAGCGATTCTCGACGTGGTCCGCGGGGCAGGGATTGCCGCCGAGGTCCCCGGTGACATCATCGCCGCCCTCTGGAAAAAGTTCATCTTCATCACGGGGGCTGCGGGACTGACCGCGTTGACCCGCTTGACCCTCGCCGAGATCCTCGCCGTCGAGCCAACCCGCCTTCTGCTGGCCGATGCCATGGGCGAGACGCTTACTGTTGCGCGGGGGCGCCGCGTGCACATTGAAGAGGACTATCTCCATGGGGTCTTCGCAACGATTCATCGGTTCGACAACAACACACGCTCGTCGCTCTACTATGACCTTGTGCACGGCAAGCCGCTTGAACTGGAGGCGCTCTCCGGTGCCGTCGTCCGCTTCGGCACGGCACTTGGAGTCCCCACGCCAGTCCATCGCACGATCTATGCTGCGCTCCTCCCCTATCACCTCAAGCACACGCGGACAACTGCATCATGAAGAAGTCATCCCGTAGAACAGTGGACGCATCTCTCTCACCGGCGTCCATGTCGCTCCCCACCCGCGCAATCCACGGCAGCAGGCTCTCGGCGTATCAAGGCCCCGTCGCTCCCCCCATTATACAGACTTCCACATACCGGTTCGCCGACTCCGCCGACGCCATGCGGTACGCGCAGGGAGATCCCGAGGTGTACGTCTACACGCGGTACCACAACCCCACTGTGGCCGAGGCGCAGGAGCGACTCGCGCTGATGATGCGGGCCGAGAAGGCGCTCCTGTTCTCCTCCGGCATGGCTGCAATCACATCCGCCATTCTCTCCATCGTCAGGAACGGCGACGAAATTCTCAGCACTCCTGCGCTCTACGGAGGCACCTATCGTTTCTTCCGCGACATTCTTCCCCGCCATGGCGTGACCGTGCGCTACGTGCGCCCCGACGGTCTGGAGGCGATCGAGCGGCTCGCCACACGCAGGACCAAGCTCGTCTATTTCGAGACCCCCACCAACCCAACGCTGCAGATCGTCGACATCGCCGCATTGGTCCATCACACGCGCGCCGCCGGCAGGAGAGTACGGAAGACGATCGTCACGATGGCCGATAACACCTTCGCCACGGCGTTGAACCAGAACCCGTTCGCTCTGGGTGTCGATGTCGTCGTGGAGAGCGCCACGAAGTATTTGGGGGGGCATTCCGACATCATGGCGGGCGTAGCGGCGGGCAGCCGGGGCTTCATCGCTGGCGCGCACACGCAACTGAAGTACTACGGCGGCTGCGCAGATCCCTTCGCGGCATTTCTTCTGCTCCGGAGCCTGAAGACGTTCGACCTCCGCGTGCGTCGTCAAAACAGCAACGCTCTCGCTCTCGCAGAGTACCTTCAGCGACACGCGCGCGTGAAGCGCGTTCTCTATCCCGGCCTCCCGTCGCATCCGGGTCATGAGACGGCCCGGAGCCAGATGGCGGCGAGCGGGGAGCCCGGGTACGGCGGCATGGTGACCATCGAGGTCGCCGGCGGAGCGCGCGCTGCCGTCCGGGTGTGCGATGCGTTGCGGGTCACGATCAACGCCATGTCGCTCGGCGGCGTCGAATCACTGGTCAGCATCCCCGTCTATTCATCCCACGTGCGCATGACCTCGCGTGAGCTTTCCCGTCACGGCGTCACGCCCGGTATGATCCGCATTTCCGTCGGGATTGAAGGGATTGAGGACTTGAAACAGGATTTCGACCGCGCGCTGCGCAGGGCATGAAGGAAACCCGGCCCTCCTTGATTCTCGTGACAGGTTTGGGTATTATTCCTAACTGCGTATCCTCAACGATTCTTCGCATCACTTTCCACAACAAACCGAGTTGACACGTATGCTTCATCAGTTCAGGTTGAGGCGGGCCGCCGCAGCCGGGCCCGCGGTCGCGTGCGCACTCTTGCTGGCCGGGTGCTCGCCGAGGGAACACGATGCGGTTGTCGCCACGGTGGGCAACGGTGCCATTACCCTGCCAGAGTACGAAACGCACTACTTGAAGAGTCTTGGTACCCGCGCGGCCGGTGCATCGACGAGCATGGATGAGCGGAAGAAATTCCTCGACCTGCTCGTCAAATACCGCCTGAAGCTTGCGGAGGCGTATCGGGAGGGGCTCGACAAGACGCCCGAGGTTCTCAGTGAACTGGAAATGTACAAGGGTAGTCTTGCGCAGTCGTTCCTGACGGAACGCGAAGTGGTGGCTCCCGGATTGCGGACGTTGTACGCGCGCAGGAACGAAGAAGTCCGCGCGAGTCATATCCTCATCTCGCTTAGTCAGGAGGCGTCGCCAACGGACTCAGCCCTTGCCTTCGCAAAGGCGTACAAGGTGACCCAGGAGTTAAGGGGAGGCAGGGATTTTGCATCGGCGGCGCTTGAGTATTCTCAGGACCCCGGCGTTTCGCAAAGCAAGGGTGACCTGTACTATTTCACGGCCGGTTTGATGGTGCCACCGTTTGAGGATGCGGTCTTTGCTATGAAGCCGGGAGAGATTTCCGACAAACCGGTCCGCACCATGTATGGCCTCCACGTCATCAAGGTGACCGACCGGAGGATCGCACCGGGCGAGATCCGCGCTGCACACATCATGATACGATTCCCTCAAGCCCAACCCACACCGGAAGACACGCTCGCTGCGTACCAAAAGATAAGGGCAATTCAGGATAGCCTCCACGCGGGTGTTGATTTTGCCGGTCTTGCACGCCGCCATTCCGAAGACCCCGGCTCCGCCGCGCGGGGTGGGGATCTTGGGTTCTTCAACCGGAGGCGCTGGGTTCAGCCCTTTGATGAGGTCGCATTCACGCTTGCACCCGGACAGATTTCCGACATCGTCCGCACGGTGTACGGCTACCACCTCATCCATTGCGAGGAAGTCCGCCCGCGCAAGACATTCGAGGAATCAAAGGCGGAATTGCAGTCAATCTACCAGCAGACCCGTTTTCAGCAGGACTATGCCATCTATGTCGGGAGGCTGAAACGCCAAATGCATTTCGTCAGAGACGATTCGGTGTATGGCAAGCTTCTCGCATCTGTCGACAGCAACCGCGTCGTTCGCGACAGCTCATGGGGAACCGGGCAAACACCCGGTCTCGAGCGGTTGATCCTGTTCCGAATGCAGGATGGCCCCGTGACGGTCGATAGTGTCATCGCGATGCTGAAAGCGCGTGCAGATCTTCAATCGACGTCGCTCCGTGCCGCCACGCTTGGTCCCGCAATCGAAAAGATCGGCGAACAGATCGTCTTCGCAGCCAAGGCGGACCGCTTGCAGCATGAGATCCCCGAATTTGCGTCGTTGATGAAGGAATACCGCGAAGGAATCCTGCTGTACCAGGTCGAACAAGAGAACGTCTGGAACCGGGTGGCGCTGAGCGATTCGGTGCTTAAGCGATACTTCGAGGCGCACAGAGACAAGTTCAGCTGGCCCGACAGAATCCGCTATACGCAGATTCGCGTGATGTCTGATTCGCTCGCACGTGTCGTCCACGGGATGCTGCTGTCGGGAAAGTCGATAGCGCAGGTAGCTGAGGAAGACTCGGTTCGCATGGCGGCGCCATTGAATCACCACGTTGAGTTCGTGCGCTCGTCCCTGTCGCTCAACAAGGAGACGCGGGAGGCGCTGGCGGCCGTGGCAGCCGAGATGAAGCGAGACCGCGCCTTACGGCTCACCGTTACTGCCCGTCCCGACACGTTCATCGCCGCAGCACGAGAAATGAAGGCGGCGGGGGTGCGCCTGCATGCCGTTGTCAGGTATCTCAGCCGCACACTGGGGCTCGACATGTCGCGCATTGTCACTTCCACCTTCCCCGTTCCACACCGTCGCGCAACGGATTCACTTGCCCCGAACGAATCGACCCCTCCCGCGGTGGACGTTTACCTGAGCGGACGGCTCCCCCTTATCGCGGGGAAGCCGGAGACCCTGCTTAATCCCTCCTCCACGGACGAACGGAGCAGAATGGCAGATTCTCTCCAGGCCGGGGCATTTTCGAAGCCGTTCCCGTTCGCCGGCGCCTACACGATTACGCAGCTACTTGCCCGGGAGCCCGCACGGCTGAAGACGTTCGAGGAGGCAGGGCCGGAGCTTTCGAGCGCGTACCAGGACTACGAGTCGAAACGCCTTGAGGAGGAATGGATCAACCGGCTGAGGAGGGAATTTCCGGTTGTTGAACATACCGCGGCGCTGAGCAGTGCGTTCGCCAACAGCACGCATTGACGTTGCTTCTTCTGCCGCTATCATGGCGGCCGCTGCGTGCCTGCTTGTTGTAGGCTGCGCCAGAGAGACGCCACCCCAGGGATACGTCGCGCGCGTCGGGGCCGTCGGTCTCACCCGCGAAGAGCTGGCACAGGCCGCCGACTCTATCGGGATCCCGAGAAGCACCTCGCGCGCCTTCGTGGATGAGTGGGTGGTGTCCGAACTCCTGTACCAGGAGGCGCAGCGGCGCGGACTGACCGAGGATCCGGCAGTTCTGCGGCGGGTGGAGGAGTCGCGCAGGCGACTGGCGATCGAAGCCCTTCTTGAACGCGAAGTCTACAGCGACACCGGCGGCGGTCTGAACGATGAGGCGCTTGCTGCGTTCTACAAGGCACATGCGGCGTTTTTCACGCTGAAAGAGGACGTCGTGCGGGCAAGTTACGTCATGTTCTCAGACCGGGACGCCGCCAACCTGTTCCGAACCCGCGTCCTCCGCGGAACGGCATGGAACGATGCGGTGGACCACATGCGCGCCGATTCGCTGAATGCCCGCTCTATGCGCGCCGAGGCGCGTCGTCAGTACTTCACGCAAGGGACGATGTATCCGGACGAGCTCTGGAAGCTCACCCGCACGCTTGCCATTGACGAGGTGTCGTTCGTGGTAAAGGCGGCCGCAGGGTATTACGTGATGACCGTGCACAGCGTGCGGCACGCGGGCGAAGCGCCCGACTTTGAATACATCAGGAACGATGTTCGCGACCGGATGCTCATCGACCGGCGCCGTGCGCGGTATGAACAACTGATTGCCGGGCTCCGCGAGCGGCACACGGTGGAAGTAACACTCGGGGAGGTTGATACCGCGGTCTCGCGGGGGGAGTGAAACACCATGAAACGGTATTACAGAACGACCAACGCGTTGCTGGCACTCGCGCTCGGCACCGCAGCCGCAACGATGGCACCGGCGCAGATCCTCGACCGGATCGTCGGCATCGTGGACAATGATTTGATTCTGGACTCCGAGCTCAACGCCTCAGTGCAGTTCTATGTGCTCAACAACAAGACCGATCCCAAGACCCCCGGCCTGCGCGAACAGGTCCTGCAAACCCTCATTAACGAGAAGCTGATTGTCGCCAAGGCCATCGAGGATAGTGTCACGGTGACCGACGAGGAGGTGCAGCAGCAGCTTGACCAGGCGATCCAGGCGCGCGTGCAGCAGTTCGGCTCCGAGGCGCGGCTCGAAGAGATGTACGGCATGCCTATCGGACGCATCAAGCGCGAGTTCCGCGACGAGATGCGCAAGAACCTGTTGGCGCAGAAGCTCCAGCAGGAACGCTTCGGCAACGCCACCATCGGCCGCTTCGAAGTGGAAGAGTTTTACAGAACCTACAAGGACAGTCTCCCGCAGGTCCCGGAGGAACTTGAGCTCTCGGATATCGCAATCGCCCCGCGATTCAACGAGCGCGAGAAGGCAGCCACTGCGGCAACGCTCGCGGCGCTGCTTGACAGCATCAAGCACGGGACGGATTTCGGCGATCTGGCGCGGCGCTATTCACAGGACCCCGGCTCAGCCCCGCAGGGAGGCGACCTGGGATTTGTACGGCGCGGCCAGTTCGTCAAGGAGTTTGAGACGGCGGTCTTCTCGCTTGCCGAAGGCCAGGTCTCCGGCATCGTGGAGACAGAGCACGGTCTGCACATCATCCAGCTCCTCGAGCGCCGAGGCGACGCCGTGCATGCGCGCCATATTCTTCTCAGGATCCAGCGGACGGCTGCAAGTGACTCGGCAACCGTGCGGTTTCTCGACACCCTTCGTACCCGCGCCCTGAACGGCGAGAGCTTCGCAGAGCTGGCACGCAAGTATTCAGAGGGAAAGGAAAGCATGATCGGCGGGAACCTGGGCACCGTGGAGCTCGGCCAGATCAATAAGGAGTTCCTCCCCGTTCTGGCCGGCCTGCGGGCAAGGGACATCAGCGCGCCGGTCAAGATCCCGGAGGGAAGCTCATACAAGTTTCATATCCTGTGGGTCCGCAAGCGCACTCCTCCCCACCCGATGTCGCTCGAGCAGGACTACCAAAAAGTGGAAGCTATCGCTCTCAATCTGAAGCGATCAAAGGACTACCAGGCCTGGATCGAGAACCTGCGCAGCACGATTTACTGGCAGGCGCGGCTCGAGCCATGACGGCACGCGGAAGTAACGCCGATGTGGAGGCCGCCCGCGGTCTGAAGGTGTCGTACGACGCCCTCAGGACCGAAATCGCCAAGGTGATCGTCGGCCAGGATACCGTCATCGCCGAACTGTTGACCGCTCTCCTCGCGCGCGGCCATTGTCTCCTCGTGGGCGTCCCCGGCCTCGCCAAAACGCTGCTGATCAAGACCCTGGCCGAGGTTCTCGAGCTCAGCTTCAACAGAATTCAGTTTACTCCCGATCTGATGCCAAGCGACATCACCGGCACGGAAATCCTCGAGGAAAATGTCTCCACCGGCGCCAAGTCTTTTAAGTTCATCCGCGGACCGGTGTTCGCCAACATCGTACTCGCGGACGAGATCAACCGTACACCCCCGAAGACCCAGGCTGCATTGCTTGAGGCCATGCAGGAACACCGCGTGACGGCGGCCGGACAGACCCACCGGCTGGAAGAACCCTTCTTCGTCCTCGCAACGCAAAACCCGATCGAGCAGGAAGGAACGTACCCCCTTCCGGAAGCACAGCTCGACAGGTTCATGTTCAACCTCTGGCTCGACTACCCATCGCACAACGAAGAAGTGCAGATCGTCAAGACGACGACTGGCGAATATGCACCTTCGCTTCGCCACGTACTGACCGGCCAGGAGATCGTCCACCTCCAGGAACTCATCCGTCGCGTCCCCGTCGCCGATAACGTCGTGGAGTATGCCGTGCGGCTTGTAACGATGAGTAGACCCAAATCGGAACGGGCACCGTCATTCATTCGCGACTGGCTGAGCTGGGGGGCAGGTCCGCGGGCCTCACAGTATTTGATCCTCGGCGCAAAGACCCGCGCCCTGCTGGACGGCCGCTACACCCCGGACATCGCGGACGTTCGCGCCGTCGCCGGGCCGACCCTGCGCCATCGCATCGTGCCGAATTTCAACGCCGAGGCGGACGGCGTCACCGCGATCGAGATCGTGGAACGACTCCTGCAGGAGCCGGTGTAGGGAGCCGTTGCACACCCCCACGCGGGAACACACCTAGCGCTGCGCTCATGCCATCCATCGAGATCTCCTTCTCGGCTCCTGCATCCCTCGCCGTCCTGTTGATGCTGACAGCGGCGGTCCTGTCGTATTTCTTCTACCGCTCCACTGTTCCCGCTGTCCCCCGCCGACGTAGACTTGCGCTGAGCATCCTTCGCGGCACCGCCCTTGCGCTCCTGCTTGCCCTCATCTGCGAACCACTGTTGCGCCTCGTCCACGTCACCAGCCAGCGACCGGTGATCGCCGTGCTGGCCGACAACAGCGCGAGCATGGGGATCGCTGACCGCACCGGAAACAGGAGGGCGGCGCTAGCCGCGTTGCTGCATTCGACCATCCCTGCATCCGCCCCGGATGGCGCAGAGGTGGAATACCACGCGTTCGGCACTACGCTGGGGCCATCTGTTTCCGCGCTCCCCGAAAGTCTTGACTGTACTGACGAGCTGACCGATCTCGCCGGGGCGATCAAATCGCTTGCGCGAACCCGGGAGTCGTCCGACCTCAAGGCCGTCGTGCTGCTTACCGACGGTGTCTACACGATTGGGGAAAACCCCATCCATGAGGCAGAACGGCCCGGAATCCCCATGTTTACGATCGGCATCGGTGACACGGCCGAGCAGAAGGATGTCGTCCTCTCCCGCGTTATGGCCAACGACATCGTCTACGCCGGATCGTTGGTTCCCGTAGATCTCACCATAAAGAGCAGCGGCTTTGCGGGTGAACGGGTCGAGGTGCAGTTGCGCGAGGGATCTCACATTCTGGCCCGCACACCTCTCACGCTCCCTGCTGCCACGACCGAAAGCGCTGCCCAGCTCACTTTCGTCCCGGAAACGGAGGGGGTACACCGGTATACAGCTGCGGTCACCACCCTTAGCGGCGAGCTTAGTGCGTCCAATAACGAACGGCGGTTCACCGTCCGTGTGCTGAAAAGCAAACTCCGCCTTCTTGTGGTCGCCGGTGGTCCCTCACCGGATCTCGTCGTGGTGCGTCAGACGCTTGCAGAGGATCCGAACTTCACCGTCGTCGCCCGAATTCAGAAGGCCGCAGGTGGATTTTACGAACGGCCGCTTGCGCAGCGGGAGATCGACTCTGCCGATTGCATCGTCACTCTAGGGATGCCGACCACCCGTTCTGATGCTGCGACCCTGGACATGATCGGCCGCGCCATCGTTGAACAGCAGAAGCCCTTGCTCTTCCTGGCCGGGAATGACCTCGACTACGCACGGCTCGCCACAATGGCCCCCTCATTGCCGGTCGCTGTGACGACCCCGGCGACCGGTGAACTGGAAGTCGAGTTTGTTCCGGATGCGCGACAGGCCGCCAATCCTCTTCTCACAACCGACCGGGGTCCGGGACCGTGGGACCGCATGCCCCCGCTCTTTGCAGCGCAGGCGGTCTATCGGCTTCGTGAGGGATCGATCCTGCTCGGCTCTCCACGCCTCCGTAACGTGGTCCTCCGCCAGCCGCTGATAGCAACACGGAATGCCGGTGGCACAAAGTCATATGCCATTCTCGCCTATGGCCTCTGGCGATGGCGGCTGATGGCCCAGGGGAGCGTTGAGACGGCTTGGTTGTTCCCTTCCTTCCTCCGGGGAGCGGTGGTTTGGCTGAGCGCGAGAGACGAAGGGAAGGCGGTGCGCGTTGCGCCGACAAAGGATGCATTTGCCCGCGGGGAGCGAATCGAGTTCTCAGGTCAAGTGTATGATGCCAGCGCCCGCCCCGTGGACCGGGCACAGCTCCGTGTCACCCTCACCAGCCAGGACCAGAGCCTCGAGACCGAACTGCGGCCGATCGGTAACGGAAGATATGAAGGAGAGGTTGAAGGACTGCCGCAGGGGGAGTACGCGTACCACGCACGCGCGTCAAGTGACGGCACGGAGTTGGGAAGAGATGGGGGGACCTTTACGGTTGGGGGATTGAACCTCGAATTCCTGGACACCCGCATGAATGCGGGCTTGCTACAGCAACTCGCGTATCGGACCGGGGGGAGGTACTTCACGCACACCACCGCAGCAGGCCTTCGCGGGGCGCTCGATTCGCTCCGCACGATGGTCCCCCGCAACGAGAGGCGCGCCGAGGCCATCGAGCTACCTCAGTGGCACTACATCCTCGGTATCATCGTCTTTCTCTTCGCTACGGAGTGGGTCATCCGCAAACGGAGCGGCATGCTCTGAGAGACGCGGCAGTGTTCTATTTCTTCCGCTTCTTCCCCGCGGGGCGTTTTGCCGGAACGGGCGTCTTCTTGCGTTTCTTGAATCTCACTTCGCTCGCCTTCCCGCCCTTCTGATCCGGTGGACTCTTTGCCTCCGGAGTTCTGCTGCGCGGGGAGGCTTTTTCTTCAGGCAAAGGACCTTTCGTCCTCTCCTGCTGTTCCTCCTTTTCCTCCTCCTGTTGTTCCCCCTTCTCCCCTTTCTCCAGCTTTTCCCCTCTCCCATTGCCATTCCCGCCGACCGGGTCCTGATCTTCCGCCATCACCGCAGCCACGTCGGTCACCGTGTCTCCCGGGGCAAGCTTGATCAGCCGGACCCCCTGCGTATTCCGGCCGGCGACGCGGATCTCGCCGGCATGCTGCCGGATCACGATGCCGCCGCTGGTAACCACCACGATGTCGTCCGACTCCAGAACCTCGCGGATCGCGACCATCTTCCCGGTCTTCTCGGACGTTTTCACCGTGATGATTCCCTTTCCTCCACGGTGACTCACGCGGTATTCGTCCGTCTCGCTCCGCTTCCCGAATCCCCCTTCGGTAGCAACGAGGATTGTGGTGCCGGTCCGCCGCAGGGCCACCGCTCCGATCACCCTGTCCTTCTTGTCCAGCCTGATCGCCCGGACGCCGGCGGCCCCACGCCCCATGACACGGACCTCCTGCTCATGGAAGCGTATGGCGATCCCTTCCCGCGTTCCGATCACGACGTCCTGCGACCCGTCGGTCAGCCGCACATCGATGAGCCGGTCTCCCTTGCCGAGCCCGATCGCTGCAATACCGGTCCGCCGCGGATTGCTGAACTCCTGCAACGCGCTCTTCTTGATCATCCCCACTTCGGTCACCATCATCACAAACAGGGGGTCCTCAAAGTTCTTCACCGAGATGTACGCGGCAACGGTTTCCGCCTGCTCTTTGGCAATCAGGTTGACGATCGATTTCCCGCGGGCGGCGCGTCCTCCTTCCGGGATCTCGTGCACTTTCAGCCAGTAGCACCGTCCCTTGTCGGTGAAGAGCATCATGTAGTCGTGCGTGCTCGCCACGAACATATGCTCGATGAAATCGTCCTCCTTCGTCGTCGCCCCCGTGCTCCCGCGCCCGCCCCGCGACTGCCGCCGGTACCCGCTCACCGGGAACCTCTTAATGAAGCCACCGTGGCTCACCGTGATCACGACCTGCTCTTCGGCGATCATGTCCTCGATGCTGAACTCCTCCGCCTTGTACACGATCTCCGTGCGCCGCTCGTCGCCGTAGTTCTTCTTGATCTCCAGCAGCTCTTCCTTGATGATCTCCAGCTGGAGCTGTTTGCTCTTGAGGATGGCCTTCAGCCGCTCAATTTGCTTGATCGTGTCGCGATACTCGTCCTCTACTTTCTTGCGCTCCAGGCCGGTGAGCCGCTGCAGACGCATTTCCAGGATGGCCTTCGCCTGGATCTCTGACAGCTTGAATTTCTTCATCAACCCGGCGCGTGCAGTGTCCACGTCCTTCGACGACTTAATCAGCTTGACGATTGCATCGATGTTGTCCAGCGCAATAATATACCCTTCGAGGATGTGCGCGCGCTTCTCGGCCTCCTCGAGCTCGAACTTCGAGCGACGGACCACGACTTCGTTCCTGTGGTCGACGAAGTGCCGCATCATCTGCTTCAGCGTGAGCACCTGAGGGCGCCCGTCCACCAGTGCAAGCATGATCACGCCGAAGGTCGTCTGCATCTGCGTGTGCTTGTACAGGTTGTTGAGGATGACCTCGGCGTTCGCTTCCCGTTTCAGCTCCACCACGATCCTCAGGCCGTCGCGGTCCGACTCGTCACGGATGTCCGCGATGTCCTCCAGCTTCTTCTCGTTGATCAGATCGGCAATCTTTTCGATCAGGTTCGCCTTGTTGACCTGGTACGGGATCTCAGTAATGACGATGCTTTGCCGTTCGTTCTTTGCAGTCTCGATGCTCGCCTTGGCGCGAACCACGATCCTTCCCCGGCCCGTTATGTAGGCGCTCTTCACGCCGTCGTACCCGTAAATGATGCCGCCCGTGGGAAAGTCGGGCGCCTTGACAAACTTCATCAGCTTCTCGTCGGTCAGCGACTCGTCCTTGATCAGCGCAATACAGCCATCGATGACTTCGCCAAGATTGTGCGGCGGGATGTTCGTCGCCATGCCGACAGCGATCCCGCTGGTGCCGTTCACCAGCAGGTTGGGAACTACGGCGGGGAGAACCGAGGGTTCTTTGAGGGTATCGTCGAAGTTGGGGATGAAGTCAACCGTGTTCTTCTGGAGGTCTTTGAGCATCTCCTCCGCGACGCGAGAGAGCCGCGCTTCGGTATACCGCATCGCGGCAGGGGAGTCGCCGTCCACCGAGCCGAAATTCCCCTGGCCGTCAACGAGGGGATAGCGCATCGAGAAGTCCTGCGCCATGCGCACCATCGTGTCGTACACGGCCGAGTCGCCGTGCGGGTGATACTTCCCGAGCACCTCGCCGACGATGCGCGCCGATTTCTTGTATGGCCGGTTCGAGGCGAGCCCCAAATCCTGCATACCGAACAGGACTCGACGGTGAACCGGTTTCAGGCCGTCGCGGACGTCCGGCAGCGCGCGGGCAACGATGACCGACATCGAGTAATCGATGTACGATCCCCGCATTTCGTCTTCAATGTCGACCGGAATGATCTTTTCGTTGACGGTGTTGGCCATGCCTCCTCAGCCGCTATGATGGCGTATCGTGCACAGGATCAGACGTCCAGATTCCGGACGTACTTTGCGTTCTTCTCGATGAATTCCCTCCGCGGTTCGACCTCGTCGCCCATCAGGATGGAGAAGGTACGGTCGGCGTCCGCGGCATTTTCGATGCTCACGCGGAGTATGGTGCGCGTATCGGGATTCATGGTGGTAGCCCAGAGCTGCTCCGGATTCATCTCGCCAAGCCCTTTGAATCGGGAAATCACGATGCCGTTCCCTATCACCACGGCTCCTTCCTCCGGTGCCGTTTCAGCCGCAGGTTCCGCGTCCCCCTTCTTCTTGTCCGCCGCGAGCCGCTTGACGAGGTCATCGCGCTCGTCCTCGTCGTAGGCATACAGTTCATGCTTCCCTTTCTTCACCTTGAACAACGGCGGCTGGGCGATATAGACGTGCCCCAGCTCGATCAGCTCTTTCATGTGCCGGTAGAGGAGTGTCAGCAGCAGTGTCCGGATGTGGGAGCCGTCGACGTCTGCATCGCACATGAGGATGATCTTACCATACCGCAGCTTCGCAACGTCGAATTCCTCCCCCACGCCCGTCCCGATGGCGGTAAAGATGTTCCTGATCTCATCGTTCTCCAGGATCTTGTGCAGGCGCGCCTTCTCCACGTTCAGAATCTTCCCCTTGAGCGGGAGGATCGCCTGAAAGCGTCTGTCCCGCCCCTGCTTCGCGCTTCCGCCCGCGGAGTCCCCCTCCACCAGGTAGAGCTCACAGTGCTCGGGGTCGTTGATCGAACAGTCCGCAAGTTTTCCGGGCAGGCCGCCGCCCGAGAGCGCGTTCTTCCGCCGTGTGAGGTCGCGCGCTTTACGTGCCGCCTCACGGGCCTCTGCGGCGCGCATCGATTTCTCCAGTATCCTCTTCGCATCGCCCGGGTTCTCATCCAGCCAGGTCTGCAGGGCGGGGCCGATGACCGCCTCTACGATGCTCTTGACTTCGCTGTTCCCCAGCTTGGTCTTGGTCTGCCCCTCAAACTGCGGTTCAGGCACCTTCACGCTCAAGACCCCCGTGAATCCCTCGCGGAAGTCGTCACCCGTCAGCGTGATTCCACCTTCCTTCAGGATGTTGTTCTTGTATGCGTAGGCATTCAGCGACCGGGTGAGCGCGGTCCGGAACCCGACCAGGTGCGTTCCCCCTTCATGGGTGTTGATGTTGTTGACGTACGTGAAGATGTTCTCGCTGTACTGGTCGTTGTACTGGAAGGCGGCTTCCACTTCCACCGCCCTCCCATTTTCGTCCTTCTCGGTCCCCTGCGCGTAGAAGGGCTTCCGCATGATGGAGGGACGCGTGGCATCGATGTAGCGGACGAACTCGACGAGCCCCCCCTTGAAATGGAACGTCTCCTCCTGCTCGCTCTTGCTTCGCATGTCCACGATGCGGAGCTTCACCTGCGAATTGAGGAAGGCCAGCTCGCGCAGCCGTTCCGCCAGCGTGTCGAACTTGAATGCCCGGTTTTTGAATATCTGGCCGTCGGGCATGAACGTCGTGCGGGTGCCCGTTGTTCCCTTTTCCGCCTTGCCGCTGATCCTTACCTGGGCAAGGGGCTCTCCCCGTTTGTACTTCTGCGAGAAGATTTTGCCGTCGCGGTAGACTTCCACCTCAAGCCATTCGCTGAGCGCATTGACCACCGAAACGCCGACGCCGTGGAGTCCGCCCGATACCTTGTAGGTGTTCTTATCGAATTTTCCTCCTGCGTGCAGAACGGTCATGACCACTTCCAGAGCCGAGCGTTTCTCCCCCTTGTGGATGTCGGTTGGAATACCCCGCCCGTCGTCCGTCACCGTCACTGACCCGTCCTTGTTGATGCTCACATCGATATTGTGCGCAAAGCCCGCCAGCGCCTCATCAATGGAATTGTCCACCACCTCATACACCAAATGGTGGAGTCCGCGCACGCTGACGTCGCCGATGTACATAGCGGGGCGCCGGCGGACCGCTTCCAGTCCTTTTAAGACGGTGATGTCTTCCGCGGTGTATGCCCGCTCGTCAGCCGGGGACGGAGCTGTTTTTGCGATCTCGACTGGTGCTTTGCCCATAGCCTTGCGTTGTGTGATGACTCTACCTGAACCGGATCTCCCTGACCACTGCAGCTCCGGCCCGGCGGTTCACTTTCTCAATGATCTCCCGCCGTTTCATGCTCAGTTCAGTGCGCCATGCCGCGCTGGCCACGCTGACATAGAGGACTCCCCGCTCCATTCGTTCCGCAACCGTCACACGCGCGATCTGTTCGCCCACCACGTCAGCCCAGGAGGTGATCACGCCGTACTGTACTAGCGCCCCCTTCAGACCCAGGTCGTTGACGAAGCCCTCAAGGGCTGTACCGATCGGGACCGGACCTCTACGGGCAGAACCTCTACGCCGCCCGCGTGCACGTTCCGCGCTCAACGGTAAATCTCCTGTGTGTATCTCCCCATTGCAGCGTCGTGCGGAAGATTGCATCATCCGTCGCGGTGATCATGCATTGACCGACATCCGCAGCCATCGCCAGGATCCGCTGTGCCCGCCGGGCGTCCAGCTCGCTGAACACATCATCGAGCAGGAACAGCGGTATCTCTCCGCGTCTCTCACGGACGTAGAAGAATTCCGCGACCTTCAATGCGACAAGAAAGGTCTTGTGCTGCCCCTGAGAAGCGAACCGCTGCACGCTCATCCCGTTCAGCGTGAGGGCGAGTTCATCTCGATGGGGGCCAGAGAGCGTGATCCCGCGTTTGATCTCTTCGTTGCGCCCCTGCTCAAGGGCCGTCATCATGCAGGCGCTCATCGCCTCAGCGCCATCTGCCCGGTCGGCAGGAAAACCGCACCGGTACACCATCTCGGGCTCCTCCCCCCCGGCGGCCACATCGCGGTACGCGTTGTGCATGTACGACCGGAACTCTTCTGCAAACAGTCTCCGGCGGTGGGCGATCCTCCCGCCGTACTGCGCAAGACCCAGCGTCCACGGCTCCAGCAACTCCGCGTCCGGCATCCTCCCCCGGATCCGGGCATCGGCCAGGAGCCTGTTGCGCTGCCGCAACGTCCGTCGATATTCCAGGACATCCTCCAGGTACGCCCGGCTCACCTGCGACAGTGTCAGGTCAACAAACTTTCTCCGCTCCGCAGGGGGACCGAACGTGATGCCATTGTTCTCCGGCGAGAGAACCACGACCGGAAACATCCCGATCAGTGACGACAGCCGCTCCGTTGGCGTTCCGTTCACCCGCACGGACTTTGCGGGCGAAGGGATATGCTGGTATCTCACCGCCACTTGGGACGCAACCCGAAGGTCTGATACCATCGTCCCTTCAATTTCAAACGTCTCCTTCCCAATCTGCAGCGCGTCGGCATCCCCGCTTGCATAGAAGCTCTTCGTAAGGCTCAGGTACGAGACCGCTTCCAGGACGTTGGTCTTCCCCTCTCCATTGGCACCGAACAGCGCATTGACGCCGCCCCCGAACTCAAGTGCGGTCGCTCCATGGTTGCGGAAGTTGCTGAACCTGATCGCGGAAAGCATCATGTCGTGGGCCGGCACCCGGGAAGACGACGATCCCGCCTGAAGGCGGGACCGTGAATCCGTTCTCTGCTGTCGTGCCTGTTATGCGTTGAGCCGCACAGGCATCACGAGCATCAACACGTCGTCCCTGTCGTCGCCTCCTACCGGCGCAAGAATTCCGGCGCGTGTGGGCGTGGAGAAACGGAATGCCACCTGTTCACTCTCTAGATGCGTCAGCATGTCGATCAGGTACGTCGAGTTGAATCCAATCTCCAGGTCATCGCCCGTGTACGTGCAGGGAATGGTCTCCTTCGCCTCTCCCCCGAAGTCCACATCCTGCGCGGTGATATTCAGACGCGAGGTGCTGATGTCAAACCTGATCTGATGCGTAGTTGCGCTTGCATACAGCGCGACGCGTCGGATCGAGGAGATCATCTCATCCCGCTTCACTGTCAACTGCTTGTCGTTGTCTGAGGGAATGACGCTTTCATAATTCGGGTACGCTTCGTCGATCAGCCGTGAGATCAGAAACGCCTGACCAAAAGAGAATTTCACGTGAGTATCACTGACGCTGATTACAGTCTCTCCCTCGTCGATCGACTTTCCCAGCACCGCCAGCGCTTTTGCCGGAACCACCACGTCCCGTTTCAGGGACACCTGCTTATCTTGCCTGTGGATTAACCTCACGAGCCGATGGCCGTCGGTCGACACCGCCCGGATCTCGGCGCCTTTCGTCTGAAACAGCACTCCCATCATGGCAGGACGAAGCTCGTCGGTACTGACAGCGAAGTTTGTCCTGTGGATGATGGTACGCAACTCGCTGCTTTCCAGGGTTATCTCCGCATTCGACTTGAACGGCGGAAGCTGGGGAAAATCTTTTGCCGCTTCGCCCGTCAGCCCATATTTGCCGTTGGAGGTCGTGATTTCAATCTTGCTTGTTGCAGGGTCAATTGTGAAGGTCGCACTCGTGTCAGGCAATGAACGCATGGTGTCAAGCAACCGCTTCGCCGGGATGGCAACTTTCCCGTCTTCACCGGCATGAACTCCAAGCGATACCGTCAGCGCGACCGCCATATCAGTAGCTGTCATGGTGAGGACATCGCTTGTTAACTCGCACAGGATGTTCTCCAGGATCGGCATTGTCGACTTTGCCGGAATCACGCTCCCGAGTTTGTTCAGTGTCCGCTGGAGTTCAATGCTGTTGGCGGTGAATTTCATTTCCGTCTCCTAGGGTGGGGTCAGGCAAGAATCTGCGGAAGCGCATATCCTTGTAAAAATACGGAAAAAGCCACTGAAAGACAACCCGGTTGCAGCTCTATTACTCTTCTTATAGCTGTATTAGATAATAATAAGGAGCTATTATTACAGCAGTGTATATGTGGACAAGAGAGGGAAAAGAGAGGGGAACAGAATGTTTTGTGAGGCGGTGACGCGGAGAGCTGAGAATATGGTTGAAGCGGCAGGATGTGGATATGTTCAATACTTGTCCTCATTCATCGTTCGGGCAGTTGGACTTTAGGAAAAAGAGAACAATGAACACGCAGTTCTCACACGAATTCACAGACTGGCCACACAGTTCCAGCGGGGTTATCCACCACGATTTACACGTGGCCAAGCATCTGCAGGCGCCGCTTGATCTGTTCGACGTTCCCCTGATACTTCGGATCGAGGCGCATCTGGTCCTCGACGGATTGGTAGGCGTGGATGACGGTGCTGTGATCGCGCCCGCCGAAGTGCAGACCGATAGTTTTCAGGGAGCAGTTGGTCAACTCCTTGGCAAGGTACATTGCAACCTGACGGGCGTTGACCACCTCCTGCTTCCTGGTCTTTGCACGGATCAGGTCCTCGGGGATCTCAAAATACTGGCAGACTGTTCTCTGAATTGTCTCGATTGTGAGAGGTGAACGGACGTCCCCCACGACCACCTTCAATACCTCCCTGGCAAGGTCAACAGAGATATCGCGTCCCTCGAGCGATGCCTTCGCCATCAGGCTAATCAGGCACCCTTCAAGCTCGCGAATATTGGTGGTGACGTTTGTGGCAATACACTCCACGACGTCCTGCGGAAGATCAATCCCCTCATCGCTGCTTTTTTTTCTGAGAATAGCGATCCGTGTTTCGAGGTCGGGAGGTTGAATGTCCGCCGTGAGTCCCCACTGGAAGCGGGACTGAAGCCGGTCGTCTAGTCCCTTCAGTTCCTTCGGCGGGCGGTCTGACGAAAGAATAATCTGCCGGCCAAGCTGGTGGAGTTCATTAAAGGTGTGGAAGAAGTGATCCTGTGTTCTCTCTTTGCCGGCAAAGAACTGGATATCGTCGACGATCAGAATCTCCATGCTACGGTAAAAAGCTGCAAATTCGCTTGTTGTATCCCGTTGAATTGCCTCTACGAATTCCACGGTGAACCGCTCACTGGAAACGTAGATTACGCGCTTGGCCTTTCCGTGGGCGATGGCATAGTTACCGATTGCCTGCATCAGATGTGTCTTCCCGAGGCCTGTGCCGCCATAGATCACGAACGGGTTGAACGACGTCCCCCCCGGATTGTTTGCAACTGCCGACGCTGCGGCGCCAGCGAGCTGGTTGCTATCCCCCTTGATGAAATTATCAAATGTATAACGGGGATTCAGAAATGTCTGGAAGCCTGCTGATGTCGCTGCAGAACCTGGATGTGGGAATCCCGCCGGCGGGGTCACCGTGAACGATGTCGGTTGCGCAGGATACGCCTTTCGTTCGGCACGGGGGGGCTGTTGCTGCGCCTGGTATTCGAGGTCGAGTTGCGATTCGTCGGTCCGCACACAGTACTCCAGTTGTGCATCTTTCCCCAAAACCTTCTCGATCGTTGCGCCGATGACGCCGTAGTAATGTTCCTCAAGCCAGTCGTAGAAGAACTGGCTGGGTACTTGCAGCGTCAGCTTCCCTCCCCGAAGGTGAAGAGGGACCATCGGCTCAAACCAGGTCTTGAAGCTCTGAGTGTTGACATTTTCTTTTATTTGCGCCAGGCAGGCGCTCCACACATCTCTCGCCTGATCTTGCTCTGAGGGGCTGACGATCAGCTGGGGGGCGGCATCCATCGGGGAAATCTCACGTTAGAACATTATCCACAAGCCACATCGGGGTTATCAACATTCTTATCCACACATCAAGAGCCGCTGCGACCAAGCCGATAATGCATATGTTATCAACAGCGTTGTGGAAAACGAATGTTTCAAAAACAACAGGAAAACCTAAACGCGGGTCAGTTGTCCACATTGAAGGTGAGAGCGCTACGGGCGGGTTGTTGACATCCGGCAGGCAAATCCCCCCGGCACAATTATCAACAGGTTGTCAACACGGCAATCTGCCCCTGAAACAGTTCGATTATACTACAATGCTAAGGCGTTCGCAAGGGCTTTATTTCTTTTTTAAGGCAGTTTTCTTGTTTCTGTGGCATAATTTTTATAACTTGATTTCCTTCACACCAGCGTCTCCGCTGCGGGGGGTGTCGGTGCGGCGGGGAGTGAACATCAAGCGGAGTCACATCCATGAGCATCACATTTCAG
Organism: Bacteroidota bacterium; assembly: GCA_040756745.1. GTDB lineage: Bacteria > Bacteroidota > Ignavibacteria > UBA10030 > UBA6906 > JBFLYO01. The sequence goes on from JBFLYO010000009.1 coordinate 22,216, forward strand.
CCGCACAAGCGCAAGCGGAAGAACACACATGGCTTCCGTGCCCGAATGGCGAGCAAGAACGGGCGCAAGGTGCTTGCCAGGAGACGCGCGCGGGGACGCAAGAAACTCTCTGTCAGCGACGAACGTTGACGCGCGTCGGGGCCGCAGCGCGTCTTGCCATGGGAACACCGGCAGGCTGCCATGAAGAAGGAAGAAACACTGCGCGGCCGGGGAGCGTTCGCCAGGGTCTATGAGGAGGGGATTCGGATTGAAGGAGAGATCCTGCGCTGTTTCGCCCGTTACGAACAGGGGAACGGTCGGGCATTGCTTGCGGGGTTCTCAGTCCCGGCGAAACGGTTCAATGCAGTGCGGCGGAATCGGCTTCGGCGTCTGATGCGGGCAGCATTTGACACAGAGAGCGAAGTTCTCCAGGCCGCAGCGGCCGGCGGACGGCTGTCGGTCGTCTTTGTGTTTAAGGGAAGACAGGGAATAGCGGCTGAACGTCTCGGCGTGGCGCAGGTGAGCAAGGACATGGAGTCGCTCTGTCGCCGTTGTGTGGCTACACTTCGCCCGGCGGAACGATGAAACAGGCCGTTGTCCTCCTGTTGCGCGGGTACCAGATCGTTGTCTCTCCCTTGCTTCCGCCGAACACCTGCAGGTTCACCCCCACCTGTTCGCAATACGCTATAGATGCAGTGCTTAAGTACGGCGTGTTGAGCGGCGCCTGGCGCGCCATGAAACGCATCGCACGCTGTCATCCCTACCACCCCGGCGGGTACGACCCGGTATAGGTAGCGCACATTAGTTTGCGAGAACCCAGGAATGGAAAAACAAACCACGTTCGGCTTCGTCCTCATCGGCCTCGTCCTGATTGTCTGGATGTGGCTTCAGTCTCCCCCTCCCCCGCCACCTCACACGGGGACGGATTCGCTCCGGACCGCGCAGCCAGTCGCGATTGACACTCCGCGCCCGGCCCAGCAACTGCCGGCCGTGCATGATACCGCATCCACCTCCGGGACGGCGCTCGGGACATACTTTGCCGCACGAGGGACAGGCCAGGAGAAAATCATCGTCGTGCGGACCGACCTGTACACCGCAGAAATCACCTCACATGGCGGACTGATCAGGAAGTGGGAGCTGAACGGGTACAAGGCGTGGGACAAGGTGCCGGTGCAGCTCGTCGACTTTGATCGCGGGGGAGACCTCGGCCTGCTCTTCACGTCGAGTGACGGGAAGCTGATCAATACGCGGAACCTCTACTTTGACGTCCCGCAGGCGAATTGGACGACGATATCGCTGCAGGGGGACAGCTACGAGCCATTGTCGGCTACGTTGGAGCTCACCTTGCCGCTGGCCGAGGGGGGGAAGATTGTCAAGCGGATGACATTCACGGCCGGGAAGTACTCTGTCGATACCGAGTTCCGCTTCGTCGGCGCCGCGCGGGCCATCTCAAACTTCGAGTATCAGATCATCTGGGAACATGGCCTCCGGTACGCCGAACATAACAGCGTCGACGAGTCGAGCTTTGCAATGGCGTATGCCTCATCAGGCGGGGAACTGATCGAGGTCGATGCGACAACGGCGGGGGAGACAGCGCAGCGCGACATCAATGGTGCAACCGACTGGGTAGCGACGCGGAACAAGTACTTTGCAGTGGCGCTGATCCCCGAGCAGGGGGTCTGCCAGGGAGCGTTTCTTGAGGGGACGCACGTTGCGACGCCGGACAACGGGAGCAAGGAGACGTACGCGCTGGCGCTGAAGATGCCGCTGAAGACCGGCAGCGAGACTGCGCGCGTCGCGGTTTTTCTCGGCCCGCTTGAATTCGACGTCATCAAGGGGTATGGGCGAGGGCTCGATCAGATTATGAGTCTCGGGGCGGCATGGATCATCCGGCCGATCTCGGAATATGTCATGATCCCCCTCTTCCAGTTCCTCCGGATGTTCATTCCGAACTACGGATGGGTGATCATCGTCTTCTCGATCATCATCAAAATTGCGCTGCATCCGCTCACCCGCACCAGCATGAGATCCATGAAGCGGATGCAGGCTCTCACGCCGCTGATGAACGAGATCCGGGAGAAGCACAAGGACGACCCGACCAAGCAGAACCAGCAGATCATGAATCTGTACAAGGAGTACGGGATCAACCCGGCGGCAGGCTGCCTACCTCTGTTATTGCAGATGCCGATCCTGTTTGCGCTCTATTCGGTGTTCCGCTCGGCGATCGAGCTCCGTCAGTCGGCATTCATGTTCTGGATCGACGATCTCTCGATCCCAGACTCGGTGTTCAAGCTGCCGTTCACCATTCCCTTCTTTGGCATCCGCGACGTGAGCGGGCTTGCGCTGGCCATGGGGATCACGATGTTTCTTCAGCAGAAGATGACGGTCACCGATCCGCGCCAGAAGGCGATGGTATGGATGATGCCGATACTGATGACGCTGATGTTCAACAGTCTGCCGTCGGGACTCAATCTCTATTACTTCGTGTTCAACCTTCTTGCCATCGGCCAGCAGATCTGGTTCAACAAATCGGGCAAGGACGAGCCGCTCAGAAAAGTGGAGCGTAAACAGAAACCCGGAGGCATTATGTCGAGGATTTCGAGGGACCTCCCGAAGATGAAGAGATAGAGTGTTGCCGCAGTTCTAACTCGACAAGCCCCGCTCGCAAGGCGGGGCTTTTGAACTTCTGGACGCGCGCTCGACGCTCTTCACACGAAACCGATTTCGCCACACGGCTCCTCCCAACTTACCACGCATGATTAGCACCTCTACCGGTTAATTCCTTACTTCACAACACATTACAGGCCCAGCAATTTTTTCTGGGATTGCAATTGCCGATGAAGACGGCTCAACACCATCTTGGTCTGCCACCTGCCCCAAATATCGGATTTTTCTAGGAGCGCAGTCTAACTCTGAGTGGACCCCTCGTTCATTTGACGGAGAATTCCATCTCCCTGCAACCGGAAAATTGCACCAATTCATAGTTTTTACACGCCCTTGAGAGACTTTTTGAATTTTTCTTTCCAAATCGTTTCCGTTTTGAATTCGAGATGACTCCATACTCCTATGAAGGGGAGGACCTGGACATGAAGGTTAGTGAAAAGGCATTGACTTTGCGACTCATCATCCTTGCGGTAACTGTACTCAGCTGGTGGTTTCATGCCTGCAACACGATCGAACCAGAGCCACCACTGCCGCCACTTGACACGACGAGCCACAATTTCGCTTGGACAGTGCAAACGCTGGGCGACGGAAATTCGAGTGTGCTTTATGACGTGGCAATCGTAAACGATTCTCTTGCGTACGCCGTGGGAGAGGTCTACTTGCGTGATAGCTCGGGTGGTTTTGACCCACTCCCTTACAATCTCGCAAACTGGAACGCAAAGCATTGGGAGGTCAAACGCGCAACTGTGCTGTATCGTGGATCCAACATCACCCCACCCCTGTATGCTGTCTTCGTGCTGTCACCTGCTGAGATCTGGTTGTCTGCGGGTGTCCCGATTTTCGGCGATGGCCAGACCTGGACCCAATATCATCTTTTCGACATGGGCGTATTGACCCAGAATGATGGCTCAATTCTGAAACTCTGGGCTAGTTCTCCGTCTAATGCGTATTTCGTTGGTAACAGGGGGACGATCGTCCACTATGATGGCAACAATTGGCAAAAGCTAGCGAGCGGGACGACGCTTACGGTGAGAGATATTTACGGCTCGGTCAATCCTCAGTCCGGAGCATTACAAGTCTTGGCTGTTGCCAGCGATCCGCTCAGCAGCACCGACCGTGCGATATTCGAGATCACGGGCTCGACTGTTCGACCCGTCTCTGATGCACCAATTGTCTGGTCTGTGAGCACGGTCTGGTTTGTGCCGGGTCAGAGGTATTATGTCGCAGGCTCCGGGATCTACGAACGCCACCTGCTTTCAGATCCCCTTTGGCAGAATGGGCCGCTTGATATCACACACTATTACATCGAGGGGATACGAGGCAATGCGCTGAATGACATATTCGCTGTAGGGGGATTTGGTGAAGTGCTTCACTATAACGGAGCGACCTGGCGAAGCTTCAAAACTGTCACCGGTCTGGCCAATGGGAACTACCATGCTGTCGCTGTCCGTGGAAATCTCGTGATCGCTGTGGGGATCGAGAGCGGAGCCGGGGCGGTGATCGCGGTCGGAAGACGACAGCCTTGAACAAGCGCGCAGTCCACGCTCAGAAGAATCTGGTGACCAGTCAACAAAGGAGGGCTCATCATGAAACGTACTGAAGCATCTGTGGTTCTCTTGATACTGATTGGGGCGAGCTACGCAGTTGCGCAAGTAAAGATATTTCCAAGCTCCAATCCTCAGGCGGAGACGCCAATAGCAGTAAACCCCACGAATTCTCGGAACTATGTCGCAGCAGCAATCACTGGAACGCCCCCGTACAAGACAGGCTATTACTACACCTTTGACGCCGGTCAGAATTGGGGCGGAAGTGACACCTTGGGTTCTCCTCCTCCATCTGAATCTCAAGGCGATCCGCTAGTCGAGTTTGACGGCGACGGGATCTGTTACCTTCTGTATCAGGTCAAGGCTGCCGGGGAGATCTACCTTCACCGTTCGACCGATGGGGGGGTAAACTGGACTTCGCGTACGACGGTCGGAAGTACATCCCCAGATCTCATCGATCGACCCTGCATCGCAATTAGTCCCGTTCGCAATCCAACAACCCTCAAGTTCGACATCTATGTCGCTTATGTCGACCATACTGAAATTGTAGTTCAATGCTCGATCGATGGCGGAAGCACGTTCGGGAACACATACGAACTTACGCCGGGTCCGTCCAATTTTCCACTGCAGGGTCCCTCACTCGGAGTGAACCTCATGGGTGAAGTGCTGCTTGCATGGGCCGAATACGATGTCAACGGGTCAGGCGACGTCGTACGAATAGCTGTTGCCATATCTCCCGCAGGAGGGACGCAGTTCACGGAAGAAGCGTCTTGGAATGTGGTGCAGGCGGGAGCGAGGGGAGAGGGTAACTTCTACTATGCGAAGAATAACCCTATAACATGCGTTCGGCTTGACAGCTACCCTAGGCTTTCAATCGATCGATTGCCCGGACCTTACGCAAACCGGGCATACATTACGTGGAGCGCAAGGTGGGAGAGTGGTTCTACTGATGATGATGTCGTTTTGGTTCGCGGTAGCAGAACATCCGAGGGAGCGTATGAATGGGATCAGACGAGGACGCCGATTGACATTTCATCAGCGTTCGCATTCATGCCCGCAGTCTCGGTCTCGCGGGATGGATCAGTCGGCATTCTCTATTTTTCGACAAACTCAAGGGTGGTGTCCGAGCCAATTTACGTTCGGTTCTTAAGAAGCACTGACGGAGGTGGTTACTTCACACCGTCAGCTATCGGGCCCTCTAATGGGTTTACAGTCCCGTATGGAACATTCCTTGGAGATTACCATGGTCTTTCAAGTTCGCTTGGCGATTTTGCCTGCTTGTGGTCCCAAGTCTATAGCGGAGAGTCGGTTCCCCAAGCATCGTTCGGCCGGCTGCAGTTTGGAGTACAGGTGCCCGCAGGCTACCAGCTGGTTAGGATTGATCAGAAGGACCCGCTTGAGATTTCGTCCGGGAAGGTGGGCAAGTGGAACCAGGGAAGCTTTAGCGACTATGCCGCCAATGAACAATTGATGCTCCAGAGTTCCTCAGCGCAACTGTTCCGGGCTCAACAGACATTCCTCGAGAATTCAGTCAACAAGTATCACAACTGGGACGGAGAGTCTGATATCAAGAATCATCACCCGTTCACCATTCAGCCGGGTACTACTGCTCTTACCGCGCGGTTCATCCCTGGCGACACTGTGAAGATAAGGGCAGCACTTCTTGACCAGGCCACCACAATCGGAGGCACTATAGATTTCAAAGATCCGTGGTACATCGACTTGACGGATCCCGGATATGGCGGAAATTGGCGGAACCGTGGCATTGACGCCGTCTGGCGAACGAGGCCTGTCGGCACGGGTGGTTTCACACCTAACTACGTGACGACATACCCGGAGAGCCCCCACCCGTATCGAGGTGTGTTCTTGAACGAGAACCCGAACTGGCTTCTGGATCGACCGAACTACTCAGTTGGCGCGCCTTTGACCCAATCGATTTCCGGCATCGAATCCTATTTTCTCAATTGGGGAGGAAGCGGAGTCTCGTACCAGAACTCCGCATCTACCCAGACAGGTGTCGTCTTCACTCAAACCGGCCGAACGGCGACAGCGATCTATAAAGGACACCTACGCACTGGAGCTCCTTCGCTCACTGATGCCAAGAACCAGCGCCGCGCAGTGAGTGGGATGGGGATATCAGCCTCAAATTGGTATTTGGTCTACGAGAGCATGGGCGACGCCTGGCTGACGCTTTCAACGGACAATGGAGCGTCCTGGATCCGAGAGGAGCGCTTGAATGTATTGCAGGGCGTGGCGTCAAACCCGACTATTAGCAACGTGATCTCATTTGGTGGATCCGATGTTTCACGGGTGGTAGTGAGTTGGCTCGAACAGAATGGCGGGACGACAGAGCTTCACCTCCAAGGAATGGAAGTGCAGCTCGGCTCAGGTCATTGCTATTACGGATGGAATTCGCTTACCGATCAGAGAAATTCAAACAATCACAAGGTCATCACTGATTTCAGTGGCCCCGCGCCGTCGACAAGTGCCCGGCCCGTCATCAGACTTGATAAAGACGCATCTGCTCCCAATGTCCTATTTCTGTATGCTTATGAACGGAGTTCCTATGGAATTGTTGTCGGCCGACTGCAATTATCAAGCAATGCTTACAACTAGGTGGCAGATTTGGCCACCGCAACCAGAACCGACGGCCTTGCTTGGTATCGTACCGTTTCCACTGCAAGCGGCGACTGCTTCCCTGTGATTGTCACTTACCCCTCCGTATACGGCTACCCGGCGAGAACATGTATTTACTACCTGGCCGTCGGATACGCTGCGGGGCTCAGGGTTGCCCAATACGACTACCTTGCGCAGCAAACATCCGTTCTTGCAGCCGGATACTCTGACTATACATTCACCTCCCTCCAGGGTGCGACAAACGCCGGAGGAGCGAATTTTGGGCTAGTGGCGGACGCGCATGATGGAGGAGGAAATCACCACGTCAATTACTACTACAAGCCGACCTACTACGGCTCGGGCAGCCCACAGCTCCTGACTTCTTATGTAGGCGTCAGGCAGCCCACGCTTATGGTGGAAAACGTAGGAGGCTTCGGGTCACCGACTGTCGAGATCAACCTCGTGTCGCAGGACCTTTCTACCTGGTACAAAGCCAACGGGTCAGCTGGAATGACCTCGTTCGGGACGGGAACCGCCGGGATCTTCACACGTGAGCAGGTGGGCTCGGGAGACCGGGCCTCGATACCGACCCGGACATCCGTCTCACCCGCGCAGCTTTACAGGTACAGCGGGAGTGGATCACTTTCAAAGAGTGGGGGAGATCTGCCCGTTGATCTCTGCGCCGTTCGATATTGGACTCAAGATGGCGCACAAGAGCATCCTCTGATACTGGATTTTTCCAGCGCTGAGGTTATGTTTGTGGACAGTCTGGAGGGTGGTCGAACGGTTTGTGCAGTAGCGGTACAGTCGCAGGGTGCCGGCGGGGGAATTGTTTCTCAGGCAGAGTCACTGGCGATCCCGCTCCAGGTGGACCTGGTCAAGGCCGGGAGGACAGTCCGCTCCTTTGCCGCATCCCAATGGAATACGCTCTTCTCCGGAAGCATACCGGAGTTCTCCTCCGGGGACATTCTCAAGTTCTCACTCAATCCTCCGCTTACGAAGACAAGAGGATATCTCCAGGTCTCAATACGGGAGAATGGCACCAAGAAGACTGAATCATCTGATCGAAAAGTCGAGGTGCTCTCAGCTACGCCGCAAACCATGAGCGCATATCCAAACCCCTTCAATCCGGCAACACGGTTTGAGTTCCAGTTGAGTGAGCCAGGATTGGTAAACCTGACTATCTATGACGTCCTTGGACGTGAAGTGGGAGCGCTCGTGAGCGGAATGAAAGACGCCGGCTCGCACACCGCGGTCTGGAATGCGAGATCGGAGGCGAGCGGAACGTACTATGCGCGCCTTACTGTGAGCGATGAAAACGGCAAATCCGTTTTCACCAATATGATCAAGCTGCTTCTGGTGAAGTAGACCGATTCATGAAGATCGATGCCCGGTGTGAGGGTCAACCAATTCGCCCCACGCCGGGCATTGCTTTCTCCTGGCAACCCCAAGTATTCCCATTCTCTTCTCTCTACTTTCTTCTCTCTCATCTTCTTCTCGCTTTGAACTCTTCACTCATCACTCTTAACTCATAACTGCTCTTTCCCCCCCCGTTTGCTCCTCACCGCGGAAATGCGTAGGTTTCTGTTTCGTAGCAGGCGCTTCATGAAAGTACGTACCTCCGATACCATCGCTGCTGTCGCAACCCCTCCCGGCATTGGAGCCATTGCGGTCATCCGGGTCAGCGGCCCCGGCGCGATTGCACTGGCCGATATAGTCTTCCGCGGCTCGGCACCACTCGCATCGGCCCAGTCGCACACGGTGCACTACGGCAAAGTCGTGGACAAGGAAGAGCGTCCGATCGATGAGGTGCTCGCCAGCGTTTTTCGAGGACCGAATTCGTACACTGGAGAGGATCTGGTAGAGATCAGCTGTCACGGGGGGGTCTATGTCACGCGCGAGGTGCTGGCGGCCCTAATCGGTGCGGGAGCTCGCCAGGCAGAGCCAGGAGAGTTTACCCGGCGTGCGTTCATGAACGGGAAAATGGATCTCTCTCGTGCTGAAGCTGTATCCGCGTTGATCGCATCAACAAGCGGCAAGGCGCACCGGGCATCGCTGGAGCAACTCGAAGGCCGGCTCTCATCTGCCGTCGGAGAGGTCCGGGAGTCGATGACCCGTCTATGTGCGTTATTGGAATTGGACCTGGATTTCAGCGAGGAGGGGCTGGAGATCGTGGGGCGCCAGGAAGTCAAGCGTAAGATCGGTGAGCTCAGGAGATGCCTTCAGGAAATGGCCGATTCATTCAGGACTGGCCGCATCTACCGTGACGGAGTTTCCGCCGTCATCGTCGGCAGGCCGAATGCCGGCAAATCGAGTCTCTTCAATGCCCTACTGAAAGACGCGCGCGCCATAGTTACCCCAATTCCGGGAACCACGAGAGATTACCTGGAAGAGAGCGTTACGATCGGTGACTTGCTCGTCCGGCTGACCGATACCGCCGGCTTGACTATGACCGACGATCCTGTTGAAAATGAAGGGATTCTGCGCAGCAAGAAGTCGCTTGAGCGCGCGGATGTGATACTCCTGGTCGATGATGTCTCAAAGCACCCGGACAAACCGCCGGAAATCCCCCCCGAAGTCTCGGTAGCTCCCGGTCAGCACCTCTTCTTCGTCCGGAACAAGACGGATCTTCTCCCAGGCAAGGGAGAGAAGTCTACAACCTGTGAGCTGTCGGGCAGAAGAGTCCCCGAAATCTGGGTTTCAGCTGCTACCAGCGAGGGGGTTCACGTTCTGGCCGAAACTATAACCAGGGAGTTGGTAGATTCCGGCCTTCAAAGCCATGAGAGCGTGGTTATTGCCAGCAGAAGGCATTGGGAGTCGATTACCGCAGCCGTCCGTTCACTCAAATCTGCCCTCTCATCGCTTGAGAAAGGGGCCACAAACGAGTTTGTTGCGTTTGACGTCAGAGAGTCGATGTCGCACCTCTCCGAAATAACGGGGGAGGTGACCAGCGAAGAGGTTCTGAATTCTATATTTTCATCATTCTGCATCGGGAAATGAGCATTGTTCCACGTGAAACATGGAGTGGAGGGTGAGGGGTAAAGAAAAGGTTAAGGATAAGGTTAAGGGGAAGGAGAAGGTTGAGGTGGTGGTGGTCGGGGGCGGTCATGCCGGGATTGAGGCAAGTCTGGCGGCGGCCCGGATCGGATGCTCGACCATGCTCGTGACGATGGATCCGAATGCAATCGGACGCATGTCCTGCAATCCGGCCATCGGCGGGACGGCCAAAGGACACCTTGTCCGTGAGATCGACGCTCTTGGCGGCGAGATGGGGAAAATCGCCGATGCGACCGGCATCCATTTCCGGATGCTGAACAGGTCAAAAGGCCCGGCTGTCTGGTCCCCCCGATCCCAGAACGACAGAGAATGGTACAGCAGGGAGGCCGCTCAAAGGGTTCTCAATCAGCCGGGGCTATCAACGGAGACTTGCACGCTCGATGATATCGTCGTGGCTGATGGCAAGGTGAGGGGGGTTGTGCTTTCTGACGGGAGAAAGGTCGAATGTTCATGCGTGGTCCTGTGCAGCGGGACATTCCTCAACGCGGTGATGTACACTGGGCTCAGTGGCACAGTGGGAGGAAGATTCGGAGAGCCGGCGTCAAATGGGCTCACCGAGCGACTTGTCTCACTTGGATTCAAGACTGGCCGACTAAAAACCGGAACTCCTCCTCGGCTCAGCCTAAAGAGTCTCGACCTTGGCGAATCCGAGGTGCAACAGGGGGACGAGAATCCGGTACCGTTCTCATACCAGACTCCACATATTCAGAATCGGCAGATCCCGATGTACCTGACCTACACAAACACCAAAACACATGAGATCCTGAGAGAGGGTTTCGACCGTTCCCCGATGTTTACAGGAAGGATCAAGGGGATCGGTCCCCGCTACTGTCCTTCCATCGAGGACAAGATCAACAGGTTTGCGGATAGAGACAGGCACCAGATTTTCCTGGAGCCAGAAGGGTACGACACCGATGTTACATATATGAACGGGTTTTCGACGAGCCTGCCCGCTGATGTCCAGCAAAGAGCCCTGGTAACCATACCCGGCCTGAAACATGCCGCGATGCTGCGCCCCGGTTATGCCGTGGAGTACGATTTCTTCCCCCCGCACCAGGTCGAGCATACGCTGGAGACGAAGCTGGTGGAGGGGCTCTACTTCGCCGGACAGATCAACGGGACGAGCGGTTATGAGGAAGCGGCGGCCCAGGGGTTGATTGCAGGGATCAACGCCGCGATTAAGGTCCAGGGGCGGGGGGAATTCGTACTTCGGCGGGACGAGGCATACATCGGTGTGCTGATCGACGACCTGATCAACAAAGGTACCGAAGAGCCCTACCGGATGTTCACCTCCCGCGCCGAATACCGTCTCATCCTCAGGCAAGACAATGCAGACTCCCGGCTCATGCGGAAGGGGCATGAGCTGGGGTTGATACCAGATGCTGCTCTCAATCGGCTAGACGAGAAAGAGCGACGGGTGGAGGAAGCGAAACAGTATCTCGAGAAAACTAGGATTTCCCCGGATGATGTGAACGACCTGATGGAGCGGCTTGGGAGCGGTCCGATCGGTGAACCCGAGTCGCTGCAACAGATCCTAAAAAGAAGCGAAGTGGACCTCAGCTCACTGCTCACATTGTCCGGCCTGACTGCCGACAAGCGGATGCAGGTGCTCGTTGACGACCGTGAGGCCCGGGAGCGGGTCGAGATCGAGGTGAAACACGAGGGGTATCTTCGAAGACAGGAAGAGCAGATCAGGCAGTTTGCCGATGGCGAGAGGATGGAGATCCCGCACGACTTCAACTTTCTTGCGATTGCTTCGCTCAGCAATGAGGGGAGGGAGAAAATGAACCGCATAAGGCCCCGTTCGGTAGGTCAGGCAGCCCGGATCAGCGGCGTGACTCCCGCCGACATCTCCATTCTCCTGGTGGCGCTCACGAGATGAGGTTTCACGTGAAACATCGGTCCTGGGTAGCGTGAGCACTACCGATCCGAGGATCGAGCTGCGGACGATTTGCCGGCGGGAAAACTTGTTGCTCACGGACGGCGAGCTTGATCAGCTTGCCGCATACGTCGATGCCTTGCTTGATTGGAACAAGAGGGTGAACCTGATTTCGAGGCGGGATGTAGAGAACATCTGGTTCAGTCAGATACTCCATTGTTTGTCTCTTCTTTTTTACGTCGATCTCCCCGACGGACTGCAGGTGCTCGATCTTGGCTCGGGGGGAGGGTTGCCCGGCATCCCGCTGGCGATATCACGGCCCGGTCTCAGGGTCACACTGCTGGACTCAATAAGAAAGAAAACTCAAGCAGTGAAGAGCATCAGAGATACATTGGGGCTCGCGAACGTGAATGTTGTCATGGCGAGAGCAGAGGAATGGGGCGCGAGACTAAAACCGGCAGAGAGGTTCGATCTCGTGATTGCGCGCGCAGTGGCGCCGCTGGCAGACATTGTTCGCTGGGCGCGGCCGCTGCTCAGGTCCGGCTTCACGCCGCAACTGATCGCTTATAAAGGAGGAGACCTCTCGGCCGAGGTCGCACAGGCAAAGTTGAAAGGGAGAGTATCCTCGATCAAGGAAGTCCCGGTGGCATTCGAAGGGAGTCTTGAAATCGGCCTCGAGGAGAAGAAGCTTGTCCTCGTGAACTTCTGACCACTTATATCCGTTATTGCAATGAGTACTGATCGCGCCCTGCATGACGAGCTGGCGACGCTCCTCACCGAGCAGCGGAACCCGGCGTCGATGGATCTTGACTCGCTCAGCATCGATGGGGTCCTCCGCCTCATCAATGCCCAGGACAAGCTCGTCCCACTTGCCGTGGAGCGGGAGATCCCATACATCGCGCGGGCCGTCGAGTTGATTGTCCATGCTCTCAAGAACGGTGGGCGGCTCTTCTATGTCGGAGCGGGCACAAGCGGCCGGCTGGGTGTTGTGGACGCCTCGGAGTGTCCTCCCACCTTCGGCACTGATCCGGAGATGGTGCGTGGCATTATTGCCGGAGGCGATGCGGCAATGTTCCGCTCGCAGGAAGGGGCGGAAGATAACCCGGACGCAGCGGCACGTGACCTGGATGCACAGAAAGTCGGAGCGCGCGACGTGGTCTGCGGGATCGCAGCAAGCCGCAGGACCCCCTACGTCGTAGCGGCGGTGGCACATGCGCGCCGGCGCGGGGCTCGTACGATCTATGTGACCACCAACCCGCGCGCTGAGTTCAACATCGATGTGGATGTGGCAATCTGTCCAGAGGTGGGGCCGGAGGTCCTCATGGGATCAACCCGGATGAAATCGGGGACGGCACAGAAGCTCGTGTTGAACATGCTGACCACCACTGCCATGGTGCGGTTGGGCAAGGTGTATGAGAATATGATGGTCGACCTCCAGCTCACCAACCGCAAGCTGAGAGAGCGTTCAAAGCGGATCATCATGATGGCAACGGGGGTTTCGTATGAGCGGGCATCCGAGCTGCTGAGTCTCTCGGGTGGCCACGTGAAGACCGCCATCGTGATGGCCGGTGCCGGGGTCTCCGCCGAGGAGGCGAGGCAGAGGATTACAGAAGCAGACGGTTTCGTGCGCGCCGCGATCGCGTTAGCGTAACGGCGGCGGGGACCGGAATCCCTTCCGGGGCAAGCGGCGACAGACGTCGCGGCGCCGGAGGGGTGTACTATGTCTGTCAGGAAGCATGATAGATCTGATCCAACAACGGATTCGTCAACTCCCCTCATTCCAGTTGCTCGTTGCTTCGAAGAAAGGGGAGATCACCGTAACAGGTCTTGCGGGGTCGGCGCTGGCGTTCGTCGTTGCCGGACTTCGCGATGAACTTCGGGCACCGGTCATCGTTGCCGCGCGGGACGAAAATTCCTCGGAGACGCTGCGTGACGACCTTGTACTGATTCTGGGGGGGGAGCGGGTGCACCTGTTCAGGGGCGGCCACCGGGGGGCGACCGGGTCTTCGGGCCAGAGCGTTCCCGATGTCCAGGCTCTTCGTTCCTTTGCAGAAGCTCACGACTCAGTGCTCGTGGTACCCCCCCACGGCATGGCATCGCGGCTTCCCCTTCCTTCCGTCCTCCGCGAACAGGTTTTCCGCCTCTGCCGCGGCGAAGCAGCGGACCTGGTGGCCGTGGTCCGCACACTGAACGCGATGGGATTCGAGAAGAAGGAGTTCGTCGAGTCGCATGGGGACTACGCAGTCCGCGGCGGCATCCTCGATGTCTTCTCCCATGCGGGAGAAAATCCCGTGAGGGTGGAGTTTGCAGGAGACAGCATTGAATCGCTCCGTGAGTTTGATCCTCTCTCCCAGCGCTCCATCCGCGAGATTGAGCAGGCCACGGTGCTCCCGGACCTTCTTCGCAGCCGCGACGGCGAGGGACAAAGTGTTCGCGCCTCACTTGTGACAGACTATGCATCCGAAGGGACGCTGATCATTGTGGAGGAACCGGACCTGATCCGCCGCGACCTGGAGGGGCAGCAGGAAGGATCGGGGGGGGCGCGCGCGTCCTTTGCCGAGGTCTGGTCGGCCATAACGCGGTTCCGTTCTGTAACGGTACGATCCCTTGCCGGCGGGGAGTCTGGTGTGATCGACTTCGGCTCACTTCCTCAGCCGGCATTCAACGGAAGCATAGCAACACTGCGACAGGACATTGCCCGGCTGCAGGAGGAAAAGGTTGACGTTGCCATTACATGCGACAGTCAGGCTGAGCTGTCGCGGCTGAAAGAGCTTGTTGAAGCTCTCCCGGAAGAGGCGGAAGAAACGGCGGGGAAAGCGGCAAGTGCGATCAGTCCGGTAAAGTTTGCGCTCGAGGCGCTCCATGGCGGCTTTATCCTGCCGGAAGGACGCCTCGCCGTCTATACAGAACATCAGATCTTCAACCGCGTGAAACGGCGGGGTCGCGCGCGCCCCGGGAGAGTGCGGGGCTTCACCGCGCGGGAGATGCAGAAACTGGTCCGCGGGGATTTCGTCGTCCACCAGGACTTCGGCATCGGGCGGTACGACGGCATGAAGAAGATCCGGGTGGGAGACGCGGAGCAGGAGGTCGTGAAGATCCGCTACCAGGAGGGAGACACGCTCTTCGTCAATCTGAACTACCTCGGCAAGCTCCAGAAGTACGCATCGCAAGAAGGGCACGTCCCGGTGCTCTCGCGGCTTAGCAGCGGCGAATGGGACCGACTCAGGGCGCGAGCGAAGAAGAAAGTCAAAGACATCGCTCGCGACCTGATCACGCTCTATGCGCGCCGGAAAAGTGCGCAGGGGTTTGCCTACGCTCCCGACTCCCCCTGGCAGAAAGAACTCGAAGCGTCGTTCATGTATGAAGACACGTTCGATCAGGCGAAGGCAACGCTCGACGTGAAGAAGGACATGGAGTCGCCTCATCCGATGGACCGGCTGATCTGCGGTGACGTGGGGTTTGGCAAGACGGAAGTGGCGGTGCGTGCGGCGTTCAAGGCGGTGCTCGACGGGAAACAGGTTGCGGTGTTGGTGCCCACCACGATCCTGGCGATGCAGCATTACCATACATTCAGGGACCGGATCGGTCGGTACGCCGTACGCCTCGAGGTGATGTCGCGCTTCCGCTCGAAGAAGGAACAGGATGCGATTGCCGCCCGGCTGAAGAGCGGTGAGCTGGACATCGTCATTGGCACGCACCGGATTCTCTCGAAAGACATCGCAATGAAGAATCTGGGGCTGTTGATCGTCGACGAGGAGCATCGCTTCGGCGTGGGTGCAAAAGAAAAGCTGCGTCAGATGAGGACGGAGGTCGACACGCTGTCGCTCACCGCGACGCCCATCCCGCGCACGCTTCACTTTTCGCTCTTGGGGGCAAGAGACCTCTCGATCATCGCCACACCGCCGCGGAACCGGCTTCCGGTGATCACGGAGATCCTTCAGTGGAACGATGAAGTCATCCGGCAGGCAGTCGTTCGGGAGCTGCAGCGGGGAGGGCAGGTCTACTTCGTCCACGACCGGGTGCAGACGATGAACGACGTCGTAGGACGTCTGCAAACGATCCTCCCCGCGGTCCGGATCCGTGCGGCGCACGGCCAGATGTCGTCACACGCCCTGGAAAACGTGATGATGGCGTTCCTGGAGAAGCGATGCGACATGCTGGTGGCGACAAAGATCATCGAGTCGGGCCTGGATATCCCCAACGTGAACACAATCGTCATCAACCGGGCCGACCGGTTCGGCATGGCAGAGCTCTATCAGCTCCGCGGACGGGTCGGCCGTTCCAATGTCCAGGCGTATGCGTATCTGCTTGTTCCCCCGGTGGCGTCGATGCCGAAGCAGACGGTGCAGCGCCTGCAGGCGATGGAGGAGTTCACGGAGCTTGGCTCGGGGTTCCATCTGGCGATGCGGGACCTGGAGATCCGGGGAGCCGGGAATCTGCTCGGGGCTGAACAGAGCGGGTTCATCGAGACCATGGGTTTCGAAACCTACACGCGGATCCTGGAAGAAGCTGTGCAGGAGCTGAAGGATGAAGAGTTCCGTGGACTCTTCACGGGGGAGGGACTCCATGCCCGGCGGCGCACGGAGACCGTTGTGGAATCAGACCTTGATGCATTCATCCCCGATCAGTACGTGGGGAGCGACGCAGAGCGACTCTTGCTCTATCGACGGCTGTACGATCTGACAACACTCGAGCAGCTGCAGGAGGTGCGGGAAGAGATGACGGACCGCTTCGGAAAATTTCCAGTCGAGCTCGACCATCTCTTCGGCATGGTCCGCCTTCGGCTGGCAGGGGCGGCAGTGGGATTTTCCCGGATTGCCCTCCGCGGCGAGCGGATGCATGTTGAATTCCCGCCCGAGACCAGTACACAGTTCTATGAATCGGAGAGATTTCAACAACTCATAAAGAATGTTTCCGGGATGAAATCTCGCGACGCATCATTGCGCCAGGAAGGGAACGCGCTGAACCTCTCCCTCCGTCTTGATGGCGCATCCACAGGAATCGAAAAACTTGAGAAGGCGATCACCCTCCTTTGCGAGATCTCCAGCAAACGTGGGTAGGAGTGTCGTAACGCAGCGACCCTCCACGCCCGTGACTACTCCACCCCCTCATTTCCACTGTTTTTGCGCGGTTTTCGGATTATTTCCTTGACTTTCAAAACCAAAAGAATATCTTACGTCACACCGGTGGGTAAAAGTGGGTAACCGGTGGGTAGAAATTTGCCCGCAAAGGGCATTTTCATTTTTTTGGCCGCTCGCATCCGGAGATGTCCTCGTTCAAGGGGTCATACGCCTATTCTGTCGACAGCAAAGGTCGGATCAACATTCCGGCCAGGCTGCGAAAGTACGTCTCGGCTGAAGCGAACGACACGTTCGTGATCACGCGGGGCTTTGAGCGGTGCCTCTTCGTGTATCCTCTCGACGAATGGAACAAGTTTGAACATGCAATACGATCGCTGCCGGCTTCGGATCCGAAGGGGCGCTACTTCACGCGGACGCTCCTCGACAAAGCGGCGGAGGCGCAGCTCGACGGACAATCGCGCATCATGATTCCCAGGGATCTCCTTCAGCTGGCCGGTATCGACAATGAAGTCCTGATCATCGGCGTCCTCGAGCGCATCGAAATCTGGAACCCGAAAGTCTACGAGGAGTACCGGAACTCACAACCTGAGAGTTACGAAGACGTCGCGCAGGCCGTGTTGAAGCGGTGAGGCCTTGCGATGCTCTTCCATCATGAGCCGGTGCTCTGTGCGGAGGCCCTGGAGTTTCTCCTTACCGACCGCGACGGGGTGTACGTTGACGGGACAATCGGGGGAGGGGGGCATGCAGAGGCGATCCTGCGAAAGGTCGGTCCGTCTGCGCGGCTGATCGGGTTTGACGCCGACCGTGATGCGATCGATGCGGCCGCACGGAGGTTGGCGGGAGAAGAGCGTCGGATGACGCTGATCCACGCAAACTTCCGTGCAATGGCGGAGGAATTGTCGGCACGCGGTGTGGGTGCGGTTGCGGGGATCCTCTTCGACCTCGGTGTGTCTTCCCACCAGATCGACGAGGCGGAGAAGGGGTTCAGTTTTCGGTCCGATGAGCGGCTGGATATGCGGATGGACCGCCGTCTGTATCTCAGCGGCTGGGATGTGGTCAACACGTATCCGGAACAGCGGCTCGCGGCGGTGCTGTACGAATTCGGAGAGGAGCGGGCGTCGCGCCGCATCGCACGGGCGATTGTGGAACACCGTCCGATCGATACCACCGGTGCGCTGAAGCAGGTGGTGGAAGGTTGTGTCGGTGGGCGGTTTCTTCAGAAATCGCTCGCGCGGGTGTTCCAGGCAGTACGCATTGAGGTCAATCAAGAGATTACGAGCCTGGAACACGCGTTGGGCGATGTGCCTGCGCTGTTGATGCGCGGCGGGCGATGCGTGGTCATCGCATATCACTCGCTCGAAGACCGGACGGTTAAGAATTTTTTCAGGGAAGAAGCGGCGGACCGGACTGCATCGGGACACAAATCGGTGCCGGATGCGCCACGCGTGCCGCGGTTGAAGATTCTGACGAAGAAACCGGTCACGGCGAGCAATGAGGAATGTGCCCGCAACCCGAGGGCACGCAGTGCAAAACTGAGGGCGGCGGAACGAACGTAACTGCATGCCGCCGGCCGGGGGGAGCAACGCATGGCCAAATTGCCGGGCGGATTGGCAGAGGGGACGGCGGCTCCAGCGGTAACTCGGGAGCGCCGGTATATCTATGGGAGTGTACCTGCGGGGGGAGCCGCGGGGTACGCCATCCGTCCCAATAGGAAGGCCGCCCGCCGTACGGTCTCCACGTTCAACATCATTCTTCTGCTCTTCGGGCTCGGGGGAGCCATCGTCCTCTATATCAGCAACACCATCGCGATCGAACGCCTCTCCCTCCAAGTCGAACAGGCCCGCGAAAAGCTCAAACAGATCACCGATGCCAATAACGCGCTGAAGTCTGAGATCGATACCAAATCGGCGGCAGACCGGATCTATCCGCTTGCCGCAACCCGGCTCGGACTTCATCCATCGCAGCGGCAGATCGTATGGTTCCCCATCGACTGGGACAAAGCGCGGACGCTGGGGGTTTCGCCGCGCCCGGGAAAGTGAGACTGGCGTGAACGGACATCCCGACCACCCGACCAGGGAACAGTTGCGCACAGCCGCGGCTCGCGAGGTCAGCACTAGGATGCTCACCGTGAAGATTGCGCTCCTGGTCTTCTTCCTTGCGGTGACCGCCAGGCTTGTCCAGATCCAGGTGATTGATGCAGCGAAGTACCAGGAGATCGCACGCCGGCAGCACACGCAGGTGGTGACGCTCCCTGCGCTCCGCGGGGAAATTCTTGACCGGCAGGTCAGGGTCCTGGTGTCGAATTCATCGCTCGTCTCGTATGCCGCGGATCCGAAGATCGTTGCCGACAGCATCCGTGATGTGGCGGTCCGCTTTGCCGAGGTCTTCGGCAGACCGGCGTCGACGTACCTGGAAAAACTGCGCAGAGACGACACGAGGTTCGTCTGGCTCGAACGCCGCGTTCCTCCCGAGTATCGGCGCCGCATCCCTTCGGGCCGGTTTGGAGGGGTAGTGACGCTGAACGAGCCGAGGCGACTCTATCATTACGCGCACACGGCAGGCCAGCTGATCGGGTTGACGGACATTGACAACCACGGGCTGAGCGGACTGGAACTCGAGCTGGATTCTCTGCTGAGAGGACGAAGCGGGTCGGTCGTTATGCAGCGCGATGCCCTCAACCGGCAACGGCCCTCGGTTGACTACCCGCGGGTGGAACCGGTCAACGGGAATTCGGTCGTCCTGACGATCGACATCGAGTACCAGGGGATTGTCGAGCAGGAACTCCGCAAGGGAGTCGAAGCAAATCACGCGGAGAGCGGACTCGCAGTCATGCTCGACCCGTCGAGCGGCGAGGTTCTGGCCATGGCGACCTGCGTTCCTGGGGGGCAGACCGACACACCATCGGTCCCTCTGCAGGCGTCGCGGAACCGGGTGATCAGCGACATGGTCGAGCCGGGGTCGGTATTCAAGATCGTCACGGCAGGGGCAGCGCTTGAACGCAATCTGGTAACGCCGGAGCAAAAGTTCGATGCCGAGGAGGGCACGTACAAAGTCTACCTCCCGAACGGGCGATACCGCAACACAATCACGGACACCCATAAGAACGGTATCATCACGTTCCAGGAGGCAATGGAGGTCTCCAGCAACATCGTCATGGCGAAAGTCTCCGACCTGATCGGCTCAGAAGCACTCTACACAACGGCGAGGAACTTTGGATTCGGGACGGAGACGGGGATCGGCCTGCCGGGAGAGGTAAGAGGAGAGCTCAAAATGCCGACCCAGTGGTCCGGCACCACGCTGAACAGCATGTCGTACGGCTACGAGGTTGCGTCGACCCCGCTCCAGATCGCTGCGGCGTATGCTGCCGTGGCCAATGGAGGTGTCCTGATGAAACCGTTCGTGGTCAAGTCGGTTCTCGATCCCGATGGGAGGATCATCGACGAGACCCGACCCGAACGCGTGCGACGCGTGATTTCAAAGGAGACCGCAGACGTCCTGTCGCGGATGCTGCATGGGGTAGTTGAGCGGGGGACCGGGAAGCTTGCCGGCCTCCGCGCTGTGGCCGTCGCGGGGAAAACAGGAACGGCGAGAAAATACGAAAACGGTCGATACGTCCCCGGAAGTTACATCGCATCGTTCGTGGGGTTCTTCCCGACAGAAAACCCCTCAGTGGTATGCCTGGTGATGCTCGACCTGCCGGGCACGCCGACATACACCGGGGGACTCGTCAGCGCGCCGATCTTCAGAGCAATTGCCCAGAAGATCCATGCGACGTCGACCCGTTTTGCGCCGAGAGGGCCTGGCGAAGGATCTTCGGCACTGCGCAGAGCGGTCCCCGATGTTACGACGATGAAGGTTGTGGCGGCCACAGCGACCCTTGCGGCGAGAGGGTTTGAGACGGACATCCGGGGCGACGGAGGACAGGTAGCCAGGCAGTCTCCTGAACCTGGTACCATGGCAACGCAAGGTACCGACGTTGTGCTGATGACCGTCAACCCCGGACACGAGGGGCGGAAAGGATTCAGCGTGGTCCCCGACCTGAGGGGATTCTCGATCCGGAGGGCCGTGAATCGACTGGCCATGGAACATCTCGATGTTGCCGTCACGGGCTCGGGCGTCGTGCAGTCACAGTCACCGAAAGCCGGGGAACAGGTGAAAGCGGGGACGAGGGTGGCGATACGGTGTGGAGGAAGGACAAATTAAGATTGAGGTCGAGATCGAGATTGAGGGGAAGAGCAGAGTAAGGGGTGGAGCAGGTTAAGGGGAAAAGCAGGTTAAGGGGTGAAGCAAGTTAAGGGGTGAAGCAGACTAAGGGGGAAAGCTGGTTGTATCGTCTTCCTTAACCATAACCATAACCATAACCATAACCATAACCTTAACCTTAACCTCAACCTCAATCTTAATCTCAATCTCAATCTGCTCTTCCATGGTTCTCAAAGATCTCCTCAACGGCGTCCGGGTCACGAAGCTCTACTCCGGCATGTTCGGAAAGATGGTCCTGACCCAGGACGTGTCGGTGCAGAGGATGTGCTACGACTCGCGCAAGGTTGTGCCGGGGGACATGTTCGTGGCGTTGCGGGGGTCGGCCGTCGACGGACACAAGTTCATCCTTCAGGCCATGCATGCGGGAGCTGTTGTTATTGTGGTGGACAACGACGATGCGGTGCCCGACACGATGTTCATGCACCAGGGAGTGCTGAAGGTGCTGGTGCCCGACTCCCGCGTTGCGCTGGCGCAAATGGCGGCGAACTTCTACGGGCATCCCGCCGCACGGTTGGTGCTCGTCGGCGTCACGGGGACGAACGGAAAAACTACCACGACGCACCTGCTGAGAGCAGTGCTTGAGTCTGCGGGGAGGAAAACCGGGCTGATCGGAACGATCGAATACAGGATCGGCGACAGAGCGATTCCGGCGACCTACACAACCCCGGAGTCGCTCGAGCTGAACGAGCTGATGGCCGACATGGTGAACGAAGGATGCACGGCGGCGGTAATGGAGGTGTCGTCGCACGCGCTCGCAATGCACAGGGTGGCGGGGCTCCCGTTTGCCGCTGGTGTGTTTACAAATCTGACTCAGGACCATCTGGACTTCCACGGAACGATGGAGAGCTACTTCCGCGCGAAGAAAATGCTCTTCGATCAGCTGGGCTCAGGATCGATCGGCGTCGTGAATGTGGACGATCCATACGGCGGCCGCATGCTGGAAGGGAGCGCGGCGCGCACGATCACGTACGGGACGGCAAAGGGAGCGGATGTGCGTCCGACCTCCGTGACCCTCAGTATCACCGGGAGCGGTTGCACCGTTGCGTACAGCGGAGGAGAGGCTGAGATTCGCTCCCCGCTGACCGGGCGTTTCAACATTGCCAATATCCTTGCTGCGTTTGCCACCGGCATGGGGTTGGGCATCCCGGGCGATGACGTCGCGCGTGCGATCGGCAGCGTTGCCGCAGTCCGCGGAAGGTTTGAGAAGATTCCCTCTCCGGCGGGATGGACGGCGGTGGTCGATTACGCACACACGCCCGATGCGCTGGAAAACTGCCTGCGGACTATCCGTGATGTCACGGGTTCAGGTGCAGGGCGCCGGCTCATCACGGTCTTCGGCTGCGGCGGCAACCGCGACAGGGGAAAGCGGCCGATCATGGGACGGATCGCATCGTCGATGAGCGACCTGAGCGTGGTCACGTCGGACAACCCGAGACATGAGAAGCCCGAAGCGATCATCGCTGAAATCCTTGCAGGGACGGAGAAGGGGAAGGAGGTGATCGCCGAACCGGACAGGCGCTCTGCCATCCGCCTTGCCCTGCGACGGGCACAACGGGGAGACATTGTCCTTGTCGCGGGGAAGGGACATGAAACCTATCAGGTCATCGGAGACACACACATTCATTTTGACGATCGCGAGGAGATCGAGAGCTTTATCCGGGGAGGCGGATGAGACTCACCATCCGTGACCTTGAGAAGATCCCTCACACGCGCCTTCTGAACGGGGGACGGGGAGCAGGCAAGAGGTTTCGCGAAGTTTCCACCGATTCCAGAACGGCGGGGGAGGGGGACCTGTTCGTGGCGCTCAGGGGCGAGCGGTTCGACGGGCATGCGTTTGTCGCGGCCGCTTTTGCCCGTGGAGCGCTGGCGGCAGTAGTGGATGAGAAGTTCGATGTCTCCCTCGCCGAGAGCAACGCGCTCCTCGTCGTGGGGGACACTGTGCGTGCGCTCGGCGATCTGGCGCGGGTGTACCGCGACAAGTTCAGGGTTCCGGTGCTGGCCGTGGGCGGGAGCAACGGCAAGACGACAACGAAGGAAATGATTGGCCAGGTGCTTGCTGAAAAATACAGTGTCCTTGCCACCGAAGGAAACCTGAACAATCATGTCGGAGTGCCGCAGACACTGTTTCGGCTCACGAGCCGTCATGAACTGGCGGTCGTGGAAATGGGGACCAACCATCCGGGAGAGCTTGCTCATCTCTGCCGGGCCGTGCGGCCCACCCACGCAATCCTGACGAACATCGGGAGAGAACATCTGGAGTTCTTCGGGACGCTGGAAGGCGTCGCTCGTGAGGAAGGGACGTTGTTCGAGTCGGTGAGAGAGCAGGGAGGGGGGACAGCGATCGTCAATGCCGACGACCCGCTGGTTGCCAGGGCGGCACGCGGCATGAAACGCGTGGTAACATTCGGGTTTGCGGCTCGGAATGCGATGGTGCGGGGTCGACGGATTCGACTGGATGCGCTTGGGACGCCACAATTGGAATTCAGAACGCCCCGGATGCGGGAGTGGCTGGGCGTACAACTTCGTGTGCCGGGGGCGCACATTGCAGCGAACGCGCTGGCAGCCGTCGCTGCAGGCGTTGCCTTTGGAGTTCCGGCAATGTCCATCCGGCGGGCACTGGAATCCTTCCGGGCACCAACCAAGCGGATGGAAGTACTGTCCGTCGCCGGAGTGACGGTGTTGAACGACGCGTACAATGCGAACCCCGACTCCACGACTGCGGCGCTCCGAACGCTGGCAGCGATGAAAACGACGGGAAAACGGATCGCCGTGCTGGGAGATATGAAAGAGCTCGGTGATGCTTCGGCGGAAGCGCACACAGCCGTCGGGAGAGAGGCCGCAACGTTGAAGATCGATTACGTGCTGACATTCGGTCCGATGGCGAAGCAGATACGGGATGCGGCCGCAATGCCGGGCGCGATACATTACGAACAGAAAAACATGCTGGCCGAGTATCTGGCGGAGCTTGTTACACCCGGCGACGTCGTGCTTGTCAAGGGCTCGCGCAGCATGCGCATGGAGGACATCGTGACGTTCCTGCAGGAGCGTCTCCACGGATCTCCCCCGACATGACAGCAGGGCGGTACAGCAGAGCGGAATGCTCTATTACCTCATAGATCAGATCGGTCGAATGTATCATGTACCGGGCTTTGGGCTGATCCGGTACATCACCTTTCGTGCTGCGGCGGCTGCAGTCACGGCGCTGATCATCGCCTTCTGGCTGGGGCCAAAGATTATCCGGAAGCTGAAGGAACACCAGATCGGTGAAGCGGCAAAACTCGAGGCGCCGAAGACACACCTGACCAAAGCGGGGACACCCACGATGGGCGGCCTGATCGTCCTCGCATCGGTCCTGGTGCCCACGGTGCTCTGGGGGAACATCGGCAATGTCTACGTCATATTGATCGTCTTTGTCACCGCCGCGCTTGGGGCGGTGGGGTTCCTGGACGATTATCTGAAGGTGGTCAAGAAAAAGCCGAAAGGAC
Source organism: Bacteroidota bacterium (assembly GCA_040756745.1). Taxonomy (GTDB): domain Bacteria; phylum Bacteroidota; class Ignavibacteria; order UBA10030; family UBA6906; genus JBFLYO01. The sequence goes on from JBFLYO010000009.1 coordinate 46,784, forward strand.
TGATCGGACGGTACAAAATCGTCGGACAAGTTGGCGTCGGACTTGTGGTAGGAAGCGTCATCTACTTCTTCCCCGACTGGGTCGACACGGATCTCTGGAAGCTGAACACGTCGACGACGGTGCCGTTCTTCAAGAACCTGGAATTCGATTTCGGACGTCTCTATATCCCGGTCGTGGTCTTCGTGATCGTTGCAACGTCGAATGCGGTGAATCTCACCGACGGCCTGGACGGACTGGCGATCGGCCTTGTCGGGATCGTCGGATTGACGCTTGCCGTGATCAGCTACATCTCGGGGAACGCCGTGCTGAGCGAATATCTGACCATTCCATTCCTGCGGGGCAACGGAGAGCTCGTGGTGTTCTGTGCGGCGCTCGCAGGCGCGGCGCTGGGGTTCCTCTGGTTCAACGCGTATCCGGCGCAGGTGTTCATGGGAGACACCGGGTCTCTGGCGCTCGGCGGTGCTCTCGGCACCCTTTGCGTGCTCATCAAGAAAGAACTTCTCCTCCCAACGCTGGGAGGAGTGTTTCTGGCTGAGACGGCCTCGGTGATCATTCAGCGTCTGTATTTCAAGTACACGAAGCGAAAATATGGGGAAGGGCGGCGGGTCTTCAGAATGGCGCCGCTGCACCACCACTTCGAGATGCTTGGGTGGCCGGAGCCGAAGATCGTGGCCCGGTTCTATATCGTGGCAGTGCTGCTGATGATCGTCAGTCTCGCCACGTTTAAGGTACGATAAGCCGTGATGGAGGAAGCGGACCTCCGCGGGCGGCGGTTCACCGTTCTGGGTGCTGCCCGGAGCGGGGTGGCGGTGGCGCGGCTCCTGCGATCGCGCGGCGCCTCGGTATTCGTCAGCGATACGGCCCCGGCAGAGCGGAAGGGAAATGAGGCGGCTGAGTTGCGGAGAGTGGGAGCGGATTTTGAATTCGGCGGCCACTCGCCGCGGGTGCTCGAAGCCGATACGGTGGTCGTAAGCCCGGGTGTCCCCTCCGATGCACAGCCGGTGCGCCAGGCAATGGAACGGCAGATTTCGGTGGTGAGCGAGCTGGAAGTGGCAAGCTGGTTCTGCCCCGGTCCCATCGTGGCCATCACCGGGACGAACGGGAAAACGACAACCACGGTGCTTACAGGGCGTATGCTGACGGATGCCCGCGTCCCCTGCGTGGTTGCAGGAAATATCGGTACCGCGTTTTCTCAGGTTGTGGAGGAGTTGCCGGCCGGAGGTACCGCGGTCCTGGAAGTGAGCAGCTTCCAGCTCGACCATATTGCGACGTTCCGGCCGAAAGTGGCGGGATTGCTCAATATCACGCCGGACCACCTTGACCGGTACGAGCAGTCGTTCGAGAAGTACATCGCGGCGAAACAGCGGATCTTTGAAAATCAGAAAATTGGCGATGTTCTCATTTATAATGAGGACGACACGGTGACCCGCCAGGCGGTTCAGAAAAGGATGCCGGCGGGGGTCAGGCTCCTCCCGTTCAGCACGCGCGACGTGCTCGGCCGCGGGGCGTACGTCGCGGAGGGGATGCTTCGTGCATCCCTCGGCGAGGAAGAACAGGAGATCATCGCCACGGCGGCCATCAGCATTCCCGGCGAGCACAACCTGGCAAACGCTATGGCGGCTACACTCGCGGCACTCGCGCTCGGCGTACCGGTCGCCTCCCTGCGGGCGACACTGAAGAATTTCAAGGGCGTCGAGCACCGCCTGGAATTCGTGAGGGAGCTGGACGGGATATCGTACGTGAACGATTCAAAAGCGACGAACGTCGATGCCGTCTGGTATGCCCTGAGGAGCTTCCGTCAGCCCCTTATCGTTCTGGTTGGCGGACGCGACAAGGGGAACGACTACGGTAGACTTCTTGAACCGGTTCGTGAGCACGTGCGCGGAATCGTTGCCATCGGAGAGTCGGCCGATAAAGTGATGTCCGCCTTCCGCAGCGTCGTCCGGACAGTCCCGGCCGCTTCAATGCAGGAGGCGGTCGAGACAGCGCGCCGGATGGCGGCGCCGGGAGATGTGGTGCTCCTCTCCCCGGCATGCGCCTCGTTCGACTGGTTCAACGACTATGAACACCGGGGAAGAGTGTTCAAGGAAATCGTCATGCAGTTGCACCCCGTAAGAGTAGTCTGACCGTGAAGCAGGACAAGAACCATATCGACCTTGCAACATTTGTGGCGGTGATGACGCTGCTGGTCATGAGTCTTGGAGTCGTCTACAGCGCAAGTTCTACCTGGATGCTGGAAAAATGGGGAGAGAGCGGCCGCCTCCTGGGGAGCCATGCGCTCAAGGTGCTTGTTGGTTTTGCGGCGCTCTTTCTCTTCATGCAGATCGACTATCACAAGTACCGTCGGCTGACGAAGCCCCTCCTCCTCGTTTCCCTGCTACTCCTTGCTGTGACGCTTGCCGTAGGAGGAGAGGTGAAGGGGGCGACGCGCTGGCTCAGGATCTGGGCCTTCGGGATTCAGCCGTCCGAGCTTGCGAAGTATGCGCTGATCTTTCACTTGAGCGTCCTGCTGGCGGTCAAGAAGGAGCAGATCAAGGATTTCACAACGGGATTCCTCCCGATGATGTTCTGGATCGGTGCAGTGACGGTGCTCGTCCTGGTGCAACCGAATTTCAGCACCGGCGCCATGATCTTTGCGATCAGCATGCTGTTGCTCTACCTCGGGCGCGCGAAGGTATCGCATCTCGCTCTGACGTTCGCCGCGCTCGTTCCGCTCCTGCTCCTGTTCATGGTCAGTAAGCCGTACCGGATGCAACGGATCCTGAGTTACCTCGAGGATGGGAGCGCTCAGACGAACCACCAGCTCACGCAGGGGATCATTGGGTTTGGGAATGGCGGGCTGATCGGCCTGGGGCCGGGGGGAAGCCGGCAGAGGGATCTGTTTCTCCCCGAATCATACGGTGACTTTGTGTTCTCGATTGTCGGTGAGGAATACGGACTGGTCGGCACCCTGTTCATTGTCCTGCTCTTTCTGACGATCATGGTACGCGGGATGAAGATCGCCCGGCACGCGACGGACGATCTCGGACGAGGTCTTGCGCTCGGCATCACCTGCTCGATTACGCTCTACGCGCTTGTGAATGCCGGCGTTACGATCGGCCTCCTCCCAACGACGGGATTGCCGATGCCCTTCGTGAGCTATGGCGGCACGTCCATCGTGCTCTCGTGTTCGGCGATCGGGGCGTTGCTGAACATTTCGATGCAAACGGATCTCCACCCGCGGGTCCGGGGAGCGCCGGAAGGGGTACGTCCTCTCGACCCGGTCCAGTTGCCGGAGGTCGGAAAGGTCTATTGACCGGACGACCGCTCACACTGGTCTTCGCGGGCGGAGGCACCGGCGGACACCTGTACCCGGCGCTTGCCGTGGCCGACGCAATACGTCGGCGGATGCCCGATGCGGCAATCACCTTCGTAGGGGCGAAGGGGAGAATAGAGTCACGCGTTGTCCCGCTGCGCGGGTATCCGTTCCGCGCGATCTGGATCAGCGGACTGCGGCGGAAGCTGTCGCTGGAAACGGCCATGTTTCCGCTCCAACTGGTTGTCTCAGTGTGGCAGTCGTACCTGCACTTGAGGGAGTCGGACCCCGACGCCGTTGTCGGCACTGGCGGATACGTTTCGGGGCCGGTCGTCTGGGCCGCTCAGCGGATGGGCATCCCAACGTTGCTGCAGGAGCAGAACAGCGTCCCGGGCATCACAACACGGCTGCTTGCGAAGAGGGCGAAGGAAGTACACCTGACGTTCGAATCGTCCAGGCGCCATCTGGAGCGCCAGGACAATGTCAGGATCTCCGGGAACCCGACTCGCGAGGGTCTCGGGAAGGTCAGCCGCGCCGAGGGGGCGGCGTTCTTTCAGCTCGATCCGACAAAGAAAACGGTGCTTGTGTTCGGCGGGAGCCAGGGGGCGGCGACGATCAATGCAGCGATGCTCGGCTTCGCACTCACTCTTGCTGCAGAAGGTGTTCAGGTGATCTGGCAAACCGGGTCAGGTGATTACCATCGCGTTCGTGAGGCGATGATGTCTCAGGAGAAAGCGGTGCGCGTGCACGAGTTCATTGACAGGATGGAAATGGCCTACGCCGCGTGCGACCTTGCCGTGTGCCGCTCGGGCGCCACATCGCTCGCCGAGCTGACCTGCGCAGGAGTGCCCGCGGTTCTGGTACCGTATGCGTTCGCGGCGCACGGGCATCAGACAACCAACGCCCGCGCGATGGTGGAGGCCGGGGCTGCGGTCCTCGTGCCGGACGCCGAGGCGGCTCACCTGCTTTCGGTTGTGGTTCGGGAGCTTCTCAACGAGCCGGCGCGCGTGCGCACCATGGCGGATGCAGCGCGTCGGCTCGGGAAGCCAGATGCGGCTGCAGCGCTGGCCGATGCGGTTCTTCGACTGGCTGGCCGGGGGACGACATGACGGAACGGGAGAAGGTCTTTACATATAAACTGGATTTCTACTATCAGTCGGCGCTGATCTATCTCATCACATTGATCCTCTACGGCGGCATCAGGGGAAACTTCGTCGAGCAGAAGTTCGAATACGTGCTCAACGATCCGATCATGTATGTGATCATCCTTTTTGTGCTGATGTCGATGGTCACGCTGGGACTCAACGCCATGAGGAATCGCCGGCTCATTATCACACACGACGCGCTGGTGTTCAAGCATCGCTGGCATGAGCGGCGGGTGCCAATCGCCGAAATTGAGTGGATGCACATCGGGCGCGAAGCGTACGTGCAGACAGGCGGACGGTTTCAGGTCATCGTCTTCAAGTTGAAACAACGGCGTCGCCTCTTCCGCATCCGCGTGGGACGATACGAACGGGAGAAGGAGCTCGTGGCCGAAATGACGCGGATTGCCGAAGGAGTGCCGAAGCGGAAGAAACGTCCCTGGAGGAGAGCCAGGATCACAGAACGGTAATCATGTTCAGATCGATAAAAAAACTTCACTTCGTCGGCATCGGCGGGATCGGCATGAGCGGCATTGCCGAGATCCTCATCGATCAGGGGTTCACCGTCACGGGATCGGACCGTGCGACGAGCGACAACACCGAGCGGCTTCAGCAGCTTGGCGCGCGGATTCACATCGGGCATGCAGCGGAAAACCTGGATCGGGACGTGGACGTCGTGGTCTTCTCGTCGGCAGTGGCGCCTGACAATCCCGAGATTGTTGAGGCGGAGAAACGCGCAATCCCGGTGATCCGACGAGCAGAGATGCTGGCCGAAGTGATGCGGCTGAAATACGGCATCGGGATCGCGGGCACGCACGGCAAGACGACAACAACATCAATGGTGAGTCTTGTGCTGATGGAAGGAGGGATCGATCCGACCGTGATTGTCGGCGGCCGGCTGCACGGACTTGCCGGCTCCAATGCGCGGCTTGGGAAGGGCGAGTTCATCGTTGTCGAGGCGGACGAATTCGACCGGTCGTTCCTGTCGATCACACCAACGATCGCAGTGCTCACGACGCTGGAAACGGACCATCTGGATTGTTACCGGGATCTCGATGACATCAAATCGGCGTTCGTCCAGTTTGCGGCGAAGGTGCCGTTCTACGGATTTGTGGTGCTCTGCCTCGACGAGCCGGCCCTGCAGGACATCATGCCGAAGATCAAGAAGAAGATCATCACCTATGGACTCAACGGCCAGGCCGATCTGCAGGCGGTGGACCTCCGGCACAAGGAGAACAGGACTCGATTTGTGGTCGTGCGGTCCGGGACGGACCTTGGAGAGATCGAGCTGCAGATCCCGGGGAAGCATAACGTACAGAACGCCCTTGCGGCAATAGGGGTCGGGCTCGAACTGGGCGTGCCTTTCGCCAAAGCGAAGGCGGGCATCGAGAAGTTCACTGGGGTCTTCCGGCGGTGGGAGGTGAAGGCCGAGATCAACGGCATCACCGTCGTCGATGACTACGCCCATCATCCGACGGAGATCCGGGCGACGCTTGCCGGCGTGAAGGCGGGATGGCGCCGTCGCGTGATCGCGGTGTTTCAGCCGCATCTCTACTCGCGGACCAGGGATTTCTACGACGAGTTCGGCCGGTCGTTCTTCAATGCCGACGTGCTGGTGGTGACCGACGTCTATCCCGCGCGCGAAGAGCCGATCCAGGGGGTCAGCGGCGAACTGATCGTGCATGCGGCGAAGGAGTTCGGACACAAACAGGTCCATTCGCTTCCCGATAAAAGAAAAGTGCCGGAGTTTCTGCTATCCCTTGTACGACAAGGGGATATCGTGATCACCATGGGTGCCGGAGATATCTGGAGGTTCGGCGAAGAGTTCGTGCAGAAGCTGAGAGGGAAGAAAGGACAGTAGGGCCATGGAAAGCTCCGGGAACACTACGAAGAAAAGTACGCTCCGCGGCGCACTATTTACGGCCCTTCTGGTTCTGGTCGGCCTTGCGGCGGGGATCGGGGCGAACCTCTGGAAAGAGAACCTGCACGTTACGCAGGTTCGCGTTGAGGGGAACCGCATCGTTCCCGACCGCGAGATCCTCCGGCTGGCCGCCGTGCCCGGCGACGAACGGTTGTTCGCCATCGATCTGTATGCAGTGCGCAGGCGTGTGGAGCAGAATACGTTCATCCGGACCGCGGCAGTGACGCGTGAAGCGCCCGACGGCATCGCCATCGCCGTGGAGGAACGGACTCCCATTGCGGCCATCGGGCTGCCCCAGCTGATGTATCTCGACGCCGAGGGGACGGTCCTGCCTCCATCGCGATCCGAAGCGCTGGTCGATCTCCCCGTTCTGACAGGAGATCTCAGCGCTGAGGCGCTTGTGCCGGGGAGGAAAATTACGAGAAACGATGTGCGCGAGGCAATCGATATACTTGCGACCGCGAAGCTTGTGGGTGACGATCTGTACCATCTGATCTCGGAAATCCACTGTGAGTCGGGGAAGGATCTTCTGTTGTACACCGCCGAGGCCGGTGTGTCGGTCGTCTTCGGCCACGGCGATGTGGCCATGAAGCTCGTGAAGCTTGACGGGTTCTGGCGCGAGGTCGTGGCACAGCGCGGGGCGGGCGATCTGCGGGCGGTCGACTTGCGCTTCGAAGATCAGGTTGTGGTGCGGTGGAACGAACGCAACACGGAGGCCCCCTAGCAGGCCTGTTTCACATTTATCGAAGGTTGGATCATGGATAACATCATCGTGGGTCTCGACATCGGAACGACCAAGGTCTGCGCCGTCGTTGCGGGTACGGATGAGCACGGCCGGATGAACATCCTTGGAGTCGGGCGGTCACCCTCGGATGGCATGACCCGCGGCGTCGTGACCCACATCGACCGGACCACCAACTCCATCGCCACCGCAGTGCAGGAGGCGCAGGCGTCCTCCGGCGTGGTGATCAAGTCGGTCATCGTCGGCATTGCGGGCGATCACATCCAGAGCTTCCAGAGCCGGGGGGTCATCGGCATCAGCGGCGCGGACCATGAGGTCACGCAGTCGGACATCGACCGGCTGATCGAGGACACAAAACGTGTCGCGCTACCCGCCGACCGGAAGATCATCCATGTCATCCCGCAGGAGTTTATCATTGACGGGCAGGATGGGGTGTACGATCCGCTCGGCATGTCCGGCGTTCGCATGGAGGCGAACGTCCATATCATTACGGGTCTCGTGAGCGCGGCACAGAACATCTATAAGTGCGTCCAGCGGGCGGGGCTCGAGGTGAGCGACATGGTGCTTGAGCCGCTGGCGTCGAGTTACGCTGTGCTTGACGATGAGGAAAAGGAAGTCGGCATCGCGCTCCTGGACGTCGGCGGCGGGACGACGGATCTCGCCGTATTCGAAGAGCGGACGATCCGTCACACGGCGGTCATCGGTATTGCCGGCAAGAAGGTCACGGACGACATCCGCAAAGGGCTCGGGATCCTCAATGACCAGGCAGAGAAACTGAAGAAGGAACATGGCTTCGCCTACGTACCGGCGGTGGTGGACGACGGACCGATCGTCCTGCCGGGGGTCGGAGGACGCGCACCGATCGAGATCGATAAGCGCATTCTCGCGCAGATCATTCAGCCCCGCATGGAAGAAATCTTCGAGATCGCTGCGCTTGAGATCAAACGCTCGGGGTATTCCAAGCATCTGTCCGGCGGCGTAGTGCTCACCGGCGGCGGCGCACTCATCAAGGGGACCGCCGATCTGGCCCGCGAGGTGCTCGGCATGCCGGTCAAGATCGGCATACCCACCGGCTTCTCCGGCGGGCTTGTGCGGGAGATCGAAAACCCGGCATACTCCACCGCGGTGGGATTGGTCTATCACGGCATGAAGTACCGTGACCGGACTCCTTCCGCGGACGGGACGGGGAAGAGGGACAAATCCGTGACGCGCATGGCGCAGCGGATGAAGGAATGGTTCGACCAACTCTGACAAGCGGACAAGTGTGAAAGTATACTCTCTCATTCACCAAAGGAGGATCAACCAGTGATCGAACTCGACAATGGCCTCGATCGTGGCGCGCGGATACGCGTGGTGGGGGTGGGGGGCGGTGGGGGCAACGCCGTCAACAGCATGATCGACAAAGGGCTGCACGGCGTGGACTTCTTTGCGATCAACACGGACCTCCAGGCCCTGGAGCGGAACCGGGCGCCGAACAGAATTCAGGTCGGCAAAAACCTGACCCGCGGGCTCGGGGCGGGGGCCGATCCCTCCATCGGCCACAGGGCGGTGGAAGAAGACCGTGAAGAGATCACCCGGGCCATGTCAGGCAGCGACATGGTCTTTATCACGGCCGGCATGGGAGGCGGCACGGGGACCGGCGGCGCACCGCTGGTGGCGAACATCGCCAAGAGCCTCGGCTCGCTCGTGGTCGGCATTGTCACCCGGCCCTTCAACTGCGAAGGGAAGAAGCGCTCGGCGCAGGCCGAGGTCGGACTCGACGAGCTGAAAAAGCAGGTCGATACGCTCATCGTGATCCCGAACCAGAAACTGCTCACGATCGTAGACCGGAACACGCCGCTCCGCGAGGCCTTCGACGTCGCTAACCAGGTGCTCTACGGCGCCACGCGGGGGATCTCGGAGCTCATCACCGTCCCGGGCCTCATCAACGTGGATTTCGCAGACGTCCGCACAGTGATGCGGGAGATGGGAGATGCGGTCATGGGGTCGGGTGTCGCGACAGGAGACAACCGTGCAGTGGAAGCCGCGCATCTTGCGATTTCCAGTCCGCTCCTCGAAGACGTTTCGATCGCGGGCGCGCAGGGCGTGCTGGTGAACATCACCGGCGGCTCCAACATGACGCTGACAGAAGTGGAGGAGGCGACCGAGATCATCCATGCCGCCGCGGGCGAAGACGCCAACGTCATCCTCGGCGCGGTGGTCGATGAGGAGGTGGAGAATGAAGTGATGGTCACCGTCATCGCGACGGGCTTCAACCGGAAAGGGGGCATCCCGCTGTCATCACGCCAGCCGCGCGCAGTGAAGGTCGTCGAGAAAATCCCGACGGGCGTTGCAGACCTGCAGAAGTACGACGAACCGGCGTACATCCGGCGGGGAGTCGACATTCAGGTGAGCCCGTACCGGAGCGCCGCGGAGGGAAACAGGGAGAAGATCGACAAATCCGATCCGGAGAAGCCCGCCTTCCTGCGGAAGATCATGGACTGATCGCTGGACCTCACGAGAGAGAGGCCATTGTCAGAGACGGCCCCGCGGAGAGGCGGGGCTGTTCTGTTTACGGCGTAAGCACCAAATCACAAACACCACATCACAAATACCAAATTACAAGCACCAAATCTCAAACAAATCCAAAATCCCAAGGAAGAAATGACCAAAATCAAAGCGTGCAGTTTAGTTCATTTCGGATTTCGGTGATTGGTGCTTGTTTGAGATTTGGTGCTTGAGATTTCATGCTTTTGAGATGGTTCTTGGAATTCGGTTCTTCTACTGACCAACCGGCTCAACGGATGAAGTGAGAGAGAGTCGCGATCTGGACCTCAGACCCGACGACCCCGTTGTGACGGATCTTCCGGTAGACATAATAGTTCACATCCGCGTTTGGATGCACATCCCAGGTAAGATGAGGATGCTCTCCTACGAGGCCGCTCACCCAGAAATTCTGCACGCGAACTGGCTTGAGGAGCTGGGAATTTGCCGTGTAGACAGTTGAGAATTTGTCGAGGGAGGCGGTGACCTGGTGACTCCAGCTTCCTCCGTCGCTCCATGACAGAAACGTGTAGATCAGACCGTTTATTGTCTGCATGGTTACCGCCGCAATGGTGTGCGTATTCGGCATGCCTGATTGCACTGCCCACTTCGGCTTGAAGGGGGCAGTATAGGTGCCACCATCCACGATTACAACTCCACCCGGAAGCCCAGAATTGGTGACCGTGACCGGGATTCTTGGGTAGGCAGGACTCTTCCTTCCTCCCTCCCACATGGCAACTCCACCCGAGATCCTGTGCGCCAATAATAAATCAGGATTGTTGTAGAACCATCCGTCGGCACAGTTGTACCAGAGCTTCATGTCTGCGGTGTTGTAACCTGTACCGAATTGACCGTTGCCATCTTCATAGTCGGCATCGCGATAATCCACGGTGATAATGTGACCCTCAATGGTGATTTTGTAAGCGCCGTAGGCAAAGAAACTTGCCCCGGTGGCGCCGGGGCATCCACCTCGATTGGTGTGTTGAAGGAAGAACGTGGGGGTAGTCTGAGAGCGGTAGTCGAAGTCGTGAGTGAGCGGATACCAACTGCACCAGTCGTGCGCAACACTTGCGGCGGAGGCATCGGCAGTGATGAATTTTGCGGTCACGGGATTGACTACGTCTATTTCCATCTCTCCCTGAATGAGAATCGTTTGAGCTGAGACTGGCTCGGCCAGCAGCAAAGCCAAAAACAAAGCAGTCATTTTAATATACATGGCGCCCTCCTTTGTGTAGTAATGGGGTTCACCTGATTTTGTACAGGTGAAACCCGCGTGCACGATCTGACCCCACATAGATCTTCCCGTCACTACTAATCGCAGGTCTAGAATCAATGTCTGGCACAGAACCGTCGGGACTCCGGAGGCTCATCTGCCAACGGAGCGTCCCGTTGGGATTGATGATAAGAAAGTTAACGCTATCAGCAGGCCCTCTATTGGTCAACGTGCCCAGGTATAGTACCCCACTACTGTCAATGGCAGGCACGCACTGCGACCGCGCAGGGATGGGATAGCTCCATCTGAGCTTGCCGACATGATCAAAGGCATAGAGACGGCTTCCGGCGATATAGATAGTACCATCCCGGCCAATGACCGGCCCGGGATCTTCGTACCCCCAGTATATGCCACTCCGAATCCAACGGACGGCCCCTGCTGAGCTCAGCGACAACACCTGATCAGGTCCCCCACCCAAATAGACGTTTCCATCATTATCGACTGCCGGATTGGAGGGACCCTGAATTGCATATTTCCATTTCACGATGCCACTGGAGTCCACGGCGTAAAGAGCGCAATAACCCGGCACGTAAAGGGTCGCCCCATCAGGACTCATGGCGAGGGAATAATGACATGCGTCAGTAGTGTCCGGTCTGAATTCCCAATACAGTGTGCCGTTCTTTCTGATAGCATACAGTGATTTCGAGGCGATGTAGATGATCTCCCCATCCTTTGAGATCGAGGGGGATGAGAGGGGTTCCCAACCAACGAGCTGGAATCTCCAATTCAGCGTTCCATCCGGTTGGTAGGAATGTAGATACGTATTCCCTGTACCGTCGGTAGCATAGCAATAAACTGTGCCATCATTGGCCACGAGAGGGGAACTGTCGCCGCCGCCTCCGACGCTGCTCCACTTCTGAGTCCCTTGAGGATTGACTGCGAAGAATTTCTTATTCTCTGCACCAAAGTACACCGTCCCGTCAAAGGCAATGGCAGGGGAAGAATACACGTTATGACCCGCGTCGAAGAGCCACTCGACTTTGCCCTCTTGGGGACCGCGGTATGGGCTCCTCCCCGTGTGTTGCGGGTCGTGCAGGAACATCGGCCAGGGAGAATTTGCCAGCCCCGGCCAGGGGATATCCACTTGTGGCTGTGTTACCCAGTTGGTATCGGGAGGAGGAGGATTGGGACTTACGGGCGGTTCAGACTTCTTGCACGAGCCTAACAGGAGAGCGACTAGGACTATCAATACGCAATATCGATGGAGCCGCCTCGTATCTGCCTCCTACAAATGAGCAGGATTCCCCTCTGCAATGACTCGCGCATCACCTGAAGACCTCAAGAGACATACTGCATTCAAAGCGCCAATCGTGCGAAAAGCGTTTCGGTTGAAAAGGTCAGCGGGGGGGAACTCGCGGCGGGCCTCAGCAGCCTGAGCGCATCACCAGGAAGGCGCCAAGCGTAGCTGAAAGGAACGGATTGCTCATTTAGTATACGACCGCATTTGCCGGATGTCAAGATTGAAGGAACTTTGGTGAGAGATTTACGTACTGCGTGGTGTTGACAATGTCCGCTCACTGGCCTTGTGCTGTGTTCCGGCCGTTGTCACAGAAAGACCCCGCGGTGACGCGGGGCTGTTCTGTTTACGGCGTAAGCACCAAATCACAAACACCACATCACAAATACCAAATTACAAGCACCAAATCTCAAACAAATCCAAAATTCCAAGGAAGAAATAACCAAAACCAAAGTATGCAGGTTGATTTCGGATTTCGGTGATTGGTGCTTGTTTGAGAATTGGTGCTTGAGATTTGATGCTTCCGAGATGGTTCGTGTGATTTGGTTTTTCTTTCGACCTCACTGCTACTTGATGAGCAGCATCTTCTCTGACTTCGTATAGTCGCCCGCCATCAATCGGTAGAGATACACTCCGCTTGCCAGTCCCGCAGCATTAAATACCACCGATTTGTATCCCGCCTCCTCGAACTCTTCAACGAGTGTCATTACCTCCCGGCCAAGGATATCGTACACTTTCAAACTGACATAGCACCTCCAGGGGATGTCGTATTTGATTGTGGTTGATGGGTTGAAGGGATCCGGATAGTTCTCTCTGAGGCAGAATTGCCTGGGTAACGCCTCGGTTTCCTCCACTGCGATCACATTTCCTGCAGTTGCAGACGCATCCCGGCACAACGCGGAGCTGCCTGTAGAATTAAAGGCACACACGCGGTACCAGTACGTGGTCCCAAACGAAAGGGCGGAATCGGTGTAGCTTTCCTGGTTCGCTGCCAGGGTGGCAACAGTCCTGTATGCGCCGCTGATACCGTCACTCCGATGGATCCGGAATCCATTCTCATTTGTGGAATTATCAGACCAGGTGAGGTGGATCTCGGTCATCGAAGTCGCATCCGCCGTTAACTCAGAGGGAGGTTCCGGAATCAACAGTGCATTATGGTATGCCAGTACGCTCCCGGATCCTCCCACCGCCCAGCCGCGATTCAGGTCTGCAAAGAAGATTCCAAGCAGCCATGAACCGGCAGGTGAGGCATCCTCTGTCCAGGATTCCCCGCCGTCTGTGCTCCGCCAGAATTTTGAATTGCCGCCAGAGAGATCAATATTTCCATTCCCATCGATCCCCTTTGCGACCCCCGCATCGGTTCCCGCGGCCCACGCATGCAGATCGTCAAGCATACATACGTCTTCGACAATACCTCCAGCAGTGCACTTTACCACCCAGCTGCTGCCTCCATCCGTGGTCTTGAGAATCGTGCCATCTCCCACAACAAAGCCGGTGTCGGAGTTTTGGAAGAAAACACCGTTCAGCCACTTGTTGGTCGGGACGCCGTTGGTTTGAGGCAACCAGGTATTCCCGGCATCTGTCGTTTTGAGAATGGTACTGTACATCCCGATCGCCCAGCCGGTGGTTGCATTGACGAAAAATACATCCATCAGACCAGTTCCAGCGGGCGGGCTCTGCAGATTCCAGGAATTCCCGCCATCGGTTGTTCTGTATATAACACGATCGACGGTTCCTCCGCCCACCACCCACCCGTTTCTTGCATCCTGGAAGAACATTGCCTGAAACGTTCTTCCGGTTGACGTTGTACGCTGGCTCCAGGTCGCGCCCCCGTCAGTTGTCTTGAGAATTCTCCCTCCTGACTGACACGCCCAGCCGGTCATGCAGTCAGCAAAGTACATATCGGTGATGCGATACGTGTTGGGTGCATTTCTCAATTCCCAGGTTTCTCCGGCATTGCTTGTCTTCATAAATGTTCCCATGGTGCCGCCCGCCCAACCAGTGAGCGGGTCAACAAAGTACACACCGCTCATCCGTTCAAGCGTTGAGTACGAAAGATTTGTCCACGCTGAACCGCCATCGGTCGTCTTGAAGACCGCACCAGTTTGTCCAACTACATAGCCAACCTGGGAATCGTTCATGTCAATCGAGTTTAGGCTCTTTGATACCGCTTTCGATACCCAGGTCGTGCCGCCGTTGACAGTGTTCAGAATGACCCCCTGGTTGAGAAGATTTCCACCGACGATCCAACCGGTTTGGGCATCTGTGAAATCAAGAGAGGTCAGTGTGAGGGTTGACCCGGAAGACTGGGTATTCCAGAGTCCGCCTCCATCAGTGGTCTTGAGTACGACTCCACTCTGGCCAACCGCCCATCCGGTTTGATTGTCAACAAAGCGAACGGAACTGAGGGGACTGGAAACAGGAGCTGTTTGCCTTGTCCAGGTCTCGCCACTGTTCGTGGTTTTGAATATTAGCGCATCATCGGGGTAAGAGGCCCTGCCGACTGCCCACCCGGTCTGTCCGTCGACGAAGTGAAGTGAATTCAGGAAACTGCTCACAAAACCCCCAATGGTGTCCTCCATCCAGACATTCCCTCCATCAACTGTGTTCAAAATGAGCGCGTCATAGTAGTTACCTGGCTTCGGTGACCCGCCGGCTACCCACCCGTGCTGCGAATCGACGAACCAGACAGACCGCAGGTCTGCCCAGGTTGCGCTTACCTGCTTGCTCCAGGTCGTTCCACCATCAGTGGTCCGACAAATGCATCCTTGACAGTAAGGAGTGCATTCGGAACCCACTATCCATCCGTGTTGCGAATCGATAAAGAACACTGCGTCTGGATAAATGTTGTCCGGGATGGGCAATCCGAGCCAGGATCTACCTCCGTTCGTAGTATGGAAAACCTCTCCGCCGCCTGCGATCCACCCCATTTGGCTTGTGAGAAAGAACACCGATTCTAACTCACTGAATGTCGGTACGTTCGGATGCTGGAGATACCAGTTCCCGACTGGCTGTGGTGCCAGGACTTCGATAGTAAACGTGTCGATGTCGGTGCCGCCCCTGCCATCGGAGACCTGCATGCTTGCGGGGAAGCTGCCGCTTATTCCTGCCGCCGGCGCAATCTGGAGGGTTGCTGTTGCACTGTTGCCGGACTGAGAGAATCCGGTTATTGACAGGAAACCCGGATTCGTGAGGATGGAAAACGTAAGCGGGTCGCTGTCTGCATCGGTCGCGGAGAGCGGAACCCCCTTTGTCTCGCCCGCCGTAACGAAGTGATTGCCGATGTCGGCGAGCACGGGTGGCGTATTGAAACCAACCGGCTGCACGATGACTTCAGCCGGTGAGGGGAGCGAATCGTTCGCGACAAACTCATCACCGCTCAATGAGGTCCAGGCATTGAAGTGATACGTCCCTTCAGTCGTTGGTTTCCATGGCGCAGTGAACGATTTTGCAGATGTTATCCCGGGGGCCAGCGCGCCGGAAAAATTCTCGGTGACGGGAGGCCCGTCGTTCACGGCGTAGCTCACAGGGAAACCGGTTTGTGCGGCTGTCCCGAAATTCCTGACGTTGACGACGATCGTGAGAGAGTCACCGAGCGTAAGCATTGCCGGAAGCGTCATTCCCGTTGCGCCGACATCATTGGTGTATTGCTGTGTGACCACCTGCAGTTTGTAGATCAGATTTGCGCTGCGATCCGAGAGCCAGAAATTCGCACCATCCCAGGCCAGGCCATTTGGGAAAGTCCCCGGCACGGAATAGTAGTCAAGCACATTCCCTCCTGGATCCATCCTGTAGATGAGCAGAGCGTCGACATCCACCAGATACAGACTCTGTCCGTCCCACGCCATGCCGTAGTGATACGTTCCCGGCGCGGTGACGGATGCAAGCACGCCTCCGGTCGTGCTGAGCCTCCAGAGTGTATCTGTACCGATATCACTGTTCCAGAGGCCGGTTCCGTCCCAGGTGAGACCTGACGGAGTGCTCCCCGGAGACGCAAATGAAGAGAGAACTGAGCCCGTGGGTGAAAGCTTGTAGATCTGTGCCCCTCCGAGATCGGCGTTCCAGAGATTGGCTCCATCCCAGGCCAATCCTGTTGGGGTCGTCCCGGGGGATGCGAATGACGAGATTGTACTGCCCGAATCGCTCAGCTTGTAGATAAGCTGGCCGTATGTCTCAGAACACCAGAGGTTCGTTCCATCGAACGCGAGTCCTCGCGGGGACAATCCGGGCGATGGGAATGAATCGAGGACTACCGGCACATTCACCATGCCCTTCTGCAGGAGAACATCGTCCACATAGGCGCCGCCGGCAAACGTGACGGAGGCGTCGCTGCTGAACCCGAAGGCAATCCACACCTGAGAATGCCCGGTGTAGTCTTCAAAGGTCGATGCCCCCGTCGGGACTGCACGCAGGCACAGTGTTGTGGGAATCCAGGCACCATTCGTGGTCCCGTCAATGGCGTAGCCATAGAAGTTCAGGCCGTCGATCGAAGCCTCATAAAACAGATAATCATAATTGCTTTCGCAATTCAAAGAGAAGAAGAAATTGAACGCCGCCCAGTTTGCATCGCTTAAATCGAACGGACCGTAGATCATGAGAGATGTATTTGAGATAGGATAGTTTGCCCCGCAGAGCAGGGAGGAGCCGATCGTTCCCCCTCCCACGGCCCAGGCACTGTAACTCCCCGTGTGGGCGGTACAATTCCTCTTCCCCCATTCGTAGCTTCCCGAACCCACGCTCCACAAACCCGAGGGAAAGGTCCCCTCGAAGGTTTCCGTCATGATCGTGGTAACGTCTGCCTGAGGTGCGGCAACTTTTCCGGCAGGTCTCGCCGACCTTCCCGCAACAGCCGTGGAGGGGAGTTGAGTATGGATGGGACTGCGAAACACCCCCGGTGCCGTATCCATGATCACGCGGGATGCACCATCGGCCAGAGGCTTTTTGGCCTGAGTCTGTCCCTGAGCCGGTGTAAGCATGGCCAGTAACAGTGAACAGCATAGAACGAAGCGCACGACGCTCAATGTCTTGGTGAGCCGAACTCTCCCCAGGGACCAACACGCGACGACACGGCCCAACAATGCGCCATCCAAGTGTTCATTGGGATTCATGGGAGTTCCTCCTACAGGAGTGCCCATCGCGGTCCACGCGCGAGCAGTGGGCAATGAGCAAGTTGAATCAGGGATGTGAAAGAACCCGCAATTGCAGAGTCAGGGCACCTTTCTCAGGATCCTCTGCAATGCGATGGGGGAGTGTCAGGGGACGACAACAGATGATGAGTTGTGTGGACAGGCAGTCCGGTGAATTGTCACCGGTATACCGCGCAAAGAAGGAGCTCACACACAATGCAACAGGAGAGGAGGGAGCCGGAGTGTATTGCATCGTGCTCTCAGGTCTGGCTGTTGAGCCGTGACGACTCTTGCGAGCTGCCTCGTCCACGCTTCTGACCGTTGAAGCCTGGCGGAATGTAAGACCAATGCCGGGAAATGTCAACAAAGGACAGTGCCGCTCCACCTCGGGCTTTTCATACGTACATCAAGAGCTGATTCTTATCTGATAATCTGTCAACATTTGATTCTTCCCGCCCGTATTAATAAATTCACACATGAACGTGTTTTTCAGCGTCTGCGTTTATCTGTTCGCTTTGCCCACAGCAGGTGATGCTCAACCCACAGGATCCTCCAGCGCATTCGGCATCGCACGGGTGAAGTACGCCGGAGGGGGCGACTGGTACAACGACCCCTCCGCTGACGTCAACCTCCTCACGTTCGTCCACCGTAGCGCAGGCATCGATACCGACCCGCGCTACCGGTTCGTCGATATCGCGACGGATGACATTTTCTCCTTCCCGTTCCTCTTCCTCACGGGCCACGGCAACATCGTCTTCACCGACGCGGAGGTGCGGCGGCTGCGGACATACCTGGAAAACGGTGGCTTCCTGTACGCGGACGATGACTACGGGATGGACAAGTCGTTCCGCCGCGAGATGAAGAAAGTCTTCCCGGGTCAGGATCTGGTGGAGCTCCCCTTCAGCTACGGGCTCTACCACTGCCAGTTCGAGTTCCCCAACGGCCCACCTAAAACACACGAGCACAATAATAAGCCCCCGCAGGGATTCGGACTGTTCAGCAACGGCCGACTGGTGGTGTACTATACGTTTGAGGCGAATCCCAGCGACGGCTGGGCGGATCCAGAAGTCCATAAGGATCTGGAGGAGAAGCGGCAGGAAGCCCTGAGATTCGGCACGAATATTGTCGTCTGGGCGTTGACACATTAAGGACGGCGGGATGAAGCAGAAACGGTCAGATGGGGAAGCGGGGAAGATGGAAAGCAGGGAATTCGGCGGTGAACTGCGGACACGGCTTGCCGCCGTGAGGCGGAAGGAGCACCGTGCCGCGCTCCTCGAAGGTAGCGCTGTCGTTATTACAGTACTGCTCGCCCTGGTCATCATCACACTGGCCACTGAGGGGCTGCTCAACCTCGATAGTCCTTCCAGAACGGTCTTGTTCTGGCTCATCGCAGGGCTCGCAGTTGCGTTGATCGTCTGGCGCGTGCTGCCACCCGTCGGACGAATGCTGAAGCTTCTCCGTGAAACACCCGACAGCGTGATGGCGCGGACCGTCGGTGACGCATTTCCAGAAATCCGCGACCGTCTCCTGAACACGCTCCAGATCATTGCCGACCGGGACACCACAATTCTCTCCTCCGCTTCACTGATCGACGCCGCAGCTGAAGATTTTCGCCGTGAGACCGAAAGGATCGACTTCACGTCGGTCGTGACTTTCACACATGCTCGGAGGTTGGGACAATGGGCCGCTGGTGTCGCGGGGGCGGCACTGCTTCTCTTCATCCTCTTCCCGTCGACATTCTTTGGAGCGGCACACCGCCTTCTCCATTATAGTCAGGATTTTGCGCCGCCGGCCCCGTTCCGGTTCATCGTGGAACCGGCAGACAAGGAAGTCATTAAAGGGGAAAACGTTTCGCTCAGAGTGAGGGTCGAGGGGGCTGTGCTTCCAGAGATCACACTCGCTGTCCGGCCCGAAGGACAGGCAGTTGACGACGAACGGCTGCTAGCGGCTCAGCCGGACGGCTCATTCCGCTTTGAATTTACAGCGCTGAAGAACACGCTGCGTTATGCGTTCAGCGCACGCGGAGTCAAGAGTCAGGAATACACGCTCAGGGTGATTGACCGTCCTGTTGTGAAGCTCTTGCGGCTTGTCGTTGTTCCGCCTTCGTACTCTCGTCTGCCACGCCAGCAGCTTGAGGACAATGTCGGCGACGTAACGTCGCTGAAGGGGAGCACCGTGTCGTTCTCGGTGGAAGCGAACAAGGATCTGCAGAGCGCAACGCTGGTGATGAGCGACAGCACTGCTGTTGCACTGAGGACAGGGGGGAGAAAGGCCTCGGGTTCGCTCGTCCTGATAAAGGAGAAGACGTACCATCTTGAGCTGCGCGACAGCGCCGGAACACCCAGCGCGGACCCGGTCGAGTACGGGCTCCATATGGTCCCTGATGCGTCGCCGACGGTGGCCATCGTCATACCGGGTACTGACCAGGACGTCGCCGACAATACAACGCTCCCGCTCCTCATCAAGGTGGCCGACGATTACGGCTACACCCGTCTCCGGCTTGCCTACAAGCTTGTGCACTCGCGCTACGAACAGCCCGCGGTACAGTTCTCGTTTATCACTCTCCCCCTTCCGCCACAGGGACCCGGCGAAGCGCTGGTGCCCCACACCTGGGATATCTCAGGACTCCACCTGGTTCCCGAAGACGTGGTGAGCTACTATGCCGAGGTGTTCGACAACGATGTGGTCTCGGGACCGAAATCGGCCATGAGCGAGATCTTCTCGCTCCGCCTGCCGTCGCTGGACGAAGTGTTTGCGGACGCCGACAAGCAGCATGAGGCAAGCCTTGAGCAGATGAGCGAGGCACTCAAGCAGGCGGAAGAAGCGCACAAAGGGATGGAAGAGCTCAGGCAGGACCTGCAGACGAGCAAGGAGAAACTGGATTGGCAGCAGCGAGCGAAGGCCGAAGAGCTGATGAAGAAATACGAGGAGATTCATGCGAAAATGGAGGATGTCCAGCGGACGGTGGAGCAAATGACCGCGGACCTTCAGAACAAGAAGGTGCTTTCGAAGGAGACGCTTGAGAAGTACGAGGAGCTGCAGCACATGATGCAGCAGCTCTCATCACCGGAATTCCTCGAGGCGATGAAGAAGCTGCAACAGGCCATGCAACAACTTTCGCCCGAGGCGTTGAGGCAGGCTTTGCAGCAATTCACGTTTTCCGAGGAAAGTTTCCGGCAGAGCATCGAACGGACATTAAACCTGCTGAAGCGGATTCAGATCGAACAAAAAGTGGACGAGGCGCTCAAACGCGCGCAAGAACTGGCACAACGGCAGAAAGAGCTTCAGGAGAAAACAGAGAAGAGTTCTACGAACAATCCTGCACAGATGAAGGATCTTGCGAGGGAACAGAAGGACCTTACCGATCGGGAGAAAGGGCTGGAGCAAACGCTGAAGGACATCAAGACTCGCATGGAGGAATTCCCGTCCGAAATGCCGCTCAAGGAGATGGAAGAAGCCGAACGTGAACTCCGGGAGAGCGGACTCGGGCAGAAGATGGGCGAGATCGCAGATCAACTGCAACAGATGCAGAAACAGCAGGCGGCCGCGGGCCAGCAGGAAGCGCTCGGGCAGATGCGCAAGACGACGCAGCAACTTCAGGGGATGCAGCAATCCATGCGAGAGCGCCAGCAGCAGCAGATTGTGAACGAAATGCGGAAGGCAATCCAGGACCTGCTGGAGTTATCGGGGAGAGAGGAAGCGCTCAAGAATGATACGCAGGGTCTGGAGCAGAACAGCCAGCGTTTCCGCGAGAACGCGCAGGGGCAGATGGAGATCATGCGCGACCTCGGAGGTGTGACCGAGCGGCTCGCAAACCTGTCGCAGAAGACGTTTAGCATCACGCCTGAGATGGGGAAATCGATCGGCGATGCTCTGCGGGGCATGGGCGCCGCAATGCAGTCGCTTGAGCAGCGCAACCGGACGGGTGCCGCGCAGCAGCAGGCCGGCGCGATGGGTTCGTTGAATGAAACGGCGCGTCTCGTGCAGGGCGCGATTGAGGCACTGCGTCGTGGCGGCGGCCAGGGGATGGGCATGGCCGGGCTGATGCAGCGCCTTCAGGGCATGGCTGCGCAGCAGCAGGGGATCAATGAAGGGACTGAGAATCTCGGCGGCCTTAGCGCACAACAGGCAGCGGAGATGGCACGGCTGGCTGCCGAACAAGGGATGGTGCGGAAATCACTCGAACAGCTGACGAAGGAAGCAACTGCGTCAGGCGAGCTCAGTAAACTCCTCGGGGACCTGACCCGGGTGGCGCAGGAGATGCGTGAAGTGCAGACCGACCTTGCGGCGGGCAATGTCAATCCTGAAACCGTCCGGAAACAGGAGCGGATCCTCTCGCGCTTGCTCGATGCTCAGCGTTCCGCGCACGAACGGGATTTTGAAAAGCAGCGCAAATCCACGGCAGGACGGGCGCCGGTGCGGCCCGGGCCAGGAGCGATTGATCTGACGACGCAGGAAGGAAAGAACCGCCTGCGCCGCGATCTGCAGAAGGCGCTCGACGAAGGGTATGCGCGGGACTACGAGGAGATCATCAGAAAGTATTTCGAGGCACTCGAGCAACACGAGCAACGAACCAAGTGAGTGCATGACGCCGAACGCCCTTGCGACATACCTGTTTTCAACGTACGAGGAATTCCGGGTCAACTACCTGCGTCCTGTCACCTGTCGGCACAAAGAAATTGTGGCGGAGCTGCGCGAGGTTGCGGGCCGTTCCAACGGGCTGATCGCGGAGCGTGAACTGGGGCGGTCGCTCCAGGGTCGCAGCATTCACCTCGTGACGTTTGGCCGCGGGGAGAAGAAGATTCTGCTCTGGTCACAGATGCACGGCGACGAATCGACTGCGACCCTTGCAATCATGGATCTGCTGAATTATCTCGCACAGACGCGTGGTGCAGAAACCTGGGCGTCCGAGATGCTCGAGCAGACGACCGTGTATATCATTCCCCTGCTCAACCCTGACGGCGCGGAGTGCATGAAGCGTCATACCGCGGTGAATATCGACATGAACCGCGATGCTCGAGACCTGCTGACCCCGGAAGGCCGACTGCTCCGTGAAGCACAAAAGCAGCTCAAACCCGGGTTCGGGTTTAACCTCCACGACCAGGGGCTGGCCTCGGTTGGGATCACGCCCAAGGTGGCTGCCCTTGCGTTGCTGGCGCCGGCGCTGGACGAGCACCGGTCGACGCCGCCGGTCCGTCTTCGTGCCATGAGGATCGGTGCGTTAATCTCGCGTGCGCTCAGCCAGTTCATCGGCGGACATATTGCGACGTACGACGACGCATTTGAGCCGCGGGCATTCGGCGACGGGATGCAGTCGTGGGGGACCAGCACACTCCTGGTCGAGTCGGGACACTGGCCCAAGGATCCGGAAAAACAGTTCATCCGGAAGCTCAATTATATTGCGCTTCTGACAGCGATCCGCGCCATTGGCAACGGGTCATATCAGGACACGGAGATGGACTGGTACCGTCAGTTGCTCCCCAACGGGAAGATGCTGTATGACCTGATCATCCGCGGAGTCGAGATCCATGACAGCACCGGTGGATGGTCGGGGAAAGTGGACATCGGCATGATGTACGACCCGCCGCATCACCGCCGGGAACCTTCCGCGCCCCCTTCCGTAATGGTAAAGGAGATGGGCGATCTGAGTTTCCATTCCGGACTGGAGGAGATCCACGCGGGGGGTAGAAGACTCCGGGCATCCAATATCACGATCGATGCCATTGTTCCGCTTGCCGATATCACAGGCGCGCTGCAAATCCACTACGAGCCGCCCCTCCGGTAGGATTGAATCTGGACTGAATTTGTCGTAGTTTTCGCGAGTAGACTGTTCCTTCTCACCCATGAGCATTCGGCGAACACCGATGAAGAGTACCTCCGGGGAAAAGCAGCGCGCGTTTGAGCGCGAAGCGCTTCCCCATTCCGATCTGCTCTACAATTACGCATTGAGGATGACCAACAACGTCGCCGATGCTGAGGATCTCGTCCAGGAAACTTTTCTGAAGGCCTACCGCTTCTGGGACAGCTACGAGCTGGGAACCAATATCCGTGCGTGGTTGTTCCGAATCATGAAGAACTCGTACATCAACCGCTATCGCAGAGAAGTGCGAGAACCGGAGAAGGTGGTGTACGATGAGGCCACCAACCACGTTCTTACCCACACCGGCGACGACGCCGCTGATCCCCTTGACGTGCAGGTCACAGCGTTTGGCAACCTGCTGGACGACGAAATCGCCGGTGCAATTGCGTCGCTACCAGTGGAGTTCCGCACAGTGGTCATTCTCTGCGATATTGAAGGGTTGTCGTACGAGGAGGTAGCGGATTTTATGGAGTGCCCTCTCGGCACCGTGCGGTCGAGGCTCCATCGTGGTCGGCGGCTTCTTCGCAGGGCGCTTCATGGCTATGCGCGGCAGCGCGGACTTGTTCCACAACGTGAATAGGACACCGGAGCGGAATTTTGGCTACCCCGTTGTCAAGCTGTGAACTGTAACGAGTTTCACCAATCCGTTACCCTGGCCGTCGACCGCCGCCTCGATCCGGCACAGATGGCGTCGTTTCTCCGGCATGCTGAAGAGTGTTCGCCTTGCCGGCTACGATACGAGGGTGAGCGTGATGTGGTGGAGCTTGTCCACCGGCGCGTACACCGCGTCGGTGTCCCGCCCGCTGTCGTCTCACGGATCCTCAGCCGGATCGCGTCCGAAGAACTTGTCCTCTCTGCAGGGTCCCGTGATCGACACTTCCTGTGGTTCCCCGCGTGGCTTGTGCGCCCGATCCTCATGTTCGGCGTCTCGTTTGTCGCTGTTGTCCTCATCGTTACCCGCACCGGACCCATCACCACTGCAATTCCTGCCGTGCAGCAGGCAACGAATGACATCATCAGTCAGTCCATTTCGGCGTATCACTCTGTCCTGAAGGGGACGTTGGCGCCTGAAGTGTCGTCCGATCATCCGGATCAGGTGCGCAAGTACTTTGAGGGGAAAACAGAATTCCCCGTGATCGTACCAGTGATGAAGGAGTGCACACTGATCGGCGGAGCGCTGAACGAGGTGCATGGAACGCGGCTCGCGCATTTGCAGTACAAGCACGGGCCTCAAACCATTTCGATAAGCCAGGCGTGTCGCGAGACGGTTACAAAGGGAGAAAAGCTCGTGATGCCGAAAGAAGTGCATGATGAGCTTCTCCGTACTGGATGGTACCGGACGACGGCACCCGATGGTGCATCGATCGTCGTATGGGTCAACGGCAACACCATATGCGCCGCTGTCGCCCCGATGCAGGGCGAGCATCTGATGGCCTATCTCGTGGAGGCAGGCAGTGCGGGCGGATGGTAACCCCGCCTTGACAAACCCCCCGCTTCTTGGTATATTTTGGTGCAGATAGCGAAAGGTGTCTCCCCGACACCTTTTTGTGTCTTCTCACCCTCTGGTGACGCGTTGATGCATCAGGACTCTCCAACGGACACGAGCCGTCCCACGGAGCAGAACTCGGCTCTTCCGACACGCCTGCCCGTCCTGCCGCTGAGGGATGTCGTGGTCTTTCCGTACATGATTTTCCCCGTGCTTGTAGGACGCGAGTCATCGCTCCGCGCGGTGAACCAGGCGCTGGAACGGGACAAGTACATCTTCCTGGCCGCACAGCGCAACTCCGTGACCGAAGAGCCGGGGATTGACGACATCTACCACGACGGCACAATTGCCAAAATCATCCAGATCCTGAAGCTTCCGAACGGGCTGATGAAGATCCTGGTCGACGGGATCACCCAGGCCTCCGTCAGCGCCTTTCTGCCAAACCGGAAATTCCTCGAAGCGGACCTCACCATCACGGCCGAGGCGTCACAAATGGATTCCGAGCTCGACGCGCTCCTGCGCCACACGTCGAGCCTCTTCGCTGAGTACGTTCACCTGAACCGGAACGTGCCGAGCGAGGTCCTGGTCGCATTCGAGAACACCAAGGACCCGCAACGGAAAGTCTTCTATATCGCCTCGAACATCCTGCAGAACGTCGACGTCAAGCAGAAACTCCTGCAGCTGACCAGCATGCGGGAGCAGCTCCATGAGCTGATCCGGATCTTGAATTCCGAGAACGACGTCCTGAAGATCGAAAAGGAAATCGACACCAAGGTCCACGACAACATTGCGCGCTCGCAGCGGAAGTTCTTCATCCAGGAGCAGATCCGTATCCTGCAGGATGAGCTGGGGGACGAAGAGAGCTCACCCGAACTTGCCAAGCTGAGGGAAGACATCCGCCGTGCGAAGATGTCAAAAGTGGCGGAAGAGAAGGCACTCGAAGAATTTGCGAAGTTGAAAAAGACCCCCCCACTCTCTCCGGAATCGACGGTTATCCGGAGCTACCTGGACTGGATGGTCAGCGTTCCCTGGCACAAGCGGACGAAGGACAACCTGAGCGTCGGGCACGTGAAGGCGATCCTCGATGAGGACCACTTCGGACTGGAAAAACCGAAGGAGCGGATCCTCGAACACATCGCGGTGCTGAATCTGGTCAGTGAGATGAAAGGGCAGATCCTCTGCTTTGTCGGTCCCCCGGGCGTCGGGAAGACCTCGCTGGCGAAATCGATCGCCCGCGCGCTGGGGCGCAAGCTCGTCCGGATATCGCTGGGCGGAGTGCGCGACGAGGCCGAGATCCGGGGACATCGCCGGACCTATATCGGTTCGATGCCCGGCAAGATCATCCAGAGCATGAAGCGCGCAGGAGTCGTCAACCCCGTCATGCTGCTCGACGAGGTGGACAAGATGAGCATGGATTTCCGCGGCGATCCCTCGTCGGCGCTCCTTGAGGTGCTTGATCCCGAGCAGAATGTTTCATTCAACGATCACTATCTGGACGTCGACTACGATCTCTCGCGGGTCATGTTCATCACAACGGCGAATGTGAGATACGCAATCCCGCTGCCGCTGCAGGATCGGATGGAGATTATCGAACTTCCGGGGTACATGCAGCACGACAAGCGGGAGATTGCGAGGCGACACATCATCCCGAAGCAGCTCGAAGAGCACGGCATTGCATCGATGAACGTGGACATCAGCAACCCGGCGATCGACAAGATCATTACCGAATACACTCGGGAAGCAGGAGTGCGCAATCTGGAACGGGAGATCGCGTCCGTCTGCCGAAAAGTGGCAAAAGAGGTGGTCGTCGGCCGTCAGAAGAACGGAGAAAAGAAAAAGCGGGAACAGAAGGGAAAACGTCCGTCGTTCACTGTAGACCCCGCGAAGGTGGAGAAGTACCTGGGCGTGGCGCGGTTCCGCAACCGGAGACGTGCGGAAAAGAACAGAGTGGGCTCGGTCACCGGGCTTGCCTGGACGAGCGTCGGCGGTGAGCTGCTGACGGTCGACGTGTCGGTCATGGCCGGCCAGGAGCGGCTCACGCTCACAGGACAGATGGGAGAGGTGATGAAAGAGTCGGCCCAGGCCGCGCTGAGCTACCTTCGGTCCAACGCGCGCAAACTGGGCCTGAAGACCGATTTCTCGAAAGGGAAAGAGATCCATATCCATCTGCCGGAAGGCTCGATCCCCAAGGACGGCCCGTCGGCGGGGATCACGATGGCAATGGCGATGTACTCTGCGGTGAGCGGTACGCCTGCCCGCTCCGACGTCGCCATGACCGGCGAGATCACACTGAGGGGCGACGTGCTGGCGATCGGCGGGCTAAACGAGAAGCTGATCGCGGCCCAGCGGAGCGGCCTCACCACCGTGCTGATTCCCGCAGAGAACCAGAAGGACCTTGCGGAGATTCCGGCGCGGGTCACAAATGGGTTGATCTTGGTGCCGATGCGACGGATCGAAGAAGCAATCCCCTATGTGTTTGCCCGCCAGCGGAAGGGACTGCGTTCATGAGCGACTATGTCGTGACAGCCAGAAAATGGCGGCCAATGAAGTTCGAGGATGTGGCCGGTCAGGGGCACATCACTACCACCCTCCGGAATGCGATGGCCGGAGGGCGGCTCGCGCATGCCTATCTCTTCAGCGGTCCGCGCGGGGTGGGAAAGACCACGACGGCACGACTGCTTGCCAAGGCGGTCAACTGTGCCCATCCGAAGGACCAGAACCCCGACAACACCTGCGAGAGCTGCGTCGAGATCACCGAAGGGCGAAGCTTCGATGTTCTGGAGATCGACGGCGCGTCAAACCGTGGGATCGATGAGATCAGGAATCTGCGTGAGTCGGTGCGGTACGCGCCGGCAAAGGGAAGGTTCAAGGTGTATATCATCGATGAAGTCCACATGCTGACGAAGGAGGCCTTCAACGCGCTCCTGAAAACGCTTGAGGAACCGCCGCCCCATATCCTGTTCATTTTCGCAACCACGGAAGTCAACAAGGTCCCGCCGACGATCCTTTCCCGCTGCCAGCGGTTCGACTTCCGTCGCATCAAAACCGAAGACATCGCTGCAAACCTGAGGACGATTGCTCTCGAGGAAGGGCTCAAGGCCGACGAAGGGGCGCTGATGATCATCGCGCGCAAGGGCGATGGATCCCTGCGGGACGCGCAGAGCCTCTTCGACCAGGTGATTGCCCTGTGCGGGAAGGAAGTGACTGTTGAGAAGATGGTAGAAGCCCTCAACATGATTGATCAGGAGGTCTACTTCCGGGTGACCGACCTGATCACAGCGGGGGATGTCAAGGGAGGACTGGCACTGGTGGACGATATCGTCACCAAGGGGCATGACCTGAAGGAATTCGTCTCCGGGCTCGGTGAGCATATCCGGAACCTCATTGTTGCGCGGGCAACAGGGAGCACGACCCTGATCGAGGCGGCGGACGTCGTGAGGACACGGTATGCCGAAGTGGCCACCGGCTTCTCGCTTCAGGATCTCCTCCGTCTCCAGCGGATGGTGCAGGGGACGGAAACCGCGTTGCGGTGGGCTCCCCAGCCACGCTTCAAGCTGGAAGCCGACATGGTGCAGATGATCACGCTCCCGCACGCACAGGAGGTGGGGGAGCTGATCCAGCGGATCGACGAGTTGAAAAAAAAAGCCGTTGATGTAATTCCCCATCCCCAGGTCCCCCAGTCCCCCCGTCTCCCAGTCTCCGCGTCCCCCGGTCCCCCTGTCTCTTCCTCCCCTCGTCCCCCCCTCTCCCAGTCTCCCGGTGCCGTCATCGCGCCGTCCGAGCTTTCAACGCGCTGGAACGAATTCCTGGGCGAGGTACGCAACACCAGGATTTCACTCTGGCCCACGCTGGAGAATGCGAAGCTGCTCGGTGTCGAAGGGAGCGTGGTGAAGCTGGAGTGCCCCGACGAGTTCCAAGCCTCCATGGTAATGAAGAACCGTGAGGCGCTGGTGGAGATGTTCTACAAGGTGTTCAGAATGAGACCTCGGCTGGTGACTGAGGTGCCAAAGAACGCCCCGACCGCATCGGAGAAGGAAGCACGCCCGTCGGCACCGCCCGCGGACGATCATCCGGTGATTGCGGCGATGAAGAGGGAACTGGGGGCGGAACCGATGTGAGGAACGCAAGCAGAAGATTGAGATTAAGATTGAGGTTGAGGGGTGAAGCAGGGTAAGGTTAAGGGGCGCAATCCTTAACCTACTGCTGTTGATTCTTTCTCTCCTTTTTCGGAAGTTGGCAAGACCTGATCCATCCATATGCATGAGTGGGCAATGAGAACGCGGTTGTGCGCGATGATTCTGGTGACGGCACTAGCGGGAGGGGTTGCGAATGCCGGGACCGGCGTTGCCAAGTATGCGGGAGAGTTCATTTCGCTCGGCGTGGGCGGTCGCGCGCTGGCGATGGGAGGCGCGTTTGTCGCGCTTGCCAATGACGTTACTGCGGGGTACTGGAACCCTGCCGGGCTCTCGCGCATCAACTATCCGCAATTCGTGCTGATGCATGACGAACAGTTCGGGAGCCTCGTCAACCACGATTACGGCGCGGTAGCCATTCCGTTCGGGGCCTCGACCAGCCTTGCCCTCAGCGTGATCCGTGTCGGGGTGGATGATATCCCGGATACGCGGAATGCGGGGGTTGATCAGAACGGAAACCTCACATACGACCCCGCGCAGTTCAGCCGGATCGATCCGAATCGGGTGACGTTTTTCAATGCGGCCGACTGGGCTGTCTACTTCAGCTATTCACGGAAGGTTGCAGAGGACTTTTCGTACGGCGCAAATGTGAAGCTGATCAGGCGGGAGCTGGGAGACCACGGCGCCACGGGGATCGGCTTTGACGTTGCTGCCTGGTACATGCCGTTCGACAATCTGATGCTTGGCGCCAATGTGCAGGACGTTACCACAACGTTTCTTGCGTGGGACACCGGGACGAACGAACTGATCTCCCCCACAATGAAGGTCGGTTCCGCATATCTCATCGATCTCTTCGGCGGACGTCTCGCACCTGCCGTCGACTTCGACGTTCGATTCGAGAACCGGCGGTCAGCGTCCACGATGCACCTGGGGGGCATCAGTCTCGACCTTCATGCCGGGATGGAGTTCCAATTCAGGGACATTGTTGCATTTCGCGTGGGGTATAGCGATGTCAAACAGCTCACGATGGGAGCGGGGGTGCATTTTCCCAAGCTGAACATCGATTACTCGTTTGCCAAGTTCGACGGCATCAATCAGCTTGGCAACACGCACCGCATCTCGGTCATGTTCACGCTGGAGACTGACCAGTTCAGGCGCGTTGCGGAGTAACATGCGCCGGCAGCGTCTGGTCGCCGCGGCAGCATGGGTACTGCTCCCTCTCCTGTTGGGCGACGGCTGTGCAGCTCCCCCTCCTCCGACACCTCTTCTTCATCCCCCCTACTTTCTTTCACGGGACGGCAATCTCCGGTACCGGCTCCCGGCCGGGTGGTTTGATGCAACGGCCGACTCGCAGGGAAACGGGCACGCGGTGTTCCTGGTGCGTGGTGACTACGCGGGCACACTGACCGTGCGCGAACTGCACGCCGACGCCGCGGCCCGGAAGGTTGTGAATCGTGCCGGCGTGTTGGATGTTGCCAGGCTGACTGTTGCCCTCGAATCGGGGAGTTCGTCGGGATTGGTTGTCCGCGAGCCCGAGCAGGTGAAGCTCAGCGGCAAGGAGGCGTGCGTGTACGAAGTTCGTCGCGGATCAGGCGACATTGTGAGGACGTACCTGCTTGATACGGGAGAGAGGATCTACGCGGTCGCGGCGCTCGTCAGCAGCGATGCGCCTCCCCCTGCGCGGAGGGAGATCCAGGAGGTGCAGGAGGTGTTTGTGGGGGCGATGAAGAGCGTACGATAGATTGAGATTAAGATTGAGATTAAGGGGTGGAGCAGGTTGAGGAAAGAAAGATTAAGATCGAGATTGAGAAGGACCCCAGCGGGCCCCTCGCTCCTTACCCTCAATCTCGATCTCAATCTGAATCTCAATCTCACTCGTGCTCAGAAGTGGAAAATATCATTTGCTACTACAAAAGCCATAAACGCCAGCAATACCGCAAGCCCGAACTTCTGCAGCCCGATCTTGATCTTCGCAGGAACCTCGCGCCGGAAAATCCCTTCGTAGATCAGAAACATCAGATGCCCGCCGTCCAGTGCCGGGAAGGGGAAGATATTGAGGATGGCAAGGTTGATGCTCAGGAGCGCCATGAAGCTGAGGTACGTCAAGAGGCCCTGCTCTGAGGACTGTGTCGCGATCTGCGCGATCTTGATCGGCCCTCCCACCGACTGCGTGAATGCAGTCTGCCCCGTGAGAATCTGCCAGACCTGTTGAATGAACAGCCCCGTGAAGTTCACCATGAACTTCAACCCCTGCGGAAACGCCCCGAGCACCGAGTAACGGATATGCGTCACGGGTCCGTTGTAACGCGGCCCGAAGGAGATCCCGATCCTCCCGTCGTCCGTCGGCGTGGTTGTGCCCGACATCAGCTCCGTCCCCCGCCTCCATTCCATCAGTATCGGCTTCCCCGCGTTCTGCCGCACCAGCTCACGCACCCGCTGGTCATATCTGAGCTGAGTGCCGTTGATTGAGAGCAAAACATCCATCGGCTTCAGTCCGAGCTGATCGGCCGGCTTTCCTGGTTCCACCGTACTGATCACGATGTCGGTGTTGACGGGCACGATGCCAAAGCTTGTCTGGCCCGGATCGGGAATGGCTTCCCGAGAAAAGGTTAACGGAAGCTCTTCCGAACCGCGCATGACCGTGAGCGTGACATCGCCCGAAATGGCATCCGTGTACACCGCGTCAAGCATTCCCTGCCAGGTCGTGACTTGCGCGCCGTTCACGCGAATAATCTTATCACCGGGCTTGATGCCCCCCTGCTCTGCCGGGCTCTGCTCGACCACCGTCCCCACCTCGGTCGTTTCGAATACCGTCCGGCCCGTCGAATACTGCACGGCCCAGAAAATGACCACGGCCAGAATCAGGTTCATGATTACGCCGGCGGAAATGACCAGCATCCGCTGCCAGAGAGGCCGGGCGCGGAATTCCCAGGGCTCCGGCGGCTTCTCGAGAAAGTCGATATCCATGCTCTCATCCACCATCCCAGCGATCTTGACGTAGCCGCCGATGGGGATCCAGGAGACGCAGTAGTCGGTATCGCCGATCTTCTTGCCGAAGGCCCGCGGCGGGAAACCGATAGAGAACCTGTCGACGCGCATCTTGCAGAGCTTCGCAGCGATGAAGTGCCCGAACTCGTGCACAAACACCAGTACCCCCAGGGTCACGATGAAGTAGAAGGCTGTTTCGAGCATCTGCATGAATATCCCCCCTTATGAAAGAGTCTCTGCACTATGGCGCCAGACAGTGCGCCGGGTCTCCGCGTCGATCCGCTCAAGGTCCTCGAGCGTGAACGCATGCATCGGCGTGTGACCGTCGAGTGCCTCCCCGATCACCCCAGGGATTGCTGCGAACGGAAGTTTCCTCTCCAGAAACATACTTACTGCGACCTCATTGGCTGCGTTCAGGACCGCAGGCGCAGTTCCTCCCATCGAAAGTGCCCGGAATGCCAGGGGAAGGCACTGGAATTTTTCGGTATCCGGAGGGAGGAACGTCATCTCACGTAGCGCTGCAACATCTAGCCGCCTGAACGCCGAGACTGGTCGTTCGGGATACATGAGCGCGTACTGGATCGGCAGTTTCATGTCGGGGATCCCCATCTGTGCCTTCACGGATCCGTCCACAAACTCGACCATGGAGTGGATGATAGACTGCGGATGGATCACCACGTCGATTTTTTCGGGCGGCACGCCAAAAAGCCAGAATGCCTCGATGATCTCCAGCCCCTTGTTCATCAGCGTGGCGGAGTCGATGGTGATCTTGTTCCCCATTTTCCAGACGGGGTGGTTGAGCGCCTGATCAACAGTCACTCCTGCAAACCGGTCCTTGTCCAGCCGCAGGAACGGTCCGCCGGAAGCGGTGAGGATCAGCCGCTCTACGGTGCGGATGTCCTCACCCTGCAGACACTGGAAAATGGCGCTGTGCTCACTGTCGACAGGGAGCAGACGGACTCCTTTTTCGCGAACGCGTGCCGTGATCAATTCGCCGCCGACGACCAGCGTCTCTTTGTTTGCGAGCGCGATGTCCTTCCCGGCCTCCACTGCGCGCAGTGTCGGTTTAAGGCCGGCGAAGCCGACAAGCGAGCTGAGAACAATATCCACATCGGCGCGGCCGACGATCTCCACCAGTCCTTCCTCGCCGCACAGCACCTCGGTCGCGCCGTTCACGCGTTCGCGCAAGAGCGCTGCAGCGTCCATGTCCATCACGGCGACGCCGCGAGGTCGGAAGCGGTTGATTTGCTCCGTCAAAAGGTCGATATTTCTATGTGCCGCCAGGTATGTGACGCGAAGGCGATCGGGGAAGTTTGCCACGACATCAAGCGTGTTGCGCCCAACGGACCCGGTCGAACCGAGGATGGCAATATTGCGTTCAGACGGCATCGATGTGCAGGAGAAAAAGGCGAAGCATTTCAAGGTACGGAAATCGTGCCAGTCTATCAAGGAAGTTGCGCGTCCCGGGAAGCGTCACACAGGGGAACCATGCCGGTGCGTCGGTTAATCTGTGCGGGGGCGATCTTCGGGGGGGTGCTGCTGGTCTCTTCCTTCCCGGCTCTTTCTCAAACGCCCGATAAAGAGACAAAGTTTCGGCTTGCCCAGGCACTGGAGCAGGGAGGGGACTATGAGCGCGCTGCGGCGCTATACCAGGAGCTTCTCAAGGGGGAGCCCGCCAATGCGGTCTATTTTGACGCTCTTCAGCGAACCTGGATTCAGCTCAAGCGCTACGACGACGTCATCTTGATCGTGAACGCGCGCCTGAAAGAGACGCCGTCAGACCTCAACCTCCGTTCGCTTCTTGGCAGCGTGCTTTATCGTGCTGGGCGCGAGAAGGAGGCATCAGCCGAATGGAACACTGCAATCGCCGTCGATCCGCGCAATCAGGGTACCTACCGCGTTGTCGCCTCGGCGCTTACCGAGAACCGACTGCTGGATCGTGCTGCTGACGTCTATCGCAGAGGGCGGGCGGCGGTCGGCGACTCGAATCTCTTCACCCTCGAACTCTCCCAGTTGTACGCCGCGAGCATGGACTACGGAGGCGCGACGCGCGAGCTGCTCCGATGGCTCGGGCAGAACCCCACGCAGCTCGCCTTCGTGCAGAGCCGGATTGCGTCCTGGACCGGACGGGAAGAAGCGCGGTCAGCGGCGATGGCAGTCGTTCGTGTCGCGCTCACCGAGCACGAAGATCTTTCCCTTCTTGAGCTCTGGGGTTGGCTTGCAATGGAGGGGAAGAACTACGACCAGGCCCTCGATGTCTATCGCCGGATTGACGATCTCTCCCATGCCAACGGTAGCTCTCTCATGCAGTTTGCTGACCGCGCCTTTCGGGACAAAGCATTTCCTGTCGCGGCCCGCGCCTATCAGGAAGCAATTGCCTTGCCGATTCCGACCCAGCGCCGCGCCTCTGCTGAGTACGGATACGCATGCGCGCTGAAGGAGATGAGCGCGCTTGCCGACACGCTGTCGGCTCCCGGTATCGGCATTCCTGCGACGGAATCGCAGCCGCTCTACACCGGGGCTATCGCCCGGTTCCGGAACATCATCGATAGCTATCCACGCACCGAGTACGCGGCCCGGTCGTACTATCAGATCGGACTCATCCAGTTTGAGAAGTACATCGACCTCGACGGCGCACTCGCTTCGTTTGGCCATGTGCTCGAAGCGGTGCAGGGCGTTAGCATCCTCCGGTTCGACGTCGGGCTGATGATGGGGAAAGTGTTCGTTGCCAAAGGGGATACCAGCCGGGCACTTGTGCGCTTCACCATGGTTGCGGCGGCGCCTGATGCATTGCCCGACCAGAGTGATGAGGCCAATTTCCGCATTGCGGAGATCGAGTACTTCGGAGGCAGGTTTGACGATGCGATGCAGCGGCTCGACGGGATCGCGGTGAACCTGAAGGCCGACTATGCGAACGACGCGCTGCGGTTGCAGGCATTCCTCGTCGAGAACCTTCGCACCGCGCCGGAAGCACTCAGGATGATGGGGCGCGGGGAGTTTCTCGGGCGGCAGGGGAAGAACACCGAAGCCACTGCAATCCTCCAGGAGGTTGTGAGGAACCATCCACAGGCCCCGCTCGTGGATGATGCGCTCCTGGTCATCGCTTCTCTGCAGTCGGGGGCGGGACTCCTGCAGGATGCTGTTGGAACGTATGAGCGACTGCTGACAGAATTGAGAGACGGGAGCATCGCTCTTGACCGGGCGCAGTTCAAATTGGGAGAGTTGTATCAATACGGTCTCCGCAGCCCCGCAAAGGCGATTGCCGCGTACGAAAAACTCCTCGCCGATTACCCAACCTCTGTCCTGGCCGGTCAGGCACGGCTACGAATCCGCCGGTTGAGAGGAGACTCGTTCTGAAATGAAACGAGCTCTCACGCTTGCCTGCATACTGGTTCTCTCCCTTTCGGCCTCCTTCCCGCAGGCAAAAATCCTCATCCCGATGGATCTCCAGCAGACCGATCACCTCAAGGCGTATGGGATAGCCTATTGGACTCTGACGAAAGGGATGGAGATCGACTGGCTGCTGAACTACCGCGGCGGATCGTTCATGATGGATGCCGTGGGGCTCATCGCGAACGAATGCCGGGTGCGGGGGGTGACCTTCCAGCAAATCTCAGCCACCGAAGCTGCGGCAATCTATTCGGAAGTGCAGAGGGAGGACAATAACATGGACGTGGTGCGGCTGGAGAAAGCGCCGCGCATCGCCGTGTACGTTCCTCCCGGATTCAAGCCGTGGGATGATGCCGTCACGCTCGCGCTGGAATACGCAGAGATCTCATACGACAAGCTCTGGGATGAGGAGGTGCTTCGGGGGAGACTGAAGGAGTACGACTGGCTGCATCTCCACCACGAGGATTTCACAGGCCAGTACGGAAAGTTCTATGCCTCCTTCGCAGGGGCGGCTTGGTACCAGGAACAGCAATCGTTGCTGGAGCATGAGGCAAAGAAGCTCGGTTTCAAGAAGGTTTCCGAGCTGAAAAAAGCCGTAGCCCGGGCAATCAAGGACTACATTGCCTCCGGCGGCTTCATGTTTGCGATGTGCTCTGCCACCGACACCTACGATATAGCGCTTGCAGCAGAAAATACTGATATCTGCGATGTGATGTACGACGGCGACCCGCCGGATCCGGATGCACAGGAGCGGCTCGATTTCTCCAAGACCCTTGCGTTTACGAACTTCACGCTTGAGAAGAATCCCCTGCGCTACGAGTATTCAGACATCGACCAGCCGCCGAGTGACATGCTGGCGCTGCAGAATCCGGAAAGCGATTATTTCACGCTCTTCGAGTTCTCTGCAAAGTTTGATCCCGTGCCGACGATGTTGACGCAGAATCATGTCAGCGTGATCAAGTCGTTTCTCGGCCAGACGACGAATTTCAAGAAGTCGTTGATCAAGAACACCGTGACCATCATGGCCGAGAAGCCCGGGCTCGACGAGGTGCGATATCTGCACGGCAACTACGGTCGTGGGACGTTCACGTTTTACGGCGGGCACGATCCTGAGGATTACCAGCATGCCGTCGGCGATCCGCCGACGGATCTCTCGCTCCACAAGAATTCCCCCGGGTATCGGCTGATCCTGAATAATATTCTGTTCCCGGCGGCAAGGAAGAAGCAGCAGAAGACGTGAAAGACCGGCTACCATTGCACGTAACCCTATTCCCCAACCCCTTCCCCTTGGAAAGGGGAAGGGGGGTAACACAACTCCCCTCCCTTTTCAAGGGAGGGGTAGGGGGTGGGTTACCAGAAGGGATTCTTCCGCTAACCCCTGCTCGCCCATCCCACATCTCTTCCCCACCTCACACGCCGCACATCGCCCTCTCATGCAGTACTCAGCATAGAGCTGCAACGCCCCCTGGTGCTCTCCCGCTGATTCGAGTTTCACGTTGCCGCCAAACAAGTCGCGACGCAGTACCCGCGTGACCGCATTTTCTCTCGGTGCCGGAAGCCGGTTCAGCAATGCCAGCGCCCCGCGGCGCACTGCGTGATTCGTGAACACCCGTGCGTAAAGAAGCACGATGGGGATGAACGCATTAACCAGCAGCGCGTCGATACGTTCGCGACCAAGAGCGATGCCTTCCATTCCCGCCCGACCGCGGAAATGCAGGTGATGCAACCAGTATGCATCGGGTACGATTCGCATCAATGTCACGAGACCTCTCCGGATTGCCCCCGGGTCAGAGGGCTCAGCAGAAAAGAGGCCGATAATTGTCCGGAACGCATCGTCGGAAAAGAGGGTCGGCAGGAATGAACAGAAGCACGCAAGCCGCGCCGTCGGGAAATTGACGGGACGCAGCCGGAAGAAGAGCCAGTCGGCCTCATTGAGCATGGGGACGCGGAGCGACGGACGCAATTCCTTCCACCGCCGACGGAGAATCCGGACATACGTGCGACTCTCCCGTTCAGGGATGGTCCTCGCCCGTGGAAGGAGACCGGCCGCACCGAAAAGAGCTGCCTGCGTTGTTGTCCTATCGCTCAGACCATATCGCCGCAGAAAACTCAGGCGCAACGAACGCCCAAGCGCAAAAAAGGGCTTGCTGTTCCTTGCGTATCCAAGTCCCTGCAAAACGCATTCATAGAGAAGCTGTTCCCACAGAGCCCGTTTCGCGTAATCCCCTCGGGTGTACATCTGTGCAGGCGAAGGGATGTCGTCGGGGTTACCATGATACCGTGAAAGACGCTCACGGACGACGGAACGCTCCTCGTCGATCAAGTCGCGCAACCGGCCGTCAAGGGATCTGATGCGGAGTTCAAGTCGCTCCCGTGAAAGCACCTTCAGCCATGAACGAATGACATCGGCAGTGACAGCGGCATTCAGACTACGGCATGGGAGCGGCGGAGGATAAGGAGTGATGTCGGGGGAGGACCGCCGCCAGAAACTGTAGAGCTCGGGATCTATGAACGGCGCAAGGATGAGAAGAGGAACGGCCCTCCGGCTGGCCGTTACCGCGGGCGAGAGACCATCGCCTGCGCGCAGGACCACGTGGAGGATTACGCGGTTGTAATGAGGATCGCTGGCATGATGATGCGTAGCCCAGGACTCGCCATCGACATGAAGCTCGATGTCACCCCGATACATCACGCCGCCGATGCGGACGATCGCGTCGGTAAAATCCGGTCCCGCGTCGGGATTGGGTATACCTGCGGAGATGACGCTGAGAGGCACCCCGTCGGATGTCGCAAGCGACCGTTGGCCGTAGAGTTGATGCTGCCAGACGTGACGGAGGAAGCGCTCGGGGATGCGGGGAATGGCCATACAACCTCCCGATGCCATCCCCCGGGAAGGCGATTCGTGCAGTGTTACCTGGAGATCAGAAATACTTCCGGCGCAGCTCGTTGATCTGTTCGCGGAGCACAAGCGCTTCCGCGCGCGCGCGGGCGGCAAAGTCGTTGCCGTTCGACGCGTAAATGATACTGCGGCTTGCATTGATGATGGCAAGGAAACCATCCTGGTCACAGCCGTACCTGACCGCAGCCTCCAGATCGCCCCCCTGCGCCCCGACGCCGGGGATCAGGATCGGCAGATCGGGTGCCAGGGAGCGGATGCGACGCAATTCCTTCGGCCGGGTGGCGCCGACGACCAGGCCGCAGTTCTTCTTCTTATTCCACTTCTTCGCCTTTGCCACGACGTGCTCATACAGCGGTTTCCCGCGCACGGGCAGATATTGAAAGTCCCGCGCTCCGGGATTCGAGGTGAGAGTCAGGATGAACGCGCCCTGGTGGCTGTTCTTCATGAACGGCCTTATTGAGTCTTCCCCCATGTAGGGATTGACCGTGCACGCGGCGAATTCATAATCGTCGACGATCAGCTTTGCATACCGTTCCGACGAGTTCCCGATG
Source organism: Bacteroidota bacterium (assembly GCA_040756745.1). GTDB lineage: Bacteria > Bacteroidota > Ignavibacteria > UBA10030 > UBA6906 > JBFLYO01. The sequence continues at coordinate 85,350 of JBFLYO010000009.1, forward strand.
TCCCCGCGTTTCGCGTCGCCGATGGTGACTATCTCTTCGGGGATCCGGGCGAGGGTCTGGTGAACGGTGTACCACCCATGCTCGCCCGTTACCTCATAGAAGGCGAGATTAATCTTGTACGCACAGACGATGTCCCGGGTGGCATCGATGATTCTGCGGTTGAATTCATAGATGGGATCACCGTATTCGAACAGGAATTCCGGAATCTTGTTGACGTCGGTGTCAAGACCGATGCAGAGGAGACTGTTGTTGGCCTTCTGGATTCTACGGAGCTTCTGGATAAAGTTCATGCGATGGCCCGGGGTTGTCGGTGGTCAGCGCGTGTGCCAGGCGGGCGCGTAATCGCCTTTATAGGAGAGGACGGTCTCTTTCTTCGATGCCAGCACTATTCTTGAGATTCCGCCTCTTTTCGAGACGAGGATTTCTCCGGGCGTAGCGGTGAAGGACGGCATCCGGTCGTCCACATCGTTTGTCGTCAGCCTGGTCTGGGCGGCACCGGCCGGGGTCATGGTGTATATCTCGTACGCGCCGTCGCGGTTGGAAGCAAACAGCACCTGCTCACCGTCGGGAGAACACGCCGGCGCCTCATTGTCGCTTGACACCGGCGTCAGGATGTTGACCGCCTTGGATGAGAGGGCAATAGAGGCGATCGCAAAGCGCCCTTTCATGTTGAGGGTGACAAGAATGTTTTTCCCGTCGTGGGTCATGAGAGGAGTATCCTTGACGAGCGAGTCGGAGGTGATCCGTTCAACTCCGGTCCCATCCGGGTTCATGCGGTAGATGTCGCCGTTGACGGCGTCCCGGGTTGAGACAAAGATCAGCGATCTTCCGCCGTCAGTCCATGACGGTGAGGTGTTCGCTCCCTGCCGTTTGGTGAGCTGGAGCACGTCGCTGCCGTCGGCTTTCATGGTATAGATGTCCCACGTACCGTCCCGGTCCGAGGCGAAGGCAATGCGGGAGCCGTCGGGCGACCAGGCGGGGGTGATGTCGTTTGCCGGGTTGTTCGTCAGCCGATGCTGTTCCGTCCCGTCGGCACGCATTGTGTAAATCTCGAAGTTACCGTCGCGGTTCGACTGAAATGCGATCATCCCATCCCGCTGCTGGGCACATCCGGCGAGGAGAAAAAGGGTGGCGAGGAAGGCGAAGACTTTCATCGGTGTTCCTGTGTTCGAGGTGGAGTGGATGCTACCCTGCCGGGGTACCGCGTGTGACAAGGACGATGAGGTCTCCCGGGCGGACCACCCCCTCCTTGAGAACCTCAGCATAGAATCCTGACTTGCCCCAGCGGGGAGAGGCAGTGTTCCCTTCATGGACCTCCGCGTCGTAGGTGGCCTCGCGGATGTTCGCCCCGTAGATGGTAATGGTTTTACACGGGATGCGGATTCTGGTAATGCGGATCTCGGCCTCCGCTCCGATCCGGTAAATGTCCCCGCGCCTCACCGCTCTGAAGTCGATCCCCTCCGTGGTGAGATTCTCGCCGAGCGCACCGGCGAAGAGGGGATACCCCCCTGCCTTCATTTCATCGATCAATTCAACTGAGTAGAGGCAAACGGCCTGGCCGGGGAGTCCGTGGGCCCTTGTGTTGTTCCAGTCGTCCCCCTCAACACGCGCGAACGTCACCCGTGCCTCCGGAACAGGCTTCTTGGGAATTCCTCCCTGCGACACATTGACCTGCACAACCCGACCGTCGGCCACCAAATACCCAGCACTGTGACACGCGCGAATTGGGCAAAGATACGCCGCGCCAGTGGGAGAAGCAAGAGTTTACTCGGTGAACTGCGTGTATTGCGCGACCACCCAATCCGGGATCTGGTGCGGCTTTCCGCTCTCGATGCTGATCATCGTGTTCAGCACCGATCCTTCAGCTGCGATCTTGTTGGTGTCCTTCTTGATGATCTGAAACCGGACGAGCACCTCCGACTTTTCGAAGCGCTCAAGCCAGGTGCGCACGGCGATCTTTTCTCCCATCTTGAGCGCGCGCTTGAACTCGATCTGGCAGGATTTTACGTACCACGTCCATCCGTTCTGGAGAAACTTCTCCATTGGTATCCCGTAGCACCTCTCCATCTGATCATAGCGCGCAAACAGGTAATAGTCGAAGTACTTCGACGTATGGACATGATTATTCATGTCGATATCATCGGGCCTTACAATAATCTCGGTTTCGAATTTCTTGTACGCCATTGGTTCGTTTGTCATTGACAATGAATGAACAATCCTCGATCCTCCATTCTCAATCTTCAATCTCCTCTAAAATTGACTCACATCCCGGCCAAATATCTTTGCCTTCACCCAGTCAAATACCACCATCGTCTTGTTTTTCAGGCTCACTATCCTGGAAAGATATGCCGACCGCCAGAACAGCCACGTCGCCCACCCTCTTCCCTTGATGCGTTCAAGATCGGCAAGCGCCCTGTCGCTGCCGATGTAGGCGAGCATGCCGAGGTGGCGGTACCTGAAGGGCGTGACGGTTTTCGCCCGAATGCGTTGTGTCAGAGCCCGCGCGAGGTATTTTCCCTGCTGCTGTGCGACCTGCGATGTCGCCGGCAGGGTCATGCGCTCGACAATGCTGCAATCGCCGAGGGCATAGATGTTTTCGAATCCCTTAACGCGGAAATAAGAATCTGTAACGAAACGGTGTTTTGCGTCCTTGGGGAGATGAGCAGTTCTGGCGAATTGCGTGGGGCCGTTCCCCGTCGACCACAGAAGGAACCCGCATCGGAGCACAGAGCCATCGTTGAGATGAACAGCACCAGGTTCCACGCGAACGACCAGCGCGCCTGTCAGCACCTGAATACGCTGGCGCCGGAAAAGATCCATCGCGTATGTTCTGAGCCGTTCGTCAAAGGTGCTGAGGATCTCGTCCGTGGCTTCGACGAGGGTGATCCGGGCTTCTGTGACGAGAGCAGGATAGGACTTCTGGAGGTCCTCGACAAGAAAGTCGTTCAATTCCGCCGCGAATTCAACCCCCGTCGGCCCGCCGCCGCACACGACGAAGTGGACCAGTCGCCGCTTCTCCTCGACCGGAATGCCGGGAAGGTTTGCACGCTCGAAACACCGTATGATGCCCTGGCGCAGTTCCCGGGCATCGTTCAGCTCACGGAGAAACAGCGCGTGTTCCTCTACACCCGGGACGCCGAAACTATTGCTGACAGCCCCGACCGCGATGACGAGGATGTCGTACGGAACGTCGAACTGATCCCCCGCCACAGCCCCGCGGCATCGCACGGTTCCTAGTTCGGGGTCAACATCGACAGCGGCTGCATGGTAGAAGGTGATGTCCCTCCGCGCGTGGCGTATCGGCTCGATGATGCTGCGGAACTCGAGTGTCCCGACCGTTGTGCTCGGGAGGAGCGGAGTGAAGAGAAAATGGTTTCTCGGACTGACGACGGTGACCTGGTAGTCGCGGCCGATGTGTCGGATCAGGTTGAATGCGCCAAAGCCGGTGCCGAGGATGAGCAGACGGGGGGACTTGGGGAGGAGGAGAGGGGGAGACACGATAGTAAGGAGGTATGGGGTAGGGGGAGAATTGATTGAGGATGGAGAATTGAGGATTGAGGATGGTAGGAAGAAGTCAGTAGGCAGAAGTCAGTAGGCAGAAGTCAGTAGGCAGAAGTCAGTAAAAGAGGCAGGTTAAGGTGAAGGGGTGAAGCAGGTCCCTTAACCCTGACCTTGACCTCATCTTAATCTCAATCTCGATTTCAACCTCTCTCAACCTGCTCTTCGCCTTAACTTTAACCTCATCAGGTCCTTTTCACCCTAGCCCCTGTATTTCTCCTTTTCCTCCTTCCCAAGCACCTCATTCATCGATCCCGTGCGGTACCCCTGAAGGTCGAGCGTGATGTAGATGAAGCCGAGGGACTTGAACTGCTCGACGATAAGTTCACGAGTGCCGTCTTCCAGGAGGCGGTGGATCTCGCGGGGTCCGAGTTCGATGCGGGCGGTGCTGGCGTCGTGGAAGCGGACACGGTACGAACGGAAGCCAAGGTCCCGGAGAATCGTCTCGGCACGATCCACGCGGCTCAGGTTCTCCACCGTGATGCCGGTGCCGTAGGGGAAACGTGACGACAGGCAGGCGAAGGCAGGTTTGTCCCAGGTGGGCAGGCCGAGGTGTTTCGAGATCGCGCGCACGTCCGACTTGCTGAGTTCCGCTTCAAGCAGCGGAGAGCGCACGTTCCTTTCGGACTTTGCCTTCATGCCAGGGCGGAAATCTCCCATGTCGTCGGTAATAGTACCGTCAGCGATCCAGCGAAGACCCTCGCGTGCGGCAAGTTCCTCCAGCTTGCCGAAGAGCTCCGTCTTGCAGTAGTAACAACGATCCGGCGGATTTTCCCGGAACTTGAGGTCGTCGGTTTCCTCGGTATCCACGATGACGCAACGCGCTCCCATCTCCGCTGCAAACGCAACGGCCTCCTCGAATTCACGGGTGGGGTACGTGGCCGAGCGGCCAATCATGGCAACGGCGCGAGCGCCAAGGGTATCCACCGCAACCTTCAGCAGCAGCGTGCTGTCCACGCCGCCGGAGTACCCTATTGCGACGCTCTCCATGTTGCGCAGGATGGTCCGCAGAGTGTCGAGTTTGGCCGAGAGCGATGGGGACAGCATTACTCCTCCGTGGCAAGCAAAAAAAGACCTCGTCCCCGGTTGCGGAACAAGGTCGTGATACTTGGTAGTGCGCTGCCGTTACCGGCGCAGCAGGTGCTTGAATTCCTTGATCGAGCGGACGCCCGGGAACTCTTCTTCGAATTGTCTCCGTTTCTCCGGATCGAGCTTGAAGGAGTTCTTGAGCGATTCTACCGCCTCGTACACCCGGTTCATCAGCAGGAGAACCTTGGCTCTGCTGTAAAACGCTTCCGCGGCGTACGGATTGGCCTCGACGGAATGGTCGAAGGCCTTGAGGGCCTGCTTCAGGTACCCGAGCTCGTAGAGAGTCTCGCCGTAGTCAAGCCATGCTTCATAGTTCTTCGGCTCGAGGCGGGTGACCATCCGGTAGCTCAGAAGCGATTCACGCGGCCGCCCCATATTATAGAGGAGGTCCGCCTTGGCATACCACAGCTCGGGATAATCTTTGCAGAGCCCGAGAGCCTTGTTGTAGTCGCTCAGCGCCTTGCGCCACTGTTCCAATGCGTCGTGACAACTCCCGCGGCCGAAATAGGACTCGTAATGCCCCGGCTCGTACTTGATTGCCTGGGTGAAGCACTTGATGGCCTCTTCGTATTCGGCCAACTCCTCATATGCATTTCCCAGGTTGTGCCAGGCCGGCACGTCCTTCTCGTCCTGCTGGATGGTCTGGCGGTAGCAGGTCACGGCGTCCTGCAGGCGACCCAGATTCGCGTAGGCGTTTCCCTTGTTGTACCAGGCTGAAGGGAACTTCTCATGGATGGCGAGTGCGGTGTCGTAGCTCTCGATCGCGAGGTTGTAGTTCATCATCCGGTTCAGGACGATGCCCCGGTTGTACCACGCGTTGTAGTTGTAGGGATCGCGGTTGATGTGTTCGTCGTAGCAGCGGAGCGACTCGGACGGCTTCTCGAGATAATCATAGCAGTACCCCATCTCGTACCAGGCGTCCTTGTGATCTGGATTGTTGTCGAGAATGAATTTGAACAACCCGAGAGCTTCCTCGTACTGCCCCATCTTCTCGAGGGAAATCCCCTTGTTGAACAGGGCGTCTTCGTGCGCGGGGTCGATGTCGAGGGCGCTGTTGAAGCAGACGATTGCCGCCTCGTATCGGGCAAGGTCGTCGAGGGTGATCCCCTTGTTGACGAGGATTTCGGGGTCAACGGGGTTGAGTTCCAGAGCCCGGTCGTAGGCTTCGACAGCTTCTTCGTACTTGTAGAGATTGGCGAGAATCAGCCCCTTCCGGTGCCAGAAGTCGGCGCTGTACGGGACGACGGCAAGGAGCTGGTTGACGAAGTGGAGGGCATCTTCGTACTTTTCGTTGTCGTAGTAATAGTTGACGATCTCTTCGAGCGCTTCGGCGTTCGTCAGACCGGATGATCCGTCCTTCAGTGAGTCGCGATATTTCCGCAGTTCGTCCTCGAACCGCTCGCGGCGACCCTGATCGTCCTCTGCGTCGTCGTCGAAATTCCCGAAATCGAGAATGCTCATTCCCAAATGCCCTCAAACCTGTAAATAAGTAAATCAAAAAAGGGGGGGAAGTCAAGGAGACCACTGGCGTTACATTGATTTTCAGAACATAATGGTCTATATTAAAATCTTGATTTTGAATGATTTCTGAGCGTATTGACGCGATCCGGCAGCGCATCGATTTCGCCTGCCGCCGCGCAGGGCGCAGCGCAGCGGACGTAACACTGATCGCTGTGACGAAGACCCTCCCAGCGGAGGCGGTTCGCGAGACGGTCGCCGCGGGCACGGCCGACGTCGGAGAAAACTATGTGCAGGAGCTGCTGGCGAAGCGCCGGCAGCTTGAAGACGTCGCGATCCGCTGGCACTTCGTCGGGCACCTGCAGTCGAACAAGGTGCGACAGATCGCGGAGTGGATCCATCTGATCCATGCCGTCGACAGTGCCGGTCTGTTCCGGGAGATCGACCGTCGTGCGGAACGTGCGGGGCGCGTCATCGACTGCCTGATCGAGGTGAACACGACGGGCGAGGGGTCGAAGTTCGGCGTCCGGCCCGATGATGTCACGATGCTTGTACGGGAGGCCGCATCCTGCAGCCATGTGCGGATTGCCGGTCTGATGACGATCGGCCCCTTCCTCCCTAATCCTGAAGGATCGCGGCCGATGTTCCGGCGGCTGCGGGAGTTGCGGGATGAGATCCGTGCGATGGGGCAATCGAACGTTACCATGCAACACCTCTCGATGGGGATGACGGGAGATTTCGAGGTGGCCATCGAGGAGGGCGCAACGCTTCTGAGGATCGGGACCGCAATCTTCGGTCCGAGAATCAAGGCCTGATTACCAGCGGAGGTTCCCATGAAACTGACACCGCTTGATGTCCGGAAGCAGGAATTCAAGAAGGTAATGCGGGGCTACGACCCCGTGGAAGTCGACACCTTCATGGAAATGGTCGCGGCGGACCTCGAGGAGGCACTTAAACAGCAAAAAGAAGCGCGGGACCGCATCGTCGAGCTGGAGACGCAGCTCAAGGACTACCGGCAGATCGAAAAGACCCTTCAGCAAACCCTCCTTCAGGCACAGGAGGCGACTGGGCGGACGTATGAGTCGGCCCGCCGGGAGTCGGAAACCATCATCCGTGAGGCGGAATCGCGCGCTGCCAAGATCGTCGAGCAGGCAAACAGCGACCTGGCCAAAATCAATAATGAGTTGATGCGACTGGAAGCGCGCAAGGAATCGCTCATCGGCCGGCTCCGCGTCCTGCTGAGTTCGGAGCTTGACCTGCTGAAGACGCTCGACATGGGGGGCCCGGACGACCTCTCGGGGTCGTCGCTTGGCACGGGAAAAGAGTCGGTGGAAATCGACAGCATCCTCAAAAGTATCAACAATGACCGATCTTCGCAGTCGCATTGACGAAGCTGTCGGGTTCATCCGGACGAAGACCCCGCTTCAGCCGTCGGTCGGCATCATCCTCGGTACTGGCCTGGGGGGGCTTGGGCGGGAGATCGTGCCGGAGACGGTCATCGACTACGGCGACATCCCTCATTTTCCTGTCTCGACCGTCGAGTCGCATCACGGGAAGCTGATCCTGGGAACGCTCGGGGGGAAAACGGTGCTCGCCATGCAGGGGCGCTTTCACTACTATGAAGGCTACTCCATGCAGCAGGTGACATTCCCCGTCAGGGTGATGAAGTTCCTCGGCGTTACGACGCTGCTTATTTCCAATGCGGCCGGAGGGATGAATCCGCAGTTCTCCCGCGGCAGCATCATGATCATCACCGATCATATCAACTTGCAGGGGGATAACCCGCTCATCGGGCCGAATGACGACACGCTCGGTCCCCGCTTTCCCGACATGTCTGAACCGTACAGCAGAACCCTTGTTGCGCTGGCGGAACAGACGGCGCTCGACCTGAAGATCAGGGTTGAGCGTGGTGTGTTTGTGGCTGTCCAGGGCCCGAACCTTGAGACGCGTGCTGAATACCGGTTCCTCCGGTGGATCGGAGCCGACGCGGTGGGGATGTCGACGGTCCCTGAAACCATCGTGGCAAATCACATGGGAGTGCGGGTGCTGGGGTTCTCAATCATCACCGATGAGTGCTTCCCTGACGCCCTTCAACCCGCTCACGTTGAGGAAATCATCGCCGTGGCCGCGGGCACGGAGCCGAAGCTGACCGCGATCATGAAAGGGGTTGTCGAGCGGCTGTAGATTGCCGGAGGATCAGTCGGTGCAGGGAATGGGGAAAATACTTCTTGTCGCAGGCCTCCTCATCGCGGGGATCGGCCTGGCACTGATGTTTGCCGACAAGGTGCCCTTCCTCGGGCGGCTTCCTGGTGACATCAACATTAAAAGGGAGAATTTTGAGTTTCATTTTCCGCTGGGGACGAGCATCCTGATCAGTCTTGTCCTCACGGGCCTGCTCTGGCTCATCTCGCATTTCAAGGGCAGGTAACGGTCAGGCGTTGGCTGCCCAATCTCACGCTCGCAGGCATGTTCAAAGAACTCACAGACAAGCTTTCATACCCTTCGATCGAACGGGAGATCCTCAACTTTTGGAAGAAGGAAGGGGTTTTCGCGAAGAGCATTACTTCGCGGGAAGGACACCCCGGCTTCACCTTCTACGAAGGGCCGCCGACGGCCAACGGCATGCCCGGCATCCACCACGTGATGGCCCGGACGCTCAAAGACCTCGTCTGCCGGTATAAGACCATGCGGGGGTTCCAGGTGCACCGGAAAGCGGGATGGGATACTCACGGCCTCCCCGTCGAGATCGAGGTGGAGAAACAGCTCGGCTTCAAGCACAAAGAAGAGATCGACCGTTACGGCGTGGCCGAATTCAACCGGAAGTGCCGCGAATCGGTCTGGAAGTACAAATCCGAGTGGGAGCGGATGACCGAGGAGATGGGCTACTGGGTCGACCTCGCTGACCCCTACATCACGTTTGAGAACGAATACATCGAATCGGTCTGGTGGGCGCTCAAGCGGTTCTTTGACGGAGGGATGATCACCAAAGGGTACAAGATTCAGCCATATTGTCCCCGCTGCGAAACGCCGCTGTCCTCGCACGAAGTATCGCTCGGCTATGAAGACGTCAAGGATCCGAGCGTCTATGTCCGGATGAAATTGAAGAGCTCAACCGACACTTCTTTCCTGGTCTGGACGACAACCCCCTGGACGCTCATCGCCAACGTGGCACTTGCTGTAGCGCCGTCAGTCACATACGTGAAGGTTGAGCACAGAGGGGAGAGACTGATCCTAGCCGAGGCGCGGCTTGGCGTGCTTGATGGCCCGGCGAAAGTGATCGAGCGCTTTCCGGGGTCGGCCCTGGCAGGAAAAGAATACGAACGGATTTTCAATTTTCATTCCGTTGACAAGAAAGCGTTTTACGTTGTTGAAGCCCCGTTCGTCACGACCGACGATGGGACAGGGATCGTCCACATGGCGCCCGCCTACGGCGAGGACGATTACCAGGCGTCAAAGACCTACGATCTGCCGACGATCCATCCAGTGAACCGGAGCGGGGAGTTCAGTGACGACGTACCTGAGTTTACCGGAATGTTCGTAAAGGACGCCGATGCGGAGATCATCCGCAATCTTCGTGATCGGCACATCCTTTATAAGAAAGAGACGATCACGCACAGCTATCCCCATTGCTGGCGCTGCAAGACACCGCTTCTCTATTATGCGCGGGATTCCTGGTACATCAGAACTACACAGTACGCACGCAGGATGATCGAGCTGAACCGGGAGATCACGTGGGTGCCGCCAGAGATGGGTGAAGGTCGGTTCGGCAACTGGCTGGAAGAGAACAAGGACTGGGCGCTGTCGCGCGACCGGTTCTGGGGGACCCCTCTGCCGATCTGGATCTGCGAGAAGTGCGGGACTCAGAAATGCGTCGGCAGCATTGCCGAATACCGGCAGGGCAAAGGAGTGCGCGAGCCGCTGGATCTCCACAAGCCGTTCGTCGATGAAGTGACGTTCACCTGCACCTGCGGCGGGACGATGCGGAGAACCCCCGAACTGATCGACGTCTGGTTCGATTCCGGCGCGATGCCGTTTGCCCAGTGGCACTATCCCTTTGAACGGAAGGAGCTTGTCGAAAGCGGCGACCGCTATCCCGCCGATTTCATCTCGGAAGGGGTCGACCAGACCCGGGGATGGTTCTACTCGATGCATGCGATCGGGACATACCTGTTCGACCGCCCGGCGTACAAAGCGGTGATGGTGAACGAACTGATCCTCGACAAGGAGGGGCAGAAGATGTCGAAGTCGAAGGGAAACACGGTCGATCCCTTCGCCATCCTTGCCCGGTACGGTGCGGACACGACGCGCTGGTATCTCGTTGCAACGAGCCCTCCCTGGCGGCCGACCACGTTCGACGAAGAAGGGCTGGGGGAAGTTCAGCGGAAGTTTTTCGGGACGCTGGTCAATACCTATGCGTTCTTTGCCATGTACGCCAATATTGACGGGTTCACGTTTGCTGAGCCCCACATTCCGGTGGCGGAACGCCAGGAAATCGACCGGTGGATTATCTCGGAGCTGAATTCGCTGATTCAGCGTTATACGGCCCACATGGATGCGTACGATGTTACAAAAGCGGCCAGGGGCGTGAGCGACTTCACAATAGATCAACTCTCGAATTGGTATGTTCGCAGGAATCGCCGCAGGTTCTGGAAGAGCGAACCGGGGAAGGACAAAACCGCGGCGTACCAAACGTTGTATGAATGCCTGATCGCGGTGGTCAAAATGATGGCACCGTTTGCGCCCTTCCTTGCCGACGAGATCTTCCGCAATCTCAACGGCGTCACGCGTCGAGAGGATGCGGCTTCGGTGCACCTGGCGATGCTTCCGGCTGCCGAGCCGGCGGCGATCGACCTTCCGCTGGAAGAGCGGATGGAGCGGGCAGAGAAAATCGTCATGCTTGTCCGGGCGATGCGGATGAAGTCAGGGCTCAAAGTGCGTCAGCCGCTCCGTCGCATCATCCTCCCGATCGCTGGTGATCACGACCGGCGGGACGTCCAGCGGATGGAGGATGTGATCCGGGAGGAGATCAACGTCAAAGAGGTGCAGTACGTGGCCGACCAGTCGGGCGTCGTCAGGAAGCGCGCGAAGGCGAACTTCAAGTCGATTGGCCCGCGATTCGGCAAATCAGCGCAGCAGGTTGCGGCACATATCAGGGACCTGACGGCGGCGGAGATTGCGCGGCTGGAAGGGGGTGAGGGTGTCGAGCTGGCGGTCAACGGATCAAAGGTGACGATCGGCAGGGATGACGTGGAAATCTTGAGGGAAGACATCGAAGGGTGGCTGGTCGAAACGGACGGGGCGATCACGGTGGCGCTCGACACGGCGCTCACGGACGACCTCATCGCCGAGGGGAATGCACGGGAATTTGTGAGCCGCATACAGAACATGCGGAAGGAAGCCGGTTTTGCGGTGACCGACCGGATCACCATTGCCTTCCGCGCATCGGAAGCGATGACGCGCATGCTGACAGCCATGAGCGCGTACATCACGCAGGAAACGCTGGCTGACGAGCTGTCGTCGGCGTGGAACGGCGGAGAGCACAGCGCGATCTTTGACCTGAACGGTGAAGAGGTCGGGGTGGGCATCTCGCGCCGCGCACGGATGTAACCATCGTCAACAAGGAGCTCAGACGGCAATGGCAGCGAAGAAGAGCGGGAAAGCGGTCGTGAAGAGCACAGTCCAGATCATGAAGGAGAAAACGGCTGCGCGCGCCAAACAGATCAAAAAGGCACGAACGAACCTGAAGAAGGCCGCGGCTGCCCGGGCAGCCTCTGCCACGCGCCGGCCACCGAGTCCGAAGCTGCTGGCTGAGGTGGCCGCCGCGCCCAAGGCGTACCCCGCCGAAGACCTCAGGCGATTCAAAGAGCTGATCCTCGCAAAACGCAAGGAGACAGTGGAAGAGCTTGATTCGCTGAAGGAGAGCATGATGGATGTGACCACCGGCGAGTACATCAGCGAAAGCTCCAACTACTCCCTCCACATGGAACAGGGGACGGACGCGATGGAGCGCGAAAAGACGTTTCTGTTTGCCTCTCGGGGCAGCAAATTTATCAACCAGCTCGACGATGCCCTCACCCGCATCGAATCGAAGACCTACGGCATCTGCAAAGTATGCGGTCTGCTGGTCCCCAGAGAACGGCTCGAGGCGGTTCCCACGGCGCAAACCTGCGCAGAGTACAAGAACACCGGTATGCCGTGCGAACGGGGCAGGATTGCACTGGCCAGAAGAAAGGCGGTCAAGTAGCGCGTGCGCGTATTGATTCTCTCTCTCTGCATCATCGTCGTCGATCAGGTGACGAAGCTCATTGTCAAAGGAGTGTCGATCCCCCTCCTGGGGATTGCGCTCCCCGGCGTGCCGTACGGCTCGACCAGAGCGCTGCTCGGCGACTTCCTGAGGTTGACCTACATCGAGAACCCGGGGATGGCGTTTGGCATCGACATCGGCGGAAAACTCTTCTTTTCCCTCTTCTCCATCGTTGCCAGTGTGGCCATCGTTGCCTACCTGTATGCGGCGCGAAAGGAGTCCCTCGGCTTCCGCATCTCCCTGGCGATGATCCTCGGGGGCGCAGTGGGGAACCTCATCGACCGCGTGTTCTACGGTATCTACTACGGCGACGCGCCGCTGTTCTACGGAAAGGTCGTCGATTTCATTGACGTCGACTTCTTCGATCTGAACCTCTTCGGGTACCAGCTCACGCGCTGGCCGGTATTCAATATCGCAGATGCCGCCGTCACCGTCGGCGTCCTGCTCCTGCTGGTCTACCATAAGTCGACCGGCGAGGAACGGGACACGGACCCGCTCCGCAGCTATGCAGCGGAAGCGGAGACGGCTGAGAAAGAACAACCCCGGAACGAGATCCCCTGAGGGGATCCCCATGCCTCACACATTCACCATTGCCGTTCCTCCTGGCAAGAAGAAGGAGCGTCTCGACGTCTTCCTGACCAACCAGGTCGGAAACGCCACGCGTAGCAAGGTCCAGCGCGCGATCCGCGAAGGAGGGGTATTGGTCAATGGCGAGCGCGTCCGCGCCAGCCATGCTGTTTCTCCCGGTGAAGTCATCCAGATTACCCTGCCGAAGCCCCCTCCGCAGAACGCCCAGCCGGAAAACATCCCGCTCGCCGTCGTCTATGAAGACGACGACGTGATCGTCGTCAACAAGCCGGCAGGCATGGTGACCCATCCGGCGTACGGGAATTACTCCGGCACGCTGGTCAACGCTCTGCTCCATCACTGCGCAGGGATTGCCGATGTCAGCGACCCGGTTCGGCCGGGCATCGTTCACCGGCTCGATAAAGACACCTCCGGACTTATCGTTGCGGCAAAGAACGAGATCGCCCATGCGAAGCTGGCGCAACAGTTCGCACGGCGCACGATCGGGAGAGAATACCAGGCGATCGTGTGGGGGAGGTTCCGTGAGCAGGCGGGCGTGATCGAGGCAGAACTGGGGCGGAGCAAGTCCGACAGAAAGAAGATTGCAGTCGTGAGGGAAGGGAAATCAGCCGCGACCGAATATTCCGTGGTCCGGCAGTTTGAATACCTGGCGCTGATCCGGCTGAAGCTGCGCACGGGTCGCACGCATCAGATCCGGGTACATCTGGCGCACATCAATCATCCGGTGTTCGGCGACCCCACCTATTACGGGCGGCGGCTGAGCTGGGGGAGCGGAAGCCCGGCGCAAAAGGACGAGGTCCGGCGCCTCCTTTTGCTCATGCCCCGGCAGGCACTCCACGCAAAGACAATCGCTTTTGTGCATCCTGCGATGGGAAATCGGATGGAATTCGACTCTCCGCTCCCGGAGGATATGCAAACCGTCCTGGATTCGTTGCATTCTGCCCATCGGAAATAAGCCGCACGCCAGGAAAAACTGCCGGGTGTGACGGGGGATACGGGCACTTGTGCTTTCAAACGCGATTTTATACCATCCAGCAGTACCCAAGCACCGCACTCGCAGCACTTTTTCCCAATTCATCAACCATCGTGGAGGCAGCATGAACAAATTGCGAGGATGTTCTCGCCCCTTCCTCACGGTCGGCGCGCTCTGCGCGTTCCTCGTGGCTGCAGAGAGCGGTCTCGCTCAGGGGGATGTGGAGAAGGCGTTGCAGCAATTCTCCGCCGATGCGGTCAAGGGGTACGTGCAGCCGATCGGGGACCTGTTCGGGGCGAACCTGAATGCGGGGTTCTTCCGCGGGGCCGCGATCGAGAAGGCGGGGTTCCATATCCGGCTCGATATCGTCGGCATGGCATCGATGGTCGGCGACAAGCAGAAGACCTACACTGCTCAGGCGCCTCCCGGGTTTACTCCCGCCACTTTTGAGACCGCTACGATCTTTGGAGGAACGGGGACGACGATCACAGACCAGTCGACGCTGCTCTCCTACCGCGGATCTGACGGCGTATTCAACACATCCTTCTTCCCGACGGCGGCGCCGCAGGTGACCGTTGGCGATCTGTACGGCACGCGGGCGGCGGTCAGGTTCATTGCGACGCCGGAGGTGGGGGGACTCCCCAAGGCAACACTCTGGGGCATCGGTGCACAGCACAGCGTGAGCCAGTATCTCCCCGATGTGCCGCTCGACGTTGCCGCACATGTCTTCTACAGCAAATTCACGTTCGGCGATCTGATCGATGTCTCTGCCCTCTCCATTGGCGCAGACGCGAGCAAGTCGTTCTCCATCCTCACACTCTACGGCGGGCTGGCGTGGGAGCAGAGCACGATGAAAATATCCTATACACCGACCGTAGCCGGACTTGCGCCGGTGAGCATCGATCTTGACGGGGCCAACAATTTCCGGTTCCTCGTCGGCCTGAACCTCGGGCTCGGCGTGTTCCATATTTTCGGCGACGCGAATTTCGGATCAGTAACCAATTTCTCTGCAGGGATCGGGTTCGGCAACTGACCCCTGCTGGAGGCAATCGGCACGAGACCACAGATTGCTCAACGAATCGGGAGTACTATCATGAAGCTCAAACACCTGGCACTGCTGTTCATTGCGGCGGTCCCGCTGATGGGGTTCGATTGCATCACGGATTCGTTCGTGATCGCGCTGGACATGAAACCGTTCAACGGCACCTACAATATCACTCCGGGGAACAATCCGAACTACGGCGGCAGCATTACAATCGACCCCGGGACGTTGTACGACACGGCCTACGAACTGACCGGCGCATCAGTCTATGACATCCGCGTCTCCACGGCCGGACCGAACCTGGGCAACTGCTCCGGGGCGGTTACCGTCAACGGTGTCCTGCTCATGACCTACAACGGCACCTGGACGCAATTCAACACACCGCAGTCGTTGTTGACATCGCGTCTGATCACCCGGAATAACAGCGGCGTTACGGAGCTTGTCAACGCCGTTGTCCAGAACCGGCCTGTCGTCCTTGCCGTCAATGGCAGCGTGACAACCACCCCCGTACCGAACGGCTGCTCGCTCACGGTATCGGCGTACGTACAGGCCTACGGCCACCTGAGATAGCCGAAGGTCGATCGTTCGCTCTTCCGCAGAGACGCGAGCAATCATCATCCTTGACGCCGCCCGGATCCAACTCCGGGCGGCTTTTTTGTTGGCTTGCAGGGGGGAAAGTAGTTTTGTAAATTGAGTGGCGATGTCGGCTATGGATGGATTGCTTCGCCTCGATAATACGCATCGGGGCTCGCAATGACCGGGACCTCAATCTCAATCTGTTCCTCAACCTTAACCTTAACCTCATCCTCACCCTCACCCTTGTCCTCCCCCCGCCCCAAACGGCCTCTCCTCGGTTTGACGCTCGATCAACTTGCCGCCTTCACTCTCGAATCCGGCGAGCCCAAGTACCGCGGGCGGCAGCTCTTTACGTGGCTCTACACCAAGGGGGCGACTTCGTTTGAGGCGATGAGCGATCTTAGCAAAACATTCCGCCACCGGCTTGAGGAGTCGGCCGAAATCGGGAGAGTCGTTGAGGCGTCGCGCCAGGTGTCGCGGCGCGACGGGACCACGAAGTTCCTGTTCGCCCTCCACGACGGTCTGCACATTGAGAGCGTGTTAATACCGCCAGCATCGTCGTTTCAGGGGAAGGGAGTGAGTCCCGAGGACGAGCAGCGTCGACTGACGCTCTGCGTGTCCACGCAGGTGGGATGTCCGCTGGCGTGCGAGTTCTGCGCGACGGGAACCATGGGGCTTCTCCGCAATCTGAAAGCGGGGGAGATCGTGAGCCAGGTGCTCGAGGTTCAGCGTGCCACAAGGCGCAAGATGACAAATGTCGTCTTCATGGGGATGGGTGAACCGCTGTTGAATTATGAGCAGGTGATGACTGCCGCCGAGATCCTTTCGAGCGGCGTGGGCATAGCGGCCCGGCGGATAACGATCTCCACTGCCGGGCGCGCAGACCGGATCCGCCACATGGGCGAAGAACGGCGCCGGTTCAAGCTTGCAGTGTCTCTCCACAGTGCCGTCGATCCCACGCGTTCACTCCTGATGCCGATCAACAAGAAATTCGGCGTGGGAGCGCTCATGAACGCCGTCGAAGCGTATTACCGGCACACAAAGCAGCGCGTGACGTACGAATACATCCTGCTCAACGGCATCAACGACACCGACCGCGAGATCGAGCGACTCATCGCTCTTGCCCGCCGTGTGCCGAGCAAGATCAACATCATCCCCTTCCACTCCATCAGGTTCACCTCGCCATCGGGCTTCGCAGCGACCCTCCGTCCGTCGCGGCGCATGGCGGAGACCGTTGCGCGCCTCCGGGAGGCGGGCCTGACGGTCATGGTTCGCAGCAGCGCCGGAGATGACATCGACGCAGCGTGCGGCCAGCTTGCGGTGAAGGAGGCCCGGCCGGCGGCGCAGCGCGTAGCTCCGGATGCCGCATGACGCCAGCGTTCAACCACTGATGCAGGCACCAATGCGCCTTCTCTTGTTCGGGCCGCCGGGAGTGGGGAAGGGGACTCAAGCAGCACTGCTTGCCCGGGAATTCACGATCCCGCACATCTCCACAGGCGACATGCTCCGGGCGGCAGTTGCGGCCGGTACGCCGCTCGGCCTGAAGGCCAAGGCGGTGATGGACGCTGGAGGACTTGTGCCTGACGATATCATGATTGGCATCGTGCACGATGTCCTTGCTTCCCCTCAGACGGCGCGTGGATTCATCCTTGACGGATTTCCCCGGACGCTCCCGCAGGCGGAAGCCCTTGGCCGGATCTTCAACGAGCTCGGCATCAGGGACTTCCGTGTGATCGAGTTTGTGGTAGACGACGAGGAGATCGTCCGGCGCCTCTCGCGGCGGCTTGTGTGCTCTCTCAACGGACACATCTTCAACGCAGAGGCAGGCCACGTCGCGGCCGGAAGTCCGTGCCCCACCTGCGGCTCACCGCTTGTCCAGCGGGAAGACGACGGGGAACACACGGTGCGGAAACGGCTCAACGTCTATCGGACAACCACCTCACCGGTGCTCGGGTATTACCGGCAACGCGGGTGCGTGCTGAACGTGGATGGGGGAGAATCGATCGAGGCAGTGAATCGGGACATCAAGCGGCAGCTGCGTGAAAGCGGTGTCGCGTGAACCGGCGTGCAGGACAGCGCCCCCTCGTTGTCGGGCACCGCGGCAGTGCGGGCACCGCTCCCGAAAATACGATGGCGGCCTTCCGCATTGCTGCAGACGCGGGGGCGGACATGGTCGAGTTCGACGTGCGAATGACAGCGGACGGGCATTTTGTAGTCCACCATGACCGGAGTCTCGGCCGGACTTCCGACGGCAGAGGGCGCATCCATGAACTGACACTGACCGAGGTACAGTCGGTGGATGCGGGAGGATGGTTTGCGCAGCGGTTTCGAGGAGAGCGCATCCCCACATTGCGTCAGGTGCTCGAGGAGCTGCCGCCGCGCATGGGGGTGAATATCGAAGTGAAGACGGACGGCCACCGGCGGCGGAGCAGGGCGGCGGCCGATGCGCTCCTTGCAACGCTCCGGGCGGCGCGACGCACGGACGGCATAGTGGTATCATCCTTCGATCAGGGATTCCTGCGCCGGTTCCGCCGTCGATCGCCCGATGTGCCGATCGGCGCGCTCTACCTCCCGATCCGCGACGGTCTTCGGCCGGCGTCCTCCGTTGCACGGCGCGTCGGTGGATCGGTGTTCATCTGCAGCAGGGCGCAGCTGCGCAGGCGCCACGTTCGAGATGCACACGCGCATGGTGTTGCAGTTGCCGTCTATGGCGTGAACACAATCGCCGAGCTCCGTCACATGATCGAAGCCGGAGTGGATGCCGTGATCACCGACTTTCCCGAACGCATCGTCCGCGCCCTCCGGAGCGCGTAGCCTATGCCCCCTCGGCACCGCTTTCTCCATACCTCCCTCCTCCTTACCTCCCTACTCACGGCGCTCCTGAGCAGCTGCTCCGACAAGCCCACGCCCGAACAGCTCCGTGCCGATGCAGCGTTCGATGAGGCGCAGTCATCGCTCGAGCGCGGGAATTCGCGGGATGGACGTCTGGCCCTGTTCACGGCACTCTCACTGGACGAGGCACTCGGGCGCCGACAGCGCATCGCGGATGAAGCGCGCATGCTCGGCGATCTCTCCGCTGCTGCGGGAGCGTTTGACAGTGCCTTTACCTGGTACACGCGCGCAATGAGGGAGTACAGGGAAGTGGCCGACAGGGCATCGGCGCGTGCGATGACACTGGCAATCGCCGGGATGCATCGCCGCATGGGGGAGGAGCGAAAGGCCTTTGCCATGTACACGGAAGCTCTACGTCTGGCGCGCGTGTTCCACGACAACGACGGCGTGCATGACATCCTGTGGGCCCTGCTGCCGTGTGCCAGAGCGCTCGACGAGGACGAGGAGGAAGCACGGATCCTCCGGGAGCTGCTGGACGACTACACCGCATCGGCCGATGTGGCGCATCAGGGTGCGGTGTTGCTGGAGTCGGGCATCGGGAAATACCGGGACCGCATCTTCGATCGTGCGGGTGAAGACGCTCTCCGGGCGCTGATGCTTGCCGAGCAGGCGCGCGACTCGCTTCTGGCGGTCCGTGCAACCCTGCGCCTTGCCATGGCGTTTGAGGGAGCGGGGAAGACCCGGGATGCGCTTGCATCGTACGGAGACTGCCTGAAGCGGGCTGACAGGACGCGAGGCGCCGCCGACCTGCGTCTGGAAGCGCTCATCCGGGTGGGAAATCTCTACCTCGGGCTCCGCCGTTTCCCCGATGCCACCCGGTTCTTCCAGGCAGCCCGTCCCTCGGCGCGCGCACTGGGGAACAGCATCGCCGAAGGATATACTGTTCTTCAACTCGGTCACTGCACTGTCGAGACCTCGCGCGAGTCGGCATACAAGAACTACCGTGCGGGTCTCGAGTCATTCAAGACCCTCGGATACCCTGCCGGACTTGCCTACGCATCGCTCTGCCTGGGGCACCTGTTCCAGCGCAATAACCAGCCGAACGATGCACTCCAGTACTTCAAGTCGGCGATCGAGCAGAGCGAACTCTCATCCACGCCGCGGGACGCAGACGACCTCGCCGTTTCGTGTGAGCAGGCGTATTTCGGCGCACGGCGCATGCCGTGGTACACGGATGCGATCGACATTCTTCTTCAGTTGGGCAGATACGACGAAGCGTTCTGGTACGCCGACCGCCGAAACAGCAGGGAACTCTTCACCGCACTGTCGCAGATGGAGATTCAGCCGGCGGACGACAGCGCCCGGACCCTCATGGAGAGCTGCGCTGCCTCCCGTGCGCGGATGATCGGTGCGCAGCGTCAGTTTGTGGAGCTGGCATCACGGGGGGGGAACCGACGCGATCTCATTCCCGACGTCAGAGGGGCACGTGACCGGGCGGCAACGGACAATGCGGCGGCGACAGTCGCTACTGCAAAAGCGTTCCGCATGCTGGAGCCGTTCGTACGAGTCTCAAGTCTCGGCATCCCCGAAATTCAGAAGGCCCTGCCGCCCGGCACCGCCCTCGTCCAGCACGTGCTGGCCCGGAGAGCCCTCTACGCATTTGTGATAACGAATGCGCGTAGCAACGTGGTCCTTGCAGCCATCGACAAGGACAGGGTGTTCGATCTCGCGAAGGAGTTCGACGACCTGCTGAGGGTGCGAGAGTTGTACGCCGACTCATCCCGCGCACAGCAGAATGCGATCGATCAGCGGCTCAGGGAGGTGAACGCACCGCTCTATGATGCGTTCCTCCGGCCGATCGAAAGCGCGCTCGCGGGGATCCCGAATGTGCTGGTCGTCGTCCCCCGTGAAGTCCCGTGGCTCCCGATCCATGCGCTGCATCCGGGGGCGTTGCGCGGCGGCGGATACTTTGCCGAACAGCACATGGTCAGCTATCTCCCCTCGGCGGGTGCGCTCCTCCTGCCGCGCTCGTCTTCGCGTCCCGTGAAGGAGGTTGTGGCGGTGGGATACCCCGGAGGGTCGGGGTGGGATGTGGAGTATGAGCTGCGCGACATCCGCGCGTTCTACAAGGACGTACGGCTGTACTTCGGCCAGCAGGCATCTCTGGCAACACTGCAGCAGGAACGGGGGGACCTGCTGCATATCGCGGCGCGTTTCTTGTTTAACGACGAGCGGCCCGGCAACTCCTGCTTCATCCTCTCCGACGGCAAGGCGGCGGAGATCATGAAACGGATCCCGGACGGTGAGCTGTTGTCGCTCCCCCGCTACGGAACGGTCGTCGTGTCCGATCTCGACAGCGGGAGGTCGGGAATCCGCCCCGCCGAGGCGTATCTGTTCCTCGGCAGTGGCACGCAAGAGCTCATTTTCACTGCACGGCCGCCGTCGCGTAAGGCAAAGAAATTCTTCGGGGAGGTCTTGTACACCTCGCTGCTCGCGGGAGCAAACAGCCGGACCGCATTCCAGAAGGCGCAGACGGAGATGATCAAGAGCGCCGAGTACGCGCCGCCGCACGTCTGGGCGCCGTTTGTGTTGTGGGGAAAATAGCAGAATTGCGGATTGCGGAGCGCGGATTGCGGAATGGGTTCAGGCTGTCCGCAATCCACACTCCGCAATGCTGTGCCCTTACCGTCGCCTCACTCGCACGCTCCCCAGTCCCGAGTCGATCCTGATGTTCATCTTGCCGGCGGAGGCGTAGTAATTGCCGCTCATGAATTCATTGTCGCCGGAAGAAGCGAAGTCGGCGGCACAATCGACCTTTGATGCCCAGCTTTTATCGTACGTCACCCGCGCCCCGGTCTCCTTCGGGACGTAGATTGTCAGCACCCCGAGCCCTACCTCGATGTCCACGTCCACCTCTGAGGAGAGTGTTCCGCCGAAGTCGAGCGTGTATGCGCCGACCCCACCCTGGAACCGGAATCGCTTGAAGTTCGCGTTGCAGAGATTGCGGCCGTCAAACTTGCTCACCCCCGTCTCAATGCTGATATTGTCGATCGAGCTCTTGTTCGGTTCGTCGAAGGCTAGCGTCACGTCGCTTGCGCCGGTCGAAAGGTTGAAGTCTTTGACCTGAAGCCCCGAGAGGTCGAAGTCCCCCTTGCCGACCCCCAGCTCCACGTCGAACGAGATCGGAACGGCATCGCTGAACTTCAGGTGCCAGGTCCCCCCGCCCCAGTCGGATATCTTGAACGATCCTCGCTTCCCCTCTGCCTCGTGCGCTCCTTCGCCGATGGCAAGGTCCAGGTAGCCGACCCGGTTGCGGACGGAGTACTCCAGAGTGGTATTGGGGCGGCCGGCAGGACGGGAACTCTCGAGAAGAAGCATCTTCTCCGGATCTCCGCGCGAGAGAATCAAACTGCCGAAGGAAGAGGTGAGCACCACCTTCATTTCCTTCTCGGTCGTCCGGCCGATCTCCTGAGGCGTGCTCTCCTGGGCGGAGGCATTCATCCCTGCGCCGGGGAGGGCCGCGACGGCAAGAAGCGCAAGTCTGCATATGTGCAATGCCCGCCGCATGGCCGACAACCCTCTCTTTATATCGTTGTACGAATGCGGAGGGGGGAGAGTTGCGACCCCCCTAATAGTGCCGGATTTTGCTCTTCAGCTGCTTGTACAGCAACTCCCGGGCACGGAAAATGTGGGCTTTCACGGTCCCGATGGGGAGTTTGAGCGTTTTCGCGATTTCCTCGTAGCTCCGTTCCTCGACATGACGCAGCCGGATTACGGTCCGGTACTTGTCCGGCAGCATGGCGATCGCCTCGTTCAGCATCGCGGCGCGTTGGTCGCTGATCAGATCCCGGTCCGCCTCATAGGAATCGTCCGGCAGTTCGAATGAGAAGTCGCTGTCCCTCGACTCAATCGGCTTGTCGATCGAAAACACCTGCAGCTTCTTCTTCCGGATGTAATCGATGCTGTTGTTGGTTGCGATCTTGTACAGCCACGTGGAGAAAGCGTACTCTTCGTTGAAGCTCTTGAGGGAGGCAAAGGCTTTGATGAACGCTTCCTGCGTCAGGTCTTCCACCTGCTCGCGGTCGCGTATCATTCGGTAGATGAAGTTGAAGATTGCGTCGTGATATTTGTCCATCAACCGCTGGTACGCCCTGCTGTCGCCTGCAAGGGCCTCCGCGATGGTCTGGGAATCTTCGGTGCGGGATTCGATCTTTCGCTTGGTGGTACGGGGAGACGGACTGGGTGGAGGTGCCTTATGTGGCCGCGATGATCGGGGCATGGACCGCGGAAAACGCCTCCCGCATGATGGACGAGCTCATGTGTACGCGGGAATCTAGTGAAAACGGCTCACACAAGCAAGGCGCGATGCGGTTGCAACACGGACGGGAAATTGCTATGTTGATTTTATGTTCATCACCTTCGAAGGCGTTGACTCCAGCGGCAAGACGACGCAAGCGCAGCGGACCGTCGACATGCTGCGGGAGCGAGTGAATCGACCGGTACACTTCATTCGCGAGCCGGGAGGAACGGTCATCTCGGAACGCTTGCGGGAGATCCTCCTCGACCGGGAACATCTCGAACTCGATGGGCTCACGGAACTCCTGCTCTTTTCCGCGAGCCGGGCACAACTGGTGCACGAAGTGATCATGCCGGCGCTGCATCGCGGCGACATCGTCGTCTGCGACAGGTATTACGACTCCACCACGGCATACCAGGGGTACGGACGGGGGCTCGATCTTGATACCGTGCGTCGGATCAACGCGGCAGCGACTGCGGGCACCGACCCCGACCTGACCATCCTGGTTGATATCACCGTGGATGAAATCGAGCGGCGCAAACGTGCTGCGAGAGCAGAATACGACAGAATGGAGAGTGCAGGGAGGGATTTCTATGAGCGGGTGCGCAACGGGTACCTCACTCTTGCCCGCGAGCATCCGGAACGGTTTGTGGTAGTCAACGGGATGCAAAACATTGAGGACGCGGCGCGCGAAGTCGATCGCGCGGTACAGGAACGACAGACACGATTGATACGGGAGGAACTGTGAGCATGAAAGCGGGGATGCGTGGAGCGCTGATCTTCGGGTTCATTCTCCTGGTACTGGGGAGCGGGTTCGTGCTGCTCCCCGATACCGATCTGTTTCTGAAGATCAACAAGAGCATCGACGTCTTCGGGCGGGTCTACAAGG
The DNA here is from genome assembly GCA_040756745.1 of Bacteroidota bacterium. Lineage (GTDB taxonomy): Bacteria > Bacteroidota > Ignavibacteria > UBA10030 > UBA6906 > JBFLYO01. The sequence continues at coordinate 108,956 of JBFLYO010000009.1, forward strand.
AGATCACCACCAACTACGTCGACGAAATCGATCCCGAGAAGTTCATGCAAGCGGGGATCGACGGGATGCTGGGAACGCTCGATCCCTATACTGTCTACATCGACAGAGAGGATGGTGACGAGGTTGACCTGCTGACGAACGGCAAGTACGGCGGGATCGGCGTGACGATCGGCGTGCGCGATGGAGCGCTGAAGATCATCACCGTCATGGATGGATACTCCGCGCAACGGGCGGGCATCGTTCCGGGGGACCGGCTCATCGAGGTGGGGGGCGTCAAAGTGGGGAACAAGAAGCCCGACGAGGTGCGCAACCTGACCAGAGGCGATCCTGGCAGCGAGGTCACGATCGTCGTCGAGCGGGAAGGAGAAACCAAACCGCTCACGTTCGTACTCATCCGCGAAGAAATTCAGATCAAAAACGTCACCTATACAGGATATGTTTCGGACGGCATCGGGTACATTCGCCTCGAACGCTTCTCGCGGAAGGCCGGGGAGGAAGTGCGCCAGGCGATCAAGGAGCTGAAGATTACCGGAGACCTCAAAGGGCTCATCCTCGATCTGCGCGGGAACCCCGGCGGACTGCTGGATGCGGCGGTGGAGGTTGTGAGCAAATTCGTCCCGCGGGGGACGATCGTCGTGAGCACGAAGGGGCGTCGCCCCGAGGCAACGCGAACCTATGCGTCGACCGAGGAGCCGCTCCTCCCCTCGACGCCGCTGGTGGTGCTAACCGACCGGGGGAGTGCGAGTGCGAGCGAGATCGTCGCGGGAGCGCTGCAGGACATCGACCGGGCAGTTGTCGTCGGCACCCGGACGTTCGGCAAAGGATTGGTCCAGACAATCCTCCCGCTCAATTTCGGGGCACAGCTTAAGATCACCACCGCTCGGTACTACACGCCCAGCGGCAGGAGCATCCAGGAAATCGACTACCTGCACAAGGACAAGAACGGCGTCTTCGCAATGGTGCCCGACAGTCTGAAGCGCGAGTTTAATACCGTTCACGGCCGTAAGGTCTATGAACACGGCGGGATTACACCCGATTCACTGGTGAAGGAGGAAGCAGAGGGCCCGATGGTTCGCGAGCTCCTGAGGAGATCGCTCTTTTTCAGGTTTGCGAACAGTTACGCGGCGGCGCACAAAGGAGAGGAGATCAACGGCGTCGATGAGAAGGTCCTGGCGGAGTTCAAGAGATTCCTCGACGCGGAGAAATTCGATTTCCAGGAGGATTCGGAAGCGAAGATCAAAGAGTTGCGCCAGACTGCCCAGCGTTCGTACTATGCGAAGGAGGTGCTGGACGATCTGAGCCTGCTCGAAAGCGCCCTGGCGAGTGAAAAGGCCCGGGGTTTTGAGCGGTACAGGGATCATATCCGCGAGGAGTTGAATATCGAGCTCATGGGGCGAGTCAAGGGTGAGCATGGAAGAATCGAGGCATCGCTTGCCAACGATGTCCAGCTCTCCGTGGCGGAAGGAATGCTGAAGAACCGGAAGGTCTATCTGAAAAAACTCGGAAGCTGATGGACTTTCTGAGCGTCCTCCTGCTCTTCGGGGCAGGATGTCTGGCCGGGTTTCTTGCGGGGTTTTTCGGGGTCGGCGGAGGGATCATTCTCGTGCCGATCCTGATTGCCTATTTCCAGGCACACGGCGTCTCTTCGCTGATCGGCACCCACCTGGCTTTTGGCACCAGCCTGCTGGTTGTCATCTTTGCATCGCTTGCCTCGTCCTACCGCTATTGGCACGACGGGCATGTCCTCTGGAAACCGGTTGTGCTGATGGGGGTCGCGAGCGTTGCGGGGGCGTTGGTAGGAAGCGGCGTGGCGGCGGGTTTGGAGGGGAGTTCGTTGCGGAAGATCTTCGCGGGTGTTGTGCTTCTGGCGTCGCTCCGGTTGCTGAACGAGCCACGCAGATCGACGAAGGAGGCAGCACCCAATCTTGGTGCTGCAGGACTGATTGTTACCGGGTTGATTGTCGGGGTGATCTCTTCGCTTGCCGGGGTGGGCGGGGGGCTTTTTTCCATCCCGATCATGTACACCGTGTTGCACTTCCCGCTGAAGAAGGCGCTCGGTACGTCGAGTGCAACGATTGTGATCACTGCGACGGCTGCTGCAGCGGGTTACATAATGCGGGGGTGGGGGAACATCCTGCTGCCTCCGGGCACGCTGGGATTCGTCGACTACATTCATGCAATCCCGGTTATCGTCGGCACGATTCCCTTCAGCACGCTGGGAGCGACGATGGCAAACAGGACGAAGCCAGAGTCACTGAAAAAAATCTACGCGGTCTTCCTCCTCGTGATAGCAGTGCGGATGTTTTTCTTCTAATTCCGCAATCCGCTTTCCAGAATTCTGCAACGCATTACCTGAGATAATGGCTACCCAGGTCTACCAAATGTAATTGACCATATCTGTTTTCGATATGGCAGTAAGCGAATTGACAGATAAGAATGCAGTGACGAATCCTGCTTGCTCTTGACAACGACGATACGCCGCAGTAAATTGCTGGTAGAGTCTGAGCCATTCTTTCCGGTCGCGCTTGCGATGAGTTGCGATAGGGAAACGTGCTCTCCCCCTTAGGCCGCCTCCAATTGCAACTCGCCCCATGACTTGGCTCGTATCGTGCACCCGGAAGAACGTATGCGGGTGATCCTCAGCTAGTGTGGACCGCTTGCCGGACCCGGCCGCTTGAGTGAGCGGCTGTGTTCTCTGAAAGTACAGTTTTCCCAGACGCGCGTCGAACGGTGAAACTCGTCGCGCCTCTACTCGCCCTGCCTCACTCGCGACACCTCCATCTGGCAGTTTGATCCCCCTGACCGCAGCAACCAACGTTTGCTTTACATTCATGGTTCTCTATGGCTCAGGATCACGTGAATCCCATGGACAACATTTCACCTCGCTGGAAGGATCATTTTACCGGAGGGGGCCTGTTAAGAACCTGTATTCTGTTCATCTGTGTGATCATCCCCCTGAATGCGCAGCCTATCGCTCAGTGGGTAGTCAACGGTGTCCCGGTGTGTGATACGACTGCGAACGTGAACATTTACCTCCTGCCGCAAATCGCATCCGACGGAAATGGTGGTGCTGTTGTGTGCTGGCGGGATGCAAGGAACGGCGCGGATTATGACATCTATGCTCAGCACATCGCCAGCGACGGGACAATGTTATGGCAGAAGCATGGAATTCCAGTCGTGATCGCCCCCGGGAGCCAGCAGTATCCTCGGATCATGAGCGATGACCAAGGGGGTGCTTATCTCGCCTGGGAGGACAGCCGGTCGTTGACTACCACGTTTGTTTACGCACAGCACATCGATGGACAGGGGAACAGCCAATGGCAAATTGGAGGAGTGAAAGTGGCGGAGAAGAGGGGACTCTTCATCAGCCTCGCCCGGGACGGCCGAGGGGGCTTGCTACTTGCCTGGAATGGGCCAAGTATCAACAATGTAACTGTTCAAAGACTCGATGCCCTAGGAACACGTGTCTGGGGAGATGGCGGCGTGCAGATTAGCACCAGGCCGGGACCAGTATCCACGAACGATGTTGCAGTCATTCACGATGAGCGTGGAGGTGCCATCGTTGCATGGAGTCAGGGAGAGTACAAACAGGAACAGGTGTTTGTTCAACGAGTCGATAGTATCGGCCTCCTCGCCCTATCCCGGAAGAAGCATGACGCTGTCTCCCTCAGTCAGATCACGGGCCGCTCGATCAACGTCGTCAGGCAGTATCTCCGGTTAGTCAAGGACTTCCATCCGGAACTGCATGTCACAGTCCCGGAGAGACAGCCAGCAATGCGAAGATACAAGAGTCACAAAGCTAAAAGCCACGGAAAAAAGTAACCGGACAAATGTCCTAATAGTAAGTAAGCCATTAATCCGAATACAACGCCCGGCGTGAGATTCTGGCACTTCCTCGCGCCGGGCCGTGAATTTTCCATAGTCACATCTCTCTTTGCTCTCTTCTCTCTCCTCTCTACTCTCTCATCTTCTTTTCAAACTCTCAACTCATAACTCATCACTCTTCACTCTGCCCTGTCCGTCACCCAAGTCGCCCGCGGATGAGATTTTCAATATTGACAGGAGCGCCTTTCGTCATTATATTATTGCGACCCCCCGCTGATAACTACTAAGCCGTTCCTTCGGCTTACGAGAGGACGCTATGAAACACAAGATTCGGTGCGGCTGGTCTCGTTCCTTTCCATCTCCGTTCTCCGCAGTTCTAAGCGAACCCGCACACCTAGACAGCACGCTTCGACTGTTCCAACGCTCTCACACACGGAGCGTCATCATGGCAGGAGCACGCATGCGCATTCTGTTACTCTGTTTGGCCGGGATGAGCTGGTCATTCGACGCCTGCAATACAACAGAGCCAGAGCTGCCAGTGCCGCCTGTCGATACGACGAGCCATGACTTCACCTGGACAGTTGAGACACTAGGAGAGGTCGGCTCGAGCGTGCTCTACGATGTGGCAATTATCGACGACTCGCTCGCGTATGCGGTGGGCGCGGTTTATCTTCGCGACAGCCTGGGAAATTGGGATCCAGACGCCTACAATCTCTTGAAATGGAGTGGGACATCTTGGAAGCTGCTTAGGGTTCAATTTTACACCTTTTGTGGCCAGTCAAGTACAGGTTCATATCCTGCAAGGGCAATCGTTGCACTTAGCCCACAGGATGTTTGGATTGCGATGGATGGATCCCAAGTTGTTGTTTGGGACGGACAGCGCCAAAGCGCGTCGATGTGCACCCCGATTTCCGTGAACAAACTGTGGGGAAAAGATCGAAATTCAATTTATGGCGTTGGGAATGGTGGGGGCATCGCTCGTTACTCCAACGGCGCATGGCAGAAATTGGAGAGCGGGACGACGATCGATTTGCGTGATGTGTACGGTTCGAGCACCGGGGGAACGGTCTGGGCCTCCGGGTACTCCAACGATTACTTCAACAGTGTGCTCCTAGCTTTCGACGGACAGTCATGGAACACAATCTGGGCTCGACCGCCGGGCACCCCTTCTTCCTTTGGCGACCTTGCGATGACCCTTACTGTTGTTGGAAGCACCCTGTATTCGGCGACGAACCTCGGTGTGTTTAGTCAAGCCTCATCGACCATGAGCCTCGCACCGACGAAAATGCTTGACCTGGATGCAGCACCCTTTCGCATCAGGGGGTCTGCTCCCAACAACCTCTTCGTTGTGGGCGATCAGGCAAAGATCTGGCACTATAACGGATCAACATGGAAACAACTCAATGTGCCGGATCCGAACCGCCCCTTGTATTCGGTAGCCGCTTCAAAGAACACCGTGATCGCCGTTGGACCTGACTACAATACTTTCCCACGGCGTGCAGTCGTCTACGTAGGAAGGAGATAGCAGTGCAACACGAGTCCAGTCCACTGGGCTGACACAAACCGGGCGACGGTGCTGGTACCACCATCGCCCGGAAAATCGCAAACTAGAGGACTATGACGATCCCTCCAAACCTTGAGAGAACGTGCGCCCTTTTGTTTGCGGCTGGAAGATACCAATCATTTGCCGGTTCTCCAAATTTACATTTCAAACGCCTGACACAAGCTAATGGAGGTGGTCATGAAACGCAGGATCATCGGGCTGCTGGTGTGTTGCGTCGTCATTTCCGTTGTTTGTTTTGCCGTTACGGGTGAACTCATAATCAAGCAGGTAGATCAGACACGATCGATAACGTTGATGGTCAAAAAGGCCCAGAATACGGGTGCATGGGCCTGGGATGGCCAAAGTGCGAGCGTCGTCTATCTTGACACATTTGACGAGCAATTCCTTATCTCGACGCAGGTAACAGGTTTTGATTCACCGAAAAGCCAGGACGACGGGCCACTAGGAGTTGCGCCGTGGGGATTGCTAGATTTCGCTGTGGTCGGGGGATCTGATACTATCCATTTCACTCTGGATCTGCGTGATGAGGCATGGAGCACTGGTGATCAATATCTGAATTCCAGAGATACATGGATCTTGATTTATTGGTCCAGCCGGAAGGCATATATGTCGGAAGCCCAGGCTGGATATCGTCTCTACGACCTGACTGGCAGGACGACCGAAATTTGGAGCTATTGGTTGCTCGAACATCTGCCTGAGAGACAAAATTTTCGAGCGCCACTTGTGCTGACGAACAAGATTGGATCTGCAAATGCGGGAGGCAGTCTCCACGTGAACGGAGAGACCTTCTCATCGTCAGGATCACCGAGCAGCGTGAAAGTGTTCTCTGCCAACAATGAACTTGCGGTCGATGTGGGGACCAACGTGGAGCGATTCAACAACTATGCTGGCTCAGGAGTATCATACAAGCATCACGATTGGAATGACGTGGCATCCGACATGCATCTTACCAGAACCCTTTCGATCCAGCCGAATACACCTCCTCAGTTCGCCAATTTCGTCGACCTTCGCGCTGTGAGGGTTCAGAATACAATGCTGGACCTCCCCTCAATCAACTCTGGATCGATTTGGATTCGGGATCCCTGGTGGAAAGACCCTCAGACGGGAGCACAACCGGATGTGCTACGGGAATTCACCTCACCCGTTGATAGTGGTGTCTTCTTGAACCAGATCCCGGATCCGCAGAATCCCAACAAACCCTACTACACTGTCGGAGCGCTCAGTCCACAGACAATCGGTGGGTTTACATCGAATTTCCTGAACTGGCGTGCACATCCCGATTCAGCGTCGTTCTTGGACTCTACCGCCGCGCAGACAGGAGTGGTGTTTAAGCAGTCAAATGCGAAGGTGACTGCCATATACAAAGCCAACCTCGGCTCAAATCTTTCATCGGCCACAGGGCTCACGACCCAGCGGCGGATGATCTGTACCTATGGATCGTCATTTGCGGGATACAGCGTTATTTACGAATCCCAGCATGAGATCTGGTGGACACACTCCAGTGACGGGGTCACCTGGTCACCCGAGATGCGCTTGAGCCGCGGGAGCGGGAAGGCACGTAACCCCTCAATCTCCGAGGTCGCGTTTGGCTCAAGTCCAGCCGCCTACGCCGTCTGGGTCGATACCACAAACAGGAGCGGGGCTTCAGGATTCGACGTGAACGTCCGTCGGCTTGATCTCAACACGGGAGCGTGGGGTGAGACCGAATACCTCGTCCATCCCGACTACCCTTCAGGAGCAGGCTTTGCCCGCTCGGATGCAAAACCGGTCGCCGTGG
>JBFLYO010000010.1:0-115869 GCA_040756745.1 Bacteroidota bacterium
GCTGATATCAGAACAACAATGATCTATACGCACGTCGTGAACAAAAACGCATTGGCCGTACGCAGCCCGCTGGATGAACCATGACCTCCAGCCCGCATCACGCACACACGTTCCTGGCAAACTCCTATTGGTGATGCGGATCTGGGAGAAATTGGGGGGATGAACAGCAGGTTGAGAAGGAGCAGACCGCACATGCGACATAAAACGTCTCATGGCTCCCCTCCTTTCGTCAAAGCTTCTAGGCCCGGCTATACGGGTGTTCATGCCACTACAGGAAGAGCCGGGACTGACGGTGTCACTATCAAGATACGTCGACCTGCAGCCAAAGGCAAGTCAGAGAATCATGACCTTCATACTATGGAGATGGACATGGGTGACGGAGGGATCTGTGGATTGCAGATACTGCTGCTGAGATTAAGACAAACTTACCCCCCTTGGTCCTCCTATAGGACGGAATGCTAGCTGGGCACGGTAACTCTGAATTCTGAGTTCAGAATTCTGAACTCAGAATTCCGACCGCCTCCCGCGGCCCGAGGGGGAGAAGAAGACGTACGTTATGGCCCCGACGCGGCGGTTGTCAATTGTGGATTGTGGGTTGACAATCGTGGATTGATTCCAGTGCGCGGTTATCACATCGGGGGCACCAACTTACTTCTTTTTCCCGTGCCCCCCTTTCGCTTCCTGCATGTAGAAGGGTAGCTCGTTGTAGAAGTGAACCGATGTCCGGATGCCGCCGTAGAAATTATCAAGGTTCAAAAACTCATCCGGCGCGTGCGCGTTCTCGTCGGGAAGCCCAAAGCCGAGAAGCACCGTGTCAAGTCCGAGTAGCTGTTTGAACTGCACCACAATCGGAATCGATCCCCCCTCCCGCTGGTACAACGGCTTCTTGCCAAACCCCTTCTCAAGCGCCGCAACCGCCGCCTGTACACCCGGACTGTCGATCGGCGTGATCGCGGGCTCACCGCCATGCAGGTTCCGCACCATCACCTTCACAGTCTTCGGTGCAATCTTCCTGATGTGCTGCTCGAATAGCTTCGCCGCCTTCGCCGCGGTCTGGTTCGGGACAAGCCGCATCGAAATCTTGGCCGAGGCCTTCGAGGGTAACACGGTCTTCGCCCCTTCTCCCGTAAAGCCCCCCCAGATCCCGTTGCACTCAAGCGTCGGCCGCGCCCAAACCCTCTCCAACGTCGTAAACCCCTTCTCCCCGTAAAGCTGAGCAACACCTAACTCCTTCGCGTATTTCTTGTCGCTCCAGGGCAGCTTCCTGTATGCGTCCCGCTCTTTCTTGGAAAGCGGGAGAACATCCTTGTAGAAACCGGGGATCGCAACTTTTCCGTCTTTGTCGTGCAGCTTGGCGATGATTTCTGCGAGGGCTTGGACTGGGTTGTGCACGGTGCCGCCAAATGATCCGGAGTGCAGATCCTTGCTCGGCCCGACCAGATCGATCTGCATGTATGCAAGCCCTCTCAGCCCGTAGCAAATGGAGGGGACGTCCCTGGCGAACATGGACGAATCGGATATCAACACAAGGTCGGCCTTGAGCAGCTCCATGTGCTCCTTCACGAACGGCTCCAGGTGCTCGCTCCCGATCTCCTCTTCCCCCTCGATCAGCAGTTTAATGTTGACCGGAAGATCCCCTCCGTTTCGAAGGTAGGCCTCGAGCCCTTTCAAATGAATGAAGACCTGCCCCTTGTCGTCCGCCGCGCCACGTGCGAAGAGCTTGCCGTCGCGGACCGTTGCCGTAAAGGGCGGCGAGGTCCAGAGCTCAAGCGGCTCAGGAGGCTGCACGTCATAATGACCGTAGAGCAGCACCGTCGGCTTCCCCGGCGCGTTCAACCAGTCGGCGTACACGACGGGATGGCCAGGAGTCGGAAAGATCTGCACGTTCTGCAGTCCTATGCTCCGCATGTGGTCTGCGAGCCATTCAGAACACCGGCCGATGTCGTTCTTGTTGTCCGGATTGGTGCTGACGCTCGGAATGGCCAGGAGGTCCTTAAGCTCGCCGAGATACCGGTCTTTGTTCGCCTCCACAAACGAGAGGAGTGACTGCATGATGTTATCCGCGTGGTGTAGTAGTGGATGGATGAGAGAAAGGAGCTTGAAAATGAAACCGGATTTTAATATAGTGGCTGAACATAACAAAAGCAAAATCTGTGGATTCAGACGAGATCCTCCTCGCCGCTCTCGTGGGATTGATTCCTTGTGTGCTGGTCGATCATGGCGTGTACGCAATACTTGAGTGGCAGCGAAAACGTGCGGGGATCGTCGATCCTTCCGGGTTCGGCGCCTTCGGCCGCACGGTCATCAGCCTTGGCGCGAATGCCATTACCTGCCTTCTCATTGCGTACGTCTACCGGCTCATCGGACGCGGCGAACAGGATGCGTACCTGATCGCCGCTTCGATCTGGCTCATGGTCTCCATTCCGGTCCTCTTCACGAGCAGGTACATCGACGATGCGCAACAACGGCTCCTGGCAACACGGGTCCTTGCCTGGCTTTTCAAGACGGCGATCGCTGCCACCGCCGCTGCGCTTATTGTCACGTTGACCCCCTGAGTCATGCATGCTCTCCTGAACGGTGCAAACATTCACTACGTTGAGGCCGGCCCTCACTCCGCCCCACCGGTCATCTTCCTCCACGGCTTCCCCTTCAGCCACGCGATGTGGCATCCGCAGATCGAGGCGGTTGCCGCAGCGGGATACCGCGTCGTCGCATTCGACTTCCGCGGTCACGGGAACAGCGACGTCGGCGACGGCCAGTACACAATCGAAGGGCACGTGGATGATCTCTTTGCCCTGCTCGATCATCTCAGAATCCCCAGAGTGGTTGTCGTGGGACTCTCCATGGGCGGCTATGTCGCTCTGCGCGCACTGGAACGGGAGCAGGAACGCTTCATCGCGGCGGTCCTGTGCGACACCCGCAGCGAAGCCGACCCGAGCGAGGGGAGGATCAAACGAGCGGCGGGGATGAAAGCGGTAAAATCTACGGGATCGGCTGCGTATGCCGACGATTTTGTCAAAGCCGTGTTCGCAAAGGAAACGTTTGCCGGAAATCCCGGAGCTGTTGCCAGGATCCGTGATATCATCTCCCACACACCGCCGCTGAGCATCGCAGGCACGTTGCTGGCACTCGCCGCACGGACGGACACCACTGCATCGTTGGCCTCAATTGCCATTCCTGCGCTTATCCTTGTGGGAGAGCACGACGTCACCACTCCACCCGCCGCCTCGCAGGCAATGCACGAGAAGATCCCCACGTCGGAGCTGCACATCATCCCTGGTGCGGCCCATATGAGCAATCTTGAGAACCCCTCCACCTTCAACGAAAAGCTCCTGACCTTCCTGCAGCGCGCAGCTCCACCGCGATAAATGCTGACCACTCTCGTCACCGGCGCCACGGGCTGCGTCGGGTCCAACCTGGCCATCGCACTCAACCGCACCGGCTACCACGTCCGCATCCTCCGCCGTGCGAGATCCCATATTGATGCCCTCGAAGGCAATCCTTGCACCGAGTTCATCGGCGATATCTGCGACGAATCAGTTCTTCGCGCTGCAATGGATGGATGCGACACGGTCTACCACTGCGCGGCCCTGGTCACCTTCGCGCGCGGTGCGCTGGACGAACAACATCGGGTGAACGTCCTGGGAACGCGAGCCGTCGTCAACGCCTGCCTTTCCGCCGGCGTGAAATCGCTGGTTCACGCCAGCTCTGTCACCACGATCGGGCATCCCGCCCCGGGGGGATGTGCCAATGAAGAGACGCCGGCAGATCGTGCCGCAGCACGCGGCTACAAACTCTCAAAAATCCTCGCAGAGGATGAAGTCCGAAAGGGGGTCGAACGTGGACTCCGTGCCGTCATCGTCAACCCGTCGGTCGTCATCGGCGAACGTGACGTCCGATTTCACGCCGGCCAGCTCATCCGCGACATCAAGCGGGGGCTAATCTTCTTCTACATCGATGGAGGGATGAATATCGTGTATGTGGGAGACGTGGTGAAGGGAATGATACGGGCATCAGAGGTGGGAAGATCCGGAGAGCGGTATATCCTTGCAGGCCACAACATGACCCACAAGGAGATCTTCTCCAGGGTCGCTCAGCTGATCGACGGCCGTAAGCCGATCGGCAAGCTCCCCCTCCCGCTCCTGCGGGGCATCGGACATGCGATTGAGCGCACATGCCGCATCATCGGTGTCCGACCGCTCTTCACCGCCGATATGGCCGCCGTGGCAGGACGCTACAGCTGGTACTCAACGGCGAAAGCGGAGCGAGAACTGGGATTCACGAAAACGGGGTTTGATGAGGCGATAGTGAAGGCGTATCAGTGGTATAAAGCTAAGGGACTGTTGTAGAAGCGCAATCCACAATCGACAATCCACAACTGACAACCGAAAGCGCCTCCCCCCTTAACCTTAACCTCAACCTTAATCTCAATCTTGATCTCGAACTGTCCCTAAAACAACGTATAAATAAACGGCGCCAGGGCCGACCCCTGCGTCAGCACGATCAACAGGCCGAGGAGCAAGAGCACCACCACAATCGGCCCGAGCCACCATTTCTTCCTCACCTTCATAAAGTCCCACAGCTCCCGCAGGATGCTCAGCTTTGAACTCTTTGCCATTACCGCTTCCCTTTCAATTCTTCCTTAACCTTAACCTCAACCTTACCCTCAATCTCAATCTTAATCTCAATCTCACTCAAAACAACCTCTCGTAACGCGACGGCTCGAAGGGCTTCCTCTCCCTCTTCCTCCAGTAACTCGCGGCACTCCTGTCGATCTTCTCGTCAAGCAGGTCTCTTCCGGTCAGTCGGACGATAAGTCCTACCGGCGTCATTACAAGAAAGAAGAACAATCCCAGCAACAAGCGCGTGTTCATCCATCCCAGCGCAAAGGCGAATGTCATCCACGCCACATAGACGGGTTTCAGGACCACCGGCAGAAAGAAGCCGGTGAACAGAAACATGCCGGCCCCGGCTGCGAAATACGACCAGATACCGTTGTCCCGGTAGAGGAAGTACGCCGCCAGCCCAAGGCAGATCACGCCGAAGAGGAGGCCGAAGTTCCTGATCTTCTTCGGCGATGTGTCGATCATCTCAATCAAGGGCAAACTCTTTCTTCCATCCCTCATCCTCACCCAACCCCTTACCCTTAACCTGCTCCTTCTTCGCCAACACAAAGCTCCCCATGAACAAATAATCCATCTCCGTCCGCATGAAGCACCGCAGTGCCTCTTCGGGCCTGCAGACAATCGGCTCTCCCCGCACGTTGAACGACGTGTTGATGATCACCGGGCAGCCCGTCTTTGTGTAGAAGCGATCAATCAGATCGTAATAGAGAGGATGATCTTCCCTGTCCACCGTCTGAATGCGGGCCGAATTGTCGATGTGCGTCACGGCGGGGATCTCGGACCTTGCCGCTTTGAGTTTGTCGATCCCTGCAAGCTTCTCTTCACCTGGCGCAGGCGGAATGCGTCGCCTCTCCGTCACCGGAGCAACAAGGAGCATGTAGGGGCTTTTCCGATCAATCTCAAAATATTCACCTGCGTGCTCCTTCAGCACAGAAGGCGCAAAGGGGCGGAACGATTCACGGAACTTGATCTTCAGGTTCATCACCGACTGCATCGTGCGGGAGCGGGCGTCTCCGATGATGCTACGGGACCCAAGCGCTCTCGGCCCAAACTCCATCCTCCCCTGGAACCAGCCGAGCACGTGACCCTGAGCGATCAGCTCTGCGGCCGTGTCAATGAGTTCCTCCCGATTGAGCCGCCGGAATGTCGCACCGTGTCTTCTCAAGATCTCCTCGATCTCCGTGTCCGAAGATTCAGGGCCGAGATACGATCCCTTCTGGGCATCCTTTCGTCCATCGACTTTGCGCGGGTTGCCGTAGTATGCGTGCCACGCAAACAGCGCAGCCCCGAGCGCCCCACCCGCGTCTCCCGCTGCGGGTTGAATCCAGATATCCTCAAAAGGTCCTTCACGAAGGACCCGTCCATTGCCGACACAATTCAGCGCCACGCCGCCGGCCAGCACCAGGTTCTCCTCTCCGGTCTCCCTGTGCACGTGTCTCGACTGCCGCAGCATGATCTCTTCGGTCACCTCCTGCAGGGAGCGGGCCAAGTCCATCTCCCTCTGCGTCAGCGGTGATTCAGGAGTCCTGGGCGGACCGCCGAACAGTCGATTGAACCTGTCCCCAGTCATCCTGAGTCCGGCGCAATAATCGAAGTACTCCATATTCATCTTGAACGACCCGTCTTCTTTCAGGTCGATCAGATGATCATAGATGGACTTCACATACCTGGGCTCCCCATACGGGGCCAGCCCCATGACTTTGTACTCGGCGGAGTTGACTTTGAACCCTGTGAAATACGTGAACGCCGAATACAACAACCCGAGCGAGTGGGGAAAGAGCTGCTCCCCAAGGATCTCAATCATTGTGCCGTGCCCAACGCCGTAGCTCGTCGTCGTCCACTCGCCCACCCCATCCATCGTGAGAAATGCTGCATGAGCGAAGGGGGAGGGATAAAAGGCCGATGCTGCGTGTGACTCGTGGTGCTCGGTAAACAAGATCTTCCCGTCGAAGCCGAGCTCGTCCCGGATCAGCTGCGGTATCCAGAGCTTCTCCTTCAGCCAGAGCGGCATGGCCATAAGGAACGATCGGAAACCGCGGGGGGCATACGCGAGGTAGGTTTCGAGGATGCGCTCAAACTTGACGAACGGCTTGTCGTAGAAGACAACGCACTCGAGCTGATCGGACACAATCCCTGCGTGCGCAAGGCACCATGCGATGGCCTGAGATGGGAAACGGAAGTCGTGCTTCCTGCGGGTGAAGCGCTCCTCCTGCGCGGCAGCGAGAATTACGCCGTCTTTGATCAAAGCGGCGGCGGAATCATGGTAGTAGCAGGAGATGCCGAGAATGTACATGGCGTCGCGCCGGCGGGATTACATCTGAAACGCCTTGATATACTCGACCAGCCTGGTGCAGTCTTCGAGGGTCTCGATGGCGTGCGTTCCGCCCCCCTGGGCCGCTTGCTCGTGATGCTCCTGTACGCTCATCACCTCCAGAGGGCGCTTGCGGAGTTGATCGATGCTTTTGGCCGCCGATGCGGCCGCGGAAAGGGTGGTGATAAAGGGGATCTTGTATTCGTAGGCCGTCCGCCCGATCGCGTGCTCGTCCTGGCGCGAGATCTGACCAAGCGGGGTGTTGATGATCAGCTGGACCCAGCCGTTCTTGATGATGTCGATGATGTTCAGCGTCCCCTCGCTCGCCTTCAGGACGGGTCGGTTGGCGATCCCGCTCCGCTTGAGGAATGCCGACGTCCCTTCGGTGGCAATAATATTAAACCCGAGCCGAACATAGGCGCGGACGATGTTCGCTGCCCGGTCGTTCTTGTCGAAGTCGTTGAGACTGACAAACACCGTCCCCCTCTGCGGCAACGTGCTCCCCGCCGCCATGGAGGCCTTGGCAAACGCAACGCCAAAGCTGTCGGAGATCCCCATGACTTCGCCGGTGGAACGCATCTCCGGCCCGAGGAAATGGCGGGCGCTGGGAAACTTCGGGAATGGAAACACCGACTCCTTGATCGCCACGTGCTTCGCCCAGCCGTATCCTTTGACGTCCAGTTCTTTCAGCGTCTTGCCCACCATGACCCGGGCGGCGATCTTTGCCAGCGGTACTCCTGTTGCCTTACTGACAAACGGCACCGTGCGCGAAGCGCGCGGGTTCACTTCCAGCACGTAGATTACGCCGTCGCGCATCGCATATTGGACGTTCACAAGCCCAACCACTTTCAGCGCAAGCGCCAATCGGCGGGTATACGACATCAACGTCTGCAGCTGCTCGGGGGTGACGGCGTACGGAGGAAGGACACAGCAACTATCGCCCGAGTGAACACCTGCCTCCTCGATATGCTGCATGACGCCCCCGATGAAGACGTCGGTGCCATCGCTGACGGCATCCACGTCGAATTCAAATGCGTCTTCAAGGAACCGGTCGATCAGGACGGGGTGGTCGGGGGACACATGTACCGCCTTTGCCATGTACTCCCGGAGACCCTCGTCGTTGTAGCAAATCTCCATCGCGCGGCCGCCCAGGACGTACGAAGGCCGGACGAGCACTGGATAACCGACCCGCCTTGCCACCTCAAGCGCGCCATCGACTTCAAACGCCGTCCCGTAAGGCGGACAGGGGATCTTTAGATTGTCAAGCAGTGTGCCGAACCGTTTCCGGTCTTCCGCAAGGTCGATCCCTTCTGTCGATGTCCCCAGCACCCGGACGCCGTTGGCCTCCAGGGCCTTGGCAATCTTGAGGGGCGTTTGCCCTCCGAAGCTGACGATTACCCCTTCCGGCCTCTCCTGCTCACAGATGTTGAGGACATCTTCTAACGTCAGCGGCTCAAAGTACAGCTTGTCGGTTGTGTCATAGTCGGTAGAGACCGTCTCGGGGTTGCAGTTCACCATGATGGTGCCGTAGTCCTCTTCCTCAAGCCCCATCACCCCGTGAACGCAGCAATAGTCGAACTCGATCCCCTGCCCGATCCTGTTCGGTCCGCCGCCGAGGATGACCACCTGTTTCTTCGTCGACGTGGTCGCCTCATTCTCCTGCTCGTACGTCGAGTAATGGTAGGGTGTGTCAGCAGCGAACTCCGCGGCGCAGGTATCGACGGTCTTAAAGACGGGGAGAATGCCAAGTGCTCTTCTCCTTTTCCTGATCGATGTCTCCTCCACTCCGTAGAGCACCCCCAGCTGGCGGTCGGAGAAACCGTATTGTTTTGCCTTCAGCATCGATGCTGCGTCTTGGGGGCGATTCTTTCGAAGCCCGGCCTCGAGCTCGACGATCTGCCGGATATTATTGAGGAACCATGGATCGATGGCAGTCATCGCGTACAGCTCGTCCACTTCGAATCCAAGCTGAAAGCCGTACCGGATGTTGAAGACTGCGTCGGGGCGCGGACGGCTGAGCCGCTCGCGGATGGTTTCACGCCACACCGCCTTCTCGGCCTGCGTCAGGGACTCCGGATCGAACTCGTCTCTCCCATCAGCCCCCAACCCGGCCCTCCCCTGCTCGAGCGATCGGAGCGCCTTCTGCAATGCTTCTTTGAACGTGCGGCCGAAAGCCATGGCTTCGCCGACCGATTTCATCTGCACCCCGAGCGTGGTGTCGACTCCTTTGAATTTCTCGAAATCCCAGCGCGGTATCTTCACCACGCAGTAATCGATGGTCGGCTCGAACGAAGCAGGGGTGACCCGGGTGATGTCGTTCGGGATCTCGTCGAGCGAGTAGCCGACGGCCAGCATGGCTGCGATTTTGGCGATCGGGAACCCCGTCGCTTTCGACGCAAGGGCCGAGGAACGTGAGACGCGGGGGTTCATCTCTATCACCAGACAGCGGCCGGACTTCGGATCGACGGCAAACTGGATGTTTGAACCCCCCGTTTCGACGCCGATCGCCCGGATGATCCGGAGCGCATCGTCCCGCATCCGCTGGTATTCCTTGTCGGTCAGGGTCTGCGCCGGCGCAACAGTGATCGAATCCCCCGTATGAATGCCCATCGGGTCCATGTTCTCGATCGAGCAGATGATCACGACGTTGTCCCTGACGTCGCGCATCACCTCCAGCTCGTATTCCTTCCACCCGATGACCGATTCCTCCAGGAGCACTTCATGGATCGGGCTTGATTCGAGCCCGTGGATGAGGGCCTCTTCGAACTCCTCCTCCTTCCGCGCGATGCCTCCCCCCGAACCACCGAGTGTGAACGACGGGCGGATGATGAGCGGGTAACCGATGCTGTCGGCGAATTTCTTTCCTTCTTCCACCGTCCTGACAAACGCCCCGCGGGGAGTGGCGAGACCCGCCATGTCCATTGTGGCCTTGAACTGCTCACGGTCTTCCGCGCGGCGAATGGCGTCAAGCTTCGCGCCGATCAACTCGACGCCGTATTTCTCGAGCACGCCCGACTCTGCCAGCGCGACGGCGGTATTCAGAGCTGTCTGGCCCCCCATCGTTGGGAGGAGCGCGTCGGGACGCTCGCGCTCAATGATCTTCTCAACGAAGTAGGGGGTGATCGGCTCGATGTATGTCCGGTCCGCAAGGTCGGGATCGGTCATAATCGTCGCCGGGTTGCTGTTGATGAGAATGGTGCGGAACCCTTCCTCCCTCAACACCTTGCACGCCTGCGTCCCGGAATAATCGAACTCGCAGGCCTGGCCGATAACGATCGGGCCCGAACCGATGATCAGGATGGAATGAAGGTCAGTGCGCTTCGGCAAGGACAGCGGCTCACGAGATAGTTGGCCAAGAATATACGAAGATTGCGCACGGAAGGCAAAGAAAGATTGAGATTGAGATTAGGATTGAGATCAAGATTGAGATTGAGATTAAGGTCAAGGGAATAGTCAGGGGAGGTTCGAGCCTTTTCCCCGCCCACCCCTCTCTTCTCTCATCTCTCTTCTCTCTTCTCTTCTTCAACAACATCCATACGTCGGCGGACTGAATTTCCCATCGGCCGCCGAAACCACCTGGCCACCGACAAGGTACTCTCCCTTTACCAGCACCCGATACCAGCGCCGCCCCGCTTCGACGAGCACGACGACCGCACAAATCATCATGACCACCGTCAGCGCGGAGTTCATATACCCCTGCACAACAGTCGCGGCGCTGAACGTCAGCGGCCAGAAGTTGTCCGTGATGTTCAGGAAGCCTGCGCTCAATGTCGTCGTCGCGACAAACAGCATGGGCACAAGCGTGACCCAGGCGTAGCGCTCCTTCCCCGCATTGATGATGGCACTCGTTGCGACGGAAAGCGCAACCGCTGCGAGAAGCTGGTTCGCGGTTCCGAACATCGGCCAGATCGTGCTGATGTTCCCAGTCCAGATGAAGTACCCCCACGCGCCAACGACAAGAGCCGTCGAGATCATCGTTCCAGGGAGCCAGTCGGTTCTCTCCATCGGTTTCCAGAACCTCCCCGCAAACTCCTGCACCAGGAAGCGGGCCACTCGCGTCCCCGCATCGATCGTCGTGAGGATGAACAATGCCTCGAACATGATTGCAAAGTGATACCAGAACGACATCAGGGCCGCCATTCCCGGTATGCCGGTGAAGATCTGCGCAAAGCCCACGGCGAGCGACACCGCCCCACCCGGACGGCCCGCGACCGTCTCACCCACCTCCCGCGAAAGCTCCTGGAGATTCACCGGACTCATTCCCAACGTTGCATACTTCTCGGGTGACAGGTTGATCGCGAAATAGTCTCCCGGCTCAAGGGCGCAGGCGGCAATCAGCGCGATTACACCGACCAGCCCCTCCATCAGCATCGCGCCGTACCCGATCATCCTCGCTTCCGACTCCTTATTGATCATCTTCGGTGTAGTGCCCGACGACACCAGCGCGTGGAATCCGGAGATGGCACCGCAGGCGATCGTGATAAAGAGGAACGGGAAGAGTTTGCCGGGAATGATCGGTCCGCCTCCCCCCACAAACTGAGACATCGCGGGCATCTTCAGGTCAGGATGCACCACGATGACGCCGATGACAAGCGCGGCGATCGTCCCAATCTTCATGTACGAGCTCAGGTAATCGCGGGGGGCAAGCAGCAGCCACACCGGCAGCACAGACGCAAAAAAGCCGTAGATGGCCATGGCGATCACGATCCCATCGTGCGACAAGGTGAACCATGGACCGAGGAACGAGCCGGGAATCATGCTTCCGAGGAAGACGCACGCGATCACGCCGATGACGCCGATGATGCTCGCTTCAGCAATCTTCCCTGGCCGGATGCGGTACATCCAGAGGCCGACGAGGAGGGCCATGGGGATGGTCATGGCAATCGTGAACGTTCCCCAGGAGCTTTCACGGAGTGCGTTCACAACGGCGAGACCGAGGCCCGCGAGCGCGATCACGACGATGAGAAGTATCGCAATCGACGCAACCATCCCGGCCACAGGGCTGATCTCATTCCGTGCGATGTCGGCCAACGACCGCCCCCGTCGACGGATGGATGCCACCAGCACGGTGAAGTCATGCACCGCCCCCGCGAGAACAACGCCCACGACGAGCCAGAGAAAGCCCGGAAGGAATCCGAACTGGGCCGCGAGCACCGGGCCGATCAGCGGTCCCGCGCCGGAGATCGCAGCAAAATGATGCCCGAACAGCACCCACTTGTTCGTGGGGTGATAGTTCTGACCGTCGTTCAACGTGTGAGCTGGTGTCACGCGCGCATCGTCCAGCGCCACCACCTTTGCAGCGATGAATGCGCTGTAATAGCGGTACGCTATGGCAAGGACACAGAGGGCACCGACGATCAGAGGAAGGGCATTCATGCGATCGACTCCTTTATGTCATTGGTGGCGCGTCCCGGTCAGAACGCGTTCTTAAGCAGCGTGAGGACCGGCCTCCCCTCTACCAACCGGATGGCAACCACGTCGAACCGGCATGCCTGGTCCTGAATATGCTTCAGAGCAAGATATGCCTCGGCGGTTCGCCGGATTGTCCTCTGCTTCAGCGGCGTGAGCGCATACTCGGGCGGACCGAATTCTTCGTCGCTCCGCGATTTCACTTCACAAAACACCAGGTACTCCCCGTCCCGTGCGATAATGTCGATCTCCCCCTTCTTGCTGAACCGGTAATTCCGCTCAACGATGCTGTATCCCCGATGCTGAAGATACTCGACAGCCAGCTCTTCGGCCTCTTTCCCTTCTTTTCGAAAATTCCGCTTCACGGTTCATCTTCCCTTCTCCCCGCCCCGATCCAAAATTCACAATCCTCAATTCTCAATCTTCCATCCTCAATCAGGACGAGCACGGAGGCTCGTCCTATTCCTCTCACTCCGTCCATCCTCAGTCCTCAATCCTCCATCCTCCATTAGAGGGACGCAACACGCATTCCCTCCCCTCACCCCGCTCTTCATCGTAAACGTCCGCCTGTGTATCGGGCACACACCCAGTCGCGCAATCGCTTCGCGGTGTTCCACTGTCCCGTATCCCTTATGCCGCGCGAAACCGAATCCCGGGAACTCGGTGTCGTATTTTGTCATGATCCTGTCCCGGGTCACTTTTGCCACGATCGACGCCGCAGCAACAGAGAAGCAGAGTCCGTCGCCTCCGACGACGGTAACAAAGGGGATCCCCTTGGTCGCCTCGCCCGGCCGAAAGCGGTTTCCGTCTATGATCAGGTAGGTTGGGCGCAACGCAAGCGCGCCGACCGCCCGGTCCATCGCCAGAAACGTGGCATTCAGGATGTTCAAACGATCGATCTGGTCGCTCTCGACTATCCCGATTCCGGCTGCGGCGGCGTTGACCATGATCTCGTCGAACAGCTCCTCGCGTCTGGCCGGCGGAAGTCTCTTGGAATCATCGACGCCGTCAACAAATTTCCCTTCCTCGAACATCACAGCTGCAGCAACGACCGGCCCCGCGAGGGGGCCACGGCCGGCTTCATCGATGCCGGCAACAAGCCGGATTCCCCGTCGGTGATGCGTCTGCTCGTAGTGGAGCATCGGGTTAGAATTCATTGATGAGCCCGAAATGGATCTTCGCCGATCCGATCGAATCTCCCTGACCCAATGCGATACTGACACCCATGTTCCCGAGGGGGGTCTCCAGCCTGATCCCCATTCCGTACCCGTAGCGGAAGGCCTCGGACGAGGGAGTGCCCCGCGCAACCTCCCCTGGACGGTAGTAATATCCCGTGTCGAAGAAACCAAACAGGAACGAGCGTCGGGCAAGCAGAAACCGGTACTCGGTGCTTGTCCAGGCGACACGCGACCCGAGAAACTGGTTTTCCCTGTATCCGCGGAGCGTATTGGCGCCGCCGAACCGGTACATGTCGCTCTCCTGCGGCTCACCGGTCCGGACCTCACGCCCGTGCAGGCCGACAGCCACGACCTGCCGGCCCAATGTGGAGAGGAAGAAATCAAGGTCGACGCCGATCCGTTGAAGCGTCCCGCTCACCTGCATCCCCGCAACGGAAGGAGATCCTGCCACCCTCTTCCTCCCATAGTGATATCCCGTCCAGTAGCGCGCACCCGACGTCGGGCTGTAATTGTCGTCTCTCGTATCGTACAGGATCTCAAGCCCCCCTGTCGATACGCTGCTGGAGACTACCCGCGCGATCGAGGAATCCCCCGATGGGATCACCCGCTCCGTGGTAAACACCAGCGAGACCGAGAGTTCCTCAGACAACATCAGCTCGGATCTCAGATCGATGTTTCGCCTGACATACGCGCTGTCCTGCTGCCGCTGGAAGAATCCACCGCCGAGGTTGACGGGATAACCGAACAACCACGGCTCCACATACCGCACGCCGATCTCCTGCGAGGATCGATCTTCGCGCTGCCATTTGAGACTCAGCTTTCGCCCGGTCCCGAACAGGTTGCGCATCGAAACGGAAGCAAGTCCAGTCAGATACCCCGACTCACCCGGCGTGCGAGTGGGGACATATCCCAGGATACCGTCAAAGGTGTTGGTGTTGCCCTCCTGGACGGTGATCAGGAGTCCCCCCTTCCCGCTCCGCATATACAATTCCGGCTCGGCAACCGAAGCGAAGATGTTCAGACGGTTGAGCCGTTCACGGATAGCGTCGACCTTTGCCGGATTGAAGGGCTCGCCGGGCCTCAGCCGGGTCTCGCGGACAATGACAGACGCGTCGGTTTCCTTGTTCCCTTGCACCCGGATCTCATCCAGCGTCACCAGTCCCCCTTCCTCGACCACCAGGACAATCGCCGCCGAATCCGCAACCTCGCCCCGCTGGAGGCGAATGGAATTGACACTGCACCGTGCAAAGGGATATCCAAGCCGCTCGTACCGTTCAAGCATCGCATCGACATCACGGCTGAGCATTGCCGAGGAAAACGGGAGGCCCGGGGTGAGATCGAATCTCTGGAGGATCTCGCGTTCCGACATGAGGCGGTTCCCCTCGACCGTGATCCTGCCGGTAAGCGTTCGCCGACCTTCGTCAATCCGGACAACCAGGTCCACAAGGGAACTGTCGCCGGAAAACGACGGCGGGTCGGCCACAGCCCGCGCGGCAAGATACCCTTCGGCAAGATAGGCGTCCGCGATGGTCCTGAGGTCGGACTGAATGCCCCCGGGTGAGAAAAGCGTCCCCGGACGCAGGCTCAGCCATCCGGTAATCTCGCGGGCCGTGAAGGCGCTATTTCCCCGGACGGCAACGGACCTGACCGTCGCAGCGAACGAGGCAGCGCTGACAGCGATGCATGCGGCGAGTGCACAGCACCGGCGCAAGAACGAGATCAGAGCCATGTTCCGCCTGACGGCCATGCGTCACGTATTCGGGGGCGTCAGTCGCGCCGCCGATTGTAGACTTCCCAGAGAGGTGAGACGAGGCGGTAGTCTCCAAAACCGGACTGATCGACGAAAACGTATTGATAGTTGAGATCGTAGTACGACCAGATCTCATACGGCTTTGAGTCGATCTCAAAGGGATGGCGCTCGACGTTGTTCGGCGGCCCGAGGATGATGAAGACCATCCCCATGTCCGTCTTCCACCCCTCCCGGTAGTGGCTGAAGTGTTTGTTGGCGTATGCCACCCGCCCGTAGAACTCTTCCATCTTTTCATTCCGGGGGGTGTTGGGGTTCGGGTCTCGCTTTTGCCAGAACTCGAGGAATTTCTTCTGCTTCTCCTCGGGGGTCTTTGCGGATTTCAGCTCGTCGAGTTCGTTGTCCTTCGCTATGTACTGGAGCTGCTCGATGGCAAGGTCGATGTCCTTCAGCGCCTTCGGCATGCCCTTCCACCGGACAATAAATTTTCGGGAACGTGTCGCGATCACGTTCTCGGCCCCACCCCCCGCTTCACGAGGAAACGCGCGCAGCGTCAGATCGTAATCACCCATGGGAAGGTCGGGCTTGGTGATGTGCAGGAAGACCTCATTCCGTCCTTCCGGCAGGTACTCGACCGTATCGGCTTCGAGCTTCACCTCCCCCTTGTTGTCGTACGCTTGCGCCACAAAGCGTATGGTGTCGCCACGCACGCGATTGTACACTTCGCAGAACGTGTAGAACCCCTCGGAGAGGTCACCGACGTTCGGAGACACGTTCGGCATGATCGACTTCTTCGTCCCCTTGACGGTGAGGCGGCTGACGAGCATAATGTCGCTCATCGCAAAAAGCTGGCCATGGAAATCGGGTACGTTGATCTTCCGGGAGGTCTGCTTGGTGGCCTTGGAGTCGAGGTCGCGGATGAATGCGGTGACAGTGTACCGGCCCGGCTTCACCGTGAATGACCGCTGCAGCAGTGCGTAGGCTGTGGGTGACACCGATTCGTCGAACGAGACTCCCTTGATCGATTCATTCCATGATTTCTCGCTGACGAGGGAACCGGCGGAATCACTGACGGAGAGGGTCGCCTCATACGAGGCGTCATACCGGTCTCCCGCCTTCACGAATGAAAGGTTGTCGTACCCCACCTGGAGATACGCATCGATCCGAGATTCCCCGGGCGGCTGACCCCGGAACGCGAGCACTTCCAGGAACAGTGATTCGGAATATTCCTGCGGGACCGACTGTGGGACATCGACCTGTGTCCAGGCCGTGACGGACGCAAGAGGTGCGAGCGCTGCAAGGATCCAGCCAATGTGCCGGCGCAGCATGGTCATGCCCTCCCATACAAATCATATTCGCTTGCGCCAGTGATGGTGGCTTCGCAGAACTGTCCCGGCACAAGTGCGGAATCTGCAGTCAAATATACTTCATTGTCGATCTCAGGCGCGTCGTGTTCCGTCCGCCCGACATATTGGTCCCCTTCCACCCTGTCCACCATCACCTGTATTTTCGAACCAACGAGCCCCTCGTTTCGTTCCGTTGAGATCTCCTGCTGCGTTTCCATCACCATAGCCAGGCGGCGTTCCTTTTCTCGCATAGAAACGGGGTCTCCGAGTGAGTGCGCCGTGGTCCCCTCCTCCCGCGAATACGTAAACACCCCAAGGCGGTCAAACCGGACAACCTTGATGAATGCGAGGAGCTCATTGAACTCTTTGCTTCCTTCCGTGGGATATCCGACGATCAGCGTAGACCTGAGTGCGATGCCGGGAACGGCAGAGCGAATCCGTTCGATGAGCGAAAGCAGTGCCCGACGGCTGATCCCGCGACGCATCGATCTCAGCACCGCCTCCGACACGTGCTGCACCGGAATGTCGAGATATTTGCATACGCGCGGATGACCGGCAATGACTTCAAGGAGGTCAAGGGGGAACTGGGCGGGATAGGTATACATCAGCCGCACCCACGCGATACCGGAGACGTCAGCGATCTTTCGCACAAGCTGCGAAAGCTTCCGGCTTCCGTACAGGTCGAGACCGTACGCCGTCGTGTCCTGTGCGATCACTACGACTTCCCGCACACCCCGGGCGGCAAGCATCTCCGTTTCACGGAGGATCTCCTCCATCGGCCGGCTCAAGAGTCTCCCGCGCATCAAGGGGATGGCGCAGAAGGCGCAAGGATGATCGCACCCTTCGGAGACTTTGAGGTAGGCAATGTGACTGGAAGTGGAGAGCACCCGTTCGCCGAGGAGCTCCTGCCGCACCCTTCCTCCCAATTCCTCGACGAGCTGAACACTTGCGCCGGACCCAAAATAGCCATCCACTTCGGGAATCTCTTCTGCAAGCGTTGTGCGGAACCGCTCGGTCAGACAACCGATCGCGTACACTTTGCGCAGACCGCCGTCCTTCTTCCTCCCCACCTGCTCGAGGATTTCGTCGATCGACTCCCGCTTCGCGGCGTCGATAAAGCCGCAGGTGTTGATGACGGCGACGTCGGCATCCTCGATCGTTGGGGCCAGCTCGAAGTCGTTCCCCCGGAGCTGCGCCATCAGCTTCTCGGAGTCCACGACGTTCTTGGCGCATCCCATCGTGATCACGTGCACCCGCTGTTTTGAGGACCGACTCACTCCGCCCCTTTCCCCTTCAGAACACGATAAAATCGAGATACAAAAAGAGTATCGGTGATACAAACATCAGGCTGTCGAACCGGTCGAGCGCCCCCCCATGCCCGGGGATCAGTGAGGAAGAATCCTTCACACCGGCGTCTCGTTTCAGGAGCGATTCCGCAAGGTCGCCTATCTGCCCGAACACGCCGACGACCGTCCCGCAGACGATCGCCCCCGCAGGAGAAAGATAGGGGAGCGCAACTGCCCGCGCAAGCAGAAACGTCCCGATGGCCGCGAGGAATCCCGCCGCCGCTCCTTCCCATGTCTTCTTCGGGCTCACGCGTGGGAAGAGCTTGTGCCTCCCGAACGCACGTCCTGCGAAGTATGCGGCTGAATCACAGATCCAGATGGAGGCAAAAAGCGCGACCACCGTTTTTCCTCCCCATCCGTACAGCGTGGCTGCCGCCTCGTCCGAGAGAGCACCCCCGGCGGTGTCGAAATACTCCCATACCGGGAAATCCTCAGGGATAAAGAGTTCCCGCAGTCCGACCAGCGATCCCAGGAAGAGCCCCACATAGCTGGCCCCGAACACCGTCACGGCCACGTTATTGAGCGCCCCCGGCTTGTTACGAAAGAGCTCCACCGCGAGGATGAGCGGGACGAACACCAGATACAGGATCAACAACGACTGTGCCATCGTCGGGAACGGCACCCGGACACCCTCTGCGAGGAGTCCGCCGACGGTCAGCATGCGCACCTTGAAGTAGATGAACACCGTGACAAGGAGTGCCCCCATCACCATCCCGGTCACCTTCTGCGGCGCAACCCCCCGGGCCTCGGCCAACATGAACAGTTCGCGCATCCCCAGGAGCGCAAGCAGGAGGACGAACCCGTAGAAATAAAAACCTCCGGCCATGGTGACCAGGAGGATGAGCGGAATACCCGCGGCGGCAACGAGCACCCGCGTGCTGAGATTGCTCACTGGCTCTTGTTCAGTACGGTTCTTCTCGTTGGTCATCCCGACCGGTGATATGAATAAAGTACAAAGTCGACAGTACAAAAACCAACGCAAAGATCATGAAATTCACCGCGATCAGGGAACCGGTCGGCCGCGCCGAGGGGTCGATCACAACGAAGTTCTCGTCGAGTTGGAGGTAGACTGCAGCGCACGCCACGAAGTTGTTGAAGAAATGGGCCGACACGGCCAGCGTGATGTTCTCGGACCGGTACACAATGAATCCAAAATACACGCCAAGCGCGACCAGCGGCACAATCCCGAAGGGATTCAGGTGATATGCGCCGAAGATGATCCCGGCCAGGATAGCCCCGCGCATTCCGCCTACTGCATCTTCCAGGTTCCGCTGCACCAGGCCCCGGAAGAGCAGTTCCTCCGATATCGCGGGAACGAGCGCCACGATGAGGAGGACGACAAGGAACTCCAGCGGCGAGTGGGCCAGGACCAGGACCCGGTACGTCTCCTCGATCATCTTCTTTAAGAGGTCGACAAACTTCTGCAACTCCGAAGGGAGCGGGATGGATTCCTGCAGGATCATATAGGTCTGCAGAACCTGCTGGAGGGCGAAGACGGCAATCATGGTCACGACAAGTTCCCGGATTTCCGGCACCCTGATACGGAGGAACTGGACAACCCGGCCGTGCCGCCATCGGGCGAACAGGATCGTCGGGATCAGGATGAACAGGATTTGGCCGAAGAAGGTTGCCCATCGCACCAGCCCGACGTTGTCAGGCGTGATTTCCCCTCGGGCAATCACGAGCGTAATCACTCCCCCCACGACCTGGTAAAGGATGAAGATGGCCGCAAGAGCGAAGAGCGCAAAGGCTACGGGGGAGAGCCGGCGGAGGAACGGCTCGCGCGACCGCGGGTGCGGCCCGGGAGGGGTCACTTGCAGCGGCGCCTGGGGGTCGGACATGAGACGGTGATATGGTTATCGCATCCGGGATGTGATCATCGCCGCGACGAGCGGGATCATGATTTCGTGATGGCCCGTAAAGTAGTATCCCTTTCCTCCATCCTGCGTCGGACGAATCTTGACGTTCATCGTGGGGCGGTACAGGGCGTGCATGTCGAACACTGCAGTAGTAAACCCACGCGCCTTTGCACCGAGATTCCGCGCCACGGTCAGCGCCTTGAGAAACACCTCGGGCATGATGACGGCGGAGCCGACGTTCAGCACGACCCCGCCGCCGGTCAACCGGCTGCAAACGTCGCACAGTGTGCGGAAGTCCCGGAACGTCATCTCCCCCGTGGCGGCCCCGTCCATCGACGGTTGTTGATGGACGATGTCCGTGCCGATTGCAGCATGCACGGTCACGGGCGTTGTGCGGGCGAGGCACGCGGCCAGAATGCTGAGGGAGAGATGGGGAGCATTCTTCGCGACGAGCCGGCGGGCAAGCGCCTCGCCGTAGCCGTCGTCGGAGGTCCGGAACGCCTCGGTGAGGGCACCATTGATGAACTCTCCGGTTTCGCGCGCCATGCCGAATTTGCCCCCTGGCATGTTCGCCGCAACATCTTCCGACGTCTGCCCCCACATCGCCGTCTCCACGTCATGGATGGCCGCTGCGCTGTTCATCGCAACGGCCGTGATCACGTCGCGGCGGAGGAGGTCGATGATGATCGGCGAGAGGCCGACTTTGATGACGTGCGCCCCCATCATCAAGATGACCGGCTTCGATTTCTTCCGGGA
The DNA here is from genome assembly GCA_040756745.1 of Bacteroidota bacterium. Classification (GTDB taxonomy): domain Bacteria; phylum Bacteroidota; class Ignavibacteria; order UBA10030; family UBA6906; genus JBFLYO01. The sequence continues at coordinate 20,578 of JBFLYO010000010.1, forward strand.
CGCGATGATGTCGTTCACAAGAGCCCGGAGATCGTTCGCGACCAGGAGACGCGGCAAGCCCTCCACGAACCCGCTGAACGAATCGTTCACCTCGTCAAACGGCTTCGCGAAATCCGCGACGCTCACCTTGCTCCTCCTCGCCCGGATCGAAATCGTCCTGATCTTTCTGAGATCCACCCGTCGGTATGCGCTCATGGGTTTGTCCTCATTGGCTTACAGCCACCCTGCTGTGGGGGCGGAATAAATTCTGCCCCAGCAAACTCTTAACTCATAACTCATCACTCTTAACTTCTGTTTATCGTATTCTGGCTCTCACGGGACCTGCGGTGCCGCTGTATTCCCTCAGCTCCGTATCGATCGAGCCGATCACCACCTTCGTGTTCACCCGCAAGGGGATCTTCCGTTCGTCATCGGTCAGCCAGATCACGATGCGCCCCTCGCTCTTGAACAGCCCCCCCTCTTTCACCATCGGCTCGATGACGACGGTATTGAAGGTGCCTGCTTCGACTTCCAGCTCCTGCCGGCCCAGCACCTTCACTGCAAGCTCGTACGTCGTGTCCTTATAGAAATTATGCAGGAGAACCTTGTCCCCCGGCTTCATAGAGGCAAAGTCGATCGTCCGCGCGTAATAGAACGCCGACATAATGTCGTGCACGTAGGGGGGGATGGCGTGAACTCCTTCGGACGTGCGCGCGATGTTCTTTACCTGGTCGAACTCGGCGATGAAGTCGCGCCGGTATCCCCCCTCGCGGATGTGCTGTTCGAACTTCCAGGGTGCGATCGTCTCCACGTCGATGAAGGTGAGATACCGATCCTCGACCTTGTAAATCCAGGAAAAGCTGGGGAGGGAGTTGACCCGGAACTCGACCCGGTAGCACCTTCGCCCGGCAACCGATTCAAGGGCCGGGATTTCCATCACCGCCTCGCCGGCCGTGACAAAGCCGTAGTTCACGTCGAAGACGAGCCGTTCGCCTACGCCAAAGGCCTCATTGCGGATGGTTCGGAACTGCGAGGCCTTGATCGAGTCGGCCCGTCTCTGCGCCGCAATCGAGTCGAGCGCACGGCGCGCAGAGTCGGCAGCCGCCGCTTGCAGCGAATCCGCGCGGTGCGCCGCCGCGATGCTGTCCTGTCGCGCCCGGATCTCCGCGTGAGTTGCTCCCTTTCGCTTGGCCGAGGAGGCCTTTTTCGTCGTACGCGTCTGTGACGGCGCCGATTGATCCAGGCCGGCAGCAAGCAGTGCGGCGCACAGCAGAAGGAGCGCAAGGATGCGAGAGATTCCGGCTGCGCGCTTACGTTCCATGCAGGGCCGGGTGAGGGACGACAGTGGAGAGAAGTTCGGCAACTGCTGCCGCGGCAGCGTCGACGGTGATGCTTGCCATACAGGAGCACGACCTGCCGCGCACTGACTTGCACTCGGAACAATCGACCGGCCTGTCAGGCACCAGCACCCGCGCCCGCTCAGTGTATGGGCCCCAGCGGCGTGGACCCATGACCGGAATCTGCGGATAGAACCCGAGCACCGGCGTCCCCATTGCCACCGCCATATGGAGGGGACCTGTCGAGTTTCCGACGAGCAACGATGACCTGCCGAGCAATGATGCCAACTCCTTCAGCCCCAGCATCCCGGCGAGGTTATGTGCCCTCTCCTGCGTGGCAGCAACGACGCTCCTCGCCTGTTCCGACTCGTTCGGGCTCCCCGTCACGATAACCTCCATGCCGTGAACGTCTATAAGAATCCTCGCGAGACCGCCGAACGACTCCAGCGGCCATTCACGCGCCGATCCGCCGCTGCCCGGGTGGACCACCGCAAGACGAGCCTTCTCCTCAATGCCATGTCCCGCGAGAAGCTCGTTCACCCGCCGGTGCGCTTCAGCAGGAACTGGGATGGTGAACTGCGGAGGAACGCCCCTTGTGGTACAGCCGAGCCGGTCCAGCAGTTCGAGGTTGTATTCCAGTTCGTGGCGCTCAGCAGTCTTCCTGTGCGTGTAGACTCTCCGGTTGAAGAGGACGGAATACCAGCGGTAACCAGAGCCGATCCGGACAGGAATTCGTGCAAGCCATATCAGCAACGCCAGTCGGGCCGTGGGGTGAACTACCACCGCCGTGTCGAAGCGTCCTTCCCGCAAGCGGCTGACCATCGCACCCATCGGAATACGTGCCCCCTCCTTGTCATACGTAAGGTGTTCATTCAACGCCGGATGGCCCTCGACGATCCCTCCGGCATATGAACTCACCAGCATAGCGATGTAAGCATCCGGGAATCGATTGCGGAGAATGGGGAGAAGGGGAAGGGTGAGGACGACGTCGCCGAGGCGGTCCGTACGGACGACCAATATGCGGGAAGGGTCATGCAACAGACGGCGTCTCCGGGGTTCGCTCCGATGTGTTCAATGTAGCCGAAACCGCGGTCAATTGCAATGAACCCTGTCAGTGGCCGTGCTCCATGTGCTCCGGGACGTGTTGTTCCGTCGACACCCTGTGAGCCGCATGATCGCCGAACGGGAACGGGACGCCAGTCCCCCGCATGATCATCGTAATCCCCATGAGGAGGACCGTGACCGCGGCGAGCTTTGTCGCGTAGTAGCGGAGACGGACGCCGACGTATGCCGACACCAGCCCGGTGACAACCAGCGCCGGAACGATGCCGGCGCCGAAGAGGAGCATCGTCAGTGCACCGCCGGTTGCGCTTCCCGCAGCTGCCGCCCGGAGAAACATCGAGTAAAGGAGTCCGCAGGGAAGAAAGGGTGTAAGCAGACCGATATAGAACCGGCTCTCAAGCGACCGCAATGCCAGGAGGTTGGCGACGGACTGCAGATGTAGCCGCCTGAACCAACCCTGCTCTCCGTCGGACATGATTCCCAACCGGGGGACAAGGCCAAGCATGAGGAGCCCCGCGACTGTCATTACGATGCCCGCAACCAGAGCGAACCAGTTCCCCACCCACTCCAGTGAGCCAATGATGCCACCCACAGCTCCCGCCAGCCCACCGATCAACACATACGCCAACACCCGCCCTCCGTTATACGCCAGGTGTGACGGAAGACTTGCGACGACGCCCGCCTGGGTGGCGCCCGTGCCGCCGGCAGTGGAATAGGCCAGAACGATGGCTCCGCACATGCCGACACAGTGAAGACTTCCCAGCACTCCCGCCAGGAGGATCAGAGGATAGTCTAGTGCGCCGCTCACTGCTGTCCCTCAGGGGCGGGGGAGTCGTTGATGAGCCGAACCGTTTCAAGCTCCTTCCGTTCCCGTTCGAGCCGGATGCTTTCTTCCATGTACGGGGTGAGGTCTTCGCCGCTCCGGGTCGCATCTTTCATCCGCCGCAAGTTCTCCTCGATGAGCCGTCGGATCTCGATTGCGCGGGCGCGCAGGATGCTCTTCTCGGCGATGGTCCAGAGGTCCCCCTGCCTGACGCCGGACCACTCTTTGCTGAGATCGTAGCGAGTGACGGTGATATCGGCGATGAACTTCCCAAGCTCTGCATCATCGATGCCATTGACCATCGAGGGCAGATCCCACTCCTTGCCGCTCTCGACAGATTGCATGACGACATCGACTGCCTTTCGGGCAAGCGGGTGGACAAAGTGATCTCGTGTGAGATGGGTGAAGACAAACTGGACCATCGCAGGCCCCGCTTCAAGCATCACCTTCAGAAGGTCGCGCTCGTGCGCCGAGAGCGGCGCAGCCGCATCATCGGGACTTGCGGGGAGCGTTTCAGCAGGAGTCTGCGGCGCTTCACGCGTTCCGCCGAACGATTCGCGCCTTGCCTCCCTGGCAAGTATTCTCTCCAGCTCCCGGTAGAGTACTGTTTCATAAATGCCGTACTTCTCTGCAACGTACTGGATGTAGAAGTTTCTCTTGATCTCGTCCCCCATCTTCGCCAGAGTCTCCACCAGCGAACGGACGGCGCGGGTCTTTCCCTCGGGCGTTGCGAGGAGACCCTGGTCGCGGAATGCTGCCGCCTTAAAATCCAGGAATGAAACCGCCCCCTCGATCAGGCGGCCGAAGGCCTCGCCCCCTCGCGTTCGGACAAACGAGTCGGGATCCTCCCCCTGAGGGAGGGGGGCCACCTTGACGTCCATCCCCTGTTCGATAAGGAGATCCACCCCCCGCATCGTTGCCTTCGATCCGGCGGAATCGGCATCGTACACAAGCGTTACGGCATTGGCGTACCGCCCGATAAGGTGGATCTGATCCTCCGTCAGCGCTGTTCCGCTCGAAGCCACCACATTCTCCACCCCTGCCTGGAAAAGCGAGATCAGGTCGGCGTAGCCTTCCACGAGGATCGCAAAACCTTTTGCCCGGATCGCCTCTTTGGCCTGGAAGAGGCCGTACAGGTTCCTGCTCTTATTATAGATGGGGGTCTCGGGGGAATTGATGTATTTTCCCAGCGGATCGTCTTCCCGCAATTTCCTCGCCCCGAAGCCAATCGGGCGACCCGAAGAGGAAAAGATGGGAAACATCGCCCTCCCACGGAACCGGTCATAATAGCTCTGGCCCTCTTCGCGCTTCAGGACGAGCCCGGCAGTGATGAATTGGGTGATGTCGAGCTTCCGCTCTTCGATGTGCCGGACGAGGTCGTCCCAGGTGTTCTTCGCGTATCCCAGTCCGAACTTCCTGATCGTTGCATCGCTGAACCTTCGGTGATGGAGGTACTCGAGGGCCAGTTTCCCCTCGATGCTGTTGACGAGATTGTCGTAATAATGAAGGCCCGCGGTCTTGCAGGCGTCGTACAGCCCTTCGTTCTCTGTCGCCTGTGCGCGGTCGGCGGTCGACTCGGGGATCACGATCCCGGCCCGCTCAGCGAGCGTCCGAACCGCCTCAACGAACGAGACCTTCTCCTGGGCCATGACAAACGTGAAGACATTGCCCCCGGCACCGCAGCCGAAGCAGTGATACATCTGCTTTTCGGCGCTCACGGTGAACGATGGCGTCTTCTCCTGGTGGAACGGGCAGCGGGCGATGTAGTTCTTTCCCCGTTTTTTCAACTGCACATAGCCGCCGATGACGTCGACGATATCCGACGCCCGTCGCACCTCCTCAATCGTTTCATCAGGAATCCGCATGTCATCAATCTACGCAATCCGATTTCGAGAGGCAACGCGGCTCGGATCGCTTGACAAGCGCCGGAGGATGGCGTATCTTGGGGAGAATGATCGCTTGGCGTCGCGTACGCAAGGAGGGAGAGCATGAGAATTCTGGCGGTGGAGGACGAACCTGAATACCTCGAGATGCTCCAGGAAGTGATGACCGGTCTCGGGCATTCCATTACCATTGCCGTCAACGGGCAGGAAGCGCTGAACATTCTGGACCGTCAGCGCATCGACGTCATCGTCTCCGACGTCAAGATGCCGGAGATGAACGGGGTGGAATTCCACCGGCGGTTGCGCGAGAAACCCGATTACCGGAACACGCCCTTTGTCTTCCTCACCGGCGTGGACGACCTCACGCAGGTCAAGGCTGCGTGCAAGAAGGACTGCGACCTGCTGCTGCAGAAACCGTTCCCGATCGACAAACTGCTCCAGCTCTTCTCCGGCCAGCTGAAATAGCGTCGCCGTGGAACATGCAAGAGCCCGGTCGGCAATGCCGGCCGGGCTCTTCTCTTGTTGGCGACGGGGTGCGGACGGGCCTCGTTACACCTGCACCTTGTCCGGTTCGTACTGTGTCTTCGGTCTCCTCTTCTTCCGCGTGAACCGTTTCTCCACCGCCGGCGTCGGAACCCCCGGCGTCTCCTCGACGTCCGGATAGGTGAAGATGTCATACTTGTAGTTGCGAAGGATGATCTGATTCCCGTTCCGTCCAAGGACGTACTGCGGGAGAAGCGGGATCTTCCCGCCGCCCCCCGGCGCGTCGATGACGAAGTAGGGGATGGCGAGCCCCGACGTGTGACCGCGCAGCTTGTCCATGATCTCGAGGCCGACGCTGACAGGGGTCCGGAAATGGTTGGCGCCCTTCGTGATATCCGCCTGGTAGAGGTAGTAGGGCCGGACGCGCATCACCAGTAGTTTCCGCATGAGCTCAAGCATCACTTCCGGGTCGTCGTTCACGCCTTTCATCAGCACCGATTGATTCCCCACCGGAATACCGGCATCGGAGAGCATCTCGCATGCCCGCCGCGCCTCTGCGGTGCACTCCCACGGATGGTTGAAGTGGGTGTTGACATAGATCGGATGGTACTTGCGCAGCATCCGCGTCAGTTTCGGTGTAATGCGCTGGGGAAGCACGCAGGGCATCTTCGTCCCGAGACGGATGATCTCCACGTGGGGGATCGCGCGCAGCCCGGCAATGACCTTTTCCAGCATGAAGTCGGTCAGCATCAGGGGATCCCCCCCCGAGAGGATGACATCGCGCACCTCGGGCCGGCCCGCGATGTAGTCAATGCCGTCCTGGATGAACTTCATGTTGATCTTGGAGGAGTCTCCCACCTTACGCTTCCTGGTGCAGAACCGGCAGTACATCGAGCACTGGCTGGTGGTCAGGAAGAGGACCCGGTCGGGGTAGCGGTGGACGATGCTCGGCACGGGACTGTGCGAGTCTTCCGCCAGCGGATCCTCGGGGAGGCCATCCTCCTCGAGCTCCTTCCCGTCCGGAATGCATTGCAGCCAGATGGGATCGCCCGGGTAGCGGATCAGACTGAGATAGTAGGGATTGATCCGGATGTGGAAGAGCTTGTTCAGCCGGTCCGCCAGGTCCTTGTCGAACCCGAACCGGTTGACCAGGTCCTTCCCGCTGTCCACACTCTGCCGCAGCATTTCCTGCCAGAGTTCCATACGTGTGTGTCAACCTCCCCTATCGTGTCAGATATTTGCCGTACACCACGAGGTCGTCGCCGGGACGGTAGTACTCCATAATGCGCGCAAGCTCGCCGTATCCCCGCCGCAGGTAGAACTCGCGCGTAGCGCCGTAGGCCGGCCGTGAAGATGTCTCCGCCACGATCAACCTCCCCCCCATGGACGCGACAAGCTCCGTCGCGTGCCGGTCAAGCGTGCCGCCGACTCCCTTGCCCTGGTGGGCAGGATCGACGGCGATCCAGTACAGATCAAATGTCGCCTCCGTGGCAGGGGTCGGCCCGATGCAGTAGTAACCGAGCACCCTCCCTTCCTCCTCACAAACCCTGATGATGTAATCCTTCTGTCCTTCCTTCTCCAGTACTGCGTCAATCAGTTCCTGGGCAATTAGAATTTCCTGTTCCGTAAACACGCCGGTCGCGACGAGGAGCCGGCGGAGCGGCTCGCGGTCCTCGCGGCGCAGCGGACGGATCACCGGCAGCGCTCCAGCGCCGATTCGACGATCTTGCCGACGATCTCCGGGAACGTGAACCCTTGCGCACGCGCCGAGCGTGCAAAGCCCGCATCGTCCGAGATGTCGGGATTCGGATTGACCTCAAGCACGTACGGCACACCATCCTTCGTCAATCGGAAATCGACGCGCGCGTAGTCCCTGCAGCCGATCAGTTGATAGCAGCGGATGGCGATCTCCTTCAGCTTCGTCTCCTGCTGCGACGTCAGCGGCGCCGGGCAGGTCCCTTTTGTGCCTTCATAGGCGACCGTCCCCTGCATCCATTTCGCCTCGTAACTGACGATGCGGTGCATCCCCTCCGTCAGCCCGGAGAAGTCGATCTCTGAGATCGGCAGGGCCACCGGCGGCCTGTTGCCGATAATCGCGACGTTCAATTCCCTCCCGTCGATGTATTGCTCGACGAGCGCCGGCTGGTCGTACTCATGGTGGATGAACCTGACCCGCCGCCGCAGGTCGGCCTGCGAGTACACGACCGACATGTCATCAATGCCGACGCTGGCATCTTCGCGCGATGGTTTGACCATGAGTGGATACCGCATCCCCTCGCGCAGGACGATTTTGTCCTTCAGACCGAAGACCTGGAATTTGGGCGTGCGGATGCCGTGGTAGGTCAGGATTTCCTTGACGCGAGGCTTGTTGAGCGCGGTGCCGAGCGCCAGCGCACCGGCCCCGGTGTACGGGATGTTCAGGAGCTCATAGACACCCGCCACGTTCATCTCCAGCGAAGAATCATTCTCGACGCTTTCCACGAGGTTGAACACCAGATCGGGCCGCTCCGCCCGCAGGTAGTCGATCAGGCGGAAGAACTTGCTGTCCACGTTGAAGATCGTGGTCCGGTAGCCGAGGGCGTTCAGCGCCGCTCTGATGTCCTCCATCTCCTCCACCACGCCGATCTCGGAAAGGTCGATCAGGGCCTGTGTCGCGAGCAGCTTTCCCTTGCGGCTAGCCGGCTTGGGGGTCGGCGCGGGTCCTTCAAGCAGCTGGCCGTTTTCGGCGATGTACTTGCGACCCGCCTCGGTCCCGACGACGGGTTCATTGTACAGAACGGCGATCCGAATTTTCCTGGCCATGGTGGTGGGGGCGTCCCGGTTGGTTTCTGTTAAGCGGGGATCGCCCTGGGTTGCAGGGCGACCTCGAGGCCGCAGCGTGCCAGCGCTATGTCGGTCACGGCGTTGATCAGGCCGCTGTACGACATGCCGGCGGCACGCGCCGCCTTGGGGAAACAGGAGTTGTCTTCCGGACGCGGCAGAATGCCCGGCAGGGGATTCACTTCAAGGATGTGGGGCCGCCCGCGGGCGTCGAGACGTACGTCGATGCGCGACCAGTCGCGGCATCGGAGCACACGGTACGCACGCAGGCAGAGCGTTTCGATCTCCCGGCGCAGCGGTTCCTCCACCGAAGCCGGGCACGCGTAGATCTCGAGGGGATCGTCGACAGTGTCCCAAACCCACTTGGCTTCATACGAGTAGATCGGGTTCGCGCCTTCCGGCAGAGTGTCGAACCGAATCTCCACGATCGGCAGAACTCTCACGTTGTCGCCGTTCCCCATGATCGCGACGGTGAATTCTCTCCCCGGGAGAAAGTCTTCGACCAGCGCCGGCTCATGGTACGTGGACAGCACTGCATGAACCTCGCGCTCAAGTTCGGCTGCGGAGCGGACGACGGATGAATCAAAGATCCCTTTGCTCGACCCTTCATGCAACGGTTTGACGATCGCCGGGAGATTTATCTTCAGCCGTCCCAGGACATCGGCCGATTCGACGAGCCGGAAGGGCGCGGTACGGATGCCGTGGTAGGAAAGCACTTCCTTCGCGCGCGACTTGTCCAGGCAGATGCCAAGCGTAAGGGGATCGGAGCCGAGATACGGGATCATGAGCATCTCCAACATGGCCGGGATCTGCGATTCCCTGGAAGGGCCATGGAGTCCTTCGGCCATGTTGAACACGAAAAAAGGCCTGATTCTATTGAGTTTTTCGTACGCTCGCTCATCGGCCTCGATCATCGCAACGTCGAACCTCTCGGCAAGCGCCGCCCGAACGGCGTTGACGGTGTCCATGGTATCCCACTCGGCGTACAGATCATTGATCCGTTCCGCCGGGTCAACAGTGCGCAATGGTGTTGGATGATACGTGCGACTGCTCGAAGAGAGTGAAGGCGATGCGCTGACGGAGGAGGTGACGCCGACTGAGGTGTGTGGTGTTGCTTCCGATTTTACGTTGTAGACGAGAGCGAGTGTCTCGGAGAAGCTGGGAGTCTGTGGTAGCGAGGGATCCAGGAACACTCCAAACTGTTGAACACAATCATCACCTGAGTGCTAATATATAGAATTCCGCATGCTTGTCAAGAAGAAAGTGCGATTGTGAGTCGCATTGAGCATGGTGAGAGAGCGATCCGGCACGGAGATTGCTGCTCACTTTCCCACCGCGCTTTCTCCCCACTCCATACTCCTTACTCCCTACTCCATGATCATCATCAGCCGACGCGCAACAGCTTCATCTCGTCCCGCCAGCGTGCGCGCAGATGCGCCGCGAGCGCGCGATGCTCGGGTTGCAGCAGGTGCGGATCTCGGTCGACGAGAGCGAACGCGTCCGCGCGCGCGTCGTTGAGCAGCGCGCCGTCGGCGATGATGTCGGCGACTCTGAACTCCGGCAAGCCGCTCTGCCGCGTGCCAAAAAAATCTCCCGGACCACGCAGCCGGAGATCCGTCTCGGCGATTGCGAACCCATCGGTCGTGCTCACGAGCGCCGCAAGCCGCAGCTCGGCAAGACGCTCCTGATCCGAGGTGAGGTTCTCCACGCCTCGCGCCGCAGCGCGACCAGCATTGCGCGCAACCCAGCTCTTTGTAAAAAGAATACAGTAGGCCTGCTCGCTCCCCCTCCCCACCCGTCCGCGCAGCTGGTGCAATTGCGCCAGACCGAAGCGCTCCGCGTCCTCGATCACCATTACCGTCGCGTTGGGAACATCGATGCCGACCTCAATCACCGTGGTGGCCACCAGAATGTCGATCTCGCGTCGCAAGAAGCGCGCCATCACCTCGTCGCGCTCTTCGCTCCGCAGTCGCCCGTGCATGAGACCGAGCCGCAGACCCGGAAAGACCTCGTCGCGCAGGTGGTCGTAATAGACCGTCGCCGCTTTCAGGTCCAGTTTTTCAGATTCCTCGATCAGCGGATACACGTAGTAAGCCTGTCGGCCTGAAGCAATCTGCTGGCGGACAAATCCGGCAACGGCATCCCGCTCTCCTTCCCCCCTGACAACCGTCTTAATCGGCGTTCGACCGGGAGGGAGCTCATCGATCACGGAGACGTCCAGATCGCCGTAGAGCGTCAGCGAGAGGGTCCGCGGAATGGGCGTTGCTGTCATGACCAACACGTCGGGATGCAATCCTTTCTCGCGAAGGGAGGCCCGCTGCATCACGCCGAACCGGTGTTGTTCGTCGATCACCACCAGACCAAGCCGGGCAAAGGACACTTCCTTCTCGAACAGCGCATGGGTGCCCACGACGATCTGAGCGCTTCCCCGGCGCAGGTCTTCAAGCACGTCCCTCCGCAATGTGCTCCGTTGTGCGCCGACGAGCAACCGGATCGTCACGGGGAGTCCGCGCAGTAGGCGGGAGAGCGTTGCCCAGTGCTGCTCCGCAAGCAGCTCGGTCGGCGCCATGAACACCGCCTGATATTCGTTGTCCACGGCGATCAACATGGCGAGAACTGCAACGATCGTTTTGCCGCTCCCCACATCCCCCTGCAACAGCCGGTTCATGGCACGGGGCGACGCCATGTCGGCGGAGATTTCTTTGATAACCCGGACCTGCGCCCGCGTCAGCTTGAAAGGAAGTGAATCTGCAAGTCCCCGGGCGAGGGCGGACTTCAGCGAAAATGCGATCCCCTGCGTCTCATCCTTCTGCAGGTGGCGCTTCAATGCAAGCTTTAACTGAAACAGAAAGAGCTCTTCGTACTTCAGTCGTCTGAGCCCCTCGTCGAGCTCGTCCTGCACCGTCGGGAAGTGGACCGCACGAACTGCCTGGGCCACGTGGGCAAGCCGGCGGGCCCCTATAATAGAGGGAGGGAGCATTTCCGGCATTGAGTCGCCGAATGTCTGCAGCGCTCCCCAGATTGCACGCCGAAAGCCACCGCTGTCGAGCCCAACCCGCGCGAGATCCTGGCCTGAAGGATAGAGTGGGATCAACCCCCCCGCGTGCAGTGTCCTCATCCATTGACCGGGGCTCACGCCTGCTTCGTCATCTTCCTCCCCCTCGGGGGGGGTGATTCGGTCAATGTCGGGGTGGACCATCTGCAAAATCGTGCCATAGAACGAGGGCTGTCCTGAGACCGCGAGTGTTTCGCCGATCCGAAACATCCGTTTCCAGTAGTGTACGCCGCCAAACCAGATGCATTGCATTGATCCTGTTGCGTCTGCCAGCACCAGGACGAACCGGCTCTTCGCACCGACTCCCAGGACACGGAACGAACGGACCTCACCGAGCACGGTGAATTCTCTCCGCACGGGCGCCGTCGTCTGCGATGCCGGCGGCGGAGCCGATGCCGCCGTGCGCAGTTCCCTGACTGAGACGATGGCCGTCCGATCGAGATACCTTCGGGGGATGTGGAGCAGGAGGTCGTATACCGTCCGAATACCGAATTGCTCGAGGATGGCCGATTTTTTCGGTCCGATCCCCCTGACGAACTGCACAGGCGTGGATGATGGGTCGGAGGGAGTGACGGAAGCGTGCATGTCAGCCCAAGATACGGTGCCTGCATAGGAGTGTCAAGGCATCAGGAGACGGGCCGGCACGAAATTCCTGTTGTCTCTTTGGGGCAAACCTCGTATCTTTCGGCCTGATCATGCCACGCAGGCGGACATACAGGCCATCGACAACGGCGAGCGCAGTGCTGCTGATTGTTGCCAGCGCAATTCTGGCCGCCCCCATGGCGGCAAGAGCGCTCCACAGCGGTGCGTGGCAGACCCAGGAGCGGGACGTCGCACTCTCGTCTTTCCAGCCGCTCCTGCTTCAGGCAATGGGCGACCAGCGCGCCGGCATTGACGCCAAGCAGAAGCAGGGCGCTTTCACAGCAGTCCCGGCTCCCCGACCCGCCTTCTCCCTCCTCAGCCGCCTTCCGCATCACGCATCGGCCGGCTGGGATCCCCAGGGGTACGCACGGCACCTGGTGTATACGCAAACGACCGTCTCCCATTTGTGATACCCTCTCGCGAGCCCATTTTACACATCTATCCGCTCAGAGAGAGGTATCCACAATGTCAGAGAACACGACGTCAAAAGAGCCGCCGCAGTCGGGCGCCAAAGTGGCAATCGGCATCATAAGTTTCGTCATCGGCTTGTTCGTGCTCCTGTGGCTGATCAAGATGACGGCAGGGTTTTGAACTCCCGATCGCCCGTCTCCGCTGCCGGCGGAAACGGGGGACAACCCATTCTTATCATCAGGAACTGATTGGATCTCCTGTCCGCGATCCTGTTACCGGAACTTCCGACCCTTAAAGAGATCGTCATCTGGGGGGGGTATGTCGGCTTGTTCGCCATCATCTTCGCGGAGACGGGACTGCTGATTGGTTTCTTTCTCCCGGGCGATTCCCTCCTTGTCACCGCGGGCCTCTACGCAGCCGCAACCGGCGCGCTCGATCCGGTGCTCCTCATTGTGGTGCTCAGCGTTGCAGCAGTGACCGGCGATGCGACGGGCTACATCATCGGCCTGCGGGCGGGCCATGCGCTTTACAACCGCCCCCAATCCCGCTTCTTCCGGCGCGACCACCTGATCAAGACGCGGGAGTTCTACGAGAAGTACGGTGGCATCACGATCGTCCTCGCACGCTTCATGCCGTTCGCGCGTACGTTTGCACCGGTCGTGGCCGGCGTGGCGGAAATGAAATACCGGAGGTTCGCCCTCTTCAACATCACCGGCGGGGTGGGATGGATTACCAGCATGGTGCTCCTCGGCTATTACCTTGGCCAGAGCATCCCGGGGATCGAGGACAAGATCGAATACGTCATTGCCATCGTCATTATCATCTCCATCCTTCCCATACTGGTGAAGTACCTCCAGCACCTCCGCGCAACCAGGGCCACTCCCCGGGGGGAGTCACGCGCATCCCGGGACCAACCATAACACAGAGGATGACCTATGGCAAACCCGCTCTTCGCACGAAAACCCCTGGACCTCCTGCTCGAAGAAATGAAGGGGGAGAACCGACTGCGGCGCGTCCTCGGCCCCGTCACGCTGACGAGCCTCGGGGTCGGCGCAGTGATCGGCACGGGGATCTTCGTCCTGACCGGCGTTGCAGCGCACGATAAGGCGGGTCCGGGTCTGATTCTTTCGTTCGTCGTCGCGGGCATTGCGTGCATCTTCGCCGCCCTCTGCTATGCAGAGTTTGCCTCCATGGTCCCGGTTGCCGGTTCTGCTTACACGTATGCGTATGCTACGCTCGGCGAGATGTTCGCCTGGATCATCGGATGGGACCTCGTGCTGGAGTACGCGGTCGGCTCCTCGACGGTGGCGCACGGGTGGTCGGCGCACTTCCAGGATCTCCTCGGGAGCTTCGGCATTCATATTCCATACGCCTTCGGGAACGCGCCATTTGATTTCGATCCCGTCGCAGGCACGTTCATCGCGACGGGAGCGTACTTCGATGTCGCGGCGATCGCCATCACCTTCATCATCACGTCGATCCTGGTTATCGGCATCAGGGAGAGCGCGGGGTTCAATGCCGGAATGGTGATCGTGAAGCTTGCGATCGTCCTGTTCGTCATTGTGGTGGGCGCGTTCTACATCAATCCGAAGAACTGGGAGCCCTTCGCCCCTTTTGGGTACACCGGGATCAGTTTCTTCGGTCACACGCTGATCGGCCAGACCAGTCCGTCCGGAGCCCCGCTCGGCGTCCTCGCCGGCGCGGCAATCATTTTCTTCGCCTACATCGGATTCGACTCGGTCTCCACCCACGCCGAGGAAGCCCGCAATCCCCGGAAAGACGTTCCGATCGGGATCATCGCCTCGCTCATCATCTGCACCATCCTGTACATCTTGGTGTCTGCGGTCGTTACCGGAATGGTTCACTACGAAAAGATCGACATCAACGCTCCCGTGGCCGTGGCGTTCCGCGATGCGGGGCTTCCGTGGGCTCAGCGTCTGATCGACGTCGGCGCAATCACGGGGATCACTTCAGTCCTCCTCGTTATGATGCTGAGCCAGCCGCGCGTGCTGCTGGCCATGGCACGCGATGGGCTGGTGCCCACAGGGTTCTTCGGAGCAGTCCACGAGAAGTTCCGCACGCCGTACAAAGCGACGATCCTGACGGGTGTCTTTGTCTCCCTCATGGCGGCGTTCCTTCCGCTGAGGATTCTCGCCGAGCTGACCAACATCGGCACGCTACTCGCATTTACGATCGTGTGCGCCGCGGTGCTGATCATGCGAATCAAACATCCGGAGGCGGAGCGCCCGTTCCGGGCCCCCTTCGTCCCCCTCGTGCCGATCCTCGGCATCGGATCGTGCCTCGTGCTGATGTTCTCGCTCCCCGAAGAGAACTGGTGGCGGCTGATTGTCTGGCTCGGCATCGGGTTCCTCATCTACTTCGGCTACGGGCGACGGCACAGCGTCATGGCGAGACTGCGCGCTGAAGGAAAAGGATAGAGGCCACGTGACCATCGACGGAAGAATCCCATGACGATGGAATCGCCGGCGGGATACGGCACCCCCACGCAGTTCAAACGGGCATTGCGGCTGTACGACGCCAGCATGCTCGTGATTGGGATCATGATCGGATCCGGCATCTTCATCGTCAGCGCGGATATCGCGCGAACGGTGGGCTCGGCGGGATGGCTGCTCGTTGTCTGGCTGATCACGGGTCTCATGACAGTCACGGGGGCGCTTGCCTACGGCGAGCTGGCCGGCATGATGCCGCGCTCGGGGGGACAGTACGTCTACCTCCGCGAGGCTTATAACCCTCTTGTCGGGTTTCTCTACGGCTGGACATTTTTTCTGGTGATCCAGACCGGCACGATCGCCGCCGTTGCCGTGGCGTTCGCAAAGTTTACTGCCGTGTTCCTCCCCGGACTGGGGGATACCACCGTCATCCTGCACGCGGGCCTCGTCACGCTGACCGCCCAGCGACTCGTGGCGATCGCCAGCATTCTTCTCCTGACTGGCATCAACATGCGGGGGATCATCGGCGGGAAGACCATCCAGAACATCTTCACCACGGCGAAGACTGCCGCGCTGGTGGGACTCATTGTCGCCGGCCTCGTTGCGGCTGTTTCGATGGGGGTGTTCAGCCTGAATTTCGCCGCACCCTGGGAGGCGATGACGACGGACGCGTCGGGCAGCAGTCCGGCTGTCCCGCTGTCGGGGATGGCGCTCCTCGGGGCGATCGGTGTCGCAATGGTCGGATCGCTCTTCTCCAGTGACGCCTGGAACAGCGTGACATTTACCGCCGGCGAGACCGTTGAGCCGAAGCGGACGATCCCGCTCAGTCTTGCCATCGGAACGCTGAGCGTCACCGTTCTCTATCTCCTCGCCAACGTGGCGTACCTTGGCGTGTTGCCGCTTGCGGGACACCCCGATGCGGCCGACGCGGCCGGCAGGGGGATACAGTTTGCCGCGGATGACCGGGTGGGCACTGCAGCCATGACCGTGATTCTGGGCCCTGAAGGCGCGACGGTGATGGCGGTGCTGATCATGATCTCGACGTTCGGATGCAATAACGGACTGATCCTCTCCGGCGCGAGGGTGTATTACGCGATGGCAAGAGATGGGTTGTTTTTCAAGCAGATCGGAACGCTTAACACGAAGGCCGTGCCCGGCGTAGCGCTTGCCGTCCAGGCACTTTGGGCCTGCGGCCTCTGCCTGTCCGGGACGTACAGCGAACTGCTCGATTACGTGATCTTCGCGGTTCTGATCTTTTATATCCTCACGGTCATCGGCATCTTCATCCTTCGACGTACGCAACCCGATGCGGAGCGGCCGTACCGGGCGTTCGGATATCCCGTGCTCCCTGCACTCTACGTCGTCGCCGCAACGGCCGTTGCGCTCGATCTGCTGATCCTGAAGCCCACCTACACGTGGCCAGGCATGATCATCGTTCTTCTCGGCATCCCGGTTCATTTCCTCTGGAGACGGTCTGACAACCGGAGCGCGCACTCTGCGCGACCACCGTCATAGCCAGACCGAAGACTGCCGGCGATCGATTTCCAAGGCCTTCCTGCGACACAAAGGAACACGCATCGAACACCATGAGAAAGGAGTACTTCAGGCAACATGGAACTCAACATCATCCTGGGGGTCAGTCTGGTTGGTCTCCTCTTTGCCCTGGCACTGGTCAGGGACATCATGAAGCGGGATACCGGAAACCCGAAGATGCGCGAGATCTCCGACGCCATCAAGGCAGGCGCGGAGGCGTTTCTGAAACGGCAGAACAGGACCATCATCTACCTCGCAGTAGCGCTTGCCGCGCTGATCTACATCCTCTATGCTTTTGTACGCACGCATACCGAGCATGATCCGGCAAGCGCGGCCGACCTCGCGCTCTGGACGACGTTGTCATTCGTGTTGGGGGCTCTGTGCTCGGTCGCTGCAGGCTACATGGGCATGTGGGTAGCAATCCGCGCAAACATCAGAACTGCGGCCGGGGCAACAAAGGACATGAATAGTGCGCTGCAGCCCGCGCTCAGGGGGGGTGCCGTGTCCGGATTCTTCGTTGTTGCCATGAGCCTCCTCGGCGTGGCCGGTCTTTTTGCCATTGTCAAGGCCTCCGGCGTAACGGAGGATGTCACAAAGATCCCGCTGCTCATCGTCGGGTACGGTTTCGGTGCAAGCTTCGTAGCGCTCTTCGCACAGCTCGGCGGCGGGATCTATACGAAAGCCGCGGATGTCGGTGCGGACCTCGTGGGAAAAGTGGAGGCGGGAATCCCGGAGGACGATCCGAGGAACCCGGCCGTAGTGGCGGACCTCGTCGGTGATAACGTCGGCGATTGCGCGGGCCGCGGCGCCGATCTGTTCGAGTCCACAGCCGCGGAGAATATCGGCGCAATGATCCTTGCCGCCGGCCTCTACCGGGCCAATGTTGGGGTCATGGAAAGCCAGGGCCTTTCCCTGCTTGGGGTTCTCCTCTTCCCGCTCGTGGCGCGTGCGTTCGGCATTATCGCTTCCATCATCGGGATCCTGAGCGTCAGGACAAACGACCGTGAAGACCCGATGAAGGCACTCAACCGCGGCTACTATATTACCGCCGTTCTGGCCATGATCGGATTCTACATCGCGGCGCGCTGGCTGCTGGGGGCGGACTATTACTTCAACTTCTTCCTCTGCGGGCTGATCGGCGTACTCACGTCGGTAGCGTTCGTTCTGATCACGCAGTACTATACCGAGTACCACTATCGGCCTGTGCTCTCCATCGCCAAGGCCTCGCAGACTGGGCCGGCAACTAACATCATTGCAGGGATTGCGGTGGGGATGGAATCGACGGGCTACCCGGTTCTTGTCATTGCCACTGCCATTGTTTCGGCCTATCTCCTCGGGGAACACTCCGGGCTTCAGCATGCCGGATTGTTTGGCACGGCAGTCGCAACCATGGGGATGCTCGGCACCGCTGCCTATATTCTGGCCATGGACACGTTCGGCCCGATCACCGATAATGCGGGTGGCATCGTGGAGATGAGCCAGCAGCCGAAAGAGATCCGCGATAGGACAGACCGGCTGGATTCCGTCGGAAACACGACTAAGGCCCTGACCAAGGGATATGCGGTCGGCTCGGCGGCGCTCGCGGCATTCCTGCTCTTCAGCGCCTATCTCGACGAAGTGAAGGTGTACATGCCGGAGTTCTCGGGGATCATTAACCTCAACAAGCCCGAGGTGTTCGTCGGCGCCATGCTCGGCGCCGTGCTCGTGTTCCTCTTCTCTTCACTGGCCATCAGGGCAGTCGGCCGCGCAGCGTACTCCATCATCAACAACGTGCGGGATCAGTTCAAGAACAATCCGGGCATCATGGCGGGGACTGCCAAGCCGGATTACGGCCAGTGCGTCGACATAGCGACCAAGGCGGCGCTGCGTGAGATGGTCGCGCCCGGTCTCCTTGTGGTGGGGATGCCCATCGCAGTGGGTCTCGTATTCAAATGGCTTTTTATCGCAAACGGCTCTCCCGTCAACGGTGCGAGCGGACCCGAGGTGGTCGGAGGATTATTGATGGTGGGGACGATCGTGGGTATTCTCGTTGCACTCTTCCTGAATAACGGCGGCGGCGCATGGGACAACGCCAAGAAGTTCATCGAGACCGGGCAATACGGCGGCAAGCGTTCCGACCCGCATAAGGCCTCGGTTGTCGGCGACACCGTCGGCGATCCGTTCAAGGACACCGCAGGGCCGTCGCTGCACGTACTGATCAAGCTGCTGAGTACGATAACGCTGGTGCTGGCGCCGCTGTTTATTTAAGCAGAAGGGCAGAGAAGAGAGGAGAGAGAAGAGAGTTAAGAGTGAAGTGTTGCGGGTGATTGGCCCGGCGAGAGAGAAAACGGTTGGACTCTCGCCGGGCTTTTTGTTGTCAGTCGTCAATTGTCAAGCGTCTATTGTTGATCGGTTCGCTCAACGCACAAGCGCCAGTTTCATTGCGACCATCGATCCCTCCGCCTCCATCCGGCACATATACACCCCGCTGGCAAATCTCCCCGCGTCCCACCGACGCTTGTAGGTGCCGGCAGCAAGGAAGCCCTCCTCCAGAATCGACATCTGACGACCGAGCAGATCGAATATCGCGACGCGGACAAACGTTGCGAGCGGAAGATCAAAAGTGATCCAAGTTCCGCCGTTAAATGGATTAGGGTAGTTTTGGAACAGATGGAACTCTTGAGGTGCAATCGACATATCCCCCACCGCCGAGATGATTTCGGCCGAATAGACATCGTTGGAGCCGGCAAAGACTCTTGAGCCGGAAATCGCCAGCGCGCTAACGTATTGCGGCCCATTCACGCCAATCTGCTGCCAGCCCGAACTTTCTGTTCTTCCAAATACTCCTCGATTCGTCGCCGCCAACACGCTCCCTCCTTGGCCAGGCAACAACTGCAGATCGCGGACCATGGTTGAATCCGGTAGACCCCGCACATCACTCTCCCATGTTTCGCCCTGATTCGTGGATTGACTGTACGACCACGGGGCGTACCGCCAGTCGCCACCTACGTGAACAATCTGTGACGCTGTTTCAACTTCCACGCTGTAGACAAACCCTGTCACGTTCATCGCGGTCTCTGACCATTTAAACCCTCCATCGGTGGATCTCCATATGCCATAGTAAGTCGCGGCGAACAGCGTGCTCCCATCGGCCGGGTCTATCCCGAGCGCTCCAACGCCGCCATTTACGACAGTGTCAGTCGGCATGAACCAGAATCTTCCTCCATCGGTGCTCTTGTAGAAGTTCCCTCCGTGATACCCTCCAGTACCAGCATAGAGCGTTTCTGCATGGAGAGGATCAATCGCGATCGCGATTACTGACTGATACGGATCACGGCCAATTCCTGAATCAGCTCTCATCCACGTCGTCCCCCCATCTGTGGATTTAAGGACGCCTGGGAAATCATCCAGGATTGGACCACAACACGCATAGACGATGGAGGGGTCAACAGGATCCAGCTTGACGTTCACCACATTCATGCGATTGACGAGTGTGTCCCACGACGCGCCCAGATTCGTTGTCTTGAACAGGCCACCACTGAACCCCAGTCCGGCCGCTACGTAAATGGTGTTCGGATCAGTGTAGTCCGCCGCGATCGCGAAAACTTGCCGGTTCAGCTGTCCGATGAGCTGCCAGGTCTGAGCCTCGGCGCTTGCGTTGGAGAGGACCACGCTCGCGGTGAGCGTCAGGGAGAGTATTGGCCAACGAAGCTGAATGTGTGGCGGTGAATCCATGAAGCAACTTACGTCGCGCGAGACTCCGGGTCAAGGGGTGCCAGTGAATCGGGATTCACAAAGTGTAAAATCTGCAGATTAGGCCGATTTGAGTCCGGGGAAGGGGCGACATCCGTAATCAGCACGAGTAGAGGCAGAGTAGAGACCGGTGGCGCGATTCTTTTTACATTTCCGTGACACTTCGCTTCCCTGCCCCTCTGTATCATTCCTTCACCACGGCCACATCCCGGCCACCAACACCTACGGAGGAGAAAATGTCGCACAGAACACTGTTACCGCTTCTCACCCTGTGCTGCTTCACCTCGCTGGCGTTCTCGCAAAGCGATACAATCACGATCCTGCATATCAACGACACCCATTCCATCCTCCCCCCCCTCGGCCCAAGGACCCCGTCGCTTGAGGGGACGCAGGGAGGGATTGCTCGCCTTGCGTATCTTCTCGGAAGGGAACGCCTGCTCGATACCAACGCCATCTTGCTGCACGCTGGGGATTTTTCTATCGGCGATCTGTCGTATGTCCAGTACTTCGGTGTCCCGGAACTGCGTATCCTGAGCGCCGTCGGCCTTACTGCCATGGCCGTCGGGAATCACGAATTCGACCTCACGCCTTCCACCCTGCTCTTGACCCTGGACTCAGCGTTCAGCTCCTCTCCGCCATTCCCGCTCCTCTCGGCCAATCTGGTCCTCCCCGACCCGTCTGTTGAACCTCTGGCGAAGTACATCTCGCCCAACACGATCAAGCAGGCCGGTAATGTGAGGGTGGGGATCTTTGGGCTGACGACGCCCGCAACGAACCTGATCTCCCAGCCGGGCCCGGCAGTGATCGACACGAACATCATCCCCATCGCCGCGGCGATGGTCGATACGTTGACGAACCGCGGGTGTTCGGTGATCATCTGTCTCTCGCATCTCGGGCTCTGGGTCGACTCCCTCGTCGCCCGGTATGTCCCAGGCATCACGCTCATCGTCGGAGGTCATGACCACTATCTCCTCTCTTCGCCCCACGTCGTCCAGAATGTGTTCGGGGGGACAGCATGGATTGTCCAGACAGACGGGTTCACGCTTAATGCGGGCAAGTTGCGGCTGGCGGTTGACCCAGGGGAGGTCTCTCTCGTTTCTTATGAGATTATCCCGCTGGACCTGAGCATGCCGCAGGACACGTCGGTCGCGGTGATGGTCGCCGATCTCATTGCCGGTATCGAGGCAACGTACGGTCCGATGTTCTCCGCGCAGGTCGCCACGGTCCCCTCCCTGATTCCCGAATTCGCCGACTCCGTAATGTTTTACGGCCCGAGGGATACGCCCACGGGGAACCTGATCACCGACGCATTCCGGGCGGCCACGGGGACCGACATAGCGATTGAAACCTGCGGGTCGACAGCGATGCCGTTTTATCCGGGTCCGATTGTCGGTGCGGACGTGTTTCGCGCGATCGGATACGGATTCAACACGGACAACGGCCTTGGCTACAGGATTGCGACGTTCTCCATGACCGGTGCCGCCCTGATGGTGGGGCTGGAGTTCGGGCTGTCCGACCTGGAGCATGGGGATGAATACCTGATCCAGGTTTCGGGGATGCAATATCAGTATGATTCGAGGAATGCGCCCTTCGGGCGCGTCACTGGAGTCACCATCGGCGGACAACCCCTCAACCCTGCCGCAACCTATACAATCACCGCCAACGAATTCGTCCCGCAATTCCTTTCTGTCATCGGGATTCCGTATGCCGATCTGCACGTGTTCAGCGACACCACGGAAACGCAGGTTCTGCTAGCAGCCGTGCAAGCCATGGGAACGGTCATTGCATCAGCGGAGGGGCGAGTGTTCAACATCGCGATAACGGGCGTGTCGGATGGGCAGGGTGCGCTGCCCGAGCACTTTCGGCTCGACCAGAACTATCCCAACCCCTTCAACCCAAGAACCACGATTCGCTTCGTCCTCCCCTACACCGCGCGCATTTCGATTTCAGTCCACAACGTGCTCGGTCAGCTTGTCACAATACTCGTGGATGGTGTCTTCGCTGAAGGTGAGCATGCCGTAGAGTGGGACGCTGCCAGCGCGGCAACCGGATGCTACTTCTACACGCTGACGGCGGGTGCGGTGAGGCTGACGAGGAAGATGACGCTGGTGAGGTAGGCTCACCGCACCATCCCCGTCTCTTCGACACAACTCTATCCCCCGACCCCTTTCCCTTGAGAAGGGAAAGGGGAGGTTCCCTCCCCCTCCCTTTTCACGGGAGGGGGAGGGAGGGGGAGAGTTTCGCATTTCAGGAGGCAACGAAAACAGGTGGGGCCCCTTCGCTCGTCAATTGTCAATCGTCCATCGTCAATTGGTCTCTACCTCTCCTTTCGGGTCTCTCGTCATCAGATCGTGACAGGCCACCAGCGGATCTTTGTCTTCGAACAGGATCTTGTGGACCTCAGCGATGATGGGGACCTCCACGCCAACGCGCTGAGCGAGCTCGTACGCCGAGCGGGTCGTCGCAACGCCTTCCGCCACCATGACCATCCCCGCGAGAATCTCAGAGAGTTTTCTTCCCTTCCCTATTTCTACGCCGACGTACCTGTTGCGGCTATGCCGGCTCATGCAGGTGACCATCAGGTCGCCGATGCCTGAGAGTCCCGAGAACGTCCTGAGGTGGGCACCCATCGCGACGCCGACCCGCGCAATCTCGGCGATGCCGCGCGTCATCACCGCCGCCTTCGTATTGTCCCCCAGGTTCGCCCCGTCGATGATGCCTGCCGCAATGGCGATCACGTTCTTCAGTGAGCCGCCGATCTCGACACCGCGTATGTCGTCGCTCGCGTAGACGCGAAACTGGGGCGTCATGAACACTTTCTGGATAAGCCGTGCAGTCCCGATGTCGGCCGAGGCAGCCACGACGGTCGTGGGGATTCTTCTGCTCACCTCCTCCGCGTGGCTGGGGCCCGATAGCGTCGTAATGTGCCCGGGCGAAAGCGTGGGTACCGCGTCGTGAAGCATCTCGGACATGGTCATGAGTGTGCCGTTTTCGACCCCCTTAGCGACGTTGACGACGAGTGTCCGGGAGTCGAGTGAGTCCCTGGCCTGTGTCACGACCCTCCGCAGAAACTGCGACGGGACCGCTCCGACGATGATTTCCGCGTCGCGGACCGCAGGCGTGAGCTCGCACGTGACCGAGACGCTGTCGGGAATCCTGATGCCGGGAAGGAACGAGGGGTTTTCGCGGGTCGTGCGCATCCGCTCCGCGTCCTCCGGCCGGTACGACCAGAGAACAACGGAATGGGCGTTGTCAGCAAGCAGGATTGCCAGGGTCGTTCCCCAGCTCCCCGCGCCGAGCACAGCAATGCGCATGTGCTGCCAGAAGTAGCGTCAGGCCTTCTGAGGTGAATTCCGCCTGTTGAAGAGCCTGATCGTGGTGATCCGGTTTTCCGTCCCCGACAGCAGGCGCTTGATGTTCGCCCGGTGGGTGTAGATGATCAGGGCGGAGATGCCGATACTGAAGAAGATGAGTGTGCCGTATCCTTCGATGTCCACCATAAAGACGTTCTCGCGGAAGAACATCGTCAGCGGGAACGCCACGGCGGCGCTGAGAGAGCCGAGGGAAACGTAATGGGAGATCAGGAAGACGATCGCAAAGACGCCAAAGGCGACCGCGACTTCGACGGGTGCGATGCCGATCAGCATCCCGCCGGCCGTGGCGATCCCTTTCCCGCCGCGGAAGCCGGCGAAGAGCGTCCAGACGTGGCCGAGGATCGCAGCGCAGCCGGCAATGATCTGCACCACGGTGAAGTCGTCGAAGGGCGTTCTGTTCTCAAACGGAATGGGGCCGTACATGAGGCGCGCAAGCACGATCGTCGCAAACAGCCCCTTTGCCATGTCCATCATGATGACGAACACGCCTGCCTTCCAACCGAGCACGCGGAAGACGTTCGTTCCGCCGGCATTCCCGCTCCCGTGTTGGCGGATATCGATGCCGCGTACGCGTCGCGCCACGATGATGGCCGTAGGAATCGATCCGATAAGGTAGCTCAGAATCGTGATGACGCCGATAGAGAGCATGGTAGCGGGTCTTGTGGTGGTGGCTGGTGAGTCTAGTCAGAAACAATAACACAAAATATAGAGAAGCGACCCGTGAATTGCAAGGTTTTTCACCTCTTGAGCCGTTTCAGCAGCCATTGAGCCAGTTTCATGTCTGCCGGGGTAGTAATCTTGATGTTCCACTCGTCCCCCGGCACGATGCGGACAGGAATGCCGAGGCGCTCAACCAGCGAGGCCTCGTCGGTGCCAGCGAACCCTGCTCGCTGCGCCCGACGCTGTGCCCGTCGAAGCATCTCGGTGCGGAAACCCTGCGGTGTTTGCATCGTCCACAGCGTCTCCCGCGAGGGGGTGTCAAGGAGAAAGCCCCGTCGGCGGGGGCGCTCCATCGCAATCGTCTCCTTGACGGGGAGTGCAGCAGCAGCCGCTCCGTGACGCACGGCGGAACGAATTACATCACGGATGAGACGGCGGGAGACGAAGGGGCGGGCGGCGTCGTGCACGAGCACGATCCCTGTGGACGTTCCGCAGGCCGCAAGCCCGTTTCGCACGGAATCCTGACGCGTTCTTCCCCCCTTGACCACGGCAACAACTTTGTCGAACCCGGCCCTCGTCAGGTGCGCTCGCGTCCGCCGCACGAAGCGGGAGGGCACGACAACGACGATTGAATCAACTTCCCAGAGAGCCTGAAATGCCGCAACTGCATGATCGAGCATCGTGGCGTTCCCCAGGGGAGCGAACTGCTTCGGGAGCAACCGCTTCAAGCGTGTGCCTCGCCCGCCGGCGGGGATTACCACCACCACTTCAGGCATTCTTCTTCCCGAAGTATTCGATCACAAAGGTGAATTCGGGAAATCGCTTCGGGAGCTTCATGATGCTGAAGACCATCACGCCGATCGCCAACCGGTCGAGCCATGAGGAAAGCGGCCACCCGAAATGAATTCGGACGTGCTTGTGGGGAAGTTCGTACTTCAGGACGTAGAGCAGTTCCGTGATACTGTCGAAGAGCCCCTGGCCGCTGAGCGCAAACCGGTAGTGGTTCTGAGCGAGTCGTTGCGGGATGCCCACCCGGGGAGAATAGAAGCTCACGAATGCGGCGCTGGGGTTTTCCTCCTCGCCACCTTCCATCGGCCGTTTGAAGTATATTTCCAGAACGTCCCCCGACGATTCCGCCAGCGCGAGGATCATCCGCATCGGATTGTCCGTCAGCGCCGTCTGGACGTTCTCGGGTGCGCGCTGCTTCGCCACGCGCATGCCCACCATCAGGAGAAACGCCGTCACTCCGAGCCAGAGCGCAAGCCCGTAGGGTTTCGTCACAGCCAGATAGACGAGGCAACTGAGCATCAGCACGAACACCACGAATGTCCCGAAGCGTGAAGTATTGTATGCACGGATTTCTTTCGTCCCCGCGCCGTACCGGTACATCAGCAGGCTCCCCAGGTTGATCGTGAAACTCGCCACGAGTCCCAGGGCATACATTTCTGCCAGGATCTTCTGGCTCCCTCCCGTCACAAAGATGATCAATGAGAAAAACGTCGCGCTCAGGATGTGCACGCGATAGAGCGACTGCCGGTTATTGGTCTTAATGATCCAGTGGAAGTTGTATCGATGGGCCACTCGCTCGATCAGCTCGCTGGACGCAACGTAGGCGGTATTGACTGCCATGATGAGGGCAATGCTCGCAATCGCGCCCACCGCGAGGCCGAAGGGGAGCCCGTTCAGGGCAGCGCCGAATTGCGTCAGAAGGTCGGTTTCAAACTCCGCCGGACTCAGGCCCGAGCTGAGAACGAGCGCGGAGATCAGCGGAGTGAAGATACCCGTCGTGAGCGCCAGAAAAATGTACGCCTTGCCGATATCGCGCCACGACTTCACCAGCCCGGCGGTCTGCACCACCGACTCGATGCCGGAATAGGCGAGGATACAGCTCGCGATGCCGACGATGACGTAGCCGTAGCCTCCGAACAATCCTCCCTCACTCACCCGGACGCCCACGTCGCTGAAACTCCTCCCGATGACACCCCACGACGCAGGAGACGCCTCGTAGAGGGCCGAGGCGAGCAGCGTCAACAGGACGAGGGTCACAACGAAAAAAATGCCGAACGTGAACCGGGCGTTTTCCTTGATCCCCAGGATGTTCAAGCCGGCGATGGCCCACACGATGCCGAACTGGATCAGGAGCTTCTCCGGCTGAGTGAGCGTGATGTACGTGAGGCCATTCTCCACGGCGCTCACGGTGGAGATGCAGGCGGTCAGGACGTAATCAACAAGAATGGATGCCACCGCAATGAACGAAAACGTCGGGCCGAGTACCAGGTAGGAGAACGAATAAACTCCTCCCCCTTTGATGTTGTGGTGCTCGAGGATCTCGGCGATCTCGACCATGCGGGTGGTGAGGAACCGCATGAGCAACGAGGTCAACGCGATGAACGCGATCGCGTGCGTGCCGATGAACCGGAATGCCTCGCTCGGCGCGTAAAAGATGGACGTCGTCTCGTCCATCAGCGTGATGACCGCGATGGAAAGAAAGGTCAGCCACCAACGGCCCCCGCTAAAATACGACAGGAGGTTTTTCTTCCGGAGGAGCCAAAGGAAGAGCCCGATGATGCCCGCGTTCAGCAGGGCAAGCAGGACGAGTTTCATACCGACGCGCCCGTGGGGTGGGACTTACTGGAGCAGCATCGCGTCGCCGTAGCTGTAGAAGCGGTACCCTTCCTTGATGGCCTTCTTGTAGGCTTTCATCAGGAGGTCACGCCCCACGAATGCGGAGGCGAGCATCAGGAGCGTCGATTCCGGCATGTGGAAATTCGTGATCAACTTGTCTGTGATCTTGAAGTCGTACGGCGGGAAAATGAACTTGTCGGTCCATCCCCGGTTGGCCTTCAGGTGTCCGTCGGTGGTCACGCTCGACTCGAGCGCCCGGCAGGTGCTCGTGCCGCAGACCACGACGCTGCACCGGCTGTCGATGGTTTTGTTGACCGCCAGCTCTGTGCTCTCCGGGATTTCGTAGTACTCGGAGTCCATTTTGTGCTTGGTAAGGTCTTCGACCTCCACGGGCCTGAAAGAGCCGAGGCCGACGTGCAGCACTACAGGGACGACCTTCACGCCTTTCCGCCTGAGCGTTCCCAGCAACCGCCGCGTGAAGTGGAGACCCGCCGTCGGTGCCGCCACGGCGCCGATGCTTTTCGCAAAAACGGTCTGGTAGGTCTCCTTGTCTTTCTCCGTCGGCTCCCGCTTGATGTAGTACGGCAGCGGCATCTTGCCGATCCGGTCGATGATCCGGAAGAAGTCCCCCTGCACGTTGAAGCGCACGGTGCGTCCGCGTGACGTGGTGTTGTCAATGACCTCGCACCAGAGCTTCCCTTCGTCGAAGAAGATCTTATTGCCGATCCGCACCTTGCGGGCGGGGTCGACGATGACGTCCCAGATGTTCTCTTCCTTGTTCAGCTCGCGGAGGAGAAAGACTTCGATCTTTGCGTTGGTCTTTTCCTTTCTCCCGAAGAGGCGCGCCGGGAAAACCTTGGTCTCATTGACCACCAGGCAATCCCCTTTCTTGAAGAACCTGCCGATTTCCGAGAACCGCAGGCCCTTGATTGACTCATCGACGCGCGTGACCACCATGAGTCGCGCACTGTCCCGCGGATGTGCGGGATGCTTGGCGATGAGATTGCGGGGTAGCGGATATCGAAAGTCTGAGAGCTTCATGGGCAATCTGCTCCTCTGAACATGTGTGTACTCCGGGCGCCCCGGAATTGCCGGGACGCCCGTTTTGCGGCGCCGGTGGTGTTCCTACCTGCGCCGCGCGGCAGATTTGCGCGCCGCAGCCGATTTCTTCCCTCCGGCGGGTCCATCGGCAAGTGCTGCACGTGCCGCCGCAAGACGAGCGATCGGCACCCGGAAAGGAGAACAGCTCACGTAATTCTGGTTGATCTGGTGACAGAATTCCACGCTCGACGGTTCGCCGCCGTGTTCGCCGCAGATGCCGACCTTGAGGTCCGGGCGCACTCCCCGTCCCTTCTCGATGGCGACCTTCATCAGCTGGCCAACGCCCGTCCGGTCAAGCACTTCGAAAGGATCTTTCGGATAGATCTCCTTTTCGACATACGGGATCAGGAACCGTCCCGCATCGTCACGGCTGACGCCGAGTGTCGTCTGCGTCAGGTCATTGGTGCCGAAGCTGAAGAACTCCGCCACGGACGCGATCTCGTCGGCCGTGAGTGCGCCCCGCGGCACTTCGATCATCGTTCCCACGAGATAATGGAACTTCGTCCCCTTCTCCTTCATCACTTCGGCAGCCACCCGGCGAACGATCGCCTCCTGGTGCGCGAGCTCCCTGACGTTGCCGACGAGGGGGATCATAATCTCCGGTTCCACCTTAATGCCGCGTGCCTGGCATTCGGCCGCCGCTTCAAAGATCGCCCGCGACTGCATTTCCGTAATCTCGGGGAAGATGATCCCGAGGCGGCAGCCGCGGAACCCGAGCATGGGGTTGAACTCATGCAGACCCTCAACCCGCTGGTGCACCTTCTCGTAGGTGATCCCCATCTCCTGCGCCAGCTTGCGCTGCGCGGGCTCTTCGTGGGGGACGAACTCATGCAGCGGCGGGTCGATCGTCCGTATCGTCACCGGCCTTCCGTTCATGGCCTCGAAGATCCCCTCGAAGTCCCGTCGCTGAAGCGGCAGGAGCTTCGCGAGGGCCGCCTTGCGCTCTTCCACGGTATCGGCGAGGATCATTTCGCGCATCGGACCGATCTTCCCTTCGCCGAAGAACATGTGCTCCGTCCGGCAAAGGCCGATCCCTTCCGCCCCGAAGGCGACCGCGTTGGCGGCCTGGTCGGGCTGGTCGGCGTTCGTTCTGATCTTGAGCCGGCGGTACTTGTCCGCCCACCGCATCACTTTGGCGTATTCCTGGTACACAGGCGCTGCCTTCGGATCGAGCGTCTTATCCACCAGCACCTGGAGCACTTCGGACGGCTTCGTGGCGACCTTCCCTTCGATCACCTCCCCGCTCGTCCCATCGATCGAGATCCAGTCTCCTTCCCGGATCGTCTTCCCATTCACCCGCATCGTGTGTGTCGCATAGTCGATGCCGAGCGCCGAGCACCCTGCGACGCAAACCTTGCCCATCTGACGGGCGACCAGCGCCGCGTGTGACGTCATCCCGCCGCGGGCAGTCAGGATGCCTTCGGCTGCATCCATCCCCTTGATGTCCTCCGGCGAGGTCTCAATGCGGGTCAGGATCACCTGCTCGCCCCGCTTCTCCCAGGTCTCTGCATCGGGCGCATTGAACACCACGCGTCCGGTCGCTGCACCCGGGCCGGCATTCAGTCCCTTCGCGAGCAGCCGTCCTCCTTTGACCGCTGATTCCTTCTCCTTCATGTCGAAGACCGGCCGCAGCAGCTGGTTCAGCTGATCCGGTTCGACGCGCTGCAGCGCCTCGCGGTCGGTGATCAGCTTCTCAGCCACCATGTCCACCGCGATCTTGATGGCCGCAAACGCCGTCCGCTTCCCGACCCGGCACTGCAGCATGTAGAGGATCCCCTCCTGGATGGTAAACTCGATGTCCATCATGTCGCGGTAATGCCTCTCGAGCGTCAGCCGGATCTTGTCGAGCTGCCTGTAGAGTTTCGGGTTCTTCGCGGCAAGATCCTCGATCGGGAGAGGCGTCCGGATGCCCGCCACGACATCCTCTCCCTGCGCATTCATCAGGTACTCCCCGTAGAACCGGTTCTCGCCGGTCGCTGCATCGCGCGTGAAGGCGACCCCCGTGCCGGAGGATTCGCCCATGTTGCCAAACACCATCGACTGCACGTTCACGGCCGTTCCCCACCACTCGGGAATGTCGTACAGCTTTCGGTATGCGATTGCTCGTTCATTCATCCACGAGCCGAACACAGCACCGATGGCGCCCCAGAGTTGCTTCATCGGGTCTTCGGGGAACTCGTGACCGGTTTTCTCCCGGATCGCCTGCTTGAACCGGCCGACCAGCTCCTTCATGTCCTCGGAGCTCAGGTCGGTATCAAGATGAACGCCCCGCTCCTTCTTCTTCGCTTCGATGATCGCCTCGAAGGGGTCGATTTCATCCTTGTGGACCGGCTTCAGGCCGAGGACCACGTCGCCGTACATCTGCACGAAGCGGCGATACGAGTCGTACACAAAACGGGAGTTGTTGGTCTTCGCGATGAGACCCCCGGCCACTGTGTCGTTCATGCCGAGATTGAGGATGGTGTCCATCATCCCCGGCATCGATGCGCGCGCGCCGGAGCGCACGGAGACCAGCAAGGGGTTCGTGGGGTCTCCGAAGCGTGCGCCCATGGCCGCTTCCACTTTTTTGAGCGCGGCCTTGACGTCCGCCGCGAGGGATTTCGGGTAGGTCCGTTTGTTGGCGTAGTAGTGGGTGCAGACTTCCGTTGAAATCGTGAATCCCGCCGGGACCGGCAGGCCAATGTTGGTCATTTCCGCGAGGTTGGCTCCCTTGCCGCCGAGGAGTCCTTTCATTTCCGCCTTCCCCTCGGCTTTCCCCTTGCCGAAAAAATACACGTATTTCTTCATTGCGCTTCCTTGTGAGTGATGGTATGACGTAGAGCGTGGTGCATTACACTGATTTGCGGGACGCGATGGCAGCCCCGAACCGTTCCATGACGTTTTTCGCGAACGGACTTCCCGTATCGCTCAGCCGTTCCGGATGCCACTGGAGCAGGAGCAGGAACGGACGGCCCGCCGGGCTCGCCCATTCCAATCCTTCCACGACGCCGTCGTCCGACCTGGCCGATACCGCGAGACCGCGGCCCACAGTATCCACTGCCTGATGGTGCGACGTGTTGATCATTCCCCGCTCGACCCCTACGACACCGTGCAGGAACGAGCCCGCGGTAACTGCCACGCCGTGAAGTCGCTCGGTCGCATCTCCCCGCCGGTGACTCGGGAATCCCGCTTCTTCGATGTCGGGAAAGAGCGATCCCCCCAGGGCAACGTTGAACACCTGGGCGCCGCGGCAGATCGCGAGCGCGGGGAGTCCGCGTTCCATGACTTCTTTGATGATGTCGAATTCAAACAGATCCCGTCCGATGCTCACCTCGCGGGCGGTCCCGGCCGCATCGTCTCGGCCGTAAAATTTCGGATGCACATCTCCGCCGCCGCTCAACAGGACCGCATCGCAGTGTCCGATCTCCGAAAAATTGCCGGTGACGCACGAGAGTTTCTGGACCTCGGCTCCCGGCATCCATCGGTGCACGAGGGAAACGTAGTTCAGGTACGTCGCATCATCCCGCATGGGGTCGGTAATCCCGATCACCATCAGGCGGCACCCCTTTCCAGGCATTCGTCGATCATCCGCTCCAACGTTTCGCTCCCCTGCGTGAAGCTCAGTGCAAGCCGGGCAACACGCAGCGGCGGCCCGCGCCGGAGTTCATCCATTGCATCCGGCAGAGCGGCCAGCCGCGCATGATCCTTCTCCGTCGTGATGATTGCGTCGCATCCGAGACGTTTCGTCTCGCGGACGATGCCGGCTGCCTCACGCCGCGTGTATATATGGTGATCACCAAACCTCAACTCTCCTGCAAGCTCCACACCCGCCTCTTTCAGCGTCCGAATGAACTGCACATGATCGCCGATTCCGCTGAAGGCAAGCACGCGTCCCGTGGGGAAACCTGCGGCACCTCCACCAGCATCACAAAATCCAGCGATCCGGTTCCGGCAGAGCGCCGTCTTTCCTTGGACCTCAAGCGGCAGTTCCCTGCTCCACGCCGGCAACTCATCCCCTTCGACCCGCGTGAAGACCAACAGCGACGCTCTGCGCAGCGCGGAGAGCCATTCCCTTCGCGTGCCTGCCGGAAGAAGTGGCTCGCGACGAATGTTGACCCTCGCATCGAGGACGACGATATCGAGATCTCTTCGGAGATGCCGATGCTGAAAGCCATCGTCCATGACGATCGCATTGGCGCGACATTCCTTCACTGCAATCGCAGCCGCATCCGCACGGCGCTCGCCGACGACGACCGACGCCCCGGGATATGTGCCGGCAATCTGCACCGGCTCATCGCCTCCGGCGGCGGCGTCCACCAGCACAGTCCCGGATCGCGACACGACAACAACACCACGCGACCGGCGGCCGTATCCTCTGCTCACTACCGCCGGCATCTTGCCCTTTGCAAGCAGCCGCCCGACGATCTCCCCGACCAGCGGCGTCTTCCCTGTTCCGCCTGCCGTCAAGTTTCCCACGGAGATCACCGGAACCCCTGCGGACGTCGCTGGCAGAAGACCGATATCGAAAGCCCGGTTCCTCACCGCGACCATCATTCCGTAGAGCCATGATGCGGGAACAAGCAGGCGTCTCATGGCCCCTGGTAACTCATTTCCCGTAGCCGGCTTCCCTCAGCTGGCGTTCAACCTGCTGGAGCTTCTCTGCGGCGCCGTAGGTGGTGTGCAGGCGTTTCAGAAGCAGGAGCATGCCGACCTTGTCGTCCAGGAGACGCTTGCGATCACCTTTTGCCGCAGTGTGTAGTTTGGCCTCGACTGCCTGCACCCCTGCCGTCAGAGTTCGCTCGGCTGTCTGATCCCGGTCGAGCTTCATGTACGCGCGTCCCATCTGCCTGTAGAAGCCGCCGAGATAGGGCGAATCCTTGAATCTCTGTATTGCCTCCTTCTGCGATTTGATCACCCCCTGCCAGTCCTCTGCCTCGTAGCACGCAAGGCCCAGATTATAGAATTGCCGTCCGTAGGGGTAGCGCTCAACGTTCTTCCGTGCGTATTTCAGGAACGTCTTGCTATCATCGAGTGCCACGGCGATTTCGCACAGCCGTTCGTAGACCGATGCATCGCTGTTGCCGAGCGCTTCAGCTCTCGCGAACCATGCTCGCGCGAGCCGGAAATACTCGATGCGTCGGGGGTTATTCTCTCCTTCTTCGCGCACACCCTTGTCGTAATAGAGACTGCCCAGGTCCGTCGCTGGCGCAACGTATGTAGAATCCATTGAGGCGGCGCGCCTGAGCTCTGCCTCGGCCTTGTCCAGTTCCATGGAAAGATAGAGCTGATGGCCCCGCTGGTACACAATCTCCCTCGATTCAATGGCGGTGCTCGTGGAGGATTCTCCTGACGGCCCGCACGAGGCCAGGACGACTATGGGGAAGAAAAGGCATGCCCGACCGGCCAATGAATTCATGCAACCCCCGCAAGAGTCAGGATGCCACGGGCGACCCGCTCGGAAGCACCGGGTCGTCCCAGTCGCTCTCTGATGACCTGCAGGTCGCGACGCATCGCTGCCGCGCGTGCCGGATCGTCGAGAATGCTGCCAACGGCTCCGGCAATGCGTTCCGGCGTCATCGCGTTCTGGATAAACTCAGGCACAACCTTTCGCCCCGCAACGATGTTGACGAGACCGATATACGGAACGTTTACCAGCATCCGACCGATGAAATAGGTCACGAGCGAGGTTCGGTATACCACAGCCATCGGCGTCCCAAACCAACCGGTTTCGAGTGTCGCCGTCCCCGAGGTAACGATAGCCGCGTCAGCGTATGACATAAGCGCGTGCGTCCCGTCCTCGATCAGCCGGATCTCCGAAGACTCCGGCAGATATCGGCGGATCACGTCGACGCCGAGATTCGGCGCAACGCCCGCTGCAACCTGCACCTTGCGCCCCTTGCGGAGGAGTTCGGCCGCCGAAGCCATCACGGGGAGTATCCGCTCGATCTCCTGAAGCCGGCTCCCCGGAAAGATGCCGACAAGTTTAACAGACGCTTCGAGATTCCACCGGCGAAAGAATTCATCCCGTCCTTCCTGCACCTCAATGTGCTCCACGAGGGGGTGCCCGACGAACTCCACGTCAATCCCCTCACGCCGGTAGAGATCGACCTCAAACGGGAACACAACTTTCATCCGGTCCACCAGACCCTTCATTGTCCGGATGCGTCCCTTGTGCCAGGCCCAGACCTGCGGGCTGATGTAATAGAGAACGGGGATTCCGAACCCTTTCACTCGCCGCGCGAATCGGAGATTGAACCCCGGATAATCGATCAACACGACCACGGCGGGCCTCCGGTTTGCGAGTTCTTCCTCCAGTTTCCGCTCCGCCATGCGGATCGTCCCGATGTTCCGGAGCACTTCAGCGAACCCCATGAAGGAGAGGTCCCTGATATGCTGGACGATTCTCATCCCCTCCCGTTCCATCCTGTCTCCCCCGATCCCGGACACCTCGACGGCGGGAGCAATCTGCTTCAGGGCACGGACGACCGCGGCCCCGTGGAGATCGCCGGAGGCCTCCCCTGCAACCATGAGCACGCGGATGGGCAACGCTCACTCCGTGACAAGGAGGTAGACATACTTTGCCAGAACCAGTCCCACCACCAGGACGATCGCTTGCAGAGTCCGCTTTTCGCTGGCAAGTCCTTCCTGTGTGTCGACGGACTTCGGCGCCGGGCGCAGCGAGCGGAACGGCGTCAGGCGCGGCAGGAAACGCCGCACCTCCTTCCGGTACGCGGCATAGTCATCGCCGAATCGGTCCGCCAGATACTCTTCTTCGTTCGACACGATGAGGGAGTACTGAATGTAGAACCACGCCACTGCAACGAGCAGGAGCCATGGAAACAGCGCCATCGACATGAGCCCGATCCCCGCATAGAGGAGCATATTGCCGACGTAGAGCGGGTTCCGCACGTACGCGAAGGGGCCGATGGTGATCAGAAACGTTCCCCCTACCCTCCCGGTCGTCCGGGTCTCCGCACCTGCAATTGACACTCCCCAGAACCGAATGAACTCTCCGGCCGCAACGATGGCGATTCCTCCCAGAAGACTGAGGGGCGTCGGCTCGGCATACCAGACCATCACCAGCAGAAACGGGATCGGCGCGTAGCTCCGGTATTTGAATACCAGCCTTCGGAAATCTCCTTCCTCGGCCGCCACCGTCATGACTCCTGCCGGAAGGCCGCCTGCCGGCGCTCCACCGCGCGCCGTTTCGGCCGCAACCGTGTCCCAGCAATCAGGATCTGCAGGCGAGCGATCACGTCACGGAACGTGGTATACGGGAAGTACGAAATATTCTCCAGCTGGCAATATGTCTGCAACGAATCTTTCGCAAAGACGATATCGGCATATCCAGCAGGGCAGCGGTCAGAAAACCCCTCCCCGACAAGGCAGAGAACATCGTCGTCCCCGGCGCGTGTGAGCATGACATTGCGCTTGCAGCAGGCGCAGCATTTGCACTCCGCGTCGGCATACGAAAACTCGATCGCCGCCTGCGCAGTGCCGTCGTCCCGGCGGTCGACAAGCGTCAGATGATTGGCAAAGAACGGAACGCGCCCGCAGCCATGCCGCTGCAGGATCCTTTCGATGTAGTAGTCGAGGCCGTCGCTCAGGATCGTGAGCTCAATTCCCCGCTCACGGCAGAACTCCACGAGCGAGGGGAAAGAATCATCGATCGCCTGTCCGTCGATAAACCCGTGTAGGCGTTCGACAGAGAACCTCCCCATGGCTTCCGCTTCGGCGCGGAAGCACTCACGCGCCCCGATCACCCCCGATCGGTACTGCGCAACGAGCCGGTCACATTCTTCGCCGCCAAATGTCCGGAACAATGCATTCCCCACGTCCCCCCGCGTGACCGTCCCGTCAAAATCCACAAAGAGCACAAGCGCCATTGTCAGGCCGATGCCAGGGCTGCCGATTCCACCTGTGCATCCTTCGTAAAGCGGACCGTGACCAACTTCGACACCCCTTCTTCTTCCATCGTTACGCCATAGAGCGCGCTCGCCGCCTCCATCGTCCGCTTGTTGTGGGTCACCACGATGAACTGCGTGTTGTCCGAAAACTTCCGCAGGATGCGTGTGAACCGGTCGATATTCGCATCGTCGAGCGGCGCATCGACCTCGTCGAGGATGCAGAAGGGGCTCGGCTTGACCAGGTATATGGCAAAGAGCAGCGCCGTCGCAGTGAGCGTCTTCTCTCCTCCCGACAACAGGTCGATCGATGTCGGCCGCTTGCCTCTCGGTTTCGCAACGATTTCTATCCCCGCTTCGAGGGGATCCACTCCCTCCTCCAGCCGCAGGTCGCACTCATCACCGGGGTCGAAGAGACTCTTGAAGGTCTCGATGAAGTTCTTGCGGATGAGGGCGAAGGTCTCGAGGAATTTGTTCTGTGCCGTCGTATTGATCTCTTCGATCGTCGCGAGGAGAGTCTTTTCTGCCTCGATCAGGTCGGCCCGCTGCGTCGTCAGGAATTCGAGCCGCTTCTTTTCTGCGGTGTATTCCTCGAAGGCAGCGAAGTTGATGTTGCCGAGCGACTTCACTTTGTCGCGGAGCCCCTGGATCTCGTCGCGCAGCGCGGCGAAGTCCACAAACTCATCCTCCGGGTAGGTCTTGAGGACAATTTCCGCATCGAACTCCTCCCTTCCCCGTGCCTTGAGATGCTCGGCCTTCGCGCGGAGGTCGGCCAGCTTCAACTCGACGTCGTGGGTGGACCGGAGGGAATCGTCGTGGACTCTCCGCTGGTCCTTGATCGCGAGCTCGGCGGCGTGGATCGCATCGCGGAGGGTTGCGGCTTCTCCTTCCACCGCCGTCCGTCGCGCTTCGACGCCGGAGAGCACCTCGCGAAGCTCATCCAGCTGGCGGAGGTTTGCGGCCATCTCCTGCTCGGCCTCGGCAATGGCGTCAGCAGCCGCCGTCAGGTCCTCCTCTCTTCGTGACGCCGCATCGGAGGAATCCGCGGCGGCCTCTTCCGCCCGCCTGATGTCGTTCATGGTGTTCTGCAGCTCACCACGCACCGTTGCGAGCGCGATTCCAAGCTGGTTAAACTCCACGGACCGGCGGTTCCAGTCCGCCTCCAGCGTTTCTTGCTCGGCGGAGGCTGCTCCAATGGCGCGTTCGGCCTCATCTTTGTCACGCCTCAGGGCGTCGAGTGCAGGTGCGTCCGCCTCGAGTTGGCGGCGGATGTCATCGGCCTCAGCGTTCAGGGACCGGATCTCCTCCTCGTTCTTCAGGATGACCTCCTCGGCCCGCTTCTTCTCGAACGCAACCTGAGCAATGCGCATTTCGACCGCGTTCATCTCCTTTTCGATCGCTTTCACGGCATCGGTGAAGGTCTTCAAGTCGATCGCGTCATGTTCGGCAATGAGCGATTCGCGTTCCGATTCAAGTTTCGTGAGCCGCTCGGCGACGGCGGCGATCTCCTTCTCCAGCTCCGCGATCTGCTGCTGCTTGCCGATAAGCCCGCCTTCGTCCTGACGGCGGCTGCCGCCTCGCGTGATGCCGGCCCCCGTCCGGATCTCCCCGTCGAGCGTGACACATCGGATGCCGGGGAAGCGGGCCGTCACGGCCGCCGCGATCGCTGAGCTCTCCACCACCAGGACCCTGTCGAGCACCAGGCGGAACAACGGCGCATAGGGGGCGTCGTACTGCGCAAGATCGACCGCCCACCCTGCGACGCCTGCGAACTTCGGTACCCGCATATGCGAATGGAATTTCGGGAGCCGATCGAGGCAGATAAACGTCGCCTTTCCTCGCTCCTCCTCCTTCAGGAGCGCAATCCCGCGTTCCGCTTCGTCAAGAGTGCCGACCACCAGCAGGCCGGCGTACTCTCCAAGGGCGGCCTCGATCGCCGCGCGGTATTTCTCTTCCGCGTGCACGGCGTCGGCCACGGTGGCAAACCTGGCCGGTTTCCACCTGGGTGTCGTGGAAAGCCAGCGGACACCCTCCGGGACGCCTTCGCGCGTTTCGATCAGCCCCTTCAGAAAATCGACACGCGCCGATGCCCGGCCAATCTCGTTTCTCAGATCTCCCTCGGTGCGACGGAGCTCTTCAAGCCGTTCGGCCTTTGCCTTCTTTCTTCCCTCGGCGTCGTAGAACTTCATTTCCGCTTCCGTGAACTCACGACGGAGCTGGCGATCGCGTGCGGACAGATCCTGGAAGAGGCCTTCGAGCCGGACGGTCTCATTGCGGTACGCGGCGATTTCCTCCGCGGCCCGGTCGGCACGGCCCGTGAGGTGTTCAATCCTGCCCTTCCCTTTTTCTTCCTCGGTCTGCCGGTCGGCGATCGTGTGGACGAGCGCGATCATCTTCTCGTTCAGCGCCTGGACCTGAGATCTCTTGGCATCGAGCCGCGCCTCGCACTCCCGCAGAGCGGTCCTGCGTTCCTCCAGCGTCCGCGAAGCGTCTTCCTCACCCCTGCGGAGCTCGCCGCTCCGGGCGCGGAGAGCGGCCTGTTCTTCCTCGAGGCGGGCCAGTGACTGGCGGAGGTCTTCTTTCTCCTTGCGGAAGCGCTCGCTGTTCTCCCGCAGCGCCTTGATCCGTTCGGCGGCGACGGCGTTCTTCTCTTCGACCCGGTGCGCCGCTTCCATCTGGAGACTCACGTCGCGCTGTGCCTCCGCCAGACGCTTCTCCACGTCGAGCAGTTGTATCCGCATCTCGTCGAGGCGCCGTTCCCCTTCCATGAGATCCCGGTCGATCCGTGAGCTGTCAACGCCGAGCGCGGAGAGTCTCTGTTCCAGCGGCGTACATCTGCCAAGGAGCTGAGCATACTCCCGTTCCATCAGATCGAGTTCGAGCGACCGCAGGCGGCCTCTCAGGTCGTTATACTGCTCCGCGCGCCTGGCCTGGCGTTCGAGCGTGTTGACCGCCTTCTGCACCTCGGCGATGATATCGTTGACCCGCACGAGGTCGTCCTGCACGCTTTCGAGCTTGCGATACGCCGCCTTCCGGCGGTGCTTGTATTTCGTCACGCCCGCCGCCTCTTCGAACAGCCGCCGCCGCTCGTCGGTCTTGTCGCTCAGAATCGTCTCGACCATCTTCAGCTCGATCACCGAATAGGCATCGGCCCCCATGCCGGTGTCCATGAAGAGATCGAGGATGTCCTTCAGCCGGCAGGGGACTTTGTTAAGCAGGTATTCGCTCTCTCCCGAGCGGTACACACGGCGGCCGACGGTGACCTGGGCATACTCCGACGGCAGGATCCCTTTCGTGTTTTCGATGACCAGCGACGCCTCCGCCATGCCGAGCGGCTTGCGCGCCTTGGTCCCGTTGAAAATGACGTCCTCCATCCTGTCGCTGCGCAGGGCGCTGTACCGCTGTTCGCCAAGCACCCAGCGGATCGCGTCCACGATGTTCGTCTTTCCGCAGCCGTTCGGACCAACAATAGCCGAGATGCCGCTGTCGAAAGAGAGCGCCACCTTGTTCGCGAACGACTTGAACCCGACGATTTCCAGTTTGGAGAGATACATGGCTCCTGCAGCCCCCTATTGCGCTAATGTCGATAGCAGAAACGACACGTAGATCGGCGCCGCCTGTGCGTAGTCGAAATACGCATACGCCGCTCCCCCGACGACGGCAACGGCAAGCACGCCCAGCAGGTAGACCTTGAATGGCAGGATATCAAAAACAATCGCAACCCCCTTCAACAGCCGGAGGAACACCCAAAGCACCAGGATCGCCACAAGAGCGAAGGCGGGGATCACGTAGACGCTGCTTTCGAGCACGCGATACAGGATCATCCCGACCGGCACCAGGACCAGCAGTGGAGCCGTCGCCCACATCGTGACGGTGTAGGCATGGAACGGGAAGATGCGTGCACGGACGAACAGTTTCAGGAGATGCACGAAACCCGCCGCCAGCACCATCGTGACGAACACGAGCCCCGCACTGATCACGATACAGCGCAGCGGACTCCAGATCATGTGCACCGCCCACGCTTTCAGCCGATCGGACACGAGGAGGTACGAAAGGAGGTTGTCCAGCACGAGGCTGTCGCGGAAATGGTA
The DNA here is from genome assembly GCA_040756745.1 of Bacteroidota bacterium. Classification (GTDB taxonomy): domain Bacteria; phylum Bacteroidota; class Ignavibacteria; order UBA10030; family UBA6906; genus JBFLYO01. Next base: position 60,522 of record JBFLYO010000010.1, read on the forward strand.
CAAGAGGCTCGAGGCCACGATCGCAAGAGCGAAGGAGACCATGACGCCCAGGAGCGTCGAGAGTCCCACGGTTACGATCCGCTGATCACGCACGTCCGCAAAGAAATTGTACGAATTCAGCAGGGACCGATGGAGGCTCTCCCGGAACCGCCGGCTGGCGTTATACACATAGGCAACGGCGATCAGGACTACGAACCCCGAAAGGACATAGATGATGGGCGCCCCTGAACTATAGGTGCCCATCGGCATCGCAACGAACTTCTCCCCGCGGAACACTGAGCGCACGGCATCATACGCGAGCCGTTTCTCGCGCGCCGCGCTGACCAGCCCGACCGAGTGAAGATACGGATCGCCCGAGTGCACCGTCAGCGCCGGCCTGTCCCCGAGCCAGTCGTTGAACGACCACACGATTGCGCCGTCATAGTCAAGTGTCCTGAGCACGTCAAGCCGCTGGAGGAAAAACCGGGCCTGTGCCTCCTGTGAGAGAGGATCGCTGTAACCGTTCCGGTTCTCCTGCTGGACCTCCGTCCCGAAACGTGCCACGACCAGCGGCTGCTTCCGGTGAGCGCCCCGCCAGGCGTCGAGCCGTGTGCGAAACGCTTTCACGTCCTGTTCACGAACGTCAACTGCGGCAAAATCCACAAGGTCGTCGCACGAAGAGTTTCCCGCAGTTGTGCAAAAATAGAGCGGGCGCTGATCAAGGAGGCGGGCGCGCTGCACGAGCATTTCGACGAACGGGCGGGCGGCGGGATGCGTCGTCTCGAATTCGTCCCCCAGACCCCACGCAAGCACCGAGGGATGATTCCTGTCGCGTACAATCATCTCCTGGAGGGCGGTCGAGGCCAGGTCGGCGAAATGCTCCGTCGCCAGCAGAGCACCGGGGGTCTGCGTCACCGGGATCTCTTCGAGCGCCAAGAGCCCGTACCTGTCGCACAGGTCGAGCATCGTGGGATGCGGCGGGTGTCCGACGAAACGTACAGCATTCGCACCAAGGTTCTTCATCAAGACGACGTCGCGCTCCCGCTCTGCGGCCGGAATCGCACTCCCCCAGGAGGGATGATCCTCGTACCACGTCACTCCTTTCAGGACGAGCCGTTTGCCGTTCAAGAGAATATTCCCCCCAGCAACCGCAACACTGCGCACACCCGTGGCCACATCGTACTCGTCGACAAGTTGAATCTCCTTCCCGGCCGCTCTGACGAGCTTGCACCTCACGAGATACAGGTCCGGCGCTTCCGGCGACCAGACCTTCGGGTTGAACAGCAGAACTTCCGTCCTGGCCTCCTCCCACTCACCCCCCTTGCGCACCAGGGGGACAACCGCACTGGTCGCAACGGTGACGCCGGAGATCCTGTCCACCACCTCCATCACGGCCCCGGTTCCGGACGATCCGTCATCGGTCAGACTATCCTTCCCCTCCACAATAATGTATCCTGTGACGCGAGCGCTCATGCCGTTCGCCGCGAGGTCGGACCGGATGACCGCATCCCGGACGTAAAACCGCGGCGTACCCAACAAGAATACTTCGCGGTACACTCCTCCATAGTTCTTCATCCCCCACACTGACGCGCGCGGCGGCAGCGTCGTCGTGGGTGTCAGTTCCGTGTTTACCGCGATTCTGATGATGTTCGCATCACCGGCCTGGAGGGCGTTTTCCGGAAGGGAGGCCGCGAAACTGGTGAACCCTCCCGCATGATTCGCCACGAACTCGCCGTTCACGGAAATGTCGGCCGAGTAATTAACCCCGAGCATGACGAGATGAAATTGGTACCTGTCCAGTAGCTCACGGGTCATGTTGAGATTGCGCTGAAAGGTGATCTCCCCCCGATATGTGGTGGCTGCCGGAATGCGCACGATCCCCGCATCCCCGCTTCCGCCGCGGACATAACTCCAGGGACCCGAGAGGTCAATGATCTGCCTGGTGGGAGTATCGAGGAGAAAACCACCGTCTGGACCCCGGTGAAGAGTGTCGCCACTCTCAAGAAAACGGTATTGGCTCCTGCCAGAATCCAGGAAAAGTATTGGAAGAAGGAGGGAGAACCGCAGTATCCGGATGGCCGAACCGATGAACCGAGACTCTGTGCGTTGTCTTTTCTGGCCCGGCAAGTAAGTTGTAACCGCCTCGGAGGTAGGTAATAGAGGATATCACTTAAATATAAGTATAAAGCCCCCTGAAAGCAATTAGAAATGCGAAAATCGCTTATTTTGCGGCATTTATGATAGTAACAAAGCTATCTGCCTTCAGGCATGCCCCTCCTACCAGAGCTCCGTTTATGTCAACCTGAGCGAGGAGGTCTGCCGCATTGTCAGGTTTCACGCTCCCACCATACTGGATGACCAGAGCTTCGGCAGTTGCCCAGTTGAAGAGCTGACCGACCAGTTTTCTAATGAGCTGATGAACCTCCTGCGCCTGCTGTGGTGTGGCGGTCTTTCCAGTCCCGATCGCCCAGACAGGTTCATAAGCAATCACGACACGCTGCATCTCTGCTTCCGTTATCCCCGCGAGCACGCCACGGATCTGTGTCGTAACCACCTGAGATGTCGCTCCCTTCTCCCGCTCGTCCAGAGTTTCTCCGACGCATATGATCGGCATCAGGCCGGCCGAAAGCGCCTTCTTTGCCTTGAGGTTGATCAGCGCATTGGTTTCCCCGAAGTACTGTCTCCGCTCGGAGTGACCAACGATGACATACATGCATCCTGCCGACTTCAGCATCTTCCATGAAATCTCGCCGGTGAACGCACCCTCGTCGTGTTGCGACATGTTCTGTGCACCGACTTTGATCGGCGTTCCCTGCGCAAGTTTCGAGGCGACCGCGAGCGATGTGAACGGCGGGCAGACGACGACCGTGACATGGGGTTTGACTGACGGAAGCGCAGAGCGGAGGGCCTCCATCAGCTCCGCAGTTTCAGTCAGGTCTTTGTACATCTTCCAGTTGCCGGCGATAATGACGTTATGCATGATCGGTGTTCGTGAGGTGAAGGAGAGGTATGGGAATTTCACTCAGTGCCGGTCAGGCGCAGGGATGCCCAGCGGCTTCTTCTGCGTGACCGGTGCCGCAAAGATCTGGCGGTGGAAGGGGTGTGTGACGGTCAGGACCGGACGGACCGACTTCCGCACGACTTCGGCGGTGTTGTTGCCGATGTACACGCGGCGCAATCCCTTCCGCCCATGGGTGGACATGACGATGAGGCCGACATTCCTGTCGTCGGCAAACCGTATGATGGAATTCGACGGCTCGATGTCCCGGTCGAACACGTATTCCACCCGCAATGTCGCTGCGAGGGGATGATGCTCCGAAAGGTCGGGCAGCCTTCGCCGGATGTCTTCCTCGCGTTCCGGTTTTTCCAGTTCGGAGATGTACTGGATGTAGATGAGCGCATCGTAGCGGCGCGCGATGGAAAGGGCGTACGAAAGCGCCACATTCCCTGCCGGCGACAGGTCGGTCGGACACAGGATCGAGGTCACCTTCCCCCCGGCGACGGGCGGCCCCATGACGCTGAGGACGGGCTGGCGCGAGAGACGTACCACCCGTTCCGCAGTGCTCCCGATGAGGTCCGAGGAGAGGTGCGTCAGCCCGCGGGTCGCGATGACTACAAGGTCGTAGTCGCGCCGTTCTCCCTCTTCCACGATAACCTTGTACGGACACCCCTGGAGCACTTGCGTATGAAGCCGGATCGTGTTCAGGCCGGCCAGATGCCGCAGGCGAGTGAATTCCTGCTCAAAGAATTCCCGCTTCTTCTCCTGATAGGTAACGACAAACTCCGGGCGCTCGGGTCGAGCTCCAAGCGGCGAGACACTGAAGTCGTCCACGTGGAGGAGCGTCACCTCCGCCTCGTACTCCGCAGCCATCCCGATGGCATGGCGGAGAGCCGCCTCCGCATGCGGCGAAAAATCGGTGGGAACCAGTATGCGTCGCAGATCGTACATGTTATTTCTTCAGCCCGTCCAGCCGCCGCCGCAGGATCTCGTTGACTATCTTCGGGTTTGCGCGTCCTTTCATCAGCTTCATGGTCTCCCCAACGAAAAAGGCAAACACTTTGTCGTTCCCCTTGACGTATTTCTGCACCTGGGGCGGATTGGCGGCAATGATCCCCGCCACCACGCTCTCGATGACCGCCGGATCGGAGACCTGCGTCAACCCTTTCCGCTCCACAACGGCTTTCGGGTGCTCGCTGGTCGCGACCATCTCTTCAAAGACTTCTTTCGCAATCTTCCCACTGATCGTCCCGTTCTGGATGAGGCCGATCATCGCGGCAAGGTGGTCCGGGGGGAACGGGAACGTCTTTCGTTCCGCCACGACCCGGAGGACATCCGTCATCACCCAGTTGCTCACGGCCTTTGCGTTCTCCCGTTGCTGGGCGCCAGTGCCGCCGAGCGCCGCGAGGGCCTGTTCGAAGTATTCTGCCACCTCGCGTTCGGCCGTGAGCACATCGGCGTCGTACCGGGGAAGACCGAGCTCCGCCACAAATCTGTCGCGCCGCACAGCGGGAAGTTCGGGCAGGTCGAGGCGAAGGCGAGCGATCCACTCATCGTCCACAAGCACCGGCACCAGGTCCGGCTCGGGGAAGTAACGGTAGTCGTGCGCCTCCTCCTTGCTCCGCATCGGGACGGCGACATTCTGATTGGCGTCCCACAGGAGCGTCTCCTGGAGGACAGTCCCGCCGTCCTCAATGAGCCGGATCTGACGGTTGATCTCAAACTCCAGCGCCCGCTCGACGTGCCGGAAGGAGTTCATATTCTTCACTTCCGTCTTGACGCCGAACGTTTCGGTCCCCTTCCGCCGCACGGAGACGTTTGCGTCGCAGCGCAGGCTCCCCTCTTCCATGTTCCCGTCGCAGACGCCGAGATACGTGACGATCTGCCTGATCCGGGAAAGGGCGTGGTACGCCTCGCGCGGCGACCGGAGGTCGGGTTGGGTCACGATCTCGATCAGCGGAACTCCGCAGCGATTGAGGTCGACGAGCGTATCCGCATCCAGGTCGTGAATTGACTTCCCGGCGTCTTCCTCCATGTGGATGCGCGTCAGGCCGATGGTCTTGCGCGCGCCGTCGTCCAGATCGATTTCAAACGACCCTCCGGAGCAGATCGGCTCCTCATACTGGGAGATCTGATACCCCTTTGGCAGGTCGGGGTAGAAGTAATTCTTGCGGGCAAAGATGGAGCGGCGGGCGACGGTGCACCCGAGCGCGACGCCCATCCGGAGGACAAGGTCCACTACGGCACTATTAAGGACGGGGAGCGTCCCCGGCATGCCGAGACAGACGGGGCAGACGTTGGAGTTCGGCTCATCGCCGAAGGTGGTGGAGCAGCCGCAGAAGGCCTTGGTGCGCGTCAGGAGCTGTGCATGGACCTCCAGACCGATGACCGGATCGTACTCGTCGTTCAGGTTCACCGCCGTGGCTGTGTTAGTTCCGAATCGCCTGCGTCACCTTTTCTGCGGCTTCTTTCAAGCTTCCCGCCACGAGAAAATTCAACCCCGACGTGTTGAGGATTTCCTGGGCCTGCTCGGCATTCGTTCCCGCGAGGCGGACGACCACGGGGACGGTCACATGCACCTTCCGGGCGGCTTCCACCACACCAGTGGCCACCCTGTCGCACCGGACGATCCCGCCGAAGATATTGATGAGCACAGCGCGCACGTGGGGGTCGGCAAGGATGATCTTGAAGCCCGCCTCGACCGTCTCGACGCTTGCGCCTCCACCTACGTCGAGGAAATTCGCCGGCTGTCCCCCCGCGAGCTTAATGATATCCATCGTTCCCATGGCGAGCCCAGCGCCGTTCACCATACAGCCGACGTTCCCATCGAGCTTGATGTAGTTCAGGTTCGACTTCGACGCCTCGACCTCCAGGGGGTCTTCCTCGTCCAGATCCCGGAGGGAGGCCAGCTCCGTGTGACGGTCGAGTGCGTTGTCGTCAAAATTCATCTTCGCATCGAGCGCGAGCACCCTGCCGTCGGTGGTAATCACCAGGGGATTGATCTCCGCCAACGAGCAGTCCATCGCTTCGTAGGCGGCGTACAATGCGGTGAGAAACTTCACGCCGTTCTTGAACGCGTCCCCTTCCAGCCCGAGGCCGAAGGCGAGCGCCCGGGCCTGGTAGGGTTGGAAGCCAGCAGCGCGGTCGACGAACTCCTTCAGGATTTTCTCCGGCGTCTCCGCCGCCACTTTCTCGATCTCCACACCCCCTTCTGTCGACGCCATCACCACGTTTCGCGACGTGGCACGGTCGAGTGTGACCCCGAGGTACAGCTCCCGCGCGATCGAGACTCCCTGCTCGACCAGCAGTCGCTTGACGATCTTCCCTTCGGGCCCCGTCTGGTGTGTGACAAGCTGCATGCCGAGGATTTGCGAGGCCGCCTGCCGCACCTCATCAAGACTGCGTGCAAGCTTCACCCCTCCCCCCTTGCCACGCCCGCCGGCATGAATCTGCGCCTTCACCACCCAGGTGCTTCCCCCGATCTCCTGCGCCACCTGCACGGCTTCATCGACGGAGAACGCAACCTTTCCGGCGGGGACCGCGACGTTGAATTTTCTCAGTATCTCTTTTCCCTGATACTCGTGGACCTTCATTGTTACTCCCGCTGATATCCGAGTTGATGCTACGGTCTGACCTTCTCGGCGATCGATTTCGCCTGGAGGAACAGGAGCAGATAGTCTCTTCCTCCGGCTTTCGAATCGGTCCCGCTCATGTTAAACCCGCCAAAGGGGTGGACACCAACCAGCGCTCCGGTGCACTTCCGGTTCACGTACAGGTTACCAACGAAGAACTCATCCTCGGCGCGCTTGATGCGCTTCCTGTTCCGCGTGAACACGGCGCCGGTAAGACCGTACTGCGTGTTATTGGCGATCTTCATCGCTTCATCAAAATCCCCGGCCTTTATGACAGCGAGCACCGGGCCGAATATCTCCTCCTGCGCAATCGTAGCGTCCGGGTACACATCGGCAATGACGGTGGGCCGGATGAAATATCCGCCGCCAGCGGTCGCGGACCCGCCGGCAACCAGTCGGCCGCCTTCTGCAATCCCTTTGCTGATGTACGCCGTGATGCTTGCGTGCGAGCCCCTATTGATCACCGGCCCCATGTAATTCGCCGGATCGACGGGGTCGCCTACCGACAGGGCATCGGTTTTCCGGGCGATAGCGTCGACAAACCTGTCATAGATCTTTTCATGGACGATAACGCGGGAACAGGCCGAACATTTTTGCCCCTGGAATCCAAAGGCTGAGGCGATGACCCCCTGCACTGCGGCATCCACATCCGCGTCTTCATCCACAATAATGGAATCCTTCCCCCCCATTTCCGCAATGACCCGTTTCAGCCAGATTTGGCCGGGCTGGACCTTCGCGGCCACCTCGTTGATATGAATGCCGACCTCTTTGGACCCCGTAAAGGCAACAAAGCGGGCCTTCGGGTGCGTCACGAGCGTATCGCCCACCGCCCCTCCGGGGCCGGTCACGAAATTCAGGACGCCGGCGGGGATTCCGGCTTCTTCCATGATTTCGTAGAATTTCCAGGCAATCAGCGGCGAGTCGCTGGATGGCTTCAGAACAACCGTGTTCCCTGTGACAATTGCTGCGGAGGTCATGCCGGTGAGGATCGCCAGAGGGAAGTTCCAGGGGGGGATAACGATGCCGACGCCCAGGGGGATGTACACCAGCTTCGCTTTCTCCCCGGCGTTCGGCACAACCGGCTGATCCTTACCGTAGCGCAGGATCTCCCTTCCATAGAATTCGAGAAAATCGATAGCCTCCGCCGTATCCGCGTCCGCCTCGGGCCAGCTCTTGCCGACCTCGAGGATCATCGTGGCGTTCAGCTCGAACCTCCGCCTGCGCATCGCCTTCGCCGCCTTGAAGAGCAGTGCGGAGCGCCTTGTATACGGGACGGCTTTCCAGTGCTCGAAAGAGACGAGAGCCGTCTCGATCGCCCTCCGGGCGATTGATGCATCCCCTTTTTGAAAAATGCCCACCACCTCCGACGGGTTGGAGGGGTTGAGAGAATTGAATTTCTCAGAAGCAGTGATGCGTTCGCCGCCGATAACAATAGGGTATTCTTTGCCCAGTTCCGCTCGAAGCGCTGCTAAGGCCGACTCCTGTTTCTTCCGGGATGTGGGATTGGACCAATCGATCGTCTTCTCATTCCTGAATTTGGGTACTGCCATGCCGGCCTCGTTAGGTGACTGGGGTGATTATCAAGAGTTTCGGTAGGAAAAGTGCCGTAAACTACGGAAAAGTCGTGTGAGAAACAAGGAAGGAGAGGTCAAGGGATGGAGCAGGGGAAAAGCAGATTGAGATTGAGATCGAGATTAAGGGGTGGAGCAGGTTAAGGGGAAAAGCAGGTTCCCTGTGCGGCGCGAAGGGTGTTCTTCATCAGCATGGCGATCGTCATCGGCCCGACTCCTCCGGGGACCGGAGTGATTGCAGATGCGACGTGGGAAGCGGAATCGAAATCCACATCGCCGACGAGCCGCGACCCGGACGGTTTGGTGGCATCGGGAATTCTATTGATGCCGACGTCGATGACCACGCACCCCGGCGAAAGCATTTCACCTGTGATCGCCCCTGCATTCCCCATCGCCGCAACAACAATGTCCGCCTGCCGGAGAATCTTCGTGAGATCCTTCACCCCTGTGTGGGCGACGGTGACGATGGCATTGGCTCCCGCCTGCTTTTGCATCAGCAGGTTCGCCAGCGGCTTCCCGACGATATTGCTTCGCCCGGCGATGACGACATGTTTTCCGGCAGGATCGTGACCGCTGCGGATGAGGAGCTCCTGTACCCCCGCCGGCGTGCAGGGCTTAAGACAATCCAGGCCGATCACGAGCCGTCCAATATTCACGGGATGGAACCCATCCACATCTTTGCGGTAGTCGATCGCTTCGATCACCCGATGCTCGTTGATATGCTTCGGAAGCGGCAGCTGCACGAGGATGCCGTGGATCGCCGCGTCCGCGTTGAACCGGGCGACCATCGCAAGAAGGTCCTTCTCGGATATGTCGGCGGGAAGGCGCTCGGTCACCGAATAGAATCCAAGCTCCTCGCATGCCTTCCCCTTTGAGCGGACATACGCAATCGAGGAAGGATGTTCTCCCACGAGGATGAACGCCAGTCCGGGTGTGACCCCTCGCTCCCGGGCGAGGGTCTCGCGCGCAGCACGGACCTCTGTCCTGATGGATTCCGCGATGCGCTTCCCGTCGATGATCTGCGCGGCCATTGGTCATCCGAATGCGGGAAAGACGACGCTTTCCATGGCCAGGGCGCGCCCGGAGTCCGCGTCCGCCTTCACGTACACCCCGCAGAGACGGACGTCGTGTGATGCCACCTCATACTTGTGCGGAGTGCCGGTAACAAGTCGTTTGATGGCAAGTTCTTTCTTCATACCGAGCACCGAATCGTACGGCCCCGTCATTCCGATGTCGGTCTGGAACGCAGTTCCGCGCGGCAGGATGCGTCCATCCGCGCTCGGCGTGTGCGTGTGAGTGCCCAGCACCGCCGTGATCTTCCCGTCCAGGTGCCAGCCCATCGCCATTTTCTCCGCGGTGGCGTCAGCATGGAAATCCACCACGACTACTTTCGTCTCTTCATGGATCTTTGCAATGGCCCAGTCGGCGGTGCGAAAGGGATCGTCGATCGGCTGCATGAACACGCGCCCCTGAAGATTCAGGACCCCCACTTTCCCTTTCTCACCGAGATCCACCACAATAAAGCCGTTCCCGCCGTTCTCGCGGGGATAATTCAGCGGCCGGAGGATGCGCCGGTCGCTGCCAAGGACCTTCCGGCTGTCCCACCGGTCCCAGACGTGATTGCCGGTCGTGATGACATGAGCCCCGATCCCGAAGATCTTCTTCGCATGCTCTTCCGCAATCCCCTTGCCGTCCGTGACGTTCTCGCCGTTGACGATCAGGAGATCGACGCTGAACTTCTTCAGGTAGTTCGGGATCAGGGTCGTCGCAAGCTCAAGGCCGGGAGTGCCGACGATGTCCCCGACGAAGAAGATATTAAGTTGACGTGACAAGGGGGTACGATACGTGCGGGGGGGAAGGTTGAGTTATCGGCTGCCGGTGTGCCGGGAGTGACGAGATCAGGAAGATGAGTTGTCGGGTTTGAAGCGATGCACCTCCTCCACGATTACGTCCACGATTTCAGACTCTTTCACGCGGCGGACGACCTCGCCTTTGCGGTAGAGAATCCCCACTCCCTTCCCTGCGGCGATGCCGATGTCCGCCTCGCTTGCCTCGCCGGGCCCGTTCACAACACACCCCAGGACCGCGATCTTCACCGGCTTCTTGACGCCCTGGAGGCGCTCCTCCAGCTCCGCCATGATCTTGAAAAGATCCACCTCGAGTCGTCCGCACGTCGGGCAGGCGATCAGCTCAACGTTCCGGCTGGCCAGGCTGAGCGAGCGGAGGATTTCCTTGCCAACTTCAACCTCTTTTACCGGGTCGTCGGTGAGCGACACGCGGATAGTGTCGCCGATCCCTTCGGAGAGGAGCGTGCCGATGCCGACGGCCGACTTGATGGTGCCGGTGCGCGTGGGACCTGCCTCGGTGACCCCGAGGTGAAGGGGGATGTCGGTCCGCCCTGCCACGAGCCGGTAGGCCTCGATCATCAGCCGGACGTTGGTGGATTTTACCGAGATGATGACGTCCTTGAACCCGAACTCGTCGCAGATCGCCACATGGCGCATGGCGCTTTCGTACAGCGCTTCGGCGGTCGGGTAGCCATGCTTCTGCAGAATATCCTCTTCCAGGGATCCGGAGTTAACGCCGATCCTGATGGGGATTCCCTTGTCGTGCGCTGCAGTCAGAACCTCATAGATCCTCTCAGGCGCACCGATGTTGCCGGGGTTAATGCGGACCTTGGCGACACCCGCCTCGATTGCTTTGAGGGCGAAGATATGATTGAAGTGGATGTCGGCCACGACCGGGATGGGGGACCGCCTGACAATCGCCTCCATCGCCGCCGCGGCTTCCTTGTCGTTCACCGTCACTCGTACGATATCGCATCCTGCCTCGGCCGCCGCGACAATCTGGGCTACGGTCGCCTCGACATCCCCGGTCTTTGTCTTGGTCATGGTCTGGACCGAGATCGGAGCCCCTCCCCCCACCTTCACCCCGCCGATGTTCACCTGGCGGGTCTTGCGCCGCACTCCCACGCGATAGGTGGGATGTAACCCAGCGGGCGTTTCTGTCCTCTTGTCGAGTACCGGTATCTCCATTGGTTCGGTCAGTGGATCTTCTTGCTCGCCTCGTTCAGGATCCTCTTTTCTTCGGGAGTCAGGCTCTGGTAGCCCTCCCGGCTGATCTTATCGAGGATCTCATCGATCTTTTCCTGCGTTACCTCGGTCTCGTCGTCGTCAGATCGTCCGCTCTTGATGTCGTAGAAGCGGGCATCCTGCACCTCATGTTTGCCGTCCCACTGCGGCGCCCTTTTCGCTGCCCTCCGGCGGCTGATGGTGTCAAGCCATGCTCGCCCCGGGAGTAGGTCCTTCTCAACGAGGATGAACAAGAACCCGACGGCCGCGCCCCCAAGGTGCGCAACGTGTGCAATCCCGTCGCTCGTCCCCGTGACGCCGTAGAACAGCTCGATGCCGATATATGCGGCTATGAAGTACTTGGCCTTGACGGGGAGGAGAAAATAGAGATAGATCGGCCGATCGGGGTAAAGCATCCCAAAGGCGATCAGCACGCCGAACACTGCACCGGAGGCCCCCACCGTGGGCGCCGCCTGGCCGAGGAGCGGCGCAACGAGCAGGTTCGCAATTCCTGCGCCGATGCCACACAACAGGTAGAAGAGCAGGAATTTTCTCGAGCCCCAGTTGTGCTCGAGCTCCATGCCGAACATCCAGAGGGCGAGCATATTAAAGAAGAGGTGCCCGAACCCTCCGTGCATGAACATGTAGGTGATGAGCTGCCAGGGCCAGAAGTTCGTGCCGAGGGGCCAGAGGGCGAGGTACTCCGAAAAGATCGCGAAGATCGGCACGCCCCGAAGGGTGAAGAGAGGAAGGAAGAACCCGAAGACCAGCCAGATCGCCACGTTGCTGATGAGCAGCGTCTTGATCACCGGAGGGAAGAACGAGAACCCCCCGAACATGCTCGGCCGGTAATATCTCCCCTGTCCGCCTCCGCTAAAATACGACATCAGTCCCTACGCCCCCTGTGCGATACCTGTCTTGAAAGGAACACGCAACCCTGCCGAATGGTTCACTGGGCTTCCAGGGCGGCCAGCCCGGGAAGTGTTCGCCCTTCGAGGAACTCGAGCGAGGCGCCGCCGCCGGTGGACACATGGGAAATCTGTGTCTCAAATCCGGCTTTCGCGACAGCCGCGGCAGAGTCCCCTCCGCCGACGATCGTTTTGGCGCCCGCCTTTGTGGCTTCGGCAAGGAGCCGCGCCACCTCGAGCGTGCCGTTGGCGAAGTTGGGCATCTCAAAGACCCCCATCGGTCCGTTCCAGACGATCGTCTTTGCACGCCGGACTTCCATGTTGATCACCTTTACGGTTTCCGGTCCGATGTCGAGGCCGCGCCAGCCGGGTGGAATTTTGGCGATCGGCACCACCTTGCGATTCGCACCGTTCTCAAACCGATCGGCAATCACGCAATCGACAGGGAGGATGAACCGCTTTTTCTGCGCACGCATCTCGGCCAGGAGGCTCTTCGCCATGTCCAGCTTCTCCTCCTCCACCATCGAATCGCCGATCTCCAGTCCCTGCGCACGGAAGAAGGTGAACGCCATCCCGCCGCCAATCACGAGTGCGTCGATTTTCGGCAAGAGATTCTGGATAACGTCGATCTTCCCGGAGATCTTCGCGCCTCCGAGGATCGCCACGTAGGGGCGGACCGGGTTCAGCACGGCGCTGGAAAGATACTCGATCTCCTTCTTCATCAGGTAACCCGCAACGCTCGGCTTCAGGAACCGCGTGACTCCTTCGGTGGAAGCATGGGCGCGGTGAGCCGTGCCGAACGCATCATTGACGTAGACGTCGCCGAAGCTTGCCAGCTCCTTCGCGAAATCCAGATCGTTCGCCTCTTCCCCCGGATGATACCGGAGATTCTCCAGCATCAGGATCCCGCCGGGTTTGAGCGCACCCACCATCTCTTTCACTTCCGGGCCGACGCAGTCCCTGGCAAACTGCACGGGCCGGTTCATCAGCCCTGCAAGATATTCGGCGACGGGCTTAAGGGAAAACTCGGGATTCGGCCTCCCTTTGGGCCGCCCCAGGTGGCTCATGAGAATGAGCGACGCTCCCTGGGCGAGGATTTTCCGGATGGTGGGGAGCGACTCGATGATCCGCTTGTCGTCCGCCACCTTCATATCCGGCGTCATGGGGACGTTGAAGTCCACCCGGAGGAGGACCCGCTTCCCCTTGAGCAGGATGTCGTCGATGGTCAGTATGTGCATGGCTGGTCTCTGGGTTACAGTGGGCCGCGGCCTCAGGCGATTTTCGCCAGAAGGTCGACAACGCGGCACGAAAATCCCCACTCGTTGTCATACCAGCCGAACACCTTGACGGTGTTCCCCATCGCCATCGTCAGCTTCGAATCGAAGATGCATGAATGCGCGTTGCCGATGATATCGGACGAGACGATCTCGTCCTCGGTATACTCCAGGATCCCTTTCATCGTCGTCGAGGCCGCCTGCCGCATGGCGTCATTCACCTGTTCTTTCGTGGCGGGCTTCTTCAGCACTGCGACAAAATCCGTGATGGATGCATCGGGCGTCGGCACCCGGAGCGAGAAGCCGTCCAGCTTGCCTTTCAGCTCGGGGATGACCTTTCCGACCGTTCTCGCTGCGCCTGTCGTCGTCGGGATGATGGACATCGCCGCTGCGCGCGCACGGCGCAGGTCCTTGTGTGGGAGGTCCAGCAGTCGCTGGTCGTTCGTGTACGAGTGGACCGTCGTCATGAACCCCTGCTCAACGCCGAACGCAGTATGGAGAACCTTCACCATCGGTGCAAGGCAGTTGGTGGTGCATGAGGCATTGGAAACGAACTGCTCTTTGCCGGTCAGCACGTCATCGTTCACCCCGAGGACGACGGTGGCATCGATTTCGTCCTTTGCGGGGGCGGTCAGGAGGACTTTCTTGGCTCCTGCGGTAATGTGCATCTGGAGTTTTTCTCGGCTCGTGAATATGCCTGTTCCTTCGATAACCAGGTCAGCCCCGAGCTGTTTCCAGGGGAGCTTGGAAGGATCTTTTTCCGCCAGGACGGGAAAGGTTTTCCCGTTGACAATGATCGCGTTTTCTCCGGCCTTCACCTCCCCCTGGAATTTTCCGTGGATCGAATCGTATTTCAGCAGATATGCCAGCGTCTTCGCGTCGGTGATATCATTGATGCCGACGATGTTATAGCCCCCCTGCTGGAGCATCCTGCGAAAGACGAGACGTCCGATCCGACCGAAACCGTTGATGCCGACATTGACAGCCATAAACTGCCTCCGTTATCAGATTACACGTGGTACTGGTGTGAATGAGAGAGCCGCGATGACCGAAAAGCCAACCAATTTACCAAGAAGGGGCGCGAATGTCAAGAAAACTGAGGATGGTGCCTCACCTCGCCAGCGCAATTGCACAGGCGACGACCCGCTGAGCCCCGGCTTCACGCAATGCCAGCGCCGTCGCACGCATCGTCGCGCCCGTCGTGACAATATCATCGACAAGGAGAACGCTCGCCCCTGCAAGCATGCTTGAACGAGAGGAGGGCACGACGAACGCGCCGGCAACATTCGCCTCACGCTCGACCGCGTTGAGATGCGTCTGCGATGGCGTGTACCGCTTCCTCTCAATGCATCCCGGTTCGCTCCGCCAACCTGTCACGGCTGCAACGCCGCGGGCAATGTGTACGCTCTGATTGTACCCACGCTCGCGAACCTTCGACCTGTGAAGCGGCACAGGAACAATGAAGTCTATCGGAACCGGACACTCCCCCGCCACGCAGTCCCCCACTCTCTTCCCGAGCAAATAGCCGATCCTGTGGAAGCCCTGATACTTCATCCGGTGAACGAGCGCCTGCAACACCCCCTCCTTGTCGAAGAACCAGGGAACATAGAGATCCTCAATCAGCCCATCCCGCGTGAGCCGTTCCAGCGTTTGCCGGTAGACTGGATCGCTCCTATCGGCTGCAGCGATGCTGTCCTGGCATGCTCGACAAATCCCTTCGTCCGGAATTTCCAGGAATTCATTGCATGAGAAGCAGAGCGGAGGCAGGATGAAGTCGGTTACCGCCTGCGTGAGTCGGATGAGACCCTGGAGTAAGGAAGTAGGGGAGTAGAGAGGTAGGGGGGGTCTAATTGTGGATTGTGGAATGTGGATCGTGGATTGGCATTTGTGGATTATCCCGGGCCTTGGAACACGCCCACGCCAGGGGCGCTACCTCCTATACACCCGAAAGCGAGGAATTACGAAGGGGAATTCCGAAACGCGGATTGAGGATCAAGAATTGCGGAATGCGGCAACAATCCTCAATTCTCAATCCTCCATCTTCAATCGCTTCCTACCTACCCCTTACCCCCCTACTGACTTCTCCGTGCCGTCCTTGGCTTTCCCCCCGTCTTCATCGCCTCCAGCTTTGCGATCTCATCGCGCAGGCTCGCCGCACGCTCGAATTCCAGGTCGCGCGCGGCTTTCTCCATCTCGGACCTGAGCTCGGCAACAAGGTCCCCCTTTTGCTCAGGGGTGAGATAGCGAATCACGTTCTCTGCAACCAAGGGCATGCGCGCACGCTCACGACGTGCATCCCGTGCGGCCTTCACGTCGGCAACGGCCGTGGCTGCGAGGATCTCGTCCACTGTCTTGTAGATCGTCGTCGGCGAGATGTTGTGCTCAGCGTTAAACTGGAGCTGCTTTTCTCTTCGCCGTCGCGTCTCGTCGAGCATCCGCCGCATCGAACCGGTCACGTTGTTCGCGTACAGGATCACCCTGCCATTCAGGTTTCTGGCAGTCCGACCGGCGGTTTGGATGAGCGACCGCTCCGAGCGAAGGAACCCTTCTTTGTCCGCATCCAGGATTGCAACAAGAGAAACTTCCGGCAGATCCAGCCCTTCCCGAAGTAAATTCACTCCTACCAGCACGTCAAAATCCCCGAGCCGCAGATCGCGCAGGATTTCCACCCGTTCGAGCGCATCCACTTCGGAATGAATGTAGCGGACTTTGACGCCGATCTCCGTCAGGTAGTCGGTCAGGTCTTCCGCCATCCGCTTCGTCAGCGTTGTGACCAGGACCCGCTCTTTCGCCATCGCCCTCTTGCGGATCTCCGCGATGAGATCGTCGATCTGGTTCCGCACGGGGCGGACCTCCACTTCAGGATCGACAAGACCCGTCGGCCGGATCACCTGCTCGACAACAACGCCCTTGCATTTCTCCAGCTCGTACTCTGCCGGCGTCGCGCTCACGAATATCACCTGCTTCACCATGGATTCCCACTCCTCAAACGTGAGCGGACGGTTGTCGAGCGCCGAGGGGAGTCGAAATCCATGCTCCACGAGTGTCACCTTGCGCGACCTGTCGCCATGGTACATCCCGCCGATCTGCGGGACAGTGACGTGCGATTCGTCGATGATCAGCAGAAAATCTTCCGGGAAGTAATCGAAGAGACAGGCAGGCCTTGATCCCGGCGGTCGTCCAGCAATGTGGCGGGAGTAATTCTCAATGCCCGAGCAGTACCCCACCTCGCGCATCATCTCAAGGTCGAACCTTGTCCGCTGCTCCAGTCGCTGTGCTTCAACGAGCTTCCCGGCGTTGCGGAGTTCCTGAAGTCGCTCCTCCAGCTCAACCTCAATGCTCTTGATCGCCTGCTCGAGCGTGTCTTTCGATGTCACAAACTGCTTGGCGGGATAGATCACTTCGTACTCGGTTTCCCCGAGAACCGCCCCGTCCAGGCGGTTGATGTAGGAGATCCGCTCGATCTCATCGCCGAAGAATTCGATCCGGAGGGCCTCCTCATTCTCGTAGGCGGGGATCACCTCCACCACATCGCCCCGGACCCTCATCGTCCCCCGGACGAATTCGAAATCATTCCGTGTGTAATAAATGTTCAGCAGCGTTCGGAGGAGCGCGTTCCTTTCGATCCGCTCCCCCTTCCTGACCACTACGATCTGGCTCCCCCATTCGTCGGGCGAACCGATGCCATAGATGCAACTCACGGAAGCCACCACGATCACGTTCCGGTCGCCGCCGAGGAGTGCGCTCGTCGCCCTCAGGCGCAGCCGGTCGATCTCATCGTTGATGGAAGCATCCTTGGCGATATATGTATCGGAGGAGGGGACGTAGGCTTCGGGCTGGTAATAGTCGTAGTAGCTGATGAAGAACTCGACCCTATCCTTCGGGAAGAATTTCTTGAACTCCCCGTAGAGCTGCGCCGCCAGCGTCTTATTGTGGGACATCACGAGGACGGGCTTGCCCGCCGCCGCGATGACATTGGAAATCGTGAATGTCTTGCCGCTCCCCGTCACGCCAAGCAGCGTCTGGAATTTATCTCCGCGCCGGACCCCTTCGATCAGCTGCCGGATCGCTTCCGGCTGGTCGCCGCTTGGCGTGAAATCGGATGTGAGGGTGTATGTGCTCATTCGTACCGGAGCGCATCAATCGGGCTGAGTCCGGCAGCTTTTCTGGCAGGATAGAAACCGAAGAACATGCCGACCGCGGCGGAGAATGCGAACGCCAATCCGACCGCCCCGGCCGAAACCATGACCGGCCAGCCGGCAAATGAGGAGATCAGATGCGAGCTTGTAATACCGAGGATCACGCCGATCAATCCCCCGAGGACGCTGAGCATCACCGCTTCAAGGAGAAACTGCTGAAGGATGTCCCTGCGCCGCGCCCCGATCGACATGCGGATGCCGATCTCGCGCGTCCGCTCCGTGACCGAGACAAGCATGATGTTCATGATCCCGATGCCTCCGACGATGAGCGAGACGGAGGCGATGCTCCCGAGCAGGACGGTCATGATGCCCGAGGTGGACGTCGCCGCGGCGGCGATATCGGTTTGATTCCGGATCGTGAAGTCGTCTTCCTGCCAGTCCTGTAGGCGGTGCCGGATGCGCAGCAGTTCGGTCACCTGCGCCTGCGCTTCCGGTATCTTCTCCTGACTCACCGCGGACATCACCAGCGACCCGACGAAGTCCACCCCCTGGATCTTCTTCTGGACGGTGGAAAACGGTGCGATGATGATATCGTCCTGGTCCTGCCCCATGGCATTCTGACCCTTCGGCGCCAGCACGCCGAGCACTTTGAAGGGAAGCTTGGCGATTCTGATCATCTGCCCCACGGGATTCTCGCCGGGGAAGAGGTTGTCGGCGACGGTCCGCCCGATGACGCACACCTTGGTGCCCCCGCGAACATCGGCCTCGGTAAACATCTCACCCGATTCCAGCTTCCAGTCGCGTATCCTGAAGTAGTCGGTGTTCCCCCCCTGGATGCTCGTGCTCCAGTTCAGATTCCGCGCCACCACCTGCCGGTTTGTCCTCGTTTGCGGGCTGACGAACGCCACCGCCGGACACTGCTCGATGATGGCCTGGATGTCGTCGAGCTTCAGCGTCTGTGCCGCGCCGGCGCCCGAGCTGACCCCACCCATGTGGGTCGAACTCGGGAAGACGATCAGGATATTCGTGCCCAGACTGGCGATCTGCGACTGTACCGCCGCCGTGGCTCCCTGTCCGACCGCCACCATGGCGATCACCGCCCCCACGCCAATGATGATTCCCAGCATGGTCAGCAATGCGCGCGTCTTGTGACGGAGCAGGGAATCGACCGCGATCATGATTGTTTCGAGGATCCTCACCTTACATCCCTCCTCTCCTCCCGGGACCGCCGAAGCGTTGCGGCTGGAACGGATTGGTTTGCTGAGGCCCCGATGCCGCCTGACCTCCGATCATGGCGATGATGACCTGGTCCCCTTCTTTCAAGTCGGTGGCGAGAACCTCGACGTATCGCGTATTCTGAAGCCCTCTAACAATCGGCACGGCTTTCGGCACGCCGTTGTCAAGGACCCAGACCTGGCCCCGGTTCATCCAGTTCTGCATCAATTCCTTCCGGCGTGCCGGGTTCAACTGGCCGTCAGTGCCCCCCGCACCCTCGCGTCGTCCGGGCCTCATTCCTCCCCCGCGCTGGCGACCTCTCTGCACTGACGAATCCGGACGAGCGGAGGCATCAGGCGCTCCCTCGCGCGCCGGACCGGCAAACGTTTCACGCGGCGCATTCGGGGGAGTGAATCGCGTCGCCTGAATGGGCACGCGAAGAACGCCTTCATGCGAGTCCACCTCGATCGTCACCGTCGCCGTCATGCCGGGCATGAGGGTCATGTCGGGGTTGTTGACGTCGATGATGACACTGTAGGTAACCACGTTCTGCGTCACGACGGGAGCGAGACGTACCTGCGAAACCCGGCCATGGAATTCCCGGTCGGGGTAGGAGTCGACGCGGAATGTGACGCCCTGTCCGATTTTCACGTTCCCGATATCGGCTTCATCCACGCTCGCCTGCACCTGCATCCGCCGAAGGTCGTTGGCAATCGTGAAGAGCGTCGGCGCCGAGAGACTGGCCGCGACCGTCTGGCCGACGTCGACGTTGCGCGAGATGACCACGCCGCTAATCGGCGCGCGGATGGTCGCATACTTGAGGTTCACGACGGCCCGGTCAAGGGCAGCTTGGGACTGCAACAGCGTCGCTTTCGCCGACTCCAGCGCCGTCGTCGCAGCATCCATGTCGGCCTGCGACACGAGGCTTTTCGAATACAGCTCCGCCGTCCGCTTCATCGTGCGGTCGGCTTCGCTCACCTGTGCGCGGGCGCGGTCCACGTTTGCCCGCTGCTCGTTCACCGAGGCCTGCAGGAATGTCGGGTCGAGCTGCGCCAGCAGCTGTCCCTCTTTCACCACGGAATTGTAGTCTGCATAGAGCTTCGCGATCGTGCCGGAGACCTGCGAACCCACCTGCACGGTCGTCACCGCGCTCAGCGTCCCAGTTGCGCTGATCGTGACCGCGACGTCGCCGCGGTCGACTTTTTCAAGACGGTATTCAACCTTTTCCGCGCCGCCGGTCAGCCGCCACGCGATGAATGCTGCCACAATGAGCAGAACGCTGCCGCCAATGAACCACAAACGCCTGTTCTTCATAGAGTACGTCAACCTTCCTTAATAGAGAGCATGGAGATACGGAAGCGTATGCGGAGTGCACCGACGATTGGACACCGGAAGAAATCCGCAGGTTTAATTAACAGGCAGGAACAGTTTCCGCCGCCTACAGATCGTCGATGCTTCGTCTCCCCGAGAAACCGTCCGCGAGGCGGTGCCAGTACCGGATATCGTCCTCGCCAACCTTCCAGCAGAGGTAGACCTCTTCCCCGTCGGCGCGCAGGTGGGGGAAATCGACGAGCCCTTCATCGATACCCTTCACGAGTATCCCGCGCGCATCGAGGGATTTGACAAGGTCCACGAGCAGTTCCATTTCGGGAGGGAAGCTCCCGTCGCCATTCGGCCCTCGTCCGCCGAAGTACGCATGACGCTGCACGTCCCATCCCTTTCCTGCCAGCGAGGCCTTGAGCTCGATGAGGCGGCTGACGATCGCATGCACGGCGGTCAGCTCCTTCCGCGCCTCCTCAATCGTGAAGTGCCGGCTGTGAAGGTACTGGGGCATCGCGGATTGTAATGTACGAATAGGGAGGGAAAAATTCACCCCGACGATGGTCGGGGACGGGGAGCTCAGTTGATGACCCGTTCCTGGAAACGGATTCCGACCGACTTGAGGAATTCGAAAGGCATCTCACCGCCGGCGAAGATGAAGACATAGTCGTTCGGGAGCGTCTTCACCCCATCAGGCAATGCGATCTGGACTTCCTTGTGCAGGATCAGCTTGACCTCGGAGTTAAACAGGAGAGTAATCGCCTTCTTCTTCACGTACTCGTCGAGACGCTCCACGTTTCTCGTCTTGAGGCGCGAGAATTCGCTTTTCCGATACGAGAGGGTCACCCGGTTTGTCCCCTGGAGCGCCAGCCCCATGGCGGCCTCCACGGCCGAGTCTCCGCCCCCCACCACGAGCACATCGCAGTCCTGGTAGCTTTCAGCATCGATGAGCCGATAGGTGACCTTCGACAGATCCTCTCCCGGTACACCGAGCTTGCGGGGCGTACCGCGGCGACCGAGGCAGAGCACGACATGCGCCGCGCGATATTGCTGTTTCGGCGTCGTAAGCTGAAAGAGCTCCCCCTCATTCTTGATCGACGTAACTTTTTCTCCGCCGTTGACGGTCAGCCTGGCCTTTGCCATGATTTGCTGCCAGATCTCGAGGAGGTTTTCCTTCGAGGTCTCGGTCAGCTTCAGTTTTCCCCAGATCGGGAGATCGACGGGCGAGGTCATGACGATTTTCCTTCGGGGGTACTGGAGGATCGTGCCTCCTCCCGCATCGCCCTGCTCGAGCAGAACAAACCGAAGGTTCTTCGCTTTGGCGGCAAGTCCAGCCGCCAGCCCGGCGGGGCCGGCGCCGACAATGGCGACATCGTAGGCGTCGTTGCTCTTCACGCGTGGCCGGCCGGCGATGACCTCGATCGTCTTCTTTCCCTGGTTGATCGCATTGCGGATCAGGCCCAGCCCTCCGAGCTCGCCGGCGATGAACATGTTCGGGACGCTGGTTTCAAGCTGCTCGTTCAGCACCGGGAGATCCGCACTGCGCCCCGGACCTGCCATCATCATCGTGATTGCGCCGACAGGGCATGCCTCAGCGCAGAGTCCATGGCCGACGCACTTTGAACCGTGGACCAGGACCGCTTTCCCGTCAATAACGGCCAGAACATCGTCTTCCGGACACGCATCGACGCACCCGCCGCAACCGATGCAGCTCAGGACGTTGATGTGCGGGTGCATGGAGACCGCGGCGTGGAGCCCCGCGATCTTCGCCTTCTCAAACCGCTCGCGCGCCGCATGCTCGCGGCGGCGGTGGCCGCGCACATAAGGGACGACGACCGCAGGAATGATGATCGCAGCCACCATGATCGTTATGAGCGTGTCCTCAGCCATGGTGCGGTCCCGCTAGAAATGCACTCCGATCTCGAAATAGAGCCGCTGGGTGTTGCGCGAATTGTCCCACACCTGGTCGAAACTGAGGACCGTGTAGAGCGAACGCGAAAGGCGGAAGTTGATGTTGCCGCTCCCGGTGATCGTCGATAGCTCACCCGGCTGTCCGTGAATGTGGTACTTGTACCGGTCGAGGCGGAACCCGACGGAGAGCGACTGCGCGACCCAGCGGTCGATGTCGACCGTATAGTCCTCGCCTTCCGTGTAGAGACCGACGATATTGGAGTACTGGATGCCGAGGTTGACGTCGGTGTCCAGGATATCGCCGATCCGGAACGAGCCCGTCAACGTCCGTGCGCTGGACGTCGTCCCCGATGCAAGCCGGTAGTTCGCCTGGCCGCCGAGGGTGACATTGAGGGGAAGCCGGAAGGACAGCGACGCACGGAAGCCCTCCTTGAGCGTCTTGTCCAGGAGGGTATCCGAGATCGCTTTCATGCTCTCGAACAGGTAGATCGTCCTGGCCGCATCGTACCCGCCGTTGATGCTGACCCACTGGAACGGCGAGTAGGTCATCGTGACAAACGAGTTCGTCAGCCGCATCTGCTTGGAGCGTACACCGTTCTCGATCTTCTGGAAATCAAGCTCAGTGCTTGAGTAGAAATAGAGGTCCGTCCCGAACCGGAGAGAGCTCTGGACGTAGCCGAAGACACGGTCGATCTTCCCTTTGTAGCGCTGCTGGCCGTACGCGACCGTCACATCCGACGTAGCGAATACGTCGCCTCCCCACGCGTAGTTGGCGAACGCGGCGAACTTGAGCAGGTCGGGGTCGATCTGCGTCGTGCTGTAGTCGGTCTGCGCGCCGGCAAGCGTTCCCACGGTCAGCCGACCTCTGCGAAAGTAGAACTGCCCGCCGTCGAACGCCCCCAGCCCCCCGACGTAGCGTGAGGTGATACGGCCGATGGCATATCCGTACCACGCCCGTCTGCTGTCGTAGCCCAGCGACAGCTCGTACATTCGCAGCTTCGTCCGCGGCCCATCGCCGAAGCGGTCAAAATTCGCCGTCAGATCAGAATATGTCCGCCCGTAAAACGTAAACGTCGTCCCCGTGCCAAACAGACGCGCAACCTCAAGGCGGAGGATGGCCGCCGGCTGAGAAAAGTCGAGCGGTTTCCCGAACTCCCCGGCCGCGCCGTACTGAAGGGCGAACCGACCCGTGATCGTGTTGTTTTCCGGCCGCGACGGGAACCGAAGCGCCGCAGATTGCGAGGCCGTCAGCTTTGTCGGTGCACCGACCACCGGCTCCTCAATGATGATGTCCTTGACTACCACTGCCGTGTCCCCGGCGGTCACAGCCGACGATTGCGTGACCACGCTTGCGGAGGCCGACGAGCTGGACACCGCGGCCACCACCCCCACCGCCCGCTGCTGGAGTTTCCGCGAAACCATCACGGTGTCGCCGACCTCAAGCCCCTTTGCCCTTCCAGCATCGAAATAAAACGTGACGGAGGAGACGTACGTCACCACTCCGACGATGCGGCGACGTTCTTTCCGCTGCCCGCTCGCAGTGGAGAAGATGACCTGCACGAACAGGAGGAGTACACAGAGACTAATGATGCGGAACGAACTCATTCAGTGCCTCCCTGTCGGATGACAACGGTAACATGCGGCACTGGTATATGAATACCCGCTCTTCCCCACGTGCTTCGCATCCACCTTCGCCTTGTCCGAATGCGCATGGCAATCGATGCACGAGAACAGCGAATAGTCGGTCGGCACAGTGTGGCAATCGGTGCACAACGTCCACTTCCCCGGCGGGTGCGAGGACCCCGCAGCAATGGGGAAGAAGTTTGTGTGGTTGAATGTCGACGGAACCCATGCCGTGGTGTTGTGACACGTCTGGCAGTCGGTATTGAACTGCGCCGCGGTGTGTTTCGGATTTGTCGTCGCGTTGTAGTCATTCAAATGGCACGTCGAACTGCCGCATGTCATGGGCGTTCCCGCGTACACGTTATTGATGTGGCATTGCGCACACTGCGCGGTCATGTGTGCCCCGGTCAGCGGGAATTGTGTCTTGCTGTGATCAAATGACGCCGGCTGCCAGGCGGACGTCGAGTGACATGTCTGGCACGTTGTCGAGAAACCCGTGTGACTCGGGTTCGTGGCACCCGCGAAGTCTGTTTGATGACACCCGAAGCACAGCGTCGTGGTCCCAGTGTATTGGTTGTTCTTGTGGCACTGGTTGCAGGCCACCGCCATGTGCGCGCCTGTCAGTCTAAAGTTCGTCCTGCTGTGGTCGAAGGTGGAGGGACGCCAGGCGGAGGTCGAGTGGCACGTCACGCAGTCAGTGGGGAACCCCGCGTGCGAGGGGTTTGTGGCACTCGTAAACTGCTGCTGATGGCAGGTATAGCAGAGCGTCGACGTCCCCTTGTACACGTTGTTCTTATGGCAATCCGTGCATGTCACCGCCATATGGGCGCCGGTCAGCGCGAACATGGTCTTGCTGTGATCGAACGACGCCGGGCGCCAGCCGACCATGGTATGACACGTCTGGCAGTCGGTCGAAAACCCGCTGTGGCTCGGCGACTTTGCCTTGGTGAAGTCCGCCTGATGGCAGCCGAAGCATTGAGTCGACGTTCCTTTGTACACGTTGTTCACGTGGCACTGCTGGCAGTTGGCGGCCTGGTGCGCACCCGTCAGGGCGAACCCGGTCTTGTTGTGGTCAAACGACGCCGGATGCCACGCGGTCATGGTGTGACAGGTGGCGCACTCGGTTGAGAAGCCGCTGTGGCTCGGAGCCTTGGCCGCCGTGAACTGCGGCATGTGGCAGCTGGAGCATTGGGCTGCCGTGCCGGCGAAACTGTTCCCCACGTGACACTGCGAACAAGCGGCCGCAGCGTGCGCCCCTGTGAGCGGGAAGCCGGTGCGGGCATGATCAAATGAGCCTCCCCAGCGCGCCGCATTCACGACATGACAGCTTGCGCAGTCTGTGGTGAATCCGGCAAACCTGTGGCTGGGATTCTTGGTGGCTTCATAGTCCGCCTGGTGGCAGCCGAAGCAGTCGGTCCGCACGCCGACAAACGTATGTTGCACGGTGTTCTTGTGGCACGCCACGCAGGCCGCCTGGGCATGGGCCCCCACGAGGGAAAACCGGGTCTTCGAGTGCCGCTGGATCATGTCCGGCACCAGCCAGGAGTCGGAGGTATGGCACCGGTCGCATGTCGAGCCCAGTTCGTTCCGATGGACATCCTTGTGGCAATCTATGCAACGCTTGCCCGTGACGGCAAACTTCAGGCTCGTGTGACAGGCGAGGCACTTGACCGCCTCATGCTGCCCCTTCAGCGCGAACCCCGTCTTGGCATGTTTGAACTTCGAGGGGTGCGTCATTTCCTTCCATGAGGCGGGGGAATGGCACTCCTCGCATTGGAAGCGGAGTTTGCCGTGCGGGGACGTTTGTCCCGGCGCCGGGGCAGGTGTAGCCAGGAGGGCGATCCACGTTGCGCAACAGAGGAAGACCCACCCACTGCCTGCGAAGCGTCGGTGATGGGCTATTGCCGAACGCATGGTATCCTCCAAGAGATTGCGGACAATGTGTTCTCAGTTACTGCAGCCGCACACGAAACGCCGGCGTATCCTTCTCCGGATGGCACGCAACACACCGCGTCGGGGCACCGGTGTACCGGCGAATCTTATCCTTCCCTGCGACGAACAGCTCTTTATGACATTCGTTGCACGTCACGCCTCTATGCTTACCCGTGATCGGGAATTGGGTCCTGTCATGCGAAAACGCCAGCTCGTTCCACGCCCTCGGCTCGTGGCAGGCAGCGCACCCCGGATACCGCGCCGCGTGGAACTGGCCCCCGTGGGGATCCTTGTGACATGACTCGCACTTCTGTTCCCTCCCCCACACGAACTGGCGCGTGCTTTTCGCCTTGACGACGTTTGTCGGGTGGCATTTCGCACACGGGACCGCCTCGTGGCTCCCTGTCAAGACGAAGCGCGCTTGTGTGTGCTCACGCACTGTGTAGAAGGGAGGAGTAAATCCGTCCTCCCGATGACAGGATTCGCACCCCCCTTTGTCCTGACGGCGCGCGAACTGCCCTCCATGCGCATCGTCGTGACATTGGGCGCACTCCCGGAATTTCTTCACTCGGAAGTCCGGAGGCACGCGCGCGCCTCGTGCGCCCGTCGTCGATTCGCCATGGCACTTCTTGCACCCCGTGGTTTCGTGCTTTCCCTTCAGCATAAACCGCGCGGTCGCATGTTCGAATTTTGCCGGCGCGAACCCCTTCTCCGTATGGCACGATTCGCACGCCCCCTTGTCGCTGCGCCGGGCAAACTCCCCACGGTGCGCATCCTCGTGGCAGTCGGTACATTTCTGAAATTTCGCAATGGCAAATGTCTGCACGAGCTTTCCACCCGCCGCTGGCCGAAGCGGCCTGTGGCAGGCATCGCACCGGACTGCCGCATGCTGACCCTTGAGCGGAAATCGCGTGGTCGCATGATCGAAATTCTTCGCCGCCCCCTCGTGCCAGCCGTTGGTTGTATGACAGCTCTCGCAGGGCTTCTTGAACCTCCCGTTGTGGGGATCGGCGTGACAGTTTGCACAGGTCTCGAATTCCAGCCCTGTGTATCTCACCGTTTTGCCGTCGACGGGCATCACAAGATGACATTTTGCGCATTGCACCTCCCGGTGCTTCCCCGTCAGGCGGTACCTCGCCCTGTCGTGCACGAACTTCGGTGCGGGCTTCCACCCATCGTATCCGTGGCACTCCTGGCACTGGTTCCCGAGCTGCGTCAGGTGTGCGTCCGCATGACAGCGAACGCAGTCCCGCGGAAGGCCGAGGAACGTCCCGGAGGACATCAGCAGGCTGTTCTGGAGAACGTCCTGCGCCGTGATCTTTGCGGGCGTATGACACTTCGCGCATTTCTGTTCGCGGTGTTTCCCCTCGAGGGCGAACCCTGTCGAGCCGTGATCGAACGACTGCTGGTCGAATCGGACGATCGAGAAGCTCCGCCCGTGGTGTTCCTTATGACATTCGATGCATTCTCTGCTCTTCAGTCCCGCGTGATACCCCTTCCCCGCCTCGATCCGTGACTTCAGTTCCGTGTGGCACGCTACGCAGTTTGTGTTACTGACCGCCTTCCCGAGCGCATGGCACTTCGTGCAGTTCCCCATCCCCTCCAGCGCCGCGTGCGGCGAGGAGAGTTCCCCGGGAGATATCTGCGCAACCGCCCTCCCGAGGCCGCCGCCCCACCACGCGACGGCAACAACGGAGACGATCCAGCGTCCAGCCCTCGCCGTTACCATACCCAGGTGTAACCAAACGCGACGGCGACGCCAACGTGGATGAACAGGATGATGAACATCACGATCGAGAACGGCAGATGCACCACGTGCCAGTAGTGAAAGATCTGGCGGAACTGTTCCAGAAAGGCGATCCGGCGCGTCAGGATCGCGCGCCTCGTTGCCAGCGTCCGGAACTGCCGCACGACATGCACGTGGAGCCCGCGCTGCTCCAGCCGCGAAAAGATCGTCCTGAGCTTCCCCCGCCGGGTGATGTCATTGATGACGAAGAAGTTGATCACCTCGAAGAGGGACATCTTCGCCGGCTCCTTGGGGGGCGAAGCAATGGCGTCGATCCATTTGATGAAGTCGGCCGACAGCCGGAACCTGCGCGACAGCGATTCCGCCAGCTTCTCATTCTCTTTTTGAAGATCCGTGATCGAGAGCTCGTTCCCCTGGATCCCCTTGGGAAGCTGAATGTAGAAATACCTCCCAGCGAGTCCGCTGAGGACCACGGCGGTCATGCTCCAGAAACTGACTGCGACCAGTCCCCCAATTTTGAAGGTGGTGTGATACACGACGAGGATCGGTCCGAGGAGACAGAGAAAAATGTGAAATTCGAGGAAGTACTTGATCCTGCCGAGATTTGCGAGTGCTCGGACCCGCTTGCGAGAGGAGTACATCACAACCCCGAACATGATCATCAACGTTCCCACAATACCGTACCCATGGCCGTACAACCCCGTCGGTTTCAGGGAGTCGTACTCCGGATGGAACGGCCTCTCAGTGAGCGATGTCGTGTAATAGCTCGCGCCGTGAACGGTAATGACGACAACGCTCAAGAGCCCGAGGGCGATGAGAAATATGACGTACACTTTGTGGACAGTCTTCCCCATAGTCAGTCGAGTTAGGCGAATAATATGCCAAATAAACAGAGAAAACTATTGCTTTACATCACGCCATTTCCTGCAAAAACATAGAAAAAAAACAAGATGAAATGCAAGCAATAAAAAAAATTGCGAATACGAAGGCAATCTTACCTAGGGGAAATCACCAATGTAATTCTTACCCTGTGACTGGCGTCGCGTGGTTTATGCTTCAACTGCCCTGCGAAGGGCAGAGAGGAGATCCGGAGTGCTGAAGGGCTTGGGAAGGATCGAGAACGTTTCGACTTCGTCGCGCGAAATGCTCCCGCTGGTGGCGATGATTTTGACGGAAGGATTGGTGCGTTGCAGTACTCTGATCGTCATCGAACCATCCATGTAGGGCATGTCGAGGTCGATGACAATTGCGGCGATCTTCTCCACGTGCTTTCGATACAGTGCGACGGCCTCGGCGCCGTCGGCTGCGGTGATGGCATCGTAGCCGTGAGCATCGAGGATCTTCTTGATGATTTCGCGGAGAGACGCCTGCTGTTGAGCCACAAGAACCTGTTCTCCGCGACCGAGTCGGACGGGGAATGCTTCTTCCCCTTCCCCGCGTTCTCCCGCGGGGAGATACACCTTGACAATTGTTCCCTTGCCTGGTTCGCTGTAGATGTTCATGAACCCTTTATGGTTGCGCACGATCGCCGCGGCGGTGGAGAGTCCCAACCCGGTCGTGCGTCCCGGTGGCTTCGTCGTGAAGAAGGGGTCGAACACCTTGCCGATGATCTCCGGACGGATGCCGCGGCCGGTGTCGCCGATGGTGATCAGACAATATGTCCCGGGCAACGCGTGCGGGATCGAGGCGACGGTCTGCGCATCGATCAGCAGATTCTCCGCTGTGAGCCGCAGGATGCCGCCGTCGCTCATCGCCTCCCGCGCGTTGGTGCACACGTTGCCGAGAACCTGCTGGAGCTGAGACGTCACCCCGGCGATCGGCCAGAGTCCCCGGGGGATCACCGCCTCGACACGGATCGATTCAGGAAACGTTTCTGTGAGCGAATTCGCCACCTCTGACACCAGGCGGCCCGGATCGATCAGCCCCCGTCCCCCACCGGCATTTTCGGCGAGCGCGAGAACCTGGTGCGCCGTGTCGAGCCCGCGCTGCGCATTGGTTGCAACCAGCGCCACCGACTGGCGCGACGGGTCATCGTCCGATTTCTCCGCCAGCGTCGGGATCGCCAGCATCACGGGAGTGAGCATGGCGTCCAGGTCGGCGGCAATCGCCGCCGCGAGCGTCGTGATCCCCTCCATACGCTTCAGGCGGAGCTCGTAGATTTCCAGCTCCCTTTTTCCCGTGATATCTGTGCAGATCACGAGCAACGACTTCGGTCTTCCCTCAGCATCGCGCACCAGCGTCCACCGGCTATCCACGAGCACGCTGGCGCCATCCTTTGTCCGCTGTCTCAGCTCGCCAGCCCAGTACCCTTCGATCAGCGCAGTGTGCGCCGCCCCGCCGAGGCGGTGGATCGCTTCTGTGTGCAGAAGCTCTGCCGACGACTTACCCCGCGCCTCGTCGGCAGTCCATCCGTACAGGCGCGCCGCAGCGGTGTTCCAGAACAGGATTCGATCTTCCGGGTCACACACAAACACCGCGTCCTGCGCCTTCTCCAACAGTCCCGCTTCCGCGCGCGGCTCCTCGGCCGTCGCGACCGGTACAGCCTCACCCTGTCGGGGGGTCACCAGGGCGAGCGTGCCAATGATCTCGCCCGCTGGATTCCGGTGGGGCCCCGCGCTCAACAGTGCCTCAAACCGCACGCCGTCCTTCCGCATCAGCGACGCAACGTAGCGTTCCGAGATGCCCTTCCGCCGCCTCTCATTGCGGATATACAGGTCGCGCCTCGACTCATCGGGTATCAGGAGCGTCGAAGCGAGTTTCCCCAGCATCTCATCCGGCGTGTGGCCGGTGAGGGCCGTCATCCGTCCATTGACGTAGGTGATGACGTCCTCCATGTCGGTCACAATCACCCCGTCGGTGATCTGTTCGAGCAGGCCACGGTACTGGTTCTCCCCTTCGATCAGCCGGCGCGTGGTGAGGCGATGTTCAAGCTCCGATGCCGCCCGGGATGCGGTGATGGTCATGACCGACCGCGCGATCGCCTCGCTGGGAATGGGGCGGTCGTGGATCACGAACAGGTGGCCGATCGGCGTCGCGGTGGAGTCCAGGAGCGGCACGCCGAGGTACGCGTAGGCATTCATCGCCCCGAGCGCCGTCTCCTCGGGGAAGAGCTCCCGCACATCTGCGGCAAAGTACATCGTGCGCCCCTGCTGCACCACCTGTTCACAGGTCGTGTTCTTGACGTCATACTCAAAGACCGGCGCGAGTCCTCCTGCAGCCCAGTAGGCAAGCGCCCGCACCCGCTCCCTCCGCCGGTCAACACATTCGGACACAAGGGCGTACCGGACGCCCAATCCCTGCGCCAATGCCCGCACGAGGCCGGGGAAGAACTCTTCTCCACGCAGCCGCGCGATCTCCTCGGCGATCGTCCGGACAATCTCCCCCGCATGCCGCCGCGCGGTGATGTCGCGGGAGAATATCACAACCTTTTCCGTCTCGCCGCCGGGGCCGCTGATGATGCTCCCCTGCGACTCGATGTACCTGATGTTCCCCTCCCTGTCGACGAGCCGATACTCGAGCCGCTGCCCTACGCCTGTCGTGACGGTTTCCTGAAAGACCTTTCTGACGTTCTCGCGGTCTTCCGGATGAATGTCCACAAACGAGCTGGTCCCTTCGAGCGTATCAGGCTCCTCCAGAAGGTCACGATAGGAGGGACTGTTGTACAGCCGCCGCCCTTCCCTGTCCAGCACCGCGATGAGATCGTGAGAATTCTCCACGATCTTCCGGAAGAGGTCGTCCACCGCCGGCAGCACCTCGTGCTCCTCTTCTTCCACCCGTGGGACGGGGGGAGGCTGAATCTCCCGTTCGAGAGCTGCTTTGACAAGCCCCCCAAGCTTACTCATGTTCTTTTTGGGGATGTACTCCGAAGCTCCCGCCTTCATGCATTCGACGGCGAGTTCTTCCGAGCCGGTTGCCGACAGGATGATCCAGCGGACACCGGGGCGCGCCGCAATGCTCTCTTTCATGAGCGCGAGGACGTCGCAACGGGGGATGCCATGTTCGGCGATGACGAGATCGGGGAGGAATTCCTCCATCGCGCGGAGATACGCTTCCCTCGTCCCCGCGCGTCTGGACTCATGCGAGACCCCTGCCTTGCGGAGCTGAAGCTCGATGATCTCCACGTCGGTGGGGACAGGCTCGAAAATCAGTATGCGTTTTTCCTCAGCCATGGCTCAGGAGACCCCGTGAGGTGCGCGCGTGGTAATGGTCTCGAGGCCATGTGCGCGAGGGCCGGTTTCGCTCCTTCGAAGAAGAACCGCGAAGAGCAGACCAAAGAATCCGAGCACAGAAAATATCCACATCCCGGGTGCATAGCCAAGCGGGTTGTCGCTCCTCGCCTGTGCCGTATCATTGACCCATCCGATGAGCAGGTTGAACCCTGCCAGACCGACGTTCTGAATGAGGGTCATCAGGCCATAGGCTGTCCCGAGCCTGGCGTTGTCCACAACATAGGAGACCGACGGCCACATCACGGCAGGGACGAGCGAGAACCCTATCCCCATCATGGCCATTGGCACATACAGCGATACGTGCGTGTATGCCATCATCAGGTAGACGGGGATGAGCAGGAGCGACCCGAACATCATGAAGAGCGAGCGCTTTCCCACCCGGTCGACCACCAAGCCAAAGAGGGGGGTCCCAATCATCGCGAAGAGGGTAAGCATGCTCGACAGGAACCCCCCCTCCTCCCTGCTCGTACCATGGACATCGATGAAGAATTTCACGGCAAACGTCTGGAACGGAAAGATGCCCGAGTAGAAGGTAATGCAAAGCGCAACGATACACCAGTAGGACGTCCCGAACTGGAGGATATCCCGCAGCACCACCTTGTCGGTCGCTCCCGCATGCCAGAGCGTGTAGTCGCGTTCCGCGCGGCGCTCGAAGATCCAGTAGAACAGAGCACCCACGATGCAAATGACGCCAAAACCGACGCCGATGAGCAGAGGAACCTGCCAGTGATCGTAGAAGCGGGAGGCCCACGTAGGAGAGTTCAGCGCGGCAAATGACCCCAGCCGCGCGAGCGTCAGATTGAGCCCGAAGGCAAAGCTCAACTCCTTCCCTTTGAACCATTTCGCGATGGCCGTCGTCACCGCCACGATGAGCGATTCAGCTCCAAGACCGAAAATCAGACGTCCGGCCGCCATCACCTCCAGTGTCCCCGTCGACGCGGTTACCGCGGCACCGATCAGGCACAGAATCGCGAAAAGGAGTGTGGAAATCCGCGTGCCGATCCGGTCGATGATCAGCCCGCCGATGAGCACCATGAAGATGTTCGGGATGCTGTAAATGGCGTTCAGCAGGCCGATGTTCGAATCCGAAAAGCCCAGGTCGCGTACCAGGACATCCGCCAGTGGGCTGATGCTGTCATAGACGTAGTAATTGCCGAACATCGCCAGGGAAACCAGGAACAGTACCATCCAGCGATACCAGCGCGGAGGGAGCGGGCGGGTGGACGCGGCGGGGGTGGCGGACTGGTCTGCCATCAGGTGCATGCCTCCGTTGGGGGACGGTAGAGGCCGCCGCAGGGCGCATCTGCCCCGCGGCAGCCCCCCGTGTCAATTGATGTTTCTCAGGATCGCGAGCAGGAAATTCCAGTACTTCTCAACGGTGTCGATATAGATCTTCTCGTCAGGGGAATGCACTCCTTCGAGCGTCGGGCCGAACGACACCATGTCCATTCCGGGGAACTTCTCCCCGATGATGCCGCACTCCAACCCTGCGTGGATTGCCTTCACCTCCGGATCTTTGCCGTACAGCGAGCGGTAGGTCGAGCGCGCGACCCGGAGGATCTCTGAATTCATGTTCGGCTTCCAGCCCGGATACCCGTCGGTCGTCGTTACCGATGCCCCGGCCAGATTGAGCACCGCCGCCACCGTCTGACAGATCTCGCCGATCTCAGAAGCGACGGAACTCCTCTGGCTGGTCGCGATCGTGATCTTCTTCTTCTCCGTGCGGATCACCGCCACGTTTGTGGAGGTTTCCACGAGACCCGGGATATCCGCGCTCATCTTGATGACGCCGTGCGGGAGCGCGGCAATTGTCCTGCAGAGCCGCTGCTGAAACCCCCTCTTGAGGACCTTCCCTCTTTTCGTTCCCGGTTTCACCGTAATCGTGATCGAGAGGTCGGGATCGACGCTTGCCAGCTCGGCGCGGATCGTTGCATTGCAGGCTCCGACAGCCGCCGCGGCGCCTTCCCACGATTTCTTCGGGATGAACAGGAGCGCCTCCGTTTCGCGGGGGATTGCGTTGTGTTTGTTCCCCCCGTCGATCGATGCCAGCCGTGCGCCGAGCGCCGCAAGCTCTATCACCACCCGATTGGCAATCTTGACCGCATTCCCGCGTCCTTTGTCGATCTCGAGACCTGAATGTCCTCCTTTCAGACCGGTGACAAGCAGCGTGGCGGCGACGCTCCCGGCGGGGGACGCTTCAAAGGCGGCCGGCCACCTCGCGAGTGTGTCCTTCCCTCCTGAGCAGCCGACGTACAGTGCACCCTCTTCCTCTGAGTCAAGGTTCATGAGGGTCTTGCTCGCGAGGAAGTCCGGACTCAGGTTGCTGGCGCCTGTCAGGCCGGTCTCCTCGTCCACCGTGAAAAGGAACTCCAGCGGACCGTGTACGAGCGTGCGGTCTTCCATGATGGCCAGGTTGGTCGCCACGGCAATGCCGTTGTCGGCACCGAGCGTGGTGCCGTTCGCCATCAGCACGTTGCCCTTCCTGACGAGCTCGATCGGATCTCTGGAGAAATCGTGCACCTTCTCCTTGTTCTTTTCGCACACCATGTCGAGATGCCCCTGCAGGGCGATGCTGCGCACCCCTTCCTTCCCCGGGCTTGCGGGTTTTTGGACGACCACGTTGCCGAAGGCATCCGTCATTGCCTTCAGCCCGAGTTTCGCCGCGGTTGCCGTGACGTATGTCGTCATGGCTTCCTCGTGCTTGGAGCAGCGGGGGATCTTTGCGATCTCTGCGAAGTATTTCCAGACCAGCTCCGGCTTCAGCCCTTCGATTGCGCCTGACATACGATGCTTCTCCTTTCCAGGACATGAGTCCCCCGCCGCCGCTGTGTGCCACGACCGGGGGACGAATTGACGCTACATCACTGCCGTGGGCGGCGCCGGCTCATCGGGAGCGCCAGCCTTCGAGAGCGGAACCCTGATGAGATAGAGCGCCAGAATGATGAACACCGGGATCGCGAGCCAGGGGGCGATGGTCTCGAAGCCCGAGACGGTCCAGAACTCCGGCTTGTTTTCCACTCGATCGCGGATGAACACCGCCGCAGCGATGAACAACCCGACGAGGGCCTCGCCAGCGATCAGGCCGGAGGCGGAGAGGATCCCCGCGTTCTCCACGCGTGCTTTCTGCGCGGGATTGTATCCCCGACTGGCGGCCCGCTTGTCCACGAAGCCGCGAATCAGGCCGCCGATAAAGATGGCGAACGTCGTTTCCAGCGGCAGGTACATGCCGACGGCGAATAGCATCGGGCTCTTCACACGAACGAGGATGAGTGCAATCCCGAGAGCAATCCCCACGATGACGAGGGGCCAGGCCATCTCCCCGCCGACGATCCCCTGTGAGAGCGCGGCCATCAGTCCCGCCTGCGGCGCGGGGAGTTTCGGACCGCCGAAGCCGCCGATCGCGGGATTTGCGGCGAAGTCGGCATTGTGGAGCACATAGAGGGGGAAGAACATGACAAGCCCCGCCAGGGCAACGCCGATGATATCGCCCACCTGCATCTTCGACGGCGTTCCTCCCAGGATGTGGCCGACCTTCAGGTCCTGCAGCATCTCGCCGGCAACGGCCGAGGAAACACACACCACCGCTGCCACCCCGAGGACCGCCGCAACCCCCTGCAGCCCCGTGACGCCGACGATCACCATCGTAAGCGCTGCAACAATCGTAGTTGCGAGCGTCAAGCCGGAGATCGGGTTATTCGACGAGCCGATCATGCCGACGAGGTTGCCCGACACCGCGGCAAAGAAAAAGCCGGCGATGAGCATCACGACCGCGGCCAGAATCGCCCCCAGCATCATGTCCGTGAAGTAGAAGTAGAGCCCGATCATGAGCGCGAAAACGATCACGACGCCGAGGATGACAAGCTTGAACGAGAGATCACGCTCGGTGCGCTCCGTCGCAACGGCCTGCCCGGCGGATTTTCGGACGTCCGCGACGCCCCGCTTGATCCCGAGGATCAGGTTCTTACGCATCCGCCAGAGCGTGAAGCAGGCCCCCACGAGCATGCCTCCGACGGCGATCGGCCGGACGATGTAGCGGTAGAGATGGCCGGTGAGCGCCGACCATGCTGCCGCCTCATCGCCGCTGCTTGTCGCCAGATACCTTTCGATCAATTGCGGCCCGAGGAAGAAGACGAGCAGGGGCACGAACAGTCCCCAGGCAAGCAGGCCGCCGGCAAAGTTGAGCGCGCCCAGCTCCGGACCGATGATGTAGCCGACGCCAATGTAGGCGGGCGTCGCTGCTGGTGCCGAAATGGTGGTGATCCCCCCTCCCGCGACTTTTTCCGCGTCCCCTTTCAACCCCAGCTTCACGAACGATTCCTTGACGCGCCCCACCATCACCTGGAAATCAAGATTCGACGCCTTGAAGATCCCGAAGCCGTCGAGCAGCTTGATGAGCGCTCCCACCCCCATCGCTTTGAAGAGCTGGATGGCAGCATCGGCGCCCCGCTGGCCGGCCTTGTGGATTTCCGAGGCCGCCACCGACTCGGGGAACGGGAGACTTGCATCCTCCACCATCACCCGGCGGAGAATGGTGACGAACATGATCCCAAGCACCCCCCCCAGGATCATCAGGGCGGCTGCGGTCAGATACTCGGTAACGATGTTGTCCGTCGTAAACGTCCAGATATGAAGGACCACAAACGCCGGGATTGTGAAGATGGCGCCTGCAGCGACCGACTCTCCGATCGAGCCGACGGTCCGGGCGAAGTTCTCCTCCAGGATCGTCCCTTTCATCATCCGGAGGAGCGCCATGCCGATGACCGCCGCGGGATACGTGGCCGCGATCGTCATTCCCGCCTTCAGCCCGAGGTATGCATTGGCGGCGCCGAGGATGACGCACATGAACAGACCGATGACCAGTGCGCGGATCGTGAATTCCTTCATGTCCGATCCCGCCGACACGAACGGCGTGTACTTTGCTTCTGCCATGGTGGCTCCTTGCTGGTGGTGAATAACCCTCCGAAGCGATTCCCCCCGCTGCTATTGGTTGCGCATGAACAGCGCCTTGAAGACGTATCCGGCAATCTCCGGGTTTTCCTTGAACCTGCGCGTCGAATATCCGTACCAGTGCTCCCCGAAGGGGACGTAGAGACGGACGCGATGCCCTTCACGCACGAGCGACCGGCGCAGTTCCGGCCTCACGCCAAGGAGCATCTGGAACTCGTACTGATCCTTCCGCAATCCGCGCTCGCGGATCATCCTTCGGGCGGCATCGACCAGGACGGAATCGTGGGTCGCAATCCCCACGTACGAGCCCCCGGCAAGCATCAGGTCGAGCAACTTGATGTAGTTCTGCTGGACCTCCTCGCGGCGCTGGAAGGCGATTGCGGCCGGCTCCTTGTAGATCCCTTTGCAGAGACGGAAGTTCGCCCGTTCCTTCAACAGATCTCTGACGTCCTCCTCGGTTCGTTGGAGATAGGCCTGCACGACAATCCCCGATCCGGGGAATTCCCCGTGCAGGATCCGGAAGATGTCGATCGTGTCGGTAGTGGTCGACGAGTCCTCCATGTCGAACCGCACGAAGATCCGTTCCCCTGCGGCCACCTTGAGGATCTCGCGCACGTTTGCAGT
The DNA here is from genome assembly GCA_040756745.1 of Bacteroidota bacterium. Classification (GTDB taxonomy): domain Bacteria; phylum Bacteroidota; class Ignavibacteria; order UBA10030; family UBA6906; genus JBFLYO01. Next base: position 97,642 of record JBFLYO010000010.1, read on the forward strand.
GCAGAGCGCCTTGTCCAGCTTGAGGCCGAGCGACGTCAGTTTGATGGAGAGATTGGAGTCCAGCCGTTCCTTTGCGATGGTACGAAGCACTTCGTTCGATTGCTCCCGCGATGCGACTGCCTCGGCCTCCCGTTCGATATCCTCGCCGAGGACGTCGAGCGTGGCACAGACCCCTTCGCCGTTGAGGGCACGGACACAATCCACCGCATCACGGAGAGTCTCGCCGGCGATATACCGGCCTGCGAAATAGCGTACTAGCGGCCGGGGGATTGCGGGGATCGCGGCGACGACCAGCCTGTTCAGAAGTCGCATACAGGTTCATGAGCGATGGTGGTGCGCTCCGTCCCGGACCGCACCGGCCGCCTTGGCGGGTTGCACGCGGGGTTCCCGGGAGCGCGCAGCGTGGACGGAGAGACCATCATGTGTTGTGCGAACGGGAGAGAAGGCGCAGGGAGATTTGCGTGTAACGGGAAAAAATATACCCATCACTCGTCTGAAAAGCAAGGCGCGGACCGGCACAGCGCTCACCGGAAGAGCACGCCGACAATCCAGACGGCGGCGAGCATCCCCGCGGCGTCGGCAATGAGCCCGACCGGTACTGCATGCCGGGTATTCTTGACGCCGACGGCACCGAAGTACACCGCAAGAACGTAAAACGTCGTCTCGGAACTGCCGTACATCGTCGACGCCATAACGCCGATGAGCGAGTCGGGACCATGGACCTTCATCAGCTCTGTCATGATGCCGAGCGATCCGCTGCCGGAGAGTGGGCGCATGAGCGCCATCGCGAGCGTTTCCGGAGGCATGCCGATGAGCGACGTGACGGGAGCCAGGAGGCCGGTCAACACGTCAAGCGCACCGCTCGCGCGGAAAATCCCGATCGCCACAAGCATCGCCACAAGATACGGGATGATCCGCACGGCAGTCGTAAATCCTTCCTTGGCTCCTTCAACAAACACTTCATACACCTTCACCTTCCGGACATAGCCCCAACCAAGGAACAGAAGCAGGACCAAGGGAATGGCAATTGCCGCCAGGATGTTGACAACGAAGCGGAACAGGTCAGCCACGATCCACCTCCATCGCCTTCCGGTACCTCGGGAGCCGCTGCAGGAGGCGTGACGCCGTCACCCCGGCCACGGTCGCGCAGCCGGCACCGATGATTGTCGTCCCGATGATCATGCCGGGGTCGGATGATCCCGCGGCGGCCCGCACTGCAATCGCCGTCGCGGGGATGAGCACGAGCCCGCCGGTATTGATCGCCAGGAACGTCACCATGGCATTTGTCGCAGTGCCGACCTTCGGATTGAGCTTGTTCAGCTCCTCCATTGCCTTCAGTCCCAGCGGTGTGGCGGCGTTGCTCAGACCGAGCATGTTCGCCGCGATATTCATGATCATCGCGCCAACAGCGGGATGGTCGGGGGGGACATCGGGGAAGAGCCGCCGGGTCAGCGGGGTAAGTGCGCGCATCAGCACGGCCAGCAGCCCCGCCGCTTCGGCCACTTTCATGACGCCGAGCCAGAGCGCCATGATGCCAATCAGACCGATGGCGATCGTGACCGCTGTGGCGGCGTAATCCAGCGCAGCAGCAGTGACCGCCTTGAGCTTGACATATCGCGTGGGTTCAAAGACGAGCCGCACCGCCGCCTGCCTCCCGTCGGCCGAGAATCGGACCGACTCCACGACAGCCATAAGCCGACCTTTAGCGGGGGCGGCCTGTGCCATCGTCTTCCAGGCCACCGGCGCACCGTCCCCTACCTGGAGGAGCAGGGCCGATCGCCCGTCGGCAGCTGTCGTGACGCTCACCGGCTGCCTCACCGGCGCCGGCGGGGCCGCGACGCCGTAGAAGAGCGCAAACGCATCCGCGGCCATGACAAGCTCTCCTTCCCACGTCCTTCGCAGGGCCGACGGGGGCTTCTGGACTTCGACGACTGCATCCAGCGGAATTCCGTTGCGATACGTGTTACGCACTTCATCGGACACATCGCTTCCGACGGCGATGAGGATGCCGAGGGCGATCAGCGAAATCCAGATGGTGTTCAGCATAGAAAGGTCGAGATTGAGATTGAGACTGAGATTGAGATTAAGGGGTGGAGCAGGTTAAGGTTGAGGGATGAAGCAGGTCGCCTTAACCTTATCCTTGGCCTTGACCTTGACCTTAGTCTCAATCTTGATCTCAATCTTCTCTGCGCCTCTGCGTCTCTGCGGTGCTTTTGTTCCTAGAATCTGAATCGTACGCCAACCTGAATGCCGTAAGCCGGCGGCAAGCACCGCACCGTCAGGTCTCCCCCCACATTGAAATCGTAGAGGCTCGCATCGACGTACGCGTCGGCGATGTTAATGAGATACAGGATCAGGAAATACCAGGTAAACGAATCGCGCTGCTCCCTGTAGAACTCTCTCACACTGAGGAGCCGGCGGTCGCCGGCAGGATCCGTGCGAAGGCTTGCAGCATATCTGTCGCGGTACTCCTCGTACCGCCGGTTGTTGTCAAGCCAGGAAGAAACAAAATACACACCGAATCCCAGAACAATAGGAACCTTCCAGTACGACTCATTATAGAACTGCCCCGCGCCGGGCAGAATGGCCGAACAGATCATGGCCGTGGCGGGTGATTTCTTCCCGGGGGAAGGATGACGGAGAGAATCAGACTTGGTGACGGCCGCGCGAACAGCCGGTCGCGCAACCACTGTACTGTCGGCGAGTGAATCCGGAGACTGGACGATCTGTGCGGCGAGAGGCACTCCGGGCACACAGAAGGAGAGCAGAAGGAACAGCCGCTGGCACAGGCGCATTGCACACCGTCAGCGGGAAGTGACCAGGCCGATCGCCTCAATTTCGACCTTCACGTCGCGGGGGAGCCGGCTCACCTCCACCGTGGAACGCGCAGGGGGAGATTCGGGGAAAAACCCCGCATAGACCTCATTCATCGCGGCGAATTCCGACAGGTCTTTCATATAGACTGTCGTCTTCACAACAGCCCCCAGGCCCGATCCGCCTGCTTCAAGGATGGCGCGGATGTTCTGGAGGACCTGCCGCGTCTGCGTCCTGATGTCGTCGCCCGCAAGCTCTCCCGTCGCGGGATCAAGGGCAATCTGTCCCGCGGTGAACACGAAACCAGTCCCCGAGGCGATCCCCTGACTGTAGGGGCCGATCGCTTTCGGCGCGAGGGGAGTGGAGAGCACGCTTCGGTCCATGGCGAATCACACGTTAAGAAGTTAGCGGCCCCGCTCCTGAAGCTCGGCGAAGATTTCCAGAATCCTCTCGAGATCGTCGGCGGAATAGTATTCGATGACGATCTCCCCTTTCCCGTCCTGCAGCATGCGGACTTGCACTTTGGTGCCGAGGAAGTGGCGGAGCCGTTCTTCGATGGAAGCGAGGGAGCTCGAGACTCCGGGGGGGCTTTGCACGCGCGACACCCGCTTCCCCTTCCTCGTCCCGCGGTCGCGCACCAGCCGCTCCACCTCGCGAACAGACAGTCCCCGCCCCACTGCCTTCCTGAAGATCTCCATCTGGAGGTCTGCATCGTCGATCGCAACAAGGGCGCGGGCATGGCCGGAGCTGATCTCTCCCTTCCGGACCGATGACTGGATCGGCTCGGGAAGTTTCAGCAGACGCAGGAAATTGGTGATGGTGGTCCGATCCTTGCCGATCTTCTGCGAGACCTCTTCCTGTGTGTACCGGCACTCGTCGATCAGCCGCTTGTACGAAATGGCGATCTCGATCGGATTGAGGTGCTCGCGCTGGAGGTTCTCGATCAACGCGAGCTCCAGCATCTCCTCGTCGGACGAGACCCTGATAATGTACGCGGGAATCTGGCTCATGCCGGCTTCACGCGCCGCCCGGACGCGACGCTCGCCGGAGATGAGCTGATAGCGGTCCCCCCCACGACGGACGGTGATCGGCTGGATGATCCCCTTTTCCTGGATCGAGCGCTTCAGCTCGTCCAGTGTTTCAGGGTCGAAATCATGGCGGGGTTGATAGGGATTCTGGTCGATCCTGTCGAGAGGGAGCGTGGCAATAATGTCGATACCGACGCCGTCGTCCTGCCTTCCGCCAGGAGGCGGAGCAACGGAAGGGGCGCGTGGGATGAGGGAAGCGAGCCCGCGGCCGAGCACCGGTTTCATTTTGGACATGCGGACCCCTCCGCTCAGGCGGTGATGATCTGATGGTTGTTCTTCACCAGAACTTCCTGCGCGAGATCCATGTAGTTCCGGGTTCCCGTGGAGACGGCGTCGTACAGGATGATCGGCTTGCCGAAACTCGGCGCCTCGCTCAGTCGGACGTTGCGCGTTACAACGGACTTGAAGACCTTCTCGCCGAAGTACTTCTTCACCTCTTCGACGATCTGGTTCGAGAGACGCAGGCGACTGTCGTACATGGTCAGGAGAACCCCTTCGATATCGAGCGATTCGTTGAGCTGTTTCTTGACCATGTTGATCGTGTTCAGGAGTTGGCCGAGCCCTTCGAGAGCATAATACTCGCACTGAACAGGGATGAGCACGGCATCGGCAGCCGTCAGAGCATTCAGCGTCACCAGGCCGAGGGAGGGCGGGCAGTCGATGAAAATGAATTCGTAATCGTCCCGGATCGGCTGGAGCGCAGCCTTGAGCCGCTTCTCCCGGTCGTCGAGGCCGACAAGTTCTACCTCTGCGCCGACAAGATTGATATGCGACGGCATCACCGAGAGGTACGGCATCTGCGTGGGCTGGATCGCTTCAGCCGCGGAGAGGCCGCCGACCAGGACCTCGTACGTGCTGCGCCCTTCGGCTTGTGAGTCCGCGCCGATGCCGCTCGTCGCGTTGGCCTGCGGATCGGTGTCGACAAGGAGGGTTTTCTTCTCGGCCGCTGCGATGCAGGCCGAGAGATTGACAGCGGTAGTGGTCTTGCCCACCCCTCCCTTCTGGTTCGCTATAGTGATGATCTTGCCCACGACACCGTATGCAAATGAGAGGTCATGCCGCGACTGGCCTCATGAGTGATACCCCGTTTTGTTGGGGATGCGAAACGCCCGGCGGGACTCCTAGCGAGAATCGATTCGTGAAACATCGTGAAACGCTGCCCAGGTGTGAAATGGTAGCTATTTTCGCGTTTTGAAGCAATCAGAATGCGCAGGGATGGAAAAAAGGCGGGAACCATCTCAAAACAAACGACTTCAGCCGGGGCGATTCAAGAGAAATTCGACGCGGGGAAGCACATCTCTCGATTTTCCGGGATGCTCAACCGACGCTTCAGTGCCAGGCCCCCCGCTTGTCGAGATGATGCTTCACCACCTGGGCTTCGGCAATAAAAATGACTTCTTCGGCGATATTGGTCGCGAGGTCGGCGACGCGCTCGAGGTTCCTGCTCACGCGGATGAGGTCAAGCGCATGCTCGATGCGGTCAGGGTGCTCCCGCATCACTCCGACAAGATCGCTGACCACCTTCTTGTTCAGCGCATCGATCGAATCGTCATTGGCAAGGACCTGCCTGCTCTTCTCCGGGTCGGAATGAATGAACGCATCGATGGAGTCCCGCAACATTTCTTTCGTGATACGGGCCATTTCCGTGATGTCTTCAAATGGCTTGATCGGTTCGTGTTCCGCGCACTGTACAGCGGATTCCGCGATGTTGACCGCGTGGTCACCGATCCGTTCGAGATCGTTGTTGATCTTCAGCGCCGCAAGAATGAGCCGCAGGTCAGACGCCACCGGTTGCTGCAGGGCGAGCAGGTCGACAACCGCATCATCGATGCGGACCTCCATCAGGTTGATCTGGTCGTCGTTCGAAATGATGTCGCGGGCGAGTTCCGGTTTCCGCTCGAGCAGCGCCCGAATTGAGCCCGCAATCGCCTGTTCGGCGAGGCTGCTCATCCGGATGATGTCGGTCTTCAACGCATCAAGCGCATGTTCGAAGTGTCGGTGCATGCTCAGCCAAACCTTCCGGTGATGTAGTCTTCAGTCTGCTTCTTCTCGGGAGTCGTAAAGAGACGTCTGGTCTCCCCCACCTCGATCAGCTCGCCCAAATAGAAGAATGCGGTCATATCGCTCACGCGAGCCGCCTGCTGCATGTTATGGGTAACGATCGCAATCGTGTACCGCGATTTCAGCTCGTAGATCAGCTCCTCGATCTTCGCCGTGGAGAGCGGGTCGAGCGCGCTTGCCGGCTCGTCCATGAGGATCACTTCGGGATTCACGGCCAGCGTCCGTGCAATGCAGAGGCGCTGCTGTTGTCCGCCGGAGATGCTTGCGCCCGACTTGTCGAGCGAGTCCTTCACTTCATCCCAGAGCGCGGCCTGGCGGAGCGTCCGTTCGACCGTCTCGGAAAGCAGCTTCCTGTCCCGCACCCCGTTCAGCCGGAGCCCTGCCGCGACATTGTCGAAGATCGACATGGTCGGAAAGGGGTTGGGCTTCTGGAACACCATTCCCACGCGCCGCCTGAGGAGCACAGGATCAATATCGAGGATCCTTCGGCTGCCGATGGAAATCTCTCCGTTCATCGTCCCGCCCGCCACTTCGTGCATCCGGTTGAGACAGCGGAGAAAGGTGGATTTGCCGCACCCTGAAGGGCCGATGATGGCGAGGACCCTCTGCTCGGGGACATCCAGGGTAACACCGCGCAGGGCCTGCGTCTTGCCGAAGAAGGCATTCAGCCCCTGCACGACCATCTTCGCCGCTGGAGCCGGCTGATTGGCCTGCAACAGATGGCCCATGCGGGGCTCGACAGAAGGGGTGAGCATGGTAGCGACAGTCTCAGTGTTCTGCATAACGTTGTCGTGTAACGATACGGAAGAGGAGACTCAGAAGAAAGATCAGCCCGATAAGCACCACGGCGGCAGCCCATGCTTGCCGGTTCCAATCCTCAAAGGGCGCTTTCGCATAGTCGTAGATGAACACGGTCAGCGAGGCGATCGGCTGATCAATGGCCGTTGACCAGAACCGGTTCCCCAGCGCGGTGAACAGCAGCGGGGCGGTTTCCCCCGCAGCCCGCGCAAGCGCCAGCAGGATGCCTGTCGTAATCCCTTTGAGCGCCGAGGGGAGGATGATCCTCACCGTGGTCTTCCATCGCGGGACGCCGAGCGCAAGTCCCGCTTCGCGGTACGAATGGGGAACGAGTCGGATCATCTCCTCCGTCGTTCGCGTGACGGTCGGAAGCATGAGAATCGCAAGGGCGACCCCTCCCGCAAGGGCCGAGAAGTGGTTCATGGGAAGGACCACAAGGATATAGGCGACGACGCCCACGACGATAGAGGGGACGCCACTAAGAACGTCGGCGAAAAAGCGAACCGTCGCCCCCAGAGGATTGTCTCCATATTCCGCCAGATAGATACCGGCCATGATCCCTACAGGGAGGCCGAACAGCGCACCCAGGCCGATGAGAATTCCAGTCCCGGCAAGCGCATTGGCCATTCCTCCCCCCGGCTCTCCCACCGGCTTCGGCATCTGAATGAAGAAATCCATGTTCAGGGCCGAGACTCCCTGGAGGAGCGTATAGGAAAAGATCAGGATGAGGGGCGCAACGGCCAGAACGACGCACAGAACGGCAAGAAGGGTCATCCCACGACTTTTCGCCTTGCGCCAGAGGAAATTCCAACGCTCCCGTGTCATCATGCCGTCCGGAATTTTCGCGTCACACCCCACACGATCAGGCGCGCCGCGGCGTTCAGGATAATGGTCACCACGAACAGCACCAGCGCGATTTCTATCAATGCACTGGTGTATGCCGGGGTTGTGGCTTCGGCAAACTCGTTCGCGATCACGCTTGCCATCGAATAGGCGGGGTTGAACAGCGAAGCGGAGATGTCGGCCCGGTTCCCAATCACCATCGTCACGGCCATTGTTTCGCCTACGGCGCGTCCGAGGCCAAGCAATGTAGCCCCGAGGATGCCGGATTTCGCCGTCCCGAGAACGATCTTCGTTGTCTCCCATCGTGTCCCCCCCAGTGCCAATGCCGCCTCGCGCTGGGTATTCGGGACTGCGCGCAGCACGTCGCGCGATATCGAAGCGATGATCGGCAGGACCATGACCGCGAGAATCAGCCCCGCGGCGAGCATCCCGAATCCGTATGCAGGCCCCTTGAACAACGGCAGGAATCCAAGATGGGTGGAGAGTAGCGGCTGCACATTGAGCCGCAGCCAGGGAACCAGGACAAATATCCCCCACAGCCCATAGACAATGCTCGGAATAGCCGCGAGGAGCTCGACAAGGAACGAGAGGGGTCGCTCGAGCCACGCGGGAGAAAGTTCGGCCAGGAATATCGCTACGCCGAGGCCGAGCGGGAGAGCGATGAGAAGCGCCACCAGCGACGATACAACCGTGCCATAGATGAACGGGAGCGCCCCGTATTCATCCATGACGGGGTCCCAGGTGCTCGTGGTGAGAAATTCCCAGCCGAATTTCTCCAGCGTGATTGCTGAGCCACGATACATCTCGTATCCCATGAGGAAGACGAGAGAAAGCAGGACAAGGGAGAAGAAGAGGGTAAGGTGCTTGAAGACGAAATCACCCGGGTTCCACCGTCGCCCCGACACGGAGAGAGACGGAGCGGCGACGGGGAGAATCGCCTCCCCATCGCCTGTCGTTTCCACCGGAGCTGTGATGATCCGCTTTCCCGTCACTCCGTCAGCGCGCCTTGATCGCATTGATCTTTGTGTCACACAGTTTTACCACCTCTTTTGGAAGAGGCGCATAGTACAGCTCTTTCGCATACGACTGCCCTTCCCCCATCGCCCAGCGGAGGAATTTCACCATCGCATTCGCCTTCTCTTTCCCCTTCATCGACTTGTACACCAGCAGCCACGTGAAGCCGGAGATGGGATACGCCATCTCGCCAGGCGCATCGGTGATCGAGACCCGGAGGTCGGCAGGGAGATTCCTGGCAGAGCCTGCAGCGGCTGCGGACACCGCTTCGAACGAGGCACCGACATATTTCCCGGCTCTATTTTTCAGTTGAGCGTAGGGAAGATTGTTCTTGACCGCATAGGCGAGCTCGACGTATCCAATTGCTCCCTCCGACTGTTTGACGAGCCCGGCGACACCTTCGTTCCCTTTTCCCCCCAACCCGACAGGCCAATTGACCGAAGTTCCAGCCCCTACCTTCGTCGCCCAGGTCGGGCTCACCTTTTTCAAGTAGTCGGTGAATATTGCCGACGTCCCGCTCCCGTCTGAGCGATGCGCGACGATGATCGACATCGAGGGAAGATTCTTCCCAGGGTTGACGGCAGCGATCGCCTTGTCATTCCAAGAAGTGATATCTCCGAGGAAAATCCCCGCCAGAACTTCGGGGGTAAGCTTGAGATCTGTCCCCGCCGCCGGCTGATTATACGTCACCACCACGGCTCCGAGCACCGTCGGAATGTGAAGGATCTCCGTTCCCTGCTTCTCCGCCACCGCTTTGAGTTGCACATCGCTCATCGGGGCATCCGAGGCGCCGAAATCGACCGTCCCCTCGATCACCTGCTTGATCCCCCCGCCGCTTCCGATCGACTGATAGTTGAACTCGATGCCTGTCTTGCCGTGGTATACATCGAACCACTTCGAGTAGATCACGTAGGGGAACGTTGCGCCGGCGCCGTTGAGTTTCAGTTGGGCCATGGAAGGGAGCACAGCCAGAGCGCTGATGGCCATTGCGGCAGCGACGAGCCGAATTCTGTTCATTGTCGAGTTCCTGACGAAATGTGAGCGTGTCATGGTTATAACGATCAGAGGAAGATGTAGTACACCGTCAGCCGGGCCGTCACAGAGGCGTCGAACGACCTCCCCGCATTCGGCTGGGCTTCATAGGTCTCCACCTGCACATTGGGGATGACGGAGACATTCTTATCGGGTTTCCACGACAGCCCCCCGAGGATGTAATTGCGCACGTCCCCCTTCACCACGCTGTTGCTGTTCGGGTCATAGTAATCATAGCGCCCGACGAGCGCGAGCGTCGTGGAGACATTATACCATCCAAAGATCGAGATGCCGAGGCCTTGCCGGGAGACCAGGTCGAGGGTTTTCGGATCGGTGAACCCATGGGCGGTCGACTGCAAAAATCCCTCGGCACCGATCAAAAAGACTTCCGGTTCGCTGTAGGCAAGGAACACCGAGCCAGTGAGGACGCCGTTGGATAGCGTTGCCGGAGGTATGGCCGTGCTTTTCGGATTGTTGATCCTGGCCTGATCCTTGTAATCCCCGTGAATTGTTACCTGAATATTCTTTGAGGGCCTGAGGTGTATGAGCGCGTAGTACCGCTTGTACTTGTCGTTTTCGGCGTTGGTGCTGCTGTTGTTCGCCACCATGACCCAGTACCCAACGGTCCCGCTCTCGTCAAACTTCCCTCTCAGCGAGACGCCGAAGTCGCGCGAGGAGATGATCCCCCTGAGATCCATGATGGTTTTCTCGAGGGATCGGTAGCCCCACGCTGATTCCGAGATGTCGAACGCCGGTGGGGGCTGAACGCCGAAATAGAGGTCGCTTCCCGCGAAGATATTCTTCCATCGGAGAAACGCATCCTTGATGAAGATCTTCTGCGCAGCGGCGGAGCCTTCCACGGCGGTGAAGTCCCCTTCAAGCCGGAATCGTGCGGAGAATTGTTCTGAAATGTCGTTGTCGTACCCGAAGTAGATGCGGCGGAGCTGGAACGCCTGGAACGATTTTCCACCGTTCGTCGCGCCGACATTCGGGAGCTTCGAAATCGAGCTGTCCCGGGACACGTTGTAGAAATAGTCGCCAAACATATAGCCTGAGATTTTGCCTTGAGGGGCAGCTAAAGGAGGGAGCAGCAGTGTCAAGATGAACACGCCAGTGAGGGGTGTCCTCATTCGGAATCCTATCGGTCGGTTGCAGGAATGCCGGATCTGTCATTCCCGGCCGGCACGGGGGGAGGGAGAAGACGGAATAGTGCATCAACCCTGACCGATGCAAATGTACGAAGGAGGCATTACTGGAGTATTATGACCATGTTAAGAAATTGTTAAGACATACCCCTCCGCTACAGGAGCGCCCCCCAAGAAGGGGCGCCCCCGCTGAAGAGGGAGCCCAGTGAGCGGCGCGTTATTTCAGCAGAATCATCTTCCTGGTGATCTGGGTTCCTCCTACCGAAAGACGATACAGGTACAGCCCGGACGACAGCCCGGCAGCATCGAACGTTGCTTCGAATGTACCGGCCGGCAGCTGTCCCCGCACAAGCGTCGCGACCTCCTGGCCGATCGGGTTATAGACAACCAGCGTTGCCATGCCGGCGTTCACAATACTGAACCGGATCGTCGTTGTTGGGTTGAACGGGTTCGGATAGTTTTGTGCCAACTCGAAGGTCACAGGGGCACTATTGTCAATCGCCTCCACCGAGGTCAGGTAGGTGGTCGTCTGGGGATTGAAATTTGTCCATCCGGCCGTCCATTGCGAGCTCATCGGAACCGCGGGATCAAACGCCCCGCGGTAGCTGACAGGCGTGAAGAACGGATCCAGTCCGGTATAGTCGGTCCCTGCAGTTGCAGGTTCGGATCCGGGGGCCGGACGGGGGTCCACAGAGTTGTCGAGCGGGAAGGGATTGACCAGCCCAAGGTCCTGCGGGGCGCGGGGGGTAGCACCAAGGTTTCCCGTTCCGGTGGTAAACCAGCTGACCACATCGAATCCCGGGATGTTGCCCGTATTGGGGCTGCTACCCAGGGTCAACACATTGCGCGGCGCCTGAATGCTTGTGTGACTGATGCGCAGCCGGCCGTCGATCGCAGCCCGCTGGGTCAGGGTATCGCGAAGCTGGATGCCGGCCGGCCACGCCATCAGAACGGAATTGAAGATGCTTAACTCGGAGGCGCGACGGATCATCGCCAGGTGATCCCACTTCGGGTTGACACTTCCGGCGGTAGTGTCCGACATAGGACCGACAAACGTCACGTTGCAGAACTGGGGCCTCGTTCGGGGTGTCGCACTGTAGGGCGACGAGCCTTCGTTGTCGGATTCAAAGCCGTTCGAGGAGCCTGACGCCGACGCATCATAGTAGTTCCTGTCCCTGTGCGCAAACGCAAACTGGATCTTTCCTGCGTATCCGAAATCGTTGTCGAACGTGTCGTCGATCTGCCCGAGACTCACGAGATGCCTCCCGTTCACCGTCCCCCCGAAGAACTCAAAATCGTCGTCGTTGGCGTAACTCACCTGAACGTAGTCCAGCACGGTCCCCGATCCGACGCCGCCGAGGGTCAGGCCGTTGATCTCATTGTCCTGGGAGAATGCGATTCCGGCGTACTCTATCCGGACATATCGAAGAACGCCGCTCGTGTCGTTCGGGTCCGCTCCGCCATACGTGGCGTCCGTGTTCGGGATCGTCCCAAATCCCCCTTCCACCTGCTGGGTCGTTGGCTTGTTCGTAGGAGCATTCCCCAACAGAACCACGCCGCCCCACTGCCCGGGCACGCGGGTTCCCGCAGGCCGGGCACTGGTAAAGACGATCGGGTCCGCCACCGTGCCGTCCGCCCACAGGCGCGCGCCGCGCCGGATGATCAATGAACCGCCCGATGCCGAATCACCGAGAATGAGCGTGCCAGGCTGAATGGTCATCGAGTACGTGGAATCGACGAAATACCAACCCGTCAGAACATAGATGGTGTCTTTGGAGAGTGTCCTGTGGAATCCCTGGTGGTACGGAACTCTGAAGTTCGCGCCTCCGGACCCCGGGCCGATCACAAGCTGGGGTTTTTGCCCGAGTGCGGTCCCCGCTGCAAGAGCGAGGGCGAGTGCGCTGATCCGTAGGGTGTGCATCATGAACATTCTCCTTCGAGGATTGGTGAGAAGTGAAGTGAACTGTTTACGATCGCGTTACAGATTCATCGAGAGCGACAGACCAAAGGTCCTGCCGGTCGACGTGGATTCATAGGGGATGCCCCCCTGCGTGAGCACCCTCTCTTTGTCCCCGACATTCTTTATGGTTAACTTCGCCTGGATCCCCCACCAGAGCGGCTGGGTGACAGCCAGGTCCACCAGGTCGCGGGGCTCTTCGTAAATATCCTCAGCAAGGAACCCGACCGTGGTCAGGCGTCTGCCGAACTTGTTATACAGCACCGACACCGAGGTCCCCAGGCCTGGCTCCGTGAACGTGAGGGCAAGGTTGATCATGAAGGGTGACTGTCCCTGCATCGGTCGCGTGGCGGGGGTGAAGGTGGTCGAGATCGAATTTCCCCCCACTTCGACGTACTCCACGCGAGAATTGACGCGGGTATAATTACCCGCGATGCCGAAATTCTCCCCGTACGGTCCGAGAAAACTGAGCGTCGATCGAACCTCGACCTCGTAGCCGGTATTCTGAGCAAGCGAAGAATTGAACCATGTCCTGGTCCGTGTTGCCGTCTGGAACAGCTGCTCCTCGATGGCCCCGCTGATCGACTTGTGGAATACGCTGAGGGCAAGGAGGTCCCGGATCCCCGGAAAGATTTCGAACCGCAGGTCATAGTTGTGGATGTACGCCCGCTGCAACGACGGGTTCCCGCCGACAGATTCGTATGTGACATAATCGAAATAGGAAACGGGCGCACCTTCCCGAAACTCAGGTCGGTTGACGGATTCCGCATATGCCGCCCTGACGTTTGTATTCTCCGTCAGCGCGTAGGTGAGGTTGACCGACGGGAGCAGATCCTGATTTCGCAGCCGGATGTGATCGAACGGCCCATCAGGCAGATCACTTCTCGGGACATTGACACGCAAGTCTGATTCCTCCAGACGGACGCCTCCGACGATGCGCAGGCGTCGATCAAACACCTGAACGGGGACATCGAGCATCGCAAACGCCGCCCGGACGGTGCGGTCCCCGTTGTATGAATCGGTCGGCTTCGAAGACTCGCGGAGCATGAACTTCCCCGGCCCGAAGTTTGATGCAGTGTAGATGTCTTCAAGCGGGAGCATGAGGAGACTGTCGGGCATGCCGAACGACCCTTCGACAGTGAAATACCGGATGCCGTAGTTGCTCTCTCGCCGTTCCAGCACCCCGCCCGCCTTGAGACGGATCTCCTCCAGCGGTACCGTCACGTCGACATGCCCGCCGACCGTGCGGTCATTCAGGTGGGCCCAGGACCGCTTGTTCGTCGCCGCGTAGTAGGGATCAGTCGAGCCAGCATCAAGGGCGCGGTAGTACGCCACTTCTTTCCGATCGGGGTCCTCGCTGTGAGAGGAGGACACCGTGGCGCGCCACTGGATGCTCGTTCCTCCGAGTCCGGGCAGGGTGTGTTCGCCTGTCAGTTGCCCGGTGTATATCGACCGCTCATTCCAGCTCAGGATTGTGTACTCGTATTGCTGGGACGTGTTGCCGTCGTCGGAGTGGTAGCGCCGGACCTCGTCGGTGGCCGATCGGTTGTAGCTGTTCCGGAACGAGAACTTGTGCAGCCCGTCGAGTTTCACGCTGACGTTGGCAATCCCTCCCCAGAGCACGTCGTACGCATCATGTGTCCCGGCCAGGAGGCGTGAAAAACTGATGTCGTTCAGGTCACGGAGAGACCGTTGCATCCCATTGGAATATGACAGGGCCCCGACAAACCCGAGCTGGTTTGTTCCCCCTTCATCGACGCCGAGCGTCTGTCTACCGCCGAGCGAGATGGAGAAACCACCGTTGAGCGGGGCGGATTTGCGATGCGGGGCCCAGGTGTTTTGCATTGCGCGCGCAAGCGCCGTCATGTCGCCGTGCGATTGCGCATCCGGGAAAACCCTGCTCCCGTCGTCTGCTCCCATCCAGTCCTTCGATCCGCCGGCCGATTGGAGCACAACCTTTCCGCTTGCTTGCGTGTTGTACGAGCCCGACATCGTTACGCGGGCCACAAATCGGTCCGGAAAATCGAGCGTGCTCATCTGGACCAGCCCCCCGGTGAAATCACCCGGGAGCTCGGGTGTTGCGCTCTTGACGACCACGGTGTTTTCCAGCAGTCCTGCCGGAACGAGATCGAATGAAAACCCTTTCTTCCCTTCTGCTGTGCTCGCCACGGACGCGCCGTCCAGCGTGGCCCCGTTGTACCTGTCGGTGATCCCTCTGATGAAGACGAACTTGTTGTCCACAATCGACAGCCCGGTCACGCGTTTGAGCGCGTCGCCCGTTGTGGCGTCGGGTGACCGTTTGACGGACTCTGCACTCAATGCATCGCCGATCGTAGCGGACCGTTTCCTCTCGGAGAGCAGGGCTGCGTCGGTAGAGAGGATTTTCTCGGCCGTTATGACCACCTCATCGGCAGTGTACCCGTGTTGCTCAAGGAGGATGTCGAGCTGGAGCGTCTGTCCTGGCGCAAGCTTGATGTCGGTGACCACCTTCACGGCATAGCCCACGTACGAAAAGCGTATCGACCAGATCCCGGGCTCAATCCCGCGGACCTCGAATTTCCCTTCAAGGTCGGTGGTGGTCCCCTTTGTCGTCCCTATGAGAAGGACATGGGCACCGACAAGCTCTTCGCCCGATCCCTGGTCGTGGATCGAGCCAGTGATTGTTGCGGTTTGGGCCAGTGCGGCGGCTGCAGCCCAGCAGAAGGCAAGGATTGCAAGGAGAATCGTTATCCAGCGCGGCATAAGACTCCGGATGTGGTAGTGAGAGTCAGACTTGCGGTCGCCGAGAATATAGCAGGGGCGGGTTACCGGAGTATTATGCCAGTGTTAAGATTGCGTTACGCGGAGACATCAGACGGGGAGAAGGGGGAAAAGGGGACTGGGGATGCTGATTGTGGATTGTGGGTCCACAATTGGTCGGGATCAAGCAGCGAGGAGATCGTCAGCTGTAGCGTAGACTCGAGGCGGCAGTGCGGGAATGGAGAGCGCCTCCTCGGGCACGGTGATCGTGCGGGTTTCGACAGTGTGCTGGTTGATGCGGATCAGGTTGAAGGTGGCACGAGGTGATCCGGGACCGAGAAGCGAGCCGCCCCCGTTGAGTATCGTCACCCCCTGCCGTTCATACGTCGCATTCGTATGCACGTGGCCGTGCATGACCAGGGCAACATCATGGAGCCGGAACAGATCAAGGAGGCGCTTCTTCCCGCGCATCTTCATTGTCTGTCGCTCAACTGCTCCCCAGACATTCCCCAGCGTCCCCGTGGGGATCGTGACGATCTTGTGGAAGTGGTGGTGGATCAGAATGATCTTTCGTTTTGACTTCAGCGGAGGCGCACTGAGCAGCAGCTGCAGCAACCCGAATTGCTCGTCGTCCACCTCACCGTTTGAGCCGACCGGGTTTTTCACCTTCGAGTACGGCGCGACCGAGTTTACGCCCACGAGAACAACGTCTCCCAGGACCTTTGCGTAGGGAAAGGGACGATCATGCGAAGCGAAGAACGAGCGATTAAACGTCTCATGGAAATGCTGTCTGAACTCTTCCACCTTTCCATCGAAATCCGTTCCCCTGCACCGCCGCGGGTAACCAAGGATGTCCTCAGGAGTGTGCACGCCCCCGAAGACGTCGTGATTGCCGATCACGAGGGAGAGCTTTGACGGGTCCAGCAGTCGGTGTCCCTTCAGCAGACGACGCGCGACGTCGAAATCGGCCCTGGTCGCATCGGCGGCGACATCGCCGGTGAAGGCGACGTGGTCGACGTGATACGACCTGATCGCCGACAGCAAGCGGTGAGCCCTGCGAAGGTTTTGCCGCTTGTGCTCGGCGCTGAGATGAAGATCGGAGATGTGGGCGATGGTCAGCGCATTCGTCACGCGGCGGCTCTCCTCCCTTTTATTGCGGCAATTTCGCTGTACCCCGCGACGAGTCTGTCAAAGATCTTGTCCCAGGACTGCGCTTGAGCGAATTCCAGCGCGGCCCGTCCCATCGCCGCGCGGCGGTCGGGCCGGTTCAGGAGATGCTCGATCTTCCGGGCAAGATCCCCGCCGTCACGAGGCTCCGCGAGGAGCCCGGTGACATCATGCCGGACAAACCCATACGCCCCTCCCTCCCGGGCACACACGGGTGGGATGCCTGATGCCATCGCCTCAAGGGTCACGTTGCCGAAGGTCTCCGTCGTCGAGGGAAAAACCAAGATATCGCTTGAAGCGTACGCGCGGGAAATGTCCGTCCCGGAGAGCTGGCCGAGGAAGACGGCGCCGGGCATCATCTGTTCCAGCTCCGAGCGCACCGGGCCGTCACCTGCCAGGACGAAGAGCGCGTCGCTTCTTCGCGCCGAGATGATGCGATACGCTTCGGCAAGCGTGCGGAGATCCTTTTCCCACACAAGTCGTCCGGCAAACAGGAGGACCGACTTCCCTCCCGCTCCGATAGTCGCCTTCCAGTCCTCCGATCTGTGTGACGGATTGAAGGTGGCGGTGTCCACGCCGTGCGGCAGGAATTCCGTTGTGACGAATCCATGTGCCCTCAGTTCCTTCCTCACAGGTTCCGAAGGGACGTAGACCCGGTCACACTCGTTGTAGAGTTTCCTCAAACAATTCCAGCCGAAAACCTCGAAGACCCCGAAGTTGTAATATCTTGCGTAGCTCGGAAAATGTGTATGGTACGTCGCGACGACCGGGATGCCGTTCCGGCGGCCGTAGCGCACCGCCGCGTGCCCGAGGGGACAAGGGCTGTGGATGTGAATCAGGTCGGGCGCGAACCGCACAAGCTGCGCCTCAAAGTGTTTCTGTCCCGGGAGCGCGAACCGGTAGTTTTTATAGAGCGGAAATGTCATTGAGGGGACTTCAAACATCGGCACCGGCTGGTCGGCCGGAGAAGGGACGATCGGGGAGAAAAATATGCTCTCGACTCCGCGGTCAGGGAGGGCGTCGATCAGGCGGTAGAGCACGCGCGTGACACCGTCATGATCCGGTTTCATCGTTCCGGCAAAATAGGCGACGCGAAACCGCCGCCCCTGCCAGCTCGCATTCATTGCTTCCTCGCGCGTTGTGGAACTTCGATGGGTGCGCCCATTCACCAGCTCACGCGTGACGGACACGCCGCGAGAGAAACTGGAGGACAAACACGACCAGCCCAAGGACGAAGTAGATTGCGGCCTTCATATGATCCTCCTTCCATCCTTCATGCGCAAACCTTCTCATTTCCTTTTACGTAAGTGTTACGCATATGTTAAGTGTGGGTTAACATGCGACAGCAATATTGAGAGTCCGCGATGAAATCGCCATATTGGCCGCGCACATGAGGATCACATGAACGAATCCCACGTTGTGTCGCGTCTTCTCGATGGGCTCGTTTCCCGCATTGCCGCGCTGTTGAGGGTCCCGCCCCTCGCATTGCGGATGTTCCGCTCGGCAAATGAAATGAGCGGTCTTGACAGGAGGACGCTCCCCACGGAACTCATCCCGCTGAATGCCATCC
>JBFLYO010000011.1:0-98674 GCA_040756745.1 Bacteroidota bacterium
TAGCGTACGAATGGCCCAAGAACACCAAGCGCGAGTATGTGGCGTTGCTCTCGCTCTGGATTGGCGGCGAAGTCGTTGACGAGTCGGGGAACACGATTCGTATCGTTGACCTTCCGGCCTTCCGGAGCAACCCGGCAAGCGGGGCGGACTGGAACGTGCTCCCAGTTCCGGGCTACTTCAATGACAAGGCGGCCGGCGGCGGCAAAATCGCGAAGAGCGACGATCCTGGTACGTGGCCCTCATTCTGGCCGGACAAGATCGACGACGCAGTCGATCCCGGTTGGAAGGGGAAGTGGAACGGGTTTTTCGGCAAGAATCAGTTCAATGCCGACCAGGAGATGTTCTATCGTGTCGGAGACGACAATTATGATCGTTACAATTATGTTCCCGATACCACCGATCGGTCGCGCCGCGGCCTCGGGCTGATTGTGGATACGCGGGTCCTCCAGTGGTCGCAGGTCTCGGTGGCCGATGCGGTCTTCTTCATCCATGAGTTCAAGAACGACGGTACAAAAGACATCAAGAAGGTAGGAACCACGATCTGGCTCGCGGACCTTGTCGGAGGAGATGGGGACTCGCAGGATGACACCCCAGACTTTGACCTGCGCCTCGCGGTTGCGTTTTCACTGGACAAGGACGGGCGGAGCAGCAATCCGTTTTTCCAGGGGACATTCGTCGGTGCCGTGGCGACAAGCTTCCTCGAGACCCCGGGGAATGCCCAGGATCGCATCGATAACGACGGCGATAGCCCTGAAAACCCTCAAACGGGGGGAGGGCCACCCGTAACGCTCTCGATGATTGCCGGGGAGATCTCGGGCGATCAGGTCGATAACAACGGGAATGGACTCATCGACGAGGATTCGACCTACGTTGCCTTCGGGACACAGAAGGCTGCGACCTTTGCTGATGGCATCGACAATAATGACAACGGCGAGGCGGGGAGTCCGGTGGTTACCCAGCAGATGGTCAATCAGGCCGCGAGCGACCCATGGAACCGCTGGCCGCCGAACCCGGAATCAGACTCGTTCATGACAAGGCTCGACGGAAAGCCGATCATCCACCTTATCGGCCTGGGGCCCGAGGACGTCGGGAAACGGTTCAAGGACAACGTTGACAACGACGGCAGCTCCTACGGCAACTGGCCGACGGTCACGCAGACGATGATCGACCAGGCAGCAACCGACCCGTACAATCGGTACAGAGTGTCCGGGACGAACATCGTCCTGTACAACCTCACGTCCGCTTTGCTCGGGAAGAAGTACCTGAATGTTGATGGCGCCCGAGACGCAGGGATCGATGAGAAGATCGACGAAATGATCGACGAGTCCCGCGACGACGGGATCGACAACAATGGCGACTGGAATCCCGTGGCAGACGACGTCGGTCTCGACGGTGCCGCGGGAACGGGCGACCCTGGAGAGGGTGATGGACGGCCGACGTCGGGCGCGGGGACTCAGTTCCCCGGCGAGCCCCATATCGACAAGACCGATATCAAAGAAGCGGACATGATCGGTCTGACGAACGTCCAGTACAAGGTCGCCGGCGGGATCAATTTCAACACGACTGCCGACATCGTCTACTGGGCCGATTTCATGACGCCGGGGAAATTCGTTGACCCGGCGGAGATCAAAGCCGCGGGACCGGGTGATTACGACCTCTTCGTATCGTCGGGATTCTTCCCGTTGCTCGCAGGTCAGACAGAGCGAGTCTCATATTCCGCAGTGTTCGGCAACGCCGTCCAGGCGGGCGATCCTGACGCCTCCGGCGCAAAGGCGGATGCCCTCCGGAAGCGGGTCACCGCTCAGCTCGCGTACAATGAGAACTACCAGTTCGCTCAGGTTCCGATCGAGCCGAACCTTACGGCGGTTGCGGGCCCGCGAATCGTGGATGGACGGCGGATCTCGACAAAACCGCAAGTGACGCTTTACTGGGGCGATCGCGCAGAGAGATCGGAAGACAGATTCTTGGGGGGCATCGGAGCAGACGCGCGCGACTTTGAGGGGTACCGGATCTATCGATCAACGGATCCCGCGTTTCAGGATGCAAAACTCATCACTGACGGGCAGGGGAATCCAGCACCGTTCCTGAAGCCGATTGCGCAATTCGACCTAAAGGACGGCATCAAGGGGTTCAGTGCTCAGGCCTACAACGGCGTGCTCTTCTATCTGGGAGACGACACAGGCTTGCAGCACACCTGGACGGACACGACCGTCCAATTGGGACAAAAATACTACTATGCGATCCGGGCGTACGACAAGGGCTATCTTCCGCTGAACATTACTCCCTCGGAGAGCAACATCAGGATTAACATTGACAATACGACGGGGGAGGTGCGTGACGTGGGGCCGTCGGTGGCCATCGTTACACCCGAGGCCCCGGCAGCGGGCTATGTCGAACCGGGTGTCACGGACATCGTCCATGTCGCAGGGACCACGACGAGCACCATCGGGTACAACATGGTCGATGCATCCAGAATGCGCGACCGCAGGTACCGGGTGACATTTGAGGACACCGTGCTCGCGGGAGCAGGGGCGGCGTTCGATACCTTCACGACGAAGACGGTGACGCTGGCAGATATCACCGCCTCCGGAGTTGTCGATACGCTCATCGCGCGCAGCCGGGCGGTTGCGGATACCGTTGACCAGCCGGTAGTCAACGGCTTCAGACTTCTGCTGAAGAATCAATCGACCTTTGCACTGGATCAGGCGAACTCGCGCTGGTCGCGACCTGGAGTGTTTCCTTTCATCTGGGAAAAATGGGCGAACGGGTCGTTCATCGGTCAGACCTTCCCGAACGATTATATGGTCGTCTTCGGGCCCGCCGGCATTGACACCTCGGTTGCCGTGAGGATCGCCGCGAACATCACTCCGCGGGTTGTACCCATCAACTTCAAAGTGTACAACACCTACGACAATACGCCTGTCGGCGTGTCGTTCGCCGAGCGCGAGCTGACGGGCGGGGCGGGGAGATTGACCTGCGCATACGACTCGAATTTCCAGGGAGGGAACAAGAACGACTGGGCGGTCCTCGTGGAACGGAACAAAGCGGGGAACCAGGTCCTTACATGGTGGTTCGCGCTGACGTTCGATCCGACGAAGGGGAACCCCGCAGAGGGGGACACCCTGTACATACGAACCTCGAAGCTGTTCCGCTCCCACGACGTGTTCGAGTTCACGACGCACGCCCAGACAATCGACCCCGCCCTTGCGAAAAGCGGTCTCGACAAGATCAAGGTCGTTCCGAATCCGTACATTGCGGCGGCAACGTGGGAAGGTGCCAACCCGTTTGCCAGCGGGAGAGGTCCTCGCTCGCTCCATTTCACGCATCTCCCGCAGTCCTGCACGATCCGCATCTATACGGTCAGTGGCGAGCTGGTCACGGTCATCTCCCATGAGGGTACGGCGCTCGACGGCACCGCGGAGTGGAACCTGTTGACTCGGGATGCCCTCCCGGCGGCGTACGGCATCTATATCTATCATATCGATGCGCCGGGCGTGGGGGAGAAGGTCGGCAAATTCGCTGTGATTAAGTGAGAGGTCGCCCATGAGAACGAAGAACACCAGTGGATCGGTACTTTGTCGCGGAGTGCGGGTTGGACGGATGTCCGTACCGACGGCGATGGTCATCCTGTGTGCGTGGCCCCTCACTGCACAGGTGACAAAGGTTGGAACAACGGCGGCGAAGTTCCTGAGCATCCCCGTAGGTGCGCGAGCCCTCGGAATGGGGGGTGCGTACGTTGCGGTTGCCAACGACCCTGCCGCCATGTACTGGAATGCCGCGGGCCTCGCAGGCCAGTACCAAGCGGAGGCAATGTTCAATCACGCAAACTGGATAGCGGACATCGATTTCAATTATGGGGGGGTGGTGTTTCCTCTCGGCGATCTCGGAATGGCGGGCGTCAATTTCACGTCGCTCAACGCGGGAGAGATGGAACGCACCACCGAAGATCAACCCGAAGGGACAGGGGAGATGTTCACGGCGGGAAGTTTCGCAGTGGGGATTTCCTATGCACGGTCGCTCACCGATTGGTTCTCGATCGGGGCAAATGTGAAGTATGTCAATGAGAGGATCTGGAATTCCAGCGCCACCGGTATTGCGCTTGACGTGGGTACGTTGTTTTCCACGCCGTTCGAGGGTCTCAAATTCGGCGCCGCAATCACCAACTTCGGGACCAAGATGAGGATCAACGGCGATGACCTTCTGGTACTGAAGGACATCAGCAGCAACAATGGGAACAATCCCAACGTCAATGCGAACCTTTCCACCGACTACTTTGATCTCCCATTGACGCTGAGAATCGGCCTATCGTATGTTCCCATCGCCAACGAGGACGAGATCCTGACGTTTGCGGTTGATGCCGTCCATCCCAACGACAATTCCGAGAGCATCAGCCTTGGGGGCGAGATTGCCGCATTTCAGCGGATCGTGGCGCTCCGGGCCGGATACAAGGCGCTCGGTGCAAAGGACGGTGAGGATCAGTTCACCGTCGGAGGCGGCGTTCGCTATGCCGTCGGCGGGGATTTCGTCGTGAAGCTCGATTATGCCTTCCAAAAGTTCGGGCGCCTGAACAACGTTCATAAGTTCGGTGTCGGCGTCATGTTCTGATCGGCCTGTCCACCATCATTCACGAATCCATCCACAATTGAGGAGAGACAGAGGCACTGCTACTACAAGCTTGAAGAGTCCTAAACAATGGACTCTTCTTTGTTCCAATCCACCCAATCATTCACATCGGAGGTAGCCATGAATCGAAGGTGGCTAATGCTGTGTCACGTGCTGGCGGTCGTGATGATTGCCGGTCTCGTGACCGACACCGCCGTGGCACAGAACAACGTGACCTTCCGGGTCAACATGTCGATCAAGATGCGGGAAGGAACCTTTCTTCCCGGGTCGGGCGACATCGTCCGCGTCGCCGGGTCGTTTAATAACTGGGGAAGCTCGACCGATACGCTGACCAAGGGAGTGTCCGATAGCATTTTCAGCAAAACTATCTCGCTGTCGGCGGGAGGTATTCAGTACAAGTTCCTCAAGACGCTGCGCGGAGGGCTGGACTGGGAATCCGATCCGCCGAATGGGCCGGGCAATCGGTCGTATACGGTTGTGGCCGGTGCACAGACCCTTCCCGTTGTCTGGTTTGACAACGATTCAGTCTTCACTCCGGCGGTCAACGTGAATGTCACGTTTCGCGTGAACATGGCAGTGAAGATGCAGGAGAACACCTTCCTGCCCGACAGCGGCGACATTGTCCGCGTTGCAGGATCGTTCAACAGCTGGGGAAGCTCGACGGACACCCTGACCAAGGGACCGACGGACAGCATTTATAGCAAGACGATCTCGCTGCTCGAGAACACGGCAATTCAGTACAAGTTCCTCAAGACAACACGGGGCGGTCTCGATTGGGAGCAAGATCCACCCAATGGACCGGGCAACCGCTCATTCACTGTGCCCGTTGGCGGTGGTTCGCCTGCTGTTGCCTACTTTAATGATGACGCCGTAGTGAACACGCCTGTCAACACGAACATCCTGTGGGAGGTCGACATGAAGACCTTCCAACAGCTCGGATGGTTCGATCCATCGAAGGACACGATGCAGGTACGGGGTGGTTTCGAGGGGTGGAGCGGGACCGACATCTCGCAGGATTTCATCCAGCCCAACCTCTTCAATATCACGCTGGGCTACATCGGCACGTCGGGCGATGTACTGGACTACAAGTTCTTCATCAAACAGGACTCGGCCACGGCGTTCGCCCGGTGGGGTGCGGATTACGATTCCCACAAGGATGATTACAACTACGAACATCCCGCCGAGCGGGGCGACGGCAACCAGAAATACACCGTCATCATCGCTTCCAACCAGGGACCGACCACGTCGCTGTTCAGCCAGATTCACCCGCGCGGTCTTTTCAATGCGACCGACTCGACCAACGTGACATTCACGGTCAACATGGGTCCGGCAAAGCGGTATTCCAACCCCTTCGTACCGGCGACAGATACCGTGAAGCTGGTGATCTACAATAGACTCTGGCTTGCGTCGCAATGGAAGAGTCAGGGTGCGGCCAACTTCACTGAAACGAAAAAGTTGACCCTTGCGGCGGGTGGCGGGGACTCGGTGTACACCGTGACGATCAAAGTCAAGGGGAAGACGCACTACAACATACTGTATTACTACCGCGTTAATAAGTCGGATGGCACCAGCTACGACGAAGGCGGCGGGCTCGGGAAGCAGAATCCGTACCGCTCGCGTTTCATCCGTAACGGTGAAGCCGGAGCGTGGGGACCGGCATACAACTTCCCGCAGGACACGTGGCAGAAAGATGCCCCGATGCCCGGTGAGACGGCGCTCTATCCCACCGACGTGCAGGACCTGGCTCCCGGCGAGCCGCTTGTGTACAAGTTGAGCCAGAACTACCCGAATCCATTCAACCCGGTCACGGTGATCAGATATTCGCTGCCGACCGCGTCGCACGTCTCATTGAAGGTGTTCAATATCCTCGGCCAGGAAGTTGCCACGCTGGTCAACGGCGTGCAGCCCCAGGGCCAGTACGTCCAGCTCTTTGAAGCCCGAAACCTTGCCTCCGGCGTGTACTTCTATCGCCTCGAAGCGGGTCCGTTCACGGACGTCAAGAAGATGCTGCTGCTAAAGTAAGCGAAGGTTTGGCTCTGCAGTTCTCAAGGCGGGGACCATGTCCCCGCCTTTGCGTTTTTCGTGAGGAGAACGGCGGGTTATCGTCCGATCAGTTGCCTGAGCAGCTGTCGAGCTTCGCGATCGTCAGGTGCAATGGCAAGACATTGTCGCACCTGTGCGATGGCATCAGCGGTGCGGCCGAGCTTGGCATACGCGACTCCCAGAAGGTAATGAGCGCCAGCAGCAGCGGGGCCCGGCAAAGACCAGCCGCCGCCCAGTGACATGCCCAGAGCCGTCTCAATCTGTGCCGCAGCCCGTGTTCCTTCTTCACGTTCGAGCAGGATGATGGCTGCTTTGAGCCGCGCGTAAGGGTTGTCTTCGGTGCGGATTGCGGCAAGATACTCTTCATACGCCTCGCCGTTCCTTCCTTCCATGCGATACAGGTCAGCGATGCGGAGAAGCGGCTGGTACGACGTCGAGAGAATACGCCCGACCGCCCGGCATTCCCGCCTCGCATCATCGTACCGCCCTACCGCAGCGTAATACTCACTGAGACGGTACCGTGCATCCGACCATGCGAGTTTCCTCGAGACATACTCGTATGCCACCCCTTGTACCGTCGATTGCGGGACATAGGTAAAGGGTTTGCGGGAATCAGTGAACGGCCATCGGTGGGTCATTAGCGCAATCTTGATGTCACCCACGAGCCGATCGAACTCCGAGACCGTCGAACCAGCCATCAGTACCGAATCAGGAGGCAGGTCGGTCCAGCGCCAATCCGATTGGGGAGCGAGCACGTCGGCTTCATAGATTGCACGTGTCCAGGATTTTGCAAGAAGAAAGTACCCTTCAATAGTGGGATGAAGGTGTTCCAGGATCAGTTCGTGGCCAGGGAGACCGCCTGGTGAAGCTGCTGCAAATGTTGAGTCGGCACGCGCAAGTGGGATCCCGTAGCGGCGGCAGACGGCCGCAAGTGTGTCCTGGAATTCCTCCGTTGCACGAAACCGAAGTCCGTCGAGGTCTTTGGCCCTGACCAGCGAGACGCGAGCCGCAGCGCTGTCTCCACGGGCCAACTGCGCCCGGCCAAGGCGATACCACGCTGTCGGGCTTCCGGGGTGAATCATGAGGATGGCCTGATACGCCACCGCTGCTGCTATCCAATCGCCGGTCATAGACAGGTGGTCCCCCGCCTCGAGCATTGCGCTGAAATTTGCCTTCCCCCCCTCTCTGGCGCTGTCAGATGCGGCATCACGGAAGGGAGGGAGATCACGGATGTTGCTCACCAGTGCACTGAACATCAGAGGAACCCCTGCGTCCTTCGCTTTGACAATGATGGAGGTGAGGTTCTCCCTGAATGCCGTGAGCGTGCTCCGATATACCTCGCCCTGATATAGGATGTCCTGTTGTCCCACCATCTGGCCCATAAGTGTGCCGCCCGGGATCGCGGGGGCAGGGATCACCATTTCCCTGACACGCTCCACCGCGTCGCGAAGCAGCAGAGCAATCTTGATCCGTAGCAGAGGCAGCATGAGCCGGGTCATCCAGGGCCGCGTTCTTGGTCCCATCGAGGAACCGGCGCCGTAGACCCCGTAGAATTCGTTGTGGCCGAGGTAAACAACGATGAGGTCCGGATCCTGAGCAAGGACTTCGTCCACAAGATCGTCGACGACGAAACTGCCGACAGCGGACATGCCGACATTGATGATCTCGATATTGTACTCCGGGAGCAATGCCCGCAGCCGGTCACCGACGAACGACGGGGCAGTGGCGTGGAACTCGTACGGAAATCCTGCCATCGTCGATTCGCCGAGGAAAAAGATGCGCTTCGTGTTCCCGGGCTTGTGACGCAGGAAACTATCATCTGCCGGCTCGGGAACCACGGCACCCCGCTGGTAGAAATAGCGGCGCGCGACGCCACGATTGATCATCAGCATATCCGGGTTCGCCCCGGGGCGGGGGACAACCAGCCTGAGATCGCCGCCATAGTGGGCCAGGCGAAGCGCTACTTCCAGCAGCACGAGGAACAGCACAGGTACAGCTGCCGTAACCGCAACAAACGTGAAGTGGCGGAATGAAGAGACAGGGTGGCCCGAACGGACGGCAGCTGGCCCCTCGCGGGGCTTTGAAGGGCCGACTGTATGACGATGACGCTTCATCGTACCGTTCCGATGCGCGCGAGCAACCGCTCAGCGGGAGGAAAACCCGGGCGAAGAGAGAGCACCGCATTACACTCCTCCCGGGCCAGCGCCGTATCGCCTGCGGCCAGTGCCGTCGCGCCGAGAAGATACCCGGTTTGCACACGCTCATCAGGCGTGGAAGCCAGATTGCGCGCCTGCTTCAGATAGAATCCCGCAGAGTCAGGATTGCCGACCTGGAGGGCGATTGCCCCCAACGTGTTCAGCGCGATGTGGGTTCGCTGCACTGAGAGCGAGCGGTGAAACACGTCCCATGACCGGGCGATCTCCCCGGTCTGGTAGTAGAGGTTTCCCAGCAGGAGGTAGGCGGAGACATTCACCGGGAGCATCGTCATCAGCACGCGGTACTCCCGGACAAGGTGTTGCACGTCTCCCTTCTTCCGGTAGTATTCCGCTGCCGCCACGTGGGCCGCTTCCCAGGTCGTCGTTCCGCTCGTGAGGAGCGACACGATATCATCGAGTCCGTCGGCATGCTCCTCCCGGGCCTCGCGCCCGTGGAACGGCCACGACGACGTGAGGGCCGCAAGGCGCCGGGTGGCGGCACGCTCATCGAGCTCGGTAACCGTGCGCTCTTCCCAGCACGTTTCATCCGAGACGGTATCCCGTCGGGCCCAGACTGCGCTGTCGACCAGGATCTGAGCCGTACGCATTACAGCGAGATACTCCTTGGCAATCAGATAGTTGCCCCGGAGATTGGGGTGAAGGTGTTCCAGAATCAGGTTCCGCCCGATGAGTCCTCCAGGCGAGTTGGCTTTGAACTTGCGTTCACAGTCTGCCGTCGCGGCCGACGACAGCTGGCCGGCATCGAGGATCGCTGCGTTGAAATCGGAACTGGCCCGGAATCGAAGCTCGTCCAGGTCCCGTGCGCGCATATACTCGGCCAGCGCGCTGTCCCGGATCCCCAGGGTATCGAGGCACCTGGCCAATTCGTAATGGGCGTCAGCGCGCCCCGGGTCGATCGACAGGGCACGGTGGAATGATGCCAGGGCCGACGCCAGCGTGCTGTCCGTCCGTCGCCTGAGTCCTTCATTCATCGCTTCTGCGAATGCCAGGCGTCGCTCCGGGGTGAACCCTGGTGAATGTCCCGAAATGAAAGGAGGAAGGTCGCGCAGGTTCGACACCTGTGTGCCGAAGATGACAGTGAACCCGTGGGTGCGGGCGATGTCGGCCGCCTCAGCCATGTTTTCGCGGAATGAACCTTCAGTCTCCCTGTACAGCGGTGACCCCAACTCGACGTACTTACCTCGAGCGAGCCGTTCCATCATGGTCCCGCCAGGATCGTCGCCCCGCTCACTCCAGATCCCCGCGACACGGGCGTAGAGCTCCCGCGCCAGCAGAAATGTCTTCCATCGAATCGCACGAAGATAGAGCTTGATGAGCCATCGACTCCCGGCAACTGTCTCGCGGGAGGCACCGCCCAGCGCCCCGTAGAACTCGTTGTGTCCGTCGTACACGATCACCAGGTCCGGCTCGTACGAAGGGAGTTCCTCCATGATATCGACCACCGTATAGCTGTTGGTGGCAGTCATCGCCAGATTGATGACCTCAATGGGTCGGTCGGGAAAAATCCGCCGCAAGCGGTCACGCAGGAACGAGGTGAACGATCCGCTGTAACCATATGGAAACCCGACCGTCGTCGATCCTCCGAGACAGAAGATTCTGAACGTCCCTTCTAGCTTTGGGGTCAGAAAATAGTCCAGGGAGGTTGTCGGACTGAACTGAATGCGAGCGAAGTATCTCGATTTTACATCGGGATTCATAATATGGTACGTCTTCCCGTTTACCACTTCCGTCGTGAACAGCGACAGGTTGGGGCCATACCCCGCGATGTGAAGCGCCGCTTCCAGGAGGAGGAAAAACAGGATCGGCGCCGCCAGCATAATGAGGATGAACAGCCGGCGTCGCGAGGGAGAGAGACGTGCCGGGGGATGTTTACCGGGACGGACGGCAGCAGGGGTCATTACACTCAGCGATGGAAACCGGGAGTCAAGTGAGGCAGCTGCTCAGGCTCTTCCACGACTGCTTCCACTGGCACATGTAGGTTGCGAGAGAGAGCGGAGCGCGGGTGAAATATAGTGAGCCGGTTTCGAGAATCCAACCACAACAGCCGCGTCGTCCGTTGCATTTCCCGGCGCTATTCAGTATTATCAGATACGTTCACTCCATCCTCGCTGCCACTCCCCAGGTCCGGCGACCGGCCGGCGATCGTCCCGCTTCAACGAATTCATGTGCCGCAATGATGGAGCCTTCACCATGGAGAGAATTCACGTGCGTACCGGCGTTCTGAGGAGTGCCCTCGTTGCATCGTTGTTGATCCTGGCGATCGACTCATCCATCGCACAGGACAGCGTCGACGTTACCTTTCGCTACCAGAATCCTTCCGTCAGCGGGGTGACGTTGCCGGGAGAGTTCAACGCCTGGAACAACGCGGCATGGCCGATGACCAACACCGGTGGCGGGCTCTGGGCGAGGACCGCCCGACTCCGCGTTGGCGGCAACCCTGCACCCAACGCGCTCGTTCCAGGCGCCTGGCAGTACAAGTTCTACTACTCCGGCGCCACCACGTGGCCGAACGATCCGCTGAACCATCATGTAAATCCGAGCGACAACAATAATTCGTTCCTCTACACCAAGGATCCCACCATCTACCAGCTTCTGCCAAATCAACGTCAGCCGATCGTTATGACCTCGACGCCGACTGTCACTGCGTACATCTTCCCCAAGGTTGGCGCTTCTGTCGATACATCGACACTCCAGGTCTCGATCGACGGAACTGTTCATTCAGGCATAGGCGGCTTTTACGATCCGGGAACGAAACTCCTCTCGTACGAACTGCCCGCTCCATTGACGAATGGATCACATACCATGATCCTTCGCGCCGGAAGTTCAGTCGGTGGATCGAATGCTGATACGGTGATGTTCGTGGTACAGAGTGGCTACGTGCAGATCACCAGCCAGGGGGGGTATGAGACGCGCGCCCTTCAGAAGACGCTTTATGGAGCCGTTCAAAACCCCGGTGTCACGTCAGTGACCATCGTGCACAACGATGCTGATTCCACGTCGGTGAGTGTCTCGTCCGGCAGATTCACGGCGACAATCGGTCTTGTGGAAGGGATGAACACCTTCCGGGCGCTTGCAGACTCCTCCGGCATACTCGTCGCCTCCTCGCCGGTGACGTTCACGCAGATCGTCAACCATTCGCCAAATGCTGTCATCAGCTTTCAGGACATCGGCTCGGCGATCGTGATCCATGCGAAAGCCAGCACCGATCCGGATACCGGACAGACTGCAACGCTGACCTATGCCTGGACCGAGGAACCGGAGAATCCTGCGGTTATCGGCGGAATCACCGGCTCCACTGCCAACGAGCTGACCGTCGCGCGGCCATCCGCAGTCGGCGAATATTTCTTCCGGCTTATCGTATCGGACGTCGACGGTCACCGGGACACGACCCGGAATTATTTCACCCTCGATCGGTCCCTCTCCTTCAGCGCGCCGACGCTCGCCTCGGTCCCTCAATGGGTCCGCGGGGGGAGAATGTATTCGATGTTCTTCAAGATGCACACTCCTGCAGGGACCATCAACGCCGCCTATCCCGATCTGAATCGGATTGCGGCGATGGGGTATGATATCATCTGGGTGCTTCCGGTGATGAAGAACCGCGACCCGATCAACAACGGGCCAGGGCCGGGCTACAACATCATCGACTTCGCGACCGTAGCCCCCGAGTATGGAACGAATGACGACATGCGGAATTTCATCTCCCGGGCTCACCAGCTCGGCATCAAGGTCATTCTGGATATTACGCCGAATCACACAAGCTCCTCCCATCCGTTTGTCCTCGACGCCCGCGCATTCCGCGAGTCATCACGCTACTGGTCCTATTACCAGCACCAGATTATCCCGTATTCCGGTACCGGCTTTGGTGAGCTCTCACAGTCCATCACCGCGGACGGGTTTGTGTATTACGGCGCTTTCAGCGACGCGATCCTGAACTACAATTGGGCCGATCCGGATGCCCGGCAATACATGATCGACGTGTACAAATACTGGATTTCGCAGATGGGTGCTGACGGTTACAGGTTCGACGTCTACTGGGGTCCGTTTACCCGCACCAACAGCCCAAACGGCGGCGAGTCGGAGATGGGCCAGCCGGTGCGACAGGCTCTGAAGCATATGCGCCCCGATATTCATCTTTTGGGTGAAGCATCGGGGACGGGCGCAGGGACGGAAAAGATCTATGCCGACTATGCCGGCCCAGGAGGACCGGGGGGAGTCGATGCTGCGTACGACTGGAGCCTGAAGGGATACGTTCAGGATGCCAACCTGTGGAATCAACCGGCCGGCACGCTCGTCAATAACCTTGACACGCGGCTTCGCAACGGCAGCGGCACTTCGGGCATGGGATACATTCCCGGTCCCAACTCGTATTTCCTCAGGTTCCTCGAGAACCATGACGAAGATCGAATCTCGTTTGTGTACGGGACAAGTGTTGACGCAGCGACCGCGCGTGCCCGAACCATGCCGGTCTCGACTGCGGTGAATCTGGCTGTCGGCCTGCCGATGGTCTACGCGGGTCAGGAAATAGGCCGCGGGTACGGTATATCCAATTTTGATGTGCGCCGGCGGGGCGTGATCAATTGGGGCGACAGCGCTGGTCTCTTCCTGATGCCGCACTATCAGAAGCTTGCGCAGATCAAGAAGCAGTATCCTGCCTTCACCACCCAGTCGATGGTCCGGGCTACGACTGACTTCTCGGGAGTTTACGCCTATACACGTCCCTTCGCCGGAGGGAATGGAGTGGTTGTGGCCAACTTTGAGAGCACTCCCCACAGCGCGACGGTGACACTGACGGCGACGGGGGCTACCCCCACGGTCGCAGGTGTGACGGACGGCGTCGCGTACACCGCCACCGATCTGTACAACGGCAATGAAACGCAGAGTGTCGTGTTTTCGGGGGGCGTGGCGACGCTCCCGGTCAACATCGCCGCCTTTGGATCTGCCGTGTTCGTTCTCGATACGATTGCGCACACCCTGACTCTCCCATCCCTGACCGCCGTTGACGAACCCGCGGCGAGCGATCTGCCGGGGTCTCCGGTGCTGGAGCAGAACTACCCGAATCCATTCAATCCGACGACGACAATTCAATACGTGGTCCCGTCGGCGGGGGAGGTGTCGCTAAAGGTGTTCGATCTGATGGGACGCGAGGTCGCGACGCTGGTCGAAGGCCATTCTTCATCGGGCAGGTTTACTGTCGCGTGGGACGCCCGCACCGACGGTGGGAGGGCGGTGGCGAGCGGGATCTATTTCTATCGCCTCCGCGCTCCAGGCGTTAGTGGAGAGAGCGTGATCGTCAGGAAAATGATGGTGCTTCGATGAGAGGCCGCCCTCCGGTCGGCGTCGCATTTGTTCTTATCTTCCAGCTGACCGGCGCATCCGCCGCCGAATCCGGCGCCAAGTTGAACGGACATATGCAGGACCGCAAGCCCCTCTTTCTTAATATCATCTGGCACCAGCACCAGCCGCTGTACGCTGACCCGGAAAACGATCAGCTCAGCGGCCCGTGGGTGAGAACGCACGCCACGAAAGATTACTACGACATGGCGGCAATCCTCCTGAAGTACCCTGACATCCACTGCACCATCAACCTCACATCATCGCTGCTTCTTCAGCTCCGTGAGTACTACGTCACTCGAATTGGTCCGTTTGTCGACGTCCGGAAGAACGCCGTGGATGTCAAAGGTTTCCTTAAGCGGTGGAAGGGGAAGACCGACCCCTGGATCGATCTCGTCCTGAAGCCGGCCGAGCGATTCGATGCGCGCGACCGCGATTACCTGTACAGGAATGCCTGGAACGCATTCGGGATCAGCGATGTGCAGATGTCCCGGTTCCCCGAATATAAAGCCCTGAAGGATCGTTTGAAGGCCTCTTCGGGCTCGCGTGCGCCTTTCACGGTCCAGCAAATGCGCGAGATCAAATTCTGGTTCTATCTGGCGCATTTCGATCCTGATTTCCTCGTCGGCCCGGTGAAGCTCATCGACGGATCGGTGTGCGACTTGAGTGACTATGTCAGCTTCGGTTCCGATTCCACGTTTCATCTCAAGAGGCGCATTACCGAGGCCGATTGTGTCCGCATGGTTGCCGAGTCATACAAAGTGATGGCGAACATCATCCCTTTGCATCAGGCTCTCCGATACGACTCCGCG
The DNA here is from genome assembly GCA_040756745.1 of Bacteroidota bacterium. Taxonomy (GTDB): domain Bacteria; phylum Bacteroidota; class Ignavibacteria; order UBA10030; family UBA6906; genus JBFLYO01. The sequence continues at coordinate 15,026 of JBFLYO010000011.1, forward strand.
ACAGGCAACGGTCAGGTAGAGATTATTACCACCCCGTACTATCATCCGATTCTTCCGTTGATCTACGATTCCGATCTCGCACGGGTGTGCCAGCCTCACGATCCGATGCCGTCCCGGTTTTCATATCCTGCCGACGCCGACGCGCATGTCGCAAAGGCGGTGAGAATGTATACGGAGATATTCGGAGGCCCCCCTTCCGGCATGTGGCCCGGAGAGGGGTCGGTCGCCCAGCCGGTTCTCGAGATCTTCCGCAGGAACGGCATCGAATGGACTGCGAGCGACGTTGGAGTACTCTCCAAATCCGATCCACCGGCACAACCGAACACCACCGTGTACCGCTTTCCGGCGGGCGAGGGGGGGTGGATGTCGCTCGTTTTCCGCGATACCGAGCTGTCGGACAGGATTGGCTTTACCTATCAGAATTCTGACGGTGAGGAAGCGGCGGAGGACTTCGTCAATTCGATCGTGGAACGTGCACCACGGGCCGGCGAACCTGACTGCCTCCTGACGGTGATTCTCGACGGCGAAAACGCCTGGGAATGGTACCGGAAGGACATCGATGGGAAAAATTTTCTGAATGCCCTGTACCGAAAGCTTACTGCACTCCAGGCCGATGGGGAGGTTATCACCACTACCACTGCCGAGTACATTCATGGCAATCCGCAGAGAAGGATCCCCTCGCACCCGGTTGAATCGCAATTCACGATGAAGAATCTCTGGCCCGGCTCCTGGATCAATGCGAACTTCGACACCTGGATCGGTGAACCCGAAGAGAATCGGGCCTGGGAATATCTTCTCCGGGCACGCCGGGATCTCGAGCGGTCAGGCATTGAGCGTCCGGATCCGCGCTCAACCCCTCCCGGTGAAGGATCAGCCGGATGGTACGTCTACAAGGCCTGGGAGGAGATGTACGCCGCCGAAGGGTCGGACTGGTTCTGGTGGTATGGCGGGGACCAGTCGGCTCCCGGGGGAGACAGACCCTTCGACGCTGCATTCCGAAAGCATCTGGAGAATGTGTACCTCTTCGCACGGAAGGCGGGGAGCTCTATCGCTTCCCCAGAATTCTCTCCGATCATTGCGGAGCGGGACGGTGAACGACCTGGGCAGGGTACGATGGCGAAGGGCCACCGAAAACTTGTGACAGTTGAGTTCAGGTGTGACGCACGAGCGGAGAAGGTTGATGCCGCCATTTACATCGCCGGGAACCTGCCTCAGCTCGGCAACTGGACTCCCAATGCCGTTGCCATGCGCGATGACGGTGCGGGTGGTGATGACGTTGCCGGCGACGGGATCTGGGTGTATCGTACCGAGATCCCGGCCGGGACCCAAGTGCAGTACAAGTTCACGAACAGCGGACGGCGAGGGGAATGGGTTCCCGGCGAAGAGTTCCCCTCCCGCAACCGTTCGTTCGTTGTCTCCAGGACCGCGCCGATGCCTCTCATTATTACCGACATCTTCGGACAATAGTCTCACATGGAATCGACACCAGCCGGACAAGCGCTTGAGCTGCTCGAGCAGGCGCTGGTGCGCAAACAGAAGGAATCAGGGCACAAGAGGTACCGTTACGCGGTTCCGGGACTCTGGAACTCGCCCGAGGGAGCAGGGACCCGGGTAACGGTCGAGCCGTATGAGTACTATCTCACTGCCGTGCGGAGGGCCAGAAAGGAAACTGCCCCCCCGCATGGGAAGTCAACCGGAGGGGAGTGGTCCAGGAATGCGGTCATCTATAATATGTTTACCCGCACCACCGCGGCGTTCGATCATAACGGGAACGGAAAACTCGATCTGCCCGTCAACCCGGAGGGGTTTCGCGAGACGGGGACCTTTCTGAAGTCGATCGCCATGCTCCCCTACATCAAGCGTCTGGGCGCGAACACCGTCCATCTGCTGCCAATTACCTCCATCGGTCATGACGGCAACAAGGGGACGCTCGGTTCTCCCTATGCCATCCGCAATCCGTACGAAATCGATGAGAATCTGGGGGAACCGTCGCTTGGCCTCGATGCCAAGACGGAGTTCGGCGCCTTCGTGGAGGCAGCACACAGGATGGGACTTCGCGTCGTGGTGGAGTTCGTCTTCCGCACCGCGGCCAAGGACGGCGACTGGGTGAGGGAGCATCCTGAATGGATGTACTGGATCAGGGAATCCATCGAGGTCCGTGATCCGTCGCACCAGGACGAATCGCGGTATGGATCGCCGCTCTTTTCGCCGGAGGAGCTGGCGAAGATCCACGCCGATGTCAAGGCGCACCGGCTCGACAATCTGATTCCTCCTCACCGACTCCACCGGGATTTCTTCACGCCCCCGCCCAAGCCGGAGCTCGTCAACAAGGAGAAGGGAAGGTACATCGGGCGACTGGCCGACGGGACACGGGTCAAGATTCCCGGGGCATTCGCGGACTGGCCGCCGGATGACAACCAGCCACCGTGGGGCGACGTGACGTACCTGCGGATGTTTACGCATCCCGACTTCAATTACATCGGCTACAATACCATACGGATGTATGACAGCCGGTTGACCCGGCCGGAATATGTCAACCGGCCGCTCTGGGACAAGATCATCGGCATCGTCCCGTACTACCAGCAGGAGTTCGGCATCGACGGCGTCATGATCGACATGGGGCACGCATTGCCGATGCAGCTGAAGGCGGAAATGGTCACGGCCGCGAGAAAGATCAACCCCGACTTTGCCTTCTGGGACGAAAATTTCTCCATTACACCGCGGAGCAGGGAGGAGGGCTATAACGCGGTGTTTGGCTACCTCTGGGTGGACCAGCACCATCCGCACCGCATGAAGGACTTCGCCCGCCGGCTCGCGACAGATGGAGTTCCCATCCCGTTCTTCGGCACGCCCGAGAATCACAACACGCCGCGGGCGGCGGCGCGCCCTGGCGGGGTCACCTTTGCGCACTGGTCGCTGGTCGTGAACAGCTTTCTTCCGGGAATCCCTTTCATCCATTCCGGGTATGAGCTTGCGGAACGCTACCCGATCAACACGGGGCTTGATTTCGCGCCTGAAGAAATCAAGAAGCTCCCTTCCGACAAATTGCCCCTCTTCAGCGAATACGCATACGATTGGCTGAGCAAGGATGAGTTCACCGAAGCCGTGAGGAAGGTGTTTACGCTTCGTGCAAAATATCTTCGCCTCGTCGTGGATGCCGACCCCTCGTCATTCCGGCTCCTGGAACCCTCCGATGAATCGATCCTCGCCTTCGCGCGACTGGGGAAGCATCCTGTGACCCGGCTTGCGGTCGTCGCGAACATGAACTGTGTCTCCGGGACGACGTTCACCATGGGGATCCAGACCGACCGTTCGAACATTCACGATCTCCTGAGCGGGAAACCGCTTGATGCGTCGGGAGGCCACCTCGGCGTCCGGCTCGGACCGGGGGAATGTCTCGTGTTCGAATACTGACCGGCCATGCGTGACTTCCAGCGCCACCTCTCGAACGCCTTTTACGCCCTGATCAGTCTACCCTCCACAGCGATGGGGTTTGCGCTCTCCATCCAGATCTCTGCGCTCAGCTGGCTTCTGACGACGCAGTACAACCTCGACATTCATCAGGTCGGCATCGTCTGGGCGGCGGGCCCCCTTGCGGGGATCGTGGGACAGGTCGTCATCGGGCTCATCAGCGACCGGGTCTGGTTCTGGGGAGGACGGCGGCGTCCGTTCATTCTTATCGGCGGACTTCTTGCGGCCCTGATGCTTTTTGCCCTTCCCAACATCAGTGCGATCGACCGGACCCTCGGCCTCGGCAACATCCTTCTTGTAGCGATAACGATTGCGCTCACGCTCGATCTTGCCATCAACATCAGCTTCAACCCGACGCGCTCAGTGATCGCCGACGTGACCCCGGGAGGGGTTGCGCGTACCAAGGGATACACCTGGATGCAGACAATTTCTGGGTTCTTCGGCGTTCTGGCGTACGTCATCGGCGCGGCGGCGGGAAACATTGTGCTGATTTATGTCGGTGTCGCAACGGTCTTCCTCTTTTCGATCGTGCCGATTCTCTTTGTCACCGAGCCGCGCACGCTGGGCACCGCGCAGTCCGCTGGACAAACGCAGGAGGAGGGATCGTCCGCGACGCAGTGGGGGCAGCTCCTTCGGATTTACGGAGCTCACGCTTTCTCCTGGATCGGTGTGCAGACGATGTTCGTCTACATCATCGCGTTTATTCAGCAGAAGATGACCTTTACGGAGGACGCCGCCCTGCACACAGGCCAGGTGATCTCGATTTCCTTCGCGATTCTGAACACCGTTGGTTTTCTCCTTCCGGCACCGATTCTGGAGCCGCTCGCGAAGCGGTTCGGGAGGGTTCGCGTTCACCTGACTGCCGTCGCGATCATGGCCGCCGGCTACTTCGGCGTCATGGCAGCCGGAGCGACGCCTCTGGTCCTGTATGTGCTGATGGCCGTGCTCGGCATCGGCTGGGCATCGATCGTTTCTCTGCCATTTGCGATCATGACGGAGAAGGTCGACAGGTCCCGGATGGGATTCTTCATGGGGATATTCAATCTCTCTGTTGTTCTTCCACAGTTGTTTGTCAGTCTGGTTCTGGGCAAAGTCATCCTGGATGCGCCGGACAAGTCGGTGATATTCCTGATCAGCGGCGTCACGCTCGCTGCGTCAGCCCTTGGATGGCTGCTCGTCAGGGACTCGGGGAAGGGGGGGACCGCCCAGCCGCCTGGAGGAGGACATTGAAGTCCCTCCGCCGTGCCGCACTGATCGGGTTGATTGTCCTCGTTGCACTCCCGCTTGCCTCTCTCCCCGGGTGCCGCAAGGAGAACGGAGGGAAAATCCGGATCACCATCTGGCATCAGGACCGCATCGACGTCCGGCTGGTCCTTGAGCGCCAGCTTGCCCGGTTCATGACATTGCATCCGGAGGTCCGGGTGGAGCAGCTCTTCAAGGAGACCGAGCAACTCCGCTCCGGCTTCATCATTGCTGCACTTGCGGGGCAGGGGCCGGAGATCGTCTATGGGCCCTCGGACCAGATCGGGCCGTTCGAGAAGATGGGGATCATCCTTCCGCTCGATACGCTCTTGGAGCGGGACTGGATCGAGCGGTATGACCCGCGCGGCATGACATGGTACAAGGGGCACCTGTATCAGGTGGCCGACAAGCTCGGGAACCATCTGACGCTGGTCTATAACAAAAAGCTTGTGCCGGTCCCCCCCGCAACGGACCGTGAATTGAAGGAGATCGGCAAGAAGCTCACCGTCGACCTGAATGGTGACGGAAAGATCGACCGCTACGGGCTGGCATGGAACTACACGGAGCCCTTCTTTTTCATTCCCTTTATGACGGGATTCGGGGGCTGGGTCATGGACGACAGCGGGACGCCGACGCTGGACAGCAGGGGGACCGTCGACGGACTGAAGTTCATCAAAGCACTGCGCGACACGGCGATGATCATCCCGAGCGAAGCAGATTACGAAATCGCCGATATTCTGTTCAAGGACGGAAACGCGGCGATGATCATCAACGGCGACTGGTCATGGGCGGGGTATCTGAAGGCGGGGCTCGACATCGGCGTGGCTCCGCTCCCGAAGATCACTTCAACCGGCCTCTGGTGCGGCACGATGGTGTCGCCCAAGGGCTTTTCGCTGAACGTCAATATCACGCCGGAGAAAGAGACCTGGGCGCTCGAGTTGATCAGGTTCCTGATGTCAGAAGAAAACCAGCTCGAGGCAGCCAAAGAGCTGTACACCATGCCGACGCTCAGGAGCCTGCAGGCGAGCGACTTCGTCCGGCGGAATGAGATTCTCTACAATTCACGCCTCCAGATCGACCATGGCCGCCCGATGCCGGTGGTGCCGGAACTCCGGGCAATCTGGGATGCCATGCGGCCTGCGTATCAGGCAGTGCTCGCCGGCACCATGACGGCAGAGGCAGCTGCTCGCGACATGCAGGCAACCGCGCTGCGCCGTATCAGGGAGATGAACGAGTAACGCCATGAGCGGATCACGATCGCTCCGTCAGCGCCTGTTCGTGTTCTTCCTGGTTGCCCCCGCCTTCCTGGTCCTCTTCGGTGTGGTGATCTATCCCTTCTTCTACAACGTCATCATATCCCTCTCGAACATGAATCTCAGCCACATCCGTGACTGGAGGATCATTGGATTCGATCAGTACTTCAGGGTGTTCACCGAGCCGTCGCAACCAGATTTTTACATCGTGTTCCTCAAGACGGTGATCTGGACGGTGGTCAATATTGCCTGCCACGTGGTGATCGGCGTCTTCCTAGCCCTCGTCCTGAACCAGAAGGAGATCAGGGGCAAGGCCGGCTTCCGTGCGATTCTGGTTCTTCCCTGGGCTGTGCCGCAGCTGATCGTCGCGCTCACTTGGCGGGGCATGTTCAACTACGAATACGGCGCAATAAACCTGATGCTGACCCAGTGGTTCGGCCTTCCGGGCGTCCAGTGGCTGAAGCAGCCGCTTGAAGCATTCATCGCCGTGATCATCACCAACGTCTGGCTCGGGTTTCCGTTCATGATGGTCATCGCACTGGGCGCACTGCAGAGCATCCCGCACGATCTTTATGAGGCGGCGGACATCGACGGGGCGTCCTGGTACCACAAGCTCAGGAACATCACGATCCCGCTCATCAGGCCCGTGATGGTCCCGGCGATAACCCTCGGGACGATCTGGACCTTCAACAACCTGAACATCGTCTGGCTTGTCAGCAACGCAGGCGAGCCGTCGGACCAGACCCACCTCCTCGTATCGTTCGTCTACAAGGCGGCCTTCAATTTCTACCGTTACGGCTATGGTGCCGCGTTATCGATGGTGATTTTCTTTATCCTCCTTGGCTTCAGTCTCAGCTTTATGCGAAAGGCGAGGGTGACGGAAAATGTCTATGCCTGAGGAAACCGGAATCGCACGATGAAATCGGGAAAGCGAAAGACCCTGCTGCGCGTTTCAGCCAGTTATGTCGTACTGGCATTCTTTGTCCTTGTGGCCCTCTTCCCCGTATGGCAGATCATCTCGATCTCTCTCCGGCCGGCCGACCGGCTGCTCTCGACGACACTCGAACTCATTCCCAGGAACGCGTCATTCAACAACTATGTCGCGCTCTTCAGCGAGCGACCGTTCCTGCTCTGGCTGGTCAACAGCACCCTCGTTGCAGGAGCCGTGACGCTCACCGGCGTGGTACTCGCCTCCACCTGCGGCTATGCACTCTCCCGATTCCGGTTCATCGGCAAGAAACTCGGCATGCTGAGTCTGCTTGTCACGCAGATGTTCCCGGCCACGATGCTGCTGTTGCCGATGTACATCATGCTGGTCAAACTGCACCTGATCAATAGCTACCTCGGGATCGTGATTATGTACACGGCCACTGCGCTTCCCTTCTGCATCTGGCAGATGAAAGGATACTACGATACGCTCCCGGTGAGTCTGGAGGAAGCGGGAAGGATCGACGGGTGCAATCAGTTTCAGACGCTCACCAGGATTATCCTGCCGCTCGCGGCGCCTGCACTGGTGATCACCGCGCTGTTCTCGTTCATGGCGGCGTGGACAGAATACGTTGTCGCCGCTCAGATTCTCCAGGACACGGACCTCTGGACGCTTCCGCTCGGTCTCAAATCGTTCGAGTCGAACATGGGGTCCGAGTGGGGACTGTACGGCGCCGCCTCGATGATCGTGACCGTCCCTGTGGTGATTCTCTTCCTCTCCCTGAGCCGGTGGCTTGTCTCGGGGCTGACGCTCGGAAGCGTCAAGGGATGACCGCCGGGATGTTCGTCCACTGTCCGTTCAACCTTCGCGCCAATCCATGACAAGACCACGGCTTGCTTTTTGGCAGATCTGGAACATGAGTTTTGGGTTCCTCGGCATTCAGTTCGGATTTGCACTGCAGAATGCGAACGTCAGCCGCATCTTTGAGACCCTCGGCGCGAAAATCGATGAGATCCCGATCCTCTGGATCGCCGCGCCTACCACAGGGTTGATCGTCCAGCCGATCATCGGGTATATGAGTGACCGGACCTGGGGGAAGCTTGGTCGCCGGCGACCCTATTTCCTGACGGGTGCCGTGCTCGCATCGCTGGCTCTCCTGATCATGCCGAATTCGCCGGCGCTCTGGTTTGCCGCGATGATGTTGTGGGTGATGGATGCGTCGATCAACATCTCTATGGAACCGTTCCGGGCACTCGTCGCTGATTTGCTCCCTTCCGAGCAGCGTACGGCCGGGTTTGCCGTGCAGAGTTTCTTTATCGGTGTCGGTGCAGTTGTTGCCTCCGCGTTTCCGTACATGCTGCATACCTGGTTCGGGATCGCGAACACGGCGGCGGAGGGTCAGATCCCCCCCTCGGTGATCTTTTCATTCTATGCCGGTGCGGCGGCCTTTATTGGTGCTGTAGGGTGGACGGTGTTCCGGACAACGGAATATCCGCCGGTGGACCTTGAGGAGTTCAGGCGAATGAAGCGGGAACGGAAGGGGCTCGCAGTAGCGGCGTCGGAGATTTTTGCCAACCTGCGGCACATGCCGAAGACGATGGCACAGCTCGCGGTGGTGCAGTTCTTCTCCTGGTTTGCCCTCTTCTGCATGTGGATCTATACCACTGGCGCGGTCACGAGCCACCTCTACCACACTTCCGACCCGACGACCGCCGCGTACAATCAGGGGGCTGATTGGGTCGGCGTGCTCTTCGCGGTCTACAACGGTTGCGCCGCTGTGGCCGCCTTCTTCATTCCGCTGCTCGCCGCCAGGACGAGCCGGAAGACCGCCCACATGGTAAGCCTCGTGTGCGGCGGGCTGGGTCTCGCCTCCCTTGTGGTCATCACCGACCCAATGCTCCTGCTGATTTCGATGGTGGGGGTAGGGATTGCCTGGGCAAGCATACTTTCGATGCCCTATGCAATCCTCGCGGGGGCCCTTCCGCCGGAGAAAATGGGGGTGTATATGGGGATATTCAATTTCTTCATTGTCATCCCCCAGATCACAGCTGCCGGCATTCTCGGATCGCTCATGCGGCTCGTACTCTACGACGATGCGATGAACGCCATCCTGCTCGGCGGGCTGTCGATGATCGTCGCTGCTGCTGTAACGATGATCGTGCGCGACGTTGATGAGGGGAGGCAAGCATGATAAGGGGAGTGGGCAATCACACCGGCGTGTAACCGTAGCCGGTAAACCCTCCGTCGACGGCGATGCACTGCCCCGTAATATATGAGGCGGCAGGCATGCAGAGAAACGCCACCGCGGCCGCAACTTCCTCAGGTTCACCCACCCGCCCAAGTGGAGTGCGGGCCACGACAGACGCCATGTACTCCGGACGCTTGAGAACCGCCTCCGCAAGCGGCGTCCGGATATACCATGGGGCTACCGCATTGACGCGGATTCCCTCTCCTGCCCACTCTGCTGCAAGATATCGTGTGAGGTGAATAAGTCCCGCCTTGCTCATTGCGTACGGCGAGCCGGTTCCCACGCTGAGCATCCCCGCGACGGAGGTAACGTTGACGATATTTCCTTTGCTCGCCCGGAGCAGCGGGTAACAGCGGCGGCACACGTCGTACGCTGCCATGAGGTTCGTGTTCACCAGGAGGTCGATTTCTTCCGGGGCATACGCGGCCGTCTTCTTCCTGATATTCGTACCGACGTTATTGACAAGGATGTCCAGCGAACCCCAGAGCGCTTCCATCCGCTCCAACGCACTTTCCCGCGACCGCGGGTTCGTAACGTCACCTGCAATGCCGTGAGCATTCCACCCACGGTCCGCCCATTCTCTGAGGCGCATGCGCAGCTCCGGCTCGCCCCGTGCAATCACGAACACCTCCGCTCCCAGCGCCAGGAACTCTTCGGCGACGGCGCGGCCGATGCCCTTCGAACCCCCCGTGATAAGGGCTTTCATCCCTTGAAGTGACCAGCGGTTGATGGTTGTGGGGATCATGGCGGCTTCATCGGCGGGGGTGAGCGATGAGCATGTCGTAGACATTCGTGTCGGTGCGGTGCTCTTTACCTCCTCCGTTCCACTCTCCTTGTTCCAGGTTCACCGTCCTGAACTCGCCGAGCCCTGCGCCGCCATGATCGTCCTGCGCGCCTGCAGCAACGCTGAACGTCCACGAGGGTGTCGGTGTGCCAAGCAGAGCCCGCGGAATCGCCCACCGGACAGTGCCGGACGAGACATCGCCGAACGGCTGGCGTGCATCCTCCTCGTCGGGAAGATACACAGCAAGGATCTTTCCTGAAGCATCTTCGAGCTGTACCCCTCCCCCCACGTACACGATCTTCTCGTATGCATGCCGGGAATCGAGTTCGAGGTTCGCATTCCGACCGATGGCAAGTCGTCCCGAACCCGTAAGTCCGTCTTCATCGATGGCAATCGCTGCAAACGTGAGTTGAAACCCGTACTCCGGATGCCAACCCGGATCGGACAGCGCACGGAAGCTGAGCACGAAATACAGGTATGCAGTGTCAATTGATACCGTCAAGCGTCTGATATCGAAGGAGCCCGGGGTGAAATTGTCATTGAGGGGATATGTGTACCTCCCGGTTCCGCGGTCGTCGAACACGGGATCTTCGGCGTCGACAACTCCCCTTGCGTGTATGTTCCGACGCACGATCTGTTCATGTGAGAGCAGCGGATATGGCGGCGGCTGAATCGATGCGAGTCCCGCTCTCAGCACGGGCCTGGCAAAGGGAACCACGGGTGGGACCTTCGCGGAGAGCGGAGCAAGGAGTCGCTGCTCCGTGAACGCAACGGGCCGGTCGCTTTGTGTTACGCTCGGCCTCCCCCGCTGAAGCCTGACCTGAGTCTTCCCGGTGGAAGGGAGACGAAATTGAACGGCCCTCCGTTCGCGATCTGAAACCTGGAGGAATATGCTGGCGAAAATGCTGTCCGTGATGCCTTCGCTGCTCAGGGTAATCCATTGTGTTGCCCCGGATCCTGCGATCTCAACGGTAATTTCTGATCCGTTGGTGTTGACGCGCGCGCGTGCGCTCCGCAGCTCAGGTGGCAGATGCGGGGTCAGGGTGAGCGTACGGGCCTTGTGGCGGTAGTCGATGCCAAGATAATCATCATAGAAATTCCTGACGAACTCTGCAAGATTCCAGGCCTGGGAAACCGTACCCGACAGCCGGGGCTCCCGTTCACGGGGGTGTGGTATCGCATCGAGGAGTTCCGATTGGGAGCCCACCGCTGCACGATCGAGAATCTGGTGGACCGCGTTGTCCGTGAGCGTGTATGCGGTGCCCGGCCGGTTGATTCTGCAGAGCTCCGAAACCAGCGGTCCCTGAAGCCACGTCCAGACGGTGCCATTGTGATATGCGGCGTCCTTCGGGTATCGCGACTGGTACTGGTGATAGGGATGGAACCCGGGGTCGTCCTGCGACAGACTTGCGACTCCGTACGGATACGTCAGCTTCGATGTCACGCGCAGCGTCATCCCCGTGCGCGTCGAGTCGTCGAGCAGCGGCCCGGTGAAGATCTGATTCGGGCGAAGTCTCATGTCGGCCCGTCCGTCTGCCAGGAGGCGGTCTGCGATTCCACCGCGTGACACAAAGTGAGTGAGGAAATTCCTCTTCAGGCGAACGAGCGCGTCGTTCCATGAACGTGCGGAAATGACATCGGCGAACTGCGTTGCGAGTTCGATACCTGTCTCCAGTTGCGCCGCCCAGAGCGCCTGGATGTCGTTTGCCCTGTTTCCCCGCGGGCTCCAGGGTCCGTCCGGCCCCACAGCGTCCATCCAGGTTTCGGCGTCGCCGTGGCAGAGGAATCCGAGGGAATCTGTGTGATAACGGAGCGTTCCCTCAATCGATCGAAGGACGATGGGGTACATTTCCAATCCAAACCTATCGTTGCCGGAGCGCCGGAGGTACTCGCGGACCATCATGACGAACCGTGGAGTTCCGTCAGCGGTGTTGTAGGCCGTGTCGGTTGCCGACACATAGTTCGGAATCCGCCCGAAGTTCGTCGAAAGAGAATCTCGATTCTGGAGGTCGGCGAAGGATTGAAGGATGTCTCGTGCAAGTTCGTACCGTCCCGTGACGAGCGCCGCGCCCGGGAGTGCAATAAAGGTATCTCGACCCCAATAATTGTCGAACCAGGGAAGCCCCGCATAGATTCCCGTTGATCCCCGACGCATGACCAGCGCGTCGAGTGAAAGGTTCGCCCAGGCAAGCGCCTTGTCGAACCGATCATCCCCTGTTCGGACGCCGGCGGCCGAGAGCAGACGTTCCATTCTTTCGTGGCGCTGTTCGATCAGCGTTGGGAGGGTCTGCGCGATTCTCCTGGCCGCTGCTTCCGTCTGATCGCGTTCATCGCCGACGGCAACGATCACGACATGGGTCCTCGCTCTGGTTGAGGCGAACGCGATGGGGCGCTGGAATTGCCTCCCTCCCTGACCTGTCGGCGTGCATCCAGGTGCATGTACCGTCAGCCAGACGGGAAAATCCTCCTTGAGCGTACGATGAAGGTGACGCAAGCGGGCGACCGAAGCAGTTTCTGAGGAAAGCGCGATGGACAGTGTGGAGTCCCGCCTCGCGTCGGCAAAATGCGGCACCATGATCGCCTCTGTCGGGTGAGGCGACGTCAGGATGATCGCAAATGCAGAGAGCTCATCGAGAGGATGGAGTTCTTCCATGATCCCGTCCGGATAGACCCGGCGGAGGTAACCGGGATACACGGTGGCGATTGCGGCACGCCGGTCAAGCTCTCGTCCATCGACCGATAGGATATAGTCATCCAGGTATTTATGGCTCTCTACATGAAGACCCTGCCAGGTCGTCCTGTTGGTACCGTTCGTTTCACCAAACAGAAACGCTGACCGCTTGTCGGTGTACACAAATTCCCTTGATCCCCCTTTGACGGTGATGCCGAGCCGATCGATCGTCAGAGATGTTCCCCAAAAATGCCGTAAAATCGTGCCGATCCGCGCCTGCCAGTTCACCCAGTTGTGTCCTTCAGGGTGCTCTTCATAATGCACCCGGTACCCGCGATACTTCATGACATCCCTCATACGGCGGGTCTCCGCGGCGGCGTCGTGCAGAGTTCCTGTGTCGAGATAGACATCGATGTCCCGCCTCGGTCGCCGGTCGAATTCGTCGATCAAGCGTGAATTTTCCCACCAGAACGCCGGAGATTGTGCAGCATAACCGCCAAACAGATCGGAACGCGTGAGGGCCGCATACGCGGCAAACAGTCCGCCGAGTGATGCGCCCATGACGGCGTTATCTCTGGGATTCGCGCTCAATGGGTAACGACCCCGTAGAAAGGGAATAAGTTCGGAGGAAAGTGCGTTCACGAATGTGTCGCTCAGGGCGTACTCTTTCAACCGCATACTCGTCCGCGAATCGGCGGGGTTGGTCCTTGGGTCAAGAAAGACGCAAATAACCGGGCGGATAGCACGGTCGGCGATGAGGTTGTCCAGAATGACATTCATGCGTGCGAGGCTCAGATACTCACCGCCGTCGGCGACGAACAGCGTCGGGAACGCATGTTTCGGTGCGGCGTCGCCCGGGGGGCGATAGACGTAGACGTGCTGAAGATGCCCGAGGACTTTGCTGTGATAGAGGATCGTATCGATATTGCCGTGCGCGACATCTGGACGCAACCGAGTTTCGGGAGGGTCAACGTAGCCAGGCATCCGCACCTCAGAATTCTCGCCATACCCCCCCAATGCCCGGCGGTCGTTGAACGGGTCGAGCATCCAGAGTGAATCCACAATGAGTTTGTACTCGAACCGTGCTTTGCGTGGGACCTTCAGTGTGAAGTGGAAGAAATCAGTGCCCGGGAGCCTTTCCATCTGATGCAGGAAAGGGTTCCACCCGTTAAAATCCCCGGCCACGTTCACACGGGAAGCCCTCCCCGAGTAGACGAACGAGACTGTTGAATCCCCGATGACCGGCGACCGGCGGCGAGCGATCCCGTTGACAAACGCCTGGATGGCGTCCGAGCGCTGCGCGCTGTCCGTCATGTTCTCAACGCGCCGGACAAATGCGGTCAGCGATTCTTCAGGACCGGTCTGAGTTGATACGCCGTTGAGTGTCTGTGCCGCGCCCGCGTAGCTCATCGCAAGACTCAACGTCGCGATGCCAGCTGCACCAAACGTTGAAAGATTCATCTGTGAAATAAAATGGGAAGAAGAATGTACGCCGCGCTCATGCCCGCGATGATCAGGCAGATCATCGACCCTGATGCCCAGAAAAACATCTTCAGGTCACCGTCCCGTTGTCCGGAAACCCGCAGTGCCTGCCGGAAGCTGAGTATGGCGCCGGTAAGCCCGGCCAGGAAGAGAATGCCGAAGCTGATGAAGAGAAGCAGGTCTAGTTTTGCCATACCAGAATATACGAGATTCCGGAAGAAAATGGCCGACCTCCCCTTCCTGTCCGACCGGTGTTCCCTCAACGGTTGCAGTTCATGAAGCCAATGCATAGATTGAGTTGTACGCCATCGGCACCAACCATGTCACCTCAGAAATCGCTGCATCGCGGCGTGCTTGTCGTCGAAGACGATGCTGCCCTGCGCGGGCTCTTCGGCGTAATGTTGGAGGCCGAGGGATATGAGGTCTTCCAGGCGGAGAACGGGCAGGCCGGCCTCGAAATGCTGAAGTCGCATTCCTCCGAGATCAACGTGGTGATCACCGATCTCGGTCTCCCGCGGATCGGCGGGGTTGAGCTGATCAGCAGGGTTCGACAGGTACATCCCGGTGTGAAGATCATCGGCACGAGCGGGTTCGGCGCGCGCGCGGTGCGCGAATCGGTGTTGGCTGCAGGTGCGGATGATTTTGTTGCAAAACCTTTCTCCCTCCCGGACGTCATCGGCAAAGTGAAAGCCCTGTCTCCGTGAAGTGTACCACCGAGTACCTCTGGTTTGCTACCACGCAGAAGCGCGAGTACATCAACATCACCCCGACGGTGCGCGAGATCGTCAAGAAGAGCGGCGTGACGGAGGGGATGGTGCTTGTCTCGGCCATGCACATTACGGCAGGGGTCTATGTCAATGACGCCGAAGAGGGGCTGATCGGGGATATCGACGAATGGCTGGAGACCCTTGCACCCTTCCGAAGCGGTTATCGCCATCACCGGACGGGGGAGACCAACGGCGATGCGCACCTGAAAAGTCTGCTGATCCACCATGAGGTCGTCGTCCCCATCACGAAGGGGGATCTGGATTTTGGCCCCTGGCAGCAGATCTACTATGCGGAGTTTGACGGGAAACGGCGCAAGCGCGTGATCGTGAAAGTCATGGGGGAATAATCCACCACGTCCCCGGGGTGGGACGCACTTTGTGCAATCATGGAACAGCTGAGAAGAATGATGAATCGATCCTTGATAGCAGCAGTTGCAGCGTGCCTGACGAATGCTGTCGCCTCTCCAGCGCCGCAAGGAACGGTGGTGCATGAACCCTTCCGCCTGTCGGCAGACATTTCGCGGTTCCGCGGCGCGGATGACAGCACCCTGCTCGTCGAGGTGCACTACTCGGTTAGCCAGGCGGGGCTCACGTACCGGCCTGATTCGGCCGGGTGGGCAGGCGCCGCCGACCTGACGCTATTTGTCCGCACACAGGATTCCCTGGTGTACGGTGACCGCTGGCTGGTGCCCCACGTCATCCCCGACACTGCGCAGCTTGGAAAGGGGATGAACCTCGTTGGCGTCTATCCGGTCCAGCTCAAACGCGGCAATTATTTCCTCTCCCTCATCGGACGAGACAGGCACGGTGCGGGGCGCGTGGATAGTGTCGTCCTGCGCGTCCCGATTTCCCCCGCCGTCACTGACCGCCTCGCATTGAGCGACATAGAGTTCGCGGCGACCATTCGCCAGGGTGGTGTTCAGGGTCCGTTCGTCAAGAATACACTTGAAGTTATCCCCAATGTCGGGGGACTCTACGGCGAGGATCAGACGGGATTTTACTATCTGGAGGCATACAATCTTCTCCTCGGGGACGACAGAAGTGACTATAAGGTCAAGACGTCGATCTGTGATGCCGTAGGGAAAGAGCTCCTTTCTCGCATCCGGCCACGGAAGCGGAGCGGCGAATCGGCCGTGCTCGTTGACCAGTTTGCGGTCGCAAACCTGAAAAGCGGGACGTATGCCCTCATCGTGTCGCTCCTTGACACATCGGGGAATTCGCTCGCGCAGTCCGGGAGGAAGTTCTTTGTGTACAATCCCACGCTGGGCGTTGATTCGTCGCTCGTGAGCGGCAACGTTGCGATGCCGCTGGCCGTCTATGCATCCATGGGGGAGGAGGAACTGGACCAGGACTTCCGGTGGAGCCGATTTGAAGGCACGGACGCAGAGAAGGCGCAGTTTGAGCAGCTCAAGGGGGCTGATGCCAAGCGTAAATTCCTGAGCGATTTCTGGCGACGTCGACCGCCGGGTGCGCGGGATGAGTACATGGCACGAGTCACGTATGTGAACTCCGCCTTCTCTTCCATGCGACGCGAAGGATACCGCACCGACCGCGGGAGAGTCTACATCGTCTATGGTGCGCCGGACGATTACGACAGGCACCCCAACGAGCCGGACACGCGACCGTATGAGATATGGTCGTACAACAGCATCCAGGGAGGCGTCATTTTCGTCTTCGTGCAGCGGAATCAGGGGGGGGATTTCGAGCTCGTCCACTCCACGCACAGGAACGAGTTGCATGATGAGGATTGGCAGCGTTATGCAGTCCAGCGGTAACGCGCCAACGGCCCCGTACGCGAAGCCCCGCCCCGAAAGGCGCGGGGCTTCGCCGTTCCTGGGGTTGCGACTTCCCGCATGGTTTCGTATTTTGGGCCAATGCGATTGCGGTTGGTCAAGAATATCATCGAGTATTTGCTTTTCCTTCCTACGAACCTCTTGGCGCGTCGGCTGTCGTTTCGCAGTGCGGGCCGGCTGGGGTCCTTCCTTGGTGCAGGAGCATATTACCTGATCGGGTACCGAAAGTCGGTCACCCGGGACAACCTGCGGCATGCCTTCCCGGCCAGGTCCGAGGATGAGCTCGAACGGATCGCCGTTGCGGCGTATCGGGGGTATGGTCGCACGATCATCGAGATGCTCTGGTCGGGAGGTGCGACTGCCGACGACCTTCTTCCGACCATGACGCTCGCCAACAAGGAAGTTCCCCTTGGCGCCCTGAGGCGGGGGAAGGGCCTGATCCTCCTCTCCGGTCATTTTGGTGCCTGGGAGTTTGTTGCGAGCGCGATGCCGCTCCGCCTTGGCGAGCCGGTCGTGGCGATTGCCCAGCCACAGCGGAACACGTTCATCGACGCCGTCATCACGGCGAACCGGAACCGTTTCGGCAACCGCACGGTCACCATGAAGCAATCGGTGCGGGAAGTAATTGGACTCCTGCGGGAAGGGAAGATCGTGGCCATGCTCGGCGACCAGAGCGGACCGCGTGAATCGATCTTTGTCGACTTCTTTGGCCGCCCTGCAGCCACTCACCGCGGCGCTGCGGCATTCAGCCTGAAGAATGACTCGCCGATCGTTATGTTCTTCTTCATCCGCCAGTCGGACGGCAGCTATCGGGCCGAGTACGAGGAGGTCGATAGGAGCGGCCTCAATGGCTACACCGAACAGAACGTGATCGAGCTGACACGCCGGCACACGGCGGTGCTGGAGCGCTACATCACGCAGTACCCCGACCACTGGCTCTGGATGCACAGGCGTTGGAAGCACGTCCCTCCGGCAACGCCCGCCGGGGCGGGGACCGTTGAACGCGCGCACGTGTCTGAGGACGCGCGATGACGCCGATCCGGAAGCTCGTTGTCTTTCACACAGCATTCATCGGGGATATCGTGCTTACGATTCCGCTGCTCCAATATCTCCGTGAAGCATTTCCCGGCGCAGAGATACTTGCTGTGACCACTCCCGCCGCCGCGGGTCTCCTCCGTGGTCATCCCGCCGTCTCCCGGGTCATCGAATTTGACAAGCGGGGAGTGGCGCGGGGGATGCGCGGGGTGCTTTCGATCGCCCACGTGCTGCGTGGCGAACGGATTGACGTCGCCGTCATTCCGCACCGTTCCCTCCGGAGCGGGGTGGTGTGCTGGCTTGCGCGCATCCCCGTCCGCATAGGGTTTGACACCAGCAGCGGGAGAGTCCTGCTGACACACAAGGTTCAATATCAAAAGAAGGCCCACGAGATCGATCGGAATCTGTCGCTCACCCGTCCGCTTGGCCATCAACCTGCAAGGATTCTCCCACGCCTTTATCCGTCGGCGGAGGATGCGAGAGTCGTTGACGAGCTCCTCCGGCATTATGAGAACGTGGCGAGTGCCGGGGGGCGTGAACAGATGATTGCGATTGCTCCGGGGTCGGTCTGGGAAACGAAGCGCTGGCCCGAGGAACGGTTTGCCGAGCTTGCCCGTTGTTTCGCAGCCGATGGGTGGACCATCGTGCTCATCGGCGGAGAGGCAGATGTTCCTCTCTGCGGGCGCATTGCGTCAACGGCGGGTACACAGTTCATCGATGCTTCGGGGCGCCTCACGCTTCTCCAGTCTGCCGAATTAATACGGCGCTGCGCCGTGCTGGTATCGAACGACAGCGCCCCCATGCATCTCGCGGTGGGGGTTGACACTCCGGTCGTGGCGATCTTCGGCGCAACCATTCCGGGATTCGGCTTTGCACCCGCAGGACCCCGTGACCGTGTGGTGGAGACGCCTGGGCTTGATTGCCGCCCCTGTTCAATCCATGGCGGAACGCGCTGCCCGATTCGCACGTTTGTCTGTATGCGGAATATCAGTGCCGAACAGCTAATGACGGAGGTGCGTGCCCTCGTGCGGGCGCCATTCGGTGTTCGTGCCAGGTAGGGCCCCTCAAGACTCCGGAGCACCGATGGCCCTCCATATGAAGGTGAACCCGCAAGATCCGGAGGACCGCGTCCTGGTCCTCGCAGCGGAAGTGCTGCAGGCGGGAGGCATTGTGGTATATCCGACGGAGACGCTGTATGGAATCGGAGCCAATGCGTGGAACGCCCAGGCGGTCAGAAAAGTCCGTGCCCTCAAAGGCCGCGGGCAGGACAAACCTATTCTGGTAGTCGTCCACGATCTCGACATGGTCCGGGGCCTGACGACGGAGATCTCTCTCGAGGCCCAGGTACTGATGCGGGCCTTGTGGCCCGGTCCTCTGACGCTGGTCTTTCCCGCCGCACATGACGTACCCGTGGAGCTCACGGCCGGAACGGGAACCATCGGCATACGGATTCCTTCCAGTGCCATGAGTGTGTCGCTGGCTCGCTTCTGCGGCTACCCCCTCACGTCGACAAGCGCCAACCCCTCTGGGGACACCTCCCATAGCACGATTGCTCAGATCGAGGCAGCTCTCGGCCCGGGAGTCGATCTCTATCTTGATGCCGGCCTTCTCCCGCCAAGTCCCCCGTCCACCGTCGTTGATGTTTCCGTCTCGCCTCCCCGGCTGCTTCGCGAAGGAGCGGTTCCGAAGGAGCGGGTGATCACCCTGGTCCCGTCACTTCAGCGCTAGGTCATGGTTCGCTCCCTGTTCTTTCTGTTCCTGAGTATACCGTTCATCTCTTCCGGTCCGTCTGCTCAAGAAAAGAGTAACGACGCACTTCATCAGGCATTCCTCGACCTGTCACAGGACCTCGTGTTGATGGATCTCTCTGCACACCCCGACGATGAGGACGGCGCGTCGCTCGCGTTGTACCGGAAGCGGCAGGGAATAAAGACGTATTCGGTGCTGTTCACGCGCGGGGAGGGAGGGCAGAACGAAAAAGGCCCGGAGCTGTATGAGGCACTCGGCGTGCTCCGTTCGCAGGAAACGGAGCGAGCGGGGCGTATCCTGGGTGCGGAAGTCCATTTCCTGAACTTCTCCGATTTCGGCTATTCGAAGACGGCGTCGGAGGCGTTCAGGGTCTGGGGAGGACAAAGCGAAGCGCTGCGACGGCTCGTGTATGTCATCCGCCGGTACAAGCCGGATGTGCTGTTTACCAATCACAACGCGATCGACGGCCACGGCCATCACCAGGCGGTGGCCATCACGGCCATAGCAGCGTTCGATGCGGCTGCCGACTCAAACTACTCTCCGGAGCAGTTGCACGAGGCCGGCATTTCGCTCTGGCAGCCGAGGAAGCTGTTCTTCCGTTCGTTCGGGAGGTGGGAATCCGTGGCGGATGTCTCCAATCCTGTCAACGACACCGATCATGTGAGCGGGTCGACGTATTTCGACATCGCCGTGCAGGCGCTTCAGATGCACAGGACCCAGGGAATGGACCGCGCGAACTTCCGTGCGTTCACGCGCGGGAAGAGTCTGTATCGGCTCGTCCGGGAGAACAGCCAGTACGATCGCGACAGCTCCACCTTCTTCTCAGGCATTAATCTCTTTCACGATCCATCCGTGGCATCGCTCGCGCCGCTCCGTGCTGCGCTGGATCGCTTGAAGCCGGGCACGGGGCCCGAGGACATGCTCCCCGTGGCTTCCGCCGTGCAGCACGCATGCGATTCATTACGGTCCACGGGGACGCTCTCAGTCCTCGGTCGTCGAATGGTCGATCATTGGGAGGAAGAGCTGGGCAGACTCGTCTCGGCTGCATGCGGGGTCCGGGCCGAATTCATTCCCCGGGATAGTGTGGCTGTCCCTCAGCAGCGAGTACCCTGCGAGCTGACCGTTCGCGCCGGTCAGTGCATGCTCGGCGCGGTGCAATGGAGTTTCAAGCTTCCGCACGCCTGGGGCATCCAGGAATTGCCGCCCGAAGGCGCCTCGGCGAGGCCGTCGTCCGACCGGCGCATGGTGACGCTGACGGTGAGTGACGATCCTGAACTGACTCTGCCAAAGACCGTCACGAATTACCGGCCGATCAATCAGCACGAGAGGAGTGTCGCACGCGTTTCAATGACCCTCAACGGCCGGCCGTTTGCCGTCGACGTCCATCCTGCACTTGAAACTGCTCCGAGGCAGCTCATCGCCGTTTCTCCGCCGTCGGTCGGTTTGCTCCGGTCCCGCCTCCGCGAGGGAGTGGAGATCGAGTACACCATCAAGAATTTTCTTCCCCACAAGACCGCCGGAAGAATAGGGGTGAGAGCGCCGGAGGCCTGGTCGGCGGAAAACGCCTCGTTCGTTATTGAGAAGGAAGACAGCGTGGCGCACGGGCGGCTGGCCATTCGACCTCCGGCAGGAGTCGTGCCGGGGACGTACGTCGTCCATGTACGGACGACACTGGCCTCAGCTCCCGTCACGATCAATGTCATCGATGCGCAGTTCGCTCCCGATGTCTCTTTGGGGATTGTGAAAAGCTACGATACCACCCTTGAAACGGCTGCAGCCACGCTGGGAGTGCGGTACGAGATGATCTCCGATGCTGATCTCGCGGAAGGAGACCTCTTACGCTTCAGCACGATCGTGGTCGATATTCGCGCTTATCTCGTGCGCGGGGCACTTCGCGCCCACAACGCTCGGCTGCTCGACTATGTGCGCCGGGGCGGGAACCTCGTCGTGATGTATCAGCGCGAGACGGAGTGGAAACCCGAGTTTGCGCCGTATCCGTTTCAGATCACCAGGCGACGGGTGTGCGTCGAGGATGTCCCCGTGACCATCCTTGCGCCGGGTCACCCGCTCCTGAGTAAGCCCAACACGATCGGGGAGAGCGACTGGTCAGGGTGGAAACAGGAGCGCGCTGTCTACATGCCCCGCGACGTTTCTGCGGAATATGAGAAGCTCATTGCGAGCGCCGATCCCGACGAGCCGCAACTGGATACGGGTTACCTTGCCGCTCACGTCGGGAAGGGGACGTATCTGTACACGTCGTACGTCTGGTATCGCCAGTTGAAGGAAGGTCACGCCGGCGCCTTCCGTTGCTTTGCAAACATGATCTCGTACCCGTCGTTCCGAGAAGCAAACCGATGAGACCTCACGCGATCGCCTTGGTGGTTCTTCTGTTCCCCGGCTGCGGGGGACCGGGCAGGACCCCGGTCGTCGTGTATTCTCCGCATGGCAAAGAGATGCTCACGGCGTTCGAGCGGGCTTATGAAGAGACGTATCCTGCCGAGGATGTCCAGTGGCTTGACATGGGGTCACAGGACGCGCTGGACCGGATCCGGACGGAGCAGCAAAACCCGCAGGCAGACGTTTGGTGGGGGGCGCCGATGACAGCGTTCGCCCATGCGGAGCGCGAGGGCCTCTTGGAGCGCTATATCCCTTCGTGGGATTCCGTTGCGCCTGCGATGCACAAGAGCCGCCAGGGAAGGTGGTACGGCACGTTTATTACCCCGGAAGTCATCATGTACAACAGTGCCCGGGTCCCTGCCGGGGAGGCACCGAAGGATTGGGACGATCTCCTGTCGCCTGCATGGAGCGGGAAGATCATCATCCGTTCCCCACTGGCATCCGGCACCATGCGGATCATTTTCAGCGCGTTGATTGCCAGGCACCTCAAGGAAGGAGGAGGCGGTCTCGAGGCGGGCCTGTCCTGGCTGAAGAGGCTCGATGCCAATACGAAGTCCTACGCTTCCGACCCGACACAACTCTATTTGAAGATCGCCCGGGAGGAAGGGCTCGTGACCGTGTGGGACCTTCCGGACGTTATCATTCAGACGCACACGCATGGATACCCGTTCGGCTACATCGTGCCGGCGTCGGGCACGCCGCTGATCACTGATGCCATCGCCATCGTACGCGGAGCGAAACATCCTGACGGCGCCCGCCGCTTCTACGAGTATGTCACTTCCCGCCAGAGCGTCCTCCGGCAGGCGCATGAATTCGCCCGCATCCCCGCGCGCACTGATATTCCGCCGGAGGAACTCCCTTCATGGATCGCTTCCCTCCGTCTCCGGCCGCTTCCCGTGGACTTCGACACACTCGCCGTTCACGAAAAGCAATGGATGGCCCTCTGGGATGAACGGGTCCGTGGCAGGGGCGGCGAACTGAACGCGGAGCGCTGAACCGGTGTCGCACCTCGAACTCTCGGGCTTGAGCAAATCGTACGGCAACGCTGCGGTGGTGCGCGCGATCGATCTTGAGATTCGATCCGGCGAGTTCTTCGCCCTGCTGGGTCCGAGCGGCTGCGGGAAGACGACGCTGCTCCGACTCATCGCGGGATTTGAGAGGCCCGATGCCGGGAAGATCTTCCTGGACGGCATTGACATCACCGGGCAGCGGCCGCAGGAGCGGGAGATCGGCATGGTGTTTCAGAGTTACGCGCTGTTTCCCCATATGACAGTCTTCGAGAATGTGGCGTTCGGGCTCCGTGCACGCCGCGTTGCGCAGAACGAAATTGTTCAACGGGTGCACGAAGCTCTGTCGGGTGTTTCCCTGAGCGGGAAGGGGGGCCGGCCGGTGGCGGAATTGAGTGGCGGCGAGCAACAGCGCGTCGCGGTGGCCCGCTCGCTGGTTCTCCGGCCCCGACTGCTGCTGTTCGACGAGCCGTTGAGCAATCTCGACGCGGCGCTTCGCGTCGCGACACGGGAGGAGATCCGCACGCTGCAACGCGCCGCGGGGGTTACCGCTGTGTACGTCACTCACGATCAGGCGGAGGCAATGAGTCTTGCGGATCGGGTGGCGGTCATGCGCTCCGGGTCATTCGTGCAGGTGGGAACACCCGATGAGCTGTACGATCACCCCGCTGACCCGTTCGTTGCTGAGTTCCTGGGCGGGGCGAACCTGATCGCCGGCTCGGTCCGCGGGGGCGAGTTTACTGCCGGAACCATGATTCTCTCTCTTCCCCGCGGCTTCGGAGCGGGGGCCGACACTGAGGCGCTTCTCGCCGTGAAACCCGAAGCGATCCGGGTGACAGGACCGGCGGAGAACGAGAACGTCCGAGCAATCATCGCTGCCAGGGAATACTTGGGTTTCACAACGTCCCTGAGGCTCGATGTGGGTGGAAATCAATTGAAGGCGCTCGCGGTGAGCGCCCATCTTCCCGGCGGTTTGACGGTCGGGATGTCCGTCGGCATCTCATTCGACTGGAGCCGGTGTACGCTGTTCCCGGATGCGCGATGACCCGATGGCGAGTCCCGCGGCTGGCCGTCGTGGGTGTTCTCGCGTTCTTCTTCTGCGCCTACATTGGCTATCCGCTGGCCGTCCTTGCGTTGCGCAGTCTCCACGGCCCGGGCGGCATCACGTTTGCGCTGTATTGGTCGCTGTTCGAGGGAGGAAACGCAGCGCAATGGGAGGCAATGGCGAACTCCGTGGTCGTGTCGATTCTCTCCGTGTTGATTTCGGGGATCATCGGGACGGCCCTGGCGGTTGTGTTTACCCAGATCGACCTCCCCGGATCGCCATTCCTCTCAAAGCTTGCCGTCCTCCCGGTGGCCCTCCCACCGCTGGTCGGCGTTCTTGCGTTCCTGTTTGTATTCGGCGAGACGGGGATCATCCCCCGCGGCCTCCAACTGCTTCTGGGGATGGATCATGCGCCGATGGCGTTGGAAGGTTTGGGAGGGATCGTATCTGTGCATGTCTACTCGTTCCACGTGTACTTCTATCTGTTCGCCGCGGCCGCGCTGCGCAGCGTCGATGGAGCCCAGCTCGAAGCGGCAGCTGGCATGGGGGGCGGGCCGTGGCGGGTGTTCCGGTCTGTCATTCTCCCTGCATTGCGACCCGGTCTGCTCGCGGCGTCGGCCCTTACGTTCATGGCGAGCATGGCGTCGTTTACGGCGCCGCTGCTCTTTGCGGGCACCAAACGCTTCCTTGCCCTCCAGATCTTTCAGACGAAGCTCAACGGTGACCTCGACCTCGCCGCGGCCCAGTCGGTGGTGCTCACCGGCATCTCGCTCCTCTTTTTCATTCTGATGATGGTGTTCGTTCCCCCCGTCCCTGTGGGAGGCGGGACGAAGGGGGCGGTCCGACCAGGACGTCTCGTCCTGCCTGCCGGGCTCCGCATGGTTCTCCTCGCATTTGCCGTGCTGATGCTCGTCTTCGATCTTCTTCCGGTAGCGGTCATCAGTCTCCTCTCCTTTGCGCGCGAGGGGTCGTGGACCACGCAATGGATCCCGGCGGCATACACATTCGAGAATTACCGCACGCTTCTGACTGATCCAGCAGCATTTGTACCGATCACCAACAGTGTTCTCCTTGCAGCACTGACGCTGGCAGGAACGCTGCTGTGTGGAGTCCCCGCCGCATATCTATCGACGCTGGGGAGGAACAATCGTGCGGGGGGCGCGATGCAGATCGTCCTCACGTTGCCGTACGCGTTGCCCGGGACGGTTGTGGGCATCGCGCTCATTCTGGCGTACAACATGCCCCTGTTCCTGACCGGCGGCAAGCCGCTCGTGGGGACGTTCTGGATCCTGCCGCTTGCATACATCATCCGCGAATATCCTCTTGTCGTGCGATCGACCGCAGCGTCGCTGGAGCGACTGGATCACTCCGTGCTCGAGGCGGCCGATGGCCTCGGTGCCTCTCCGCTGAGAAAATTCTGGAGCGTTGCGCTGCCGGCGATTGTCCCGGGGATTGTCGCTGGCGGCGTGCTGGTGACCATCGCTGCGCTCGGCGAGTTCGTCTCTTCGATTCTTCTGTACACCTATGCGAGCCGCCCGGTGTCGGTTGAGATCCTGGCACAGCTCCGTCTCTTCAATGTCGGCGCCGCCGCGGCGTATTCCGTCGTCCTGATGGTACTGATCCTTCTTGTGTTGTTCCTGACACAATTCAATCGCAAATCGAGGATCGAGAATCAAGAATTTCAAATGAATTAGTCATCCTCGATTCTCAATCCACAAACTTCAATTCTTCTCCTCTCCTTGATTCCCTCGCCGCCTTTTCCTATCTTTGAGCCTGGCCTGGTGAATCCCCCCGCGGGATGCGAAGGTACTCTGCGTCCGTAGCTCAATTGGATAGAGCGTTGGCCTCCGGAGCCAAAGGTTTCGGGTTCGACTCCCGACGGGCGCACAGCGTCATGAGATTCACTCGGAATCACAATGTGCAGAGACGAGAGCATCCATGCTTCGACCCAAGAAAAAGCTGTCGAAACGTGAACTGAAGACCGACGCGCTGGTCACGACCTACGTAAAAGCGACGACATTCTACGAGCAGAACAAGCGCCCCATCAGCATCGGAGTCACTGCCCTTGCGGTGATCATCCTTGCCACGGTCGTGTTCTTTAAGAACCGGGCCGACAACAATGAGAAGGCCGCCATTCAGCTCAGTGGGATCTTCCAGGCGTTCGATGCAGGCCAGTACCGGACCGCGATCGACGGTGTTCCGGAAAAGAACATTCCGGGGCTGAAATCCATCGTGGAGAACTACGGGAATTCCGAGGCGGGCGAACTTGCCCGCTTCTACCTTGCGAACGCCGAGTTTAACACCGGCAACTACGCTGAGGCGCTTGCGCAGTTCCGGGCATGCAGCGTCTCCGACGAGATGCTCGAGGTCTCGCGACTGGCGGGGATGGGCGCATGCTACGAAGCGATGGGCGATCACGCATCCGCTGCCGAATACTTCGAGAGCGCGGCCACGAGCTACAGCAAGGATGTCAGCGCGGCAGAGAACCTGAGTCACGCCGCTCGGAACTACGGCGAGGCGGGGGAAAAAGACAAGGCCATCGAGCTCTACAGGCGGATCAAGAAGAATTACCCGACGACAACCTTCGCGCGGGAAGCCGACAGGTTTATCTCCCAGCTTTCGGTATAGCCCGCCACCTGCTCAGTTCTGGGGCAGCGGGGGAGGAGGAGTTCACGACTACACCCATCTCGTTGACATGAGTGCATGGGCTTCCTCCCTGACAAGCCGCTGACCCGCGACGTCGTGACGATTTCAGCGCCCGCCGTGGCAGGGCTGTCGTCGCAAATGGTGGTGTCGGTTGTCGACACTGCCATGGTCGGCCGACTTGAGAACACCACTGTCGTCCTCGCCGCCATGGGCCTGGGTCTCCTAGCCACGTGGGCCGTAACAAGCGTGTTCTCCAGCCTGGCCACCGGCACGCAGGTGCTCGTGTCCCGTCGGTACGGGGCCCGCGACTATGTGGGGTCAGGGGCAGTGTTGAACAATTCCCTGCTCCTGGCACTCGTGCTCGGTCTTACGTTCGGTATCCCTGGCTACGCGTTTTCCTACCATATCATCGACTTCTTTTCGAGCGACCCCGCGGTTGCGCTCGCCGGCACCGGGTACATGCAGTGGAGGTTCATCGGGCTTCTGTTCTTTCTCTTCGTCGTGGCCTACCGCGGATTCTTCAACGGGATCGGCCACACGAAAGTCTTCATGTACTCCGGGATCATCGTCAACGGCTCCAATATCATCCTGAACTACGTGTTCATCTTTGGTGCCCTGGGGATCCCGGCGATGGGGCTCACCGGTGCGGGAACCGCCTCCGCTGTCAGCAACGTGATCGGCACCCTGTATTTTGTCGGCGCAACTTTTCAGCCCCGTTATCGAAGAAGATACAGGTACTACACGCGCCTCAGGATCCTTCGGAATGTGCTGCGGCAGATACTGAGGATCTCGGCGCCGGTGTCGTTTCAGAATATTCTCATATTGCTTGGCTTTCTGGTCTTTGTGGCAATCACGGGGGTCATCGGCACGCGTGAACAGGCAGCAACGCAGGTGGTCATCACGGCGCTGTTCATGTCGTTCCTCCCCTGTTTTGGCTTCGGGCTCGGGGCCCAGACGCTGGTCGGTCAGAGCCTGGGGAACGGCAACCGGGAGTTTGCCCGCCGATACGGAATGGAGGCGGCGCGCCTCGCGACGTACTTCACCGTCGTCCTCGGGGCGATCTTCCTGCTCGTGCCCGACCTGGTGATCGTCCTGATCACGACCAACAGGGAGGTGGCGGAGGTTGCCCGCCCGATCCTTCGCATCGCCGGCGCGGCGCAGATCTTCTATGCCTCAGGCATCGTCCTTGCCCACGCGCTGCAGGCCGCCGGCGCGACGGTATACGTCATGATGATCGAGGTGCTCACGCACTGGGTGATCTTCCTGCCGGTGTCGTACATTCTCGGCGTCCGGCTGGGCTGGGGTGTGGAGGGCGCATGGCTGGCACTGCCTCTGTACATTGTGTCGTATTCACTCCTGATCTATCGGAAATACCGGAGCGATTCGTGGCTGAGCATGACCCTCTGACAGAGACTTGCTGACCCGGCCGTGAGACTTCGCAGGATCATCTATCTCGGCGGCGCATTCTTCCTCGTCCTGGTGAAGTTCACCATGGACGTTATCGGGAAGAACGTCGAGCTCGACATCGGGGGGCTGAGCCTCGTCCGGGAGCTCACGGTGATCGCCGCCTTCGGGCTCCTGTACATGCTCGTGGATGCCGCCGCATCGCGGAGGGAGACCACTCCTGTGCGGCGGCTGGGGTTCATCCTGATCATCATGGGAGCCGCGATCGTTGCGGGCGCCGCTCTGTCGGCCTTCGGGGTTGCGGGGTTCGACATGAAGAACCTCATGCTCGTTCCGCTCGACTACCCCACAGTGTTCCTCGGTTCCCTGATCGCGCTGGCCTTCGGCCTCTTTTCGGTCTTCGTCTTCCGCATCCTCCGCGATCTCATCCTCACCCAGCGCCGGCCGGCAGGGCGGAGAAACTATCTCATCTTCGCGGTCCTGCTCCTGGCGGCATCGGTATCTACCATCATGCTCCGCCCACTCGACTCGGCCGTCGTCCCGGGGATCCTCTTCGGGTTCGCCATTGCCTTTGCGGTCGTCAACTCATTCCGTCTCCCCTGGATCATCTCTCTCACAAAACGGGAGAAGGTGTTCGTCCTGGTGTGCGCCTTCTTCCTGTTCGTCGGCTTCGCGATCATCGACGTGATGCTGGCAGGCAATTCGTTTGTAAACCGGGCGCTGCTGTATTACTCCCACCCCCTCAGGGAGTTCGTCATGATCGTGGCGATCTTCGCCACGCTGTATGCAGGCACGGCGTTCATTACCACACTGTTCCACCTGCCGACGGCGGAGGCATTCGATCGGAAGCGTTCGGAGGTTTCGTCGCTCCACACGCTGAGCAAGCTGGTGACGCAGGTGTTCGACTTCAACGAGCTTGTGGATACGGTTACATCGATGACCCTTCAGGTGGTGGAGGCCTCGCGATGCTGGCTGGAAATCATCCATCTTCCCGGAGAAGGAACCCCAGGGGGTTGGACGGCGTACCGGGTCCAGGTGGCGGGAATGAAGAATATCACACAGGAAGAGATCGACATGCTGGTCTCGCCCGAGGGGAACAGCATCCGCGACGCCGTGATCCGCGAACGCAAGCCCATTGTGGTGGACGACCTCGGACGCGATTCCCGCTTTCCCGATCTGAAACAGCACGCCGACCTCGCCGGCTCCCTCGTGGTGGTCCCGCTCGTCTCGCACACCGGACTCGGAGGGATCCTGTACGCAGCGAAAAAGGACACCTACGGCTTTGTGAAAGATGACGTCGACGTCATCTCGGCCTTTGCCGACCAGGCGACGGTTGCGATCGAAAACTCCCGGCTTATTCGGGAGTCGATCGAACGGGAGCGTCTTTTCCGCGAAATGCTCGTTGCGCAGGAGATGCAGAAGAAACTCCTCCCGCAGTTCCTGCCGTCCGTCCCCTCGCTCGAGATCGATGCCGTGTCAACGCCTGCCTTCGAAGTGGGGGGCGATTATTACGACTTCATGGACTTCGGGGACGGCCACCTGGGCGTCGTCGTCGGCGACGTGTCGGGCAAGGGGGTCTCAGCGGCATTCTACATGTCGGAAATGAAAGGGATCTTCCAAGCCCTGGGGCGCATGTACGCCTCTCCGAAGGATTTCCTCGCCAGGGCCAATGAGGCCCTGGCCGGCTCCATCGACAAGCACTCCTTTGTCAGCGTCCTCTATGCCGTCATCGACGTCCATTCCGGAATCCTCACGGTTGCCCGTGCCGGTCATTGCCCCCTCCTGCACATCAGCGGCGATCAGGCTGCGTACGTCCGGCCGAACGGTCTCGGCATGGGGCTGAGCAGGGGAGCGATGTTCGACGGCACCATCGACGAAGAGACCATACGCCTTGTGCCCGGAGACGTCTGTGTGCTCTACACCGACGGCGTGACCGAGGCCCGGATCGGGAATGAGGAGTTCGGCTACGAGCGTCTCATGACCACCGTGCGCTCGGTGCGACACAACGGTGCCACAGCCATCAAGGACTACATTCTGGACACCGTCGGCACTTTTACTGAACACAGGGCCAACGACGATGATTTGACCATTGTTGTGATGAAATGGAAGGGACCCCCCAGGCGCGACTAACGCGCGCAATGCATCCGGAGGATCATGTGCCATGAGTGATTTTAAGATCGCACACCGTGAACAGAATTCGGTCAACGTGCTGGAGCTCAAGGGCTACCTCGACGCCCACACGGCCCCCAAGCTCGAAGAAGCGTTCCAGAACCTGCTGAAGAGCCAGCGCTACAGGATCGTGGTCAATTGCCGCGAGCTGTCGTACATCAGCAGCGCGGGGCTCGGGGTGTTCATGGCATTCATCGAAGACGTGCGGAACAACAAGGGAGACATCAAGCTGACCAACATGTCTCCCAAGGTGTACAACGTGTTCGACCTGCTGGGCTTTCCGCTCCTGTACGAGATTTTCAAGGACGAACAGGAAGCGATCACCCGTTTCTTTGAAAAGTCGCACTAGCGAGTGAAGACGGAGAGTATACAAATCGAGAGCAGGACCGAGCGCCTGATCGCGGTGCGCGACTTCGTGTCGGAGGCCGCGCGGGCCTTCGGGTTCGGCGATGAGGACGTGAGCAAGATCGCGCTCGCGGTGGACGAGGCATGCACGAACATCATCAAGCATGCGTACCGGTTCGATCCGACGAAAACCATCTCCATCAGCGTTGTGGAGGACGGCGGCGCGTTCCAGATTGCGATTCGCGATACGGGCCGGCAGTTCGATCCCGCACAGGTCCACCCGCCCGACATGAAAGAATATCTCTCGCACTACCGGAAAGGGGGACTAGGCGTGTACCTGATGAAGTCGCTCATGGACAAGGTGGAATACGACATCATGCCCGGGAAAGCCAACGAAGTCCGATTGACGAAATACCTTCCCCGTTAATCCCCGGCTCCTCCCATGCCTCGATCCCGCAGGAGCACATCCGCCGGCGCACCGGCGGAATCCTACGAAAGTCATTTTGAACAGGCCGCGCTGTTTGAGTTCAGCAAGGTCATCAACTCCTCCCTCCAGCGTGAGTTCATCCTCAGCCACATCCTTCTGACCATCATGGGGAAAATCCTCTCCCCCCGCGGGATGGTCGTTCTGGCGAAAGGTGAGGCGGAGTTCGTGGTCGCGATGGTCAAGGGATTCCCGGTGTCGTTGCAAGGGACCGTCGTGGCGATCCCATCGGTCCCGCAAACGCTGTTCGATATTGAGATGCTGGACGGTCGCACGTACCCGTGGGCAAAGACATTTCGCGACGCAGGAGTGAGCATCCTGCTCCCCCTGGTGATTGCGGACAAGACCATAGGCCTGCTCGGATTCGGCAAACGGTTTATGAAGCGCCGGCTGCGGAGGCAGGAGGTCACCTATCTCCGGTCCCTCGCCAACATTTCCGCCACCGCAATCGAGAAGGCGAATACCATCGCTGAGCTTCAGCTGGTGAACCGGAGGCTTGACAGGAAGATCCAGGAGTTGAATACGCTGTTCGACCTCGGGAAGGAATTCAGCGGTTTGCTCGACCCCGAAAAGCTCACGCGCTTGCTGGTGTTCTCCCTGCTCGGCCAGGTCGGCGTCAACCGCTATCTGGTCTGCCTGAAGGAAGGGGCGGACATGAAGGTGGTCGCCTCAAAGATTCCGGGGCAGCCTCCACAGGGCGAACTCCTGGCCCAGCTGGCAAAGATCAAGGCGCCGGTCCTCGTCTCCGATCTCGTGGTCAGGGGGACGACGGATTCCCGCGCCGCGCTGGAGGCCCTGCTTCTCCAGGTGGTTGTGCCCATCCAGCTTCAGGGAGAGACGCGTGGTCTCATCCTTCTGGGAGAAAAACTGAGCCGGGAACCGTTCGGCCCGGAAGACCTCGAGTTCCTCGCGTCGCTCGGCAATCTCGCGGTCATCTCTCTGGAGAACGCCCGGCTGTTCAAAGAGGCGATCGAAAAACAAAAGCTCGAAGACGAGCTGCTCCTGGCGCGGGAGATTCAGAAAGGTCTGTTGCCCAGCATCATCCCGCCGGTTCCCGGGTTCACGATCAGCGCCGCCAATATCTCTTCGAAGCAGGTAGGGGGAGACTATTATGACGTTCTTCCCCTGGACGACGGCCGGCATATCATTGCCATCGGAGACGTCTCGGGAAAAGGTCCCCCTGCCGCCCTCCTCATGGCGAACCTCCAGGCCACCATCCGCGCGCTCGTTCCACTCCGCCTCGGTCTGGGAGAGCTGACGGGCAGGGTGAATGATCTGATGTGCGAGAATACCGGCGGCAACAAGTTTGTCACCTTCTTCTGGGGGGCCATTGACCACGTTGCGCGCACACTGGCCTACGTGAACGCGGGGCACAACTATCCGTACGTTGTCCACGCCGACGGGGGTTTCGAGCGGCTCGACAGGGGAGGGATGATCCTGGGCATCATGAAGACCGAGACGCCCTACGAAGAAGCGGTGGTCGGTTTCCACCCGGGCGACACGCTGGTGTTGTTCACCGACGGCGTGAGCGAAGCGATGAGCGGGACGCAGGAGGAGTACGGGGAAGCGCGGCTGGAACGCGTTCTCCTGTCGTCGAGAGACAAGTCCGCACAGGAGGTCATGGAGGCGATCTATCGCGACGTCCTTGCCCATACGCAGGGGGCGCCCCAGTCCGACGACATTACTATGATGGTGGTCCGGGCCGAGTAGGCGCCCATGCCCGCCTTGCATTCCGCCGTTGATTTTTCTAAATTCTGTTATTGCATCTCATGACCCCCCCACGCACACAACGCACGTTCACTCCTGCATCGCTCGCGCGACATTACGACGGGTTCTTGAGGAGTCTCCGCCAGAAGCGCCCTGAGACGCGTGGCACCTACGGGAGGGCTCTCAGAGAATTCCTCCGGTGGTCGCCCCGGATACGGGGGCGCCCGTTGACACAGGAGGGTGTGGAGCGGTACAAGCGGCACTTGAGCGACGCCAAAGCGCTCTCTCCAGTGTCGGTCTCGACGTACCTGACCGCTCTCCGCCGCTTCTGTGAATACCTCGTGCGTGCGGGAGTGCTCGATGAAAATCCGGCACGCGCCGTCGGAGGAAACAGTAGACCACGCGTCCATTCCCGGGAGGCGCTCTCGGAGCCCGAGGTGGAGGCCCTTCTTGCCTCCGTCGATCGCGCGGACGAGCGGGGGAAACGGGACTACGCCTTCCTCCATCTGATGGTTTCGTGCGCATTGTCCGAGATCGAGATCGTCCGCGCCGATGTCGGTGACCTCCTGATCGATGGGGGAGACGCCCGGTTGCGCGTTCAGGGGAAAGGGAGGGTGCACAAAGATCAGGCCGTTACGATTGGCCCGGAGGTCCGCCGCACACTTCAGGAGTACCTCGCCGTCCGCGGCAGCGTACAGGACGATGAACCTCTGTTCACCAGCGCGGGGAATCGGACGCGCGGAAAGCGCATGACCACGCGCGGTGTCCGCGACCGCGTGAACATCTACCTGGAACAGTCCGGCCTCAAGCGCGGTATTGACCGCCGGGTGACTCCCTACTCGCTGCGGCACACTGCTGCCGCACTCATGGCCAGGGCCGGCGCGACGGCCGACGAGATCAAAGCGCGGCTGCGGCTCGGCAGCGTCGCGACCGCCATGCAATACCTCGCCCAGCACCATCAACAGCATCCGCCCCGTCAGTAACCCCATGGCATATCCGTTCTCCACCATTGAACCGAAGTGGCAGAAGTACTGGGAAGCCCAGGCGACATTCCGCGCGGAGTCTGTCCCAGGGAAACCCAAGGCATATATCCTTGATATGTATCCGTATCCATCCGGCGCGGGACTGCATGTGGGGCACCCGGAGGGATACACTGCCACGGACATCGTTGCGCGTTACCGGAGAATGAAGGGGGACAGTGTCCTCCATCCGATCGGGTGGGATGCGTTCGGCCTCCCTGCTGAACGATATGCAATGCAAACAAACATCCACCCGAGGATCACAACAGAGCAGAACATTGCAACCTTCCGCCGGCAAATCAAGATGCTGGGGCTGAGTTACGACTGGTCGCGCGAAGTGGAAACCACCGATCCAGCGTACTACAAATGGACGCAGTGGATTTTCCTCACCATTTACAATTCATGGTATGACGCTCGACAGCGAAGCGCCCGGCCGATTGCCGACCTGATCAAAGAGTTCGAGATCTCGGGCTCCTCCGGATATCCCGGGAAACCGTCATTCACCGGAGGCGAATGGCGGAGCATGTCGGCCAAAGAGCGACAAGATATTCTCGCGGGATACCGCCTCGCCTACATCGCCGAGGTACCGGTCAACTGGTGCGAAGCGCTCGGAACCGTCCTTGCCAATGAAGAGGTGGCGGAGTGGACGGAAAAGGGATACACGGTCGAACGACGCCCCATGAGACAGTGGATGATGCGCATTACGGCATATGCCGATCGACTGCTTGAAGATTCCGCGGAGCTCGACTGGCCAGCATCCACGCTTGAGCAACAGCGAAACTGGATCGGGCGATCGGAAGGAGCCGATATCGCGTTCGAGGTAAAGGGCCAACGTGAACCGCTCCGTGTTTTCACCACTCGACCCGATACGCTCTTCGGCGCCACATATATGGTGCTCGCACCGGAACACCCGCTCGTACCGCTGATCACCAGACCCGACCACGCCTCTGCGGTCGCGACCTACGGGACCCTTGCGGCCCGGAAAAGCGAGTTCGAACGGGGGGTCGAAACCGAGAAGAGCGGAGTCCCAACGGGCGGCGTGGTAATTAACCCCGCCACGGGGCGGGAGATCCCCGTGTGGGTTGCAGACTATGTGTTGATGGGCTACGGGACGGGAGCCATCATGGCCGTTCCCGGTCACGATGAGCGAGATTTTGAATTCGCCAGGAAATATCATTTGCCGATCGTCGAGGTCGTGGAGGGGGCTAATATTGCACACGAGGCGTACACAGGTGATGGCCGGGCCATCAATTCGGCTAACAGCGAGGTGTCGCTCAACGGCCTCTCCACGGCAGAAGCAAAACGACGGATCATCGGATGGCTCGAGAGCAAGGGGATCGGCAAGGGAGCGGTGCAGTTCAAGCTGCGTGACTGGCTCTTTTCCCGGCAACGGTACTGGGGTGAACCGATCCCGATCGTCCATTACGACGATGGCACCATGGAGCCGCTTCCGCTGAGTGACCTTCCGTTGCTTCTTCCCGACCTCAAGAAGTTCCAACCGAGCGGCACAACAGAGTCTCCGCTCGCCCTGGCGACGGATTGGGTCAACGTGGTCGATCCCAAAACGGGCCGGAAAGGGAGGCGTGAAACGAATACAATGCCCCAGTGGGCCGGGTCATGCTGGTACTATCTCCGCTACCTCGATCCCACGAATGACATAGAGTTTTGTTCCCGCGAACAGGAGCGGACATGGATGCCAGTCGACCTCTATGTGGGCGGAGCGGAACACGCCGTGCTCCACCTGTTGTACGCGCGGTTCTGGCATAAAGTCTTGTTTGACCTTGGGTACGTCGGCACCAAGGAGCCCTTCCCAAAACTCCGCCACCAGGGGACGATTCTGGGTGAAGATTCGCGCAAAATGTCAAAATCGCGTGGAAATGTCGTAAACCCGGATGATGTAGTGAAGGAGTATGGCGCCGACGCAACGCGACTCTTTGAGATGTTTATGGGACCCCTGGAAGATATGAAACCCTGGAGTACCCGTGGCGTGGAGGGAGTATTCAGGTTCCTTAACCGTGTCTGGAGACTCTACCTGACCGAGGATGAGACACTTGATCCTGCAATTGAAGTGATGGGTGTAACCACTTATTTGGAGCGCCTTTATCACTATACGGTGAAGAAGGTTGGAGATGATATTGAGGGGCTCAGGTTTAATACTGCAATCTCACAGATGATGATCTTTGTGAACGAGGTCATGAAGAGTGGATCCCGCCCCAGGCAACTCCTCGAACCGTTTGTGCTCCTGCTTGCTCCCTTTGCTCCGCACATCGCCGAGGAGTTGTGGGAAAAGCTGGGCCACGCGCGTACGCTGACGTATGAGCCATGGCCGTCGTTTGATCCCGCCAAGTTGGTGCAGTCTACAGTAGATGTCGTGCTTCAGGTGAACGGCAAGGTCAGGGGGAGGATCGAGGTTCCGGCGGATGCGACAGAACAGGAACTGGAACAACTTGCGATGTCGGACGAGGGGGTGAAGCGGCATATGGCGGGCAAGTCGCTGGTGAAAACCGTCGTTGTCAGGAACCGGCTTGTGAATTTGGTGGTCCGATAACCCGATGGCCACGCTCGCGGTTGTTACGATAACGCTGAACGAGGAACGACAGATCGAGCGCTGTCTCTCCAGCGTACGGTGGGCCGACGAGATCATTGTGGTGGATTCGCTCAGCACGGACCGGACAGTGGAGATCGCTCGTCGGTTCACGTCGAAGGTGTACCTCCGGGACTATCCGGGCTCGACGCGCCAAATGGAACAGGGGATAAGCTATGCGTCTTCTGATTGGATCCTTTTCCTTGACGCCGACGAAGAGGTGACGCCGGAACTGGCGGACGAAATTCGAGATGTCCTCAAGAGCGGCACGGCAATCACAGGATTCGAGATTCTCCGTCGGCCATGGGCATTCGGGAGATGGATCGAACATGGGGGCTGGTTTCCCGACTGGCAATGCCGATTGATCCGGAAGGACTCATACACGGTCAATCATGCGGAGGTGCACGGAGGATTCTCGACGACCGGTCCGCACGGGAGGCTCACGGGAATGGTCAATCACTTCACCTATCCCACGATCGCCGCGTATCTCTCCCGGATGAACGATTACACATCGCTGGAGGTGGCGAACCGCCTCGCGGCCAGACCCGATGCCGCAGCGCACTGGTACAACATGTTGCTCAGCCCTCTCTCACACTTCCTGCGGATGTACATCTCCCGGACGGGGGTCCGTGACGGCATGCAGGGATTCATCCTGTCTGTGCTCGATGCGCTGTATTCATTTGCCCTGTATGCAAAGCTGTGGGAGTATCGCCGCGCCAGGCGGGAGGGGCGTGCCACGCCACCGATCACAAACGCTGAATTGAACGTCATGAAGCGGCCCGCATGAACACGTACCGTCGTGTCTTCGGATTCCTGAAACCGTATTCGAGGAAGCTGGCGTACTCGATCATCTGCTCACTCCTGTTCTCGATCTTCAGCGGCGTCTCCATTTACCTGACGATTCCACTACTGGAAACCCTGTTCCATGCCGGCGCCCCTTCCCCGGTGGCAGAAGCGGCCGCCCGGACTCCTTCCCTCTTTCCGCAATGGCTCATCGATGCGAAAGACGCGGTTGCGGATGGCTTCCGGTCCCTCGTGTTCCGCGACGATCCGGCCCATTCGCTGCTGAACATCTGCATCGTGATCGTGCTGTCGTTTTTGATCAAGAACCTGTTCGGCTACTTGCAGTCAAACCTTATGACGAAGGTGGAGCAGGGACTGATCACCGACCTTCGGAACTCGCTGTACCGGCACATCCATGACCTTCCGCTCGCATACTTTACGAACGAACGGACCGGCAATCTGATTTCGAGGATCATGAACGATGTTACGGTGGTCAACAGCGGCATGTCGGCCACGTTCCACACGATGATCCGCGAGCCGATGTTGCTGATTGTCTACCTCACGATAACGCTGTCGCTGAGCTGGCGACTGACCCTTATGGCGTTCGTCGTCTTCCCCGTCGTTTTGCTCATCATTGCCTGGATCGGGCGGCGTGTGCACCGCGAGAGCGGTATGGTGCAGGAAAGGATCGCTGACCTGACGTCGGTGCTCCACGAGACGATCTCGGGGGCGAAGGTGGTGAAGGCGTTTGGAATGGAAGATTTCGAAAACAGGAAATTTGCATCGAAAGGACTCGCGTATCTCCGGACGATCCTGAGGGTCACCAACATCAGGAACCTCGCCTCCCCGTCGACGGAATTCCTGAGTGCGCTGGCAGGCGGTGCCATCATCTGGTACGGCGGGCTGCAGGTGTTGACGCAGGAGTCGATGAAGGCAAGTGAGTTTCTCGGTTTCCTTTTCGCCCTGTTCCAGCTTATGCCGCCCATCAAAGAGCTCAGCGGCGTAAACAACCGTATCCAGGAAGCGGCGGCGGCGGGAAAACGGGTCTTTGAGATCCTGGATACCGAGCCGGTGATCCACGACGTGGCAAACCCGGTCCGGCTGGACGAATTCCGGATGTCTATAGAATTCCGCAATGTGGCGTTCCGTTATGACCACGGTGATCTCGTTCTCTCAGGCATAAGTTTCCGGATACGGAAGGGAGAGGTGGTCGCCATCGTCGGCCCCAGCGGGGCGGGGAAATCGACGCTTGTCGACCTGGTGCCGCGATTCTACGATCCGGCGTCCGGTGCGGTGCTCATTGATGGTATCGACCTGCGCACCGTGGGGATCAAGTCGCTGCGGGACAAAATCGGCATCGTGACGCAGGAGACGATCCTCTTCAACGACAGTGTGCGGAATAACATTGCCTATGGTCTGGAGGAGTGTCCGCTGCAGAAAATCATTGCTGCGGCGAGGGCTGCGAACGCGCACAACTTCATCATGGAGATGCCACGAGGGTACGATGCGGTGATCGGGGAACGGGGAGTCAAGATTTCGGGAGGGGAGCGGCAGCGCCTTTCGCTTGCCCGCGCGATCCTGAAGAATCCGCCGATCCTGATTCTTGATGAAGCCACATCGGCCCTTGACACGGAGTCGGAGATCCTCGTGCAGGAAGCGATCGAACGACTGATGGCCGGACGAACGTCGATTGTGATCGCCCACCGGCTCTCCACAATTCAACATGCCGACCGGATCATCGTGCTCGAAGGGGGAAGGATCGTTGAGACCGGAACACACAAGGCGCTTGTGAAAAAGTCCCGCGGATTGTACCGGAAACTGTATGACCTTCAATTCCGGGCCTGAGCAGGCCGCCGGACCTGCGTCTGGACCACCCGGGCGGCGGGTGCTGCCGGCGCTGCTCACGGGGGTATCGTGGGTCTTCCTGGCGTCGGTGTTCGTTTCGATCGCCGTGAACTCGCTTGCGCTGGGGCTGATGGCGGTCTGCTGGCTGTTGCTTATGATCGCGCAGCGCCGCTGGTCGGTGGTCGCCACGCCGCTGGATTACGCGTTCCTCGGTTACGTTGCTGCAGAGGCGGTCGCGACGGTCTGTTCGGTGCGGTGGGAGGAATCGCTCTTCGTCTCACGCCGCGTGTTGCTCATCGGGATCGTGTATTTCTTTGCCTCCCGACTGGAGAGTCTCCCGGCACTACGCCGGACGGTGGGGGTGCTGCTTGGTTCCTCGGCGGCGGTTGCGTTGATGGGGATCCTGAAGCTTCTCACAGGAGGGCCAGGCGAAAACACGCGCCTCGGCATCTTTCAGTTCTACATGACCACGGCCGAATTAATGATGATCGCGCTCCTCCTTGCCGTGCCCTTTGCCCTCCATCCGGGAACGCCGAAGAGCTTCCGGATCGCCGCACTCACCGCCGCGGGCCTGATGGCAATCACGCTCTATGCCACGGTAACACGAGGAGCATATCTTGCCGCTGCGGCAGGACTCGTCTGCATCGCGGCGGTACGCGACAAGCGGCTTCTCGTCCCGATCCTGATCCTCTGTGTCGTCCTCGTGCTCTTCGCGCCGCCATATGTTGAGCAGCGCCTGCTCAGCATCGTCGACATCCATCATCCCGAAAACGCCTCAAGGCTGATGCTCTGGAGCGCCGGACTCCGGATCTTTGCGGATCATCCTGTGGTCGGCGTCGGCGATATCGACCTCGGGGATCTGTTGCGGCGCTACGCCGATCCCGGCTACGGCGGGGAATGGGGGCATCTCCATAACGTTGCGCTGCAAATCCTCGTGACGCTCGGGACGCTCGGTGGAGTGGCGGCAACGGCCATGTTTGGAATGATTGCCGTTACGGAATGGCGCGTATACCGCGCCGTCCGCGACGATTGGTTCGCGGGATCCGTTGCGCTGGGGTCACTGGCGGCGTTTGTAGGATTCCAGGTCAACGGGCTGACGGAGTGGAGTTTCGGAGATCAGGAGGTGGCGACGCTCTTCTGGGTGACCGTGGGCCTGAGCCTTGCGGTGGGCCGCCTGAAGGAGAAAGCCGGGGCCGGGGGAGAACGGTGATGTCCGGGATTTCGGTCATCACGCTGACGCTCAACGAGGAGCGGAACATCACCGAATGTCTGGAATCGGTCTCGTGGGCGGATCAGCGGATTGTGATCGATGCGGGAAGCACAGACCGCACGCTGGAGCTTGCCCGCAGGCAAACGGACGACGTCGTCGTGCTCCCGTGGCGTGGCTTCGGAGCCGCTCGCAACAAGGGGTTGGAGATGGCGCGGGAGGAGTGGATTCTCTGGCTCGATGCCGATGAGAGAGTGACGCCGGCGCTCGCGACGGAGCTCCGTGGTGTCGTTGCGCGCGGCGGCGACCCGGCGATTGCGGGCTACCTGCTCGCACGGCGGGCGTATTTCTGCGGGAAATGGATCAGGCACTGCGGGTGGTATCCGTCGCGTGTGGTACGCCTGTTCCGTCGATCGCGGGGGCGATTCAGCCAGACGCACGTTCATGAGCAGCTTCTGCTTGACGGCGCCGTGCGCGGGCTGGCCAACGACCTCCTACATTTCACCGACCCGGATCTCTATCACTATTTTTCGAAATTCAATGCCTACACTTCGTTGGGGGCTGCCGATATGGTTGAGACGGGGCGGCGGTTCCGGCTCATAGACCTGATCGTCCGGCCTCCCTTCCAGTTCTTCAAGATGTACATCTTGCGTCTCGGCTTCCTCGACGGCATGCACGGCTTCGTTCTCTGCCTTGCTTCGTCCGCCTATGTGTTTGCCAAGTATACCAAGTTGTGGGAGCTTACGAAAGAACAAACGGCGTGAGGATACCTGACATGGAGACGGTCGATAAGAACACGGTGCTCTTCACTCAGCTGGTGGTCATGCTTCACACTGCCGCGATGCAGCACATGGGAAAGCTCAAGAACCCGGCCACGGATACCGTCGAACGCAACCTGGATGCGGCACAGACGATGATTGATCTGCTGGATATGATCAGACACCGGACCCGTGGGAACCTTTCAGACGACGAGGCGAAGTTGGTGGACCAGATGCTCAGGGAACTGCGCCTCAACTACGTCGACGAGGCCGGGAAGTCCGGAACGCCCCCCGGCCAGGGGGAGGAAAAGCCCTCATGAGATTCGCGATCATCGCCAATCCGGAAAAGGGGGGAGTGAAGGAGACTCTGGAGCTGTTGCTGGACCGGCTGGAGCGGTCGGGTATGGATTTCGCAGTGGATGACTCACTCGTGCCGCTGCTGGAGGGTCGTTCAGGCCTGCGTGCGCCGGGTCGTGTGAGAAGCCGGGAAGCGTGTCTCGACGGTGCCGATATGCTCATCGCATTGGGTGGAGACGGCACAATCCTTCAGGCGGCGCGCGCCGTCGGAAGGCGTGGTACGCCGATCCTCGGGGTGAATCTCGGAAAGCTTGGATTTCTTGCGGAGGTCGCTCCCGTTGAGCTCGATCAGGCCCTCGCGGAAATACTTGTCGGGCGTTATGTCGTCGAGGAACGGATGGTGCTTGAGGCACGGTGCGCCGCGATCCCGGGACGGACCATCCATGCGGTGAACGATATCGTTGTGGACAAGTCCCGATCCTCCCGTATCATCGACCTGGAGACGTACATCGATGGTGAGTACGCTGTGACCTACCGCGGCGACGGTCTTATTATCTCCACGCCAACCGGCTCCACTGCGTATGCCCTGTCGAACGGCGGGCCGATCGTTACACCAGGCAGCAAAGTCATTGGCATCACTCCGATCTCACCGCACACGCTCAGTGGGAGGCCGCTCGTCATTCCCGAGACGAGCGTGGTTCGTGTCATTGCGCGTGCTGAGGCGGCGGAGATCCTCCTTGCTGCAGATGGCCAGGAGGAAGCCTTCCTTCCGCCACCTGCGGAAATAGCCGTCAGCAGGGCGGATTATCCCGTGCGCATTGTGAAACGGATGGACAGGAGCTACTTCGAACTGCTCCGTGCAAAACTGCACTGGGGAAAAGACCCCCGTTCGGCTGGGTAGCTGCTGACCGTCAGTTGTTCTTCGCGCCTTCCGCAATCCAGGTGCGAATGCCGTTGATCTGATTCTGGTTTAGCGGATTGGATGGCGGCGGCGGCATCCGTTCCCCCACGCGCCCCTCGATCCTGAACACCAGCGTGCTCTCATCTGGCTTCCCCGCCACGACCACCCCCGGGATGGTGAGGACAGCGTAGCCATATTCCGTCAGCCGAAGCGGGCTCTGATGCGGCCCGTTGTCATGACATCCGCCGAGAGCGCAGGTCTGATTGAAGAGGATCTGGACGTGGACCGCATAGCTGACATCGCGCGTGGGAAAGACGACGTTGGAGGGGCTGTCGCCGAGTCCCGTGATGTTCTCATCCTTGCAACTCAGCGCCACGATTGCCGCAACTCCGGCAAGCGCCAGCCCACGCAGCGACATTCAGGCCGGACTCCCTTCTCCTTCTGCAGGAAGCTCGAGGTAGAGCAGACCATGCATGTACGCCGAGACGAGGTAGGCGTAGAAGATCGAGAAAACAATGCCAATAATGAAGACAACGATCCCGATGGAGGCGAAGGATTCGATGCCGACGGCGATCAGCGCCACGACGAGCGTATTCTGCCAGTTGCGCCGAAAGTCCCGCAAGACCTTCCCTACATCGAGTGCATCGCCGATGCGCTCGCGCTCGGCAAACCGGTATGCGATGATCGGCGTAAGTGCGGTCAGCATGAGACTGTACGGAATAATCAACAGGGTGAAGGCGAACAGATAGACAGTCGCAAAGATGCCGACGACATCAGGAGCGTCGGAGAGTTCGCTCGCGACCGCGAGGCCGATGATCGGGATGAGAAGGACAAAGACCGGGAGGAGGTAAACGATGTAGACTAGACAGTATTTGAAGCCGATGACGAATTTTATGCCGACATCCTTCCAGTCGGGGAGCGGCCGTTCTTCTCTGCGCATGACGCGCTGCGTGACTTGAATGAGGTAGCCGACGATGATCGGGATGCCGATACCGATCAGGCACAGGACAATAAAGATTCCCGCAATGAGGAATTTCGCTATCCAGGCGGGGTCTTTGAAGGGGGAGCTGAACGCCTTGCCGAGGTCTTTCATAGGTCGGGGTTCTCTCGTGACGGGAATGGGGGTGGTACTTCAAACATAGCGATCGCGGGCCGCAGATTCAAGGAAGCTGTCAAATTGACTTTCCTGCAAAGTATATCTATATTGAGCCTCATCGAAGCCGATCCCCCGGTGTCCATTGTCGATCGTCCATCGTCAATCGGTTGGGGCTGTAGCTCAGCTGGGAGAGCGCGTGAATGGCATTCACGAGGTCAGGGGTTCGATCCCCCTCAGCTCCACAAAAGCCT
Source organism: Bacteroidota bacterium (assembly GCA_040756745.1). GTDB lineage: Bacteria > Bacteroidota > Ignavibacteria > UBA10030 > UBA6906 > JBFLYO01. The sequence goes on from JBFLYO010000011.1 coordinate 58,394, forward strand.
TCCACACGAGGGGAAGGCTTTTCCGTTTGCTGCCCTCAGCACGACTCTCCCCTGTGTAAGTTGCTCCGTGCCGCCTAACGCACCAGCACCGCTCTTCTTGTCTGCGTCCGCGTCCCGGACGAAAGTTGATAGAAGTAGATCCCGCTCGCTAGGCCGCTTCCATCGAACTGGACTTCATGGTCGCCGGCATCTTCGTATCTCCTCAGAATCTCTGCAACCTGTTGACCCAGAGTGTTGTAGAGGAAGAGTGAGACCTGAGAAGCGGCCGGAAGTCTGTAGCGGATGGTCGTCTTTGGGTTGAAAGGGTTTGGGTAGTTCTGTTCGAGCGTCAATGCCGCCGGACCGGCAGTTCCCGGATCGGGGCTAGGAGCATTCATCTCGGCGATCGGACGCCTCCAGATGCCGCTCCCGTACGTGCCGGCAATGAGGTAGGTGCCATCGGTAATGATTGCGTACACCGATACCTCCGGAAGCCCTGCATTCACCGTTGTCCAACTTATCCCGAAGTTGCTGGTGAGCAGCACTCCCGTGAGCCATGACCCGATGAACAGTCGTGTGCCGTGGGCTGCGAGCGCGAAGACCGTCTTGTCTTTAAGGACTGCATTGAGCGGGGGCGAGTCTCTGGAGAGAGAGATGTTGACAGGGTACCAGGCAAGACCTGCATTGTCGGAGATAAAAAGCCCGCCGTACGTCCCCGCGAAGAGGTAGGTCCCGCAGGCGGCGAAGGACTGGACGTTCGGATTCGAAAGGCCGCTGCTTGCGGAGGTCCATCCCGCGCCGGGATTTCGGGTGAAGAATGCCCCGGCCCCCAGCGTCCCGGCGAAGAGAATTGAATCGATGCACGCGAGCACTCTGACGGTCGATCCGGTGATTCCTTTGCTGCTCAGCTCCCAGAGCCTGCCCCTGTCGTCGGATTCAAAAACACCGTTCACCGTTCCCGCGTAGAACACTGTGTCACGGACTGCAAGGGAATAGATATGCAGATCGCTGAGGCCGTCGCTGGCTGCGACCCAGCTCTCGCCTTCGTTGGACGACAGGAAGACACCGGAACCGTACGTCCCGGCAAGAAGACAGCCACTGCCGGCGGCCAACGAAGCGATCGTCCGGCTCCCAAGTCCGTTGTTGATGGGAGTCCATGTTGCCCCGGAATCGACAGACCGGAACACCCCCTGATCAGGAGTCCCTGCATAGAGAGCCGTGGCGCTTCGGGCAAGACAGCTAATGGAACCCATCTCCAGCCCCGTCCCCTGGGTCCATTGACCACGGCCAATGTGCGGCGCCCAGGGGAGCAGGAGAACACCCAGCATGGCCCACGACGTTGTGCCGGATTTTCCCATCGAGAACGTGGAGGTCAATTCAGATGTTAACCGAATTCGTTGCTTAAACCCGCCGGCTCGGGCCGCGGCTGTTCCTCACAGCGTTGTCGCCCTCGATGAGGGACGAAGACCCTTCCACCGTGTCTTGGTCGAGCCGTATGTCACCAATATATGCGGAATGCAGCCAGCAGTCAACAAGGCTACCCAATGGAGCAATAAGGCAAAACTCCAGGAATGACGGGGGCGCAATTCCCTCTGTTGTGCCGGAGGGCACCCTGGGAGCGGTGATCGCAGTTGCGTTTCAGCTCGCGGGAAGTTATTATGCTACGAACTCCCGCAGTTCCGGTCACTGTTCATTGCCATGCAACTCCTCCTCACGTACCTGCGGCGCTACTGGAAGCTGGTCGCACTCGCGCTCGTCCTTGCGGCCATCAACCAAATCTTCTCCCTTCTCGACCCGCTGATCTTCCGCCACGTGATCGACGAGTACGCGACCCGCTATCGTGAGTACTCCACGGAGCAGTTCTTCCGCGGCGTCAGCCTCCTTCTTGCTGCGGCGGTCGGCGTGGCATTCGTCTCCCGCGTTGCCAAGAATTTCCAGGACTACTTCATCAACGTCATCACTCAGCGCCTCGGAGCGGAGCTCTACTCCGACGGACTCCGCCACTCCCTGGAGCTTCCCTATGCAGTCTTTGAGGACCAGCGGAGCGGGGAGACCCTGGGCAAACTCCAGAAGGTCCGCTCCGATGTTGAACGCCTGATCGCCGCTTCCATCAACATTCTCTTCACGACGATCGTCGGGGTTCTCTTCGTCATGATCTACGCGTTCACCGTCCACTGGCTGATCGCGCCCGTCTTTTTTGCTACCGTCCCGCTGCTCGGCTTCCTCGGCAGCGTTCTGAGCCGGAAGATCAAGACCATCCAGAAGGTGATCGTTGCCGAAACCACCGCGCTGGCCGGATCTACGACCGAATCGCTGCGAAACATCGAGCTGGTCAAGAGTCTGGGTCTCGCCGGACAAGAGATCCAGCGCCTCAACGCCACGACCGCGAAGATCCTGAAGCTCGAACTGAAGAAGGTGCGTTACCTGCGCAGTCTCAGCTTCATCCAGGGCACCTCGGTGAATTTCCTCCGGACGAGCATCCTCTTTCTGATGCTGTACCTTATCTTCGCACAGCAGATCACGGTCGGACAGTTTTTCTCTCTCTTCATCTACTCGTTCTTTATCTTCGGCCCACTCCAGGAGCTTGGGAACATCATTAATATCTACCGTGAGGCAGAGGTATCGCTGAAGAACTTTCAGGACATCCTGAACACGCCGAAAGAGCCGAGCCCCGCCTCGCCGAAGCTCCTCGGGCCGTTGGAGCACTTCGCATTCGAACACGTGTCGTTCCAGCATCAATCTGCGTCGACCCGTGCCCTGACGGACATCAGCTTCACGGCACGCGTGGGTGACACCATTGCATTCGTCGGTCCCTCCGGCGCCGGGAAGACCACGTTGGTCAAGCTGCTGGTCGGGCTCTACCGGCCGGGTGAGGGCCGCGTCCTGTACAACGGCATTCCGTCGACGGAGATCGACCTCAACGGCTTCCGCGAACGGATCGGATTTGTCACTCAGGACACGCAGCTGTTCGCCGGGACAATCAGGGACAACCTGCTGTTCGTGAACCCGCGCGCGACCGACGACGAATGCATGGATGTTCTGGAAAAGGCTGCCTGTCAGAGCCTCCTCGCGCGGGCCGACAAGGGGCTTGATACGACCATCGGCGAGGGAGGAGTAAAAGTGTCGGGAGGAGAAAAGCAGCGCCTCTCCATTGCGCGTGCCCTGCTCCGTTCCCCCAGCCTCCTGGTGTTCGATGAGGCGACGTCGTCGCTTGACTCGCTCACGGAAGAAGAGATCAGCCAGACGATCAGGGATGTTTCTGTCACGACAAGCCACGTGACGATTCTCATCGCCCACCGCCTCTCCACAGTCATGCACGCAGACATTATCCACGTTCTCGAACAGGGGAGGATTGTCGAGTCGGGACGGCATGATGCTCTGGTGCGTCTCAACGGCCTCTACTATGCAATGTGGCGCCAGCAGATAGGAGAAGACCACGCCAGGTCGCCCCGCATCGCATTGCTCGGCGCCAACGCCGCGGCATCAGGCACTTGAGGTGCAGCAGGACGCTGACCGCCGGAGTATGGTCCAGTGGCGGAGGTTCCCGAATCATGAATGATACATCCCCGCGGCGTCGACCCAACCGACTGATCCATGAAAGCAGTCCGTACCTGCTGCAGCACGCCTATAATCCCGTTGACTGGTACCCATGGGGTGAAGAAGCCCACCGGCATGCGCGGGATGCGCGGAAGCCGATCTTCCTCTCCATAGGGTATTCCACCTGCCACTGGTGCCACGTGATGGAGCGCGAATCGTTCGAAGACGACGGCATCGCTGCGCTCCTGAATCAGTATTTCATACCCATCAAAGTGGATCGCGAAGAGCGCCCGGACATCGACAGGATCTACATGACCGCCCTGCAAGCGATGGGACGGAATGGCGGCTGGCCGCTTTCGATGTTCCTGACGCCGGATCTGAAGCCCTTCTATGGGGGAACGTATTTCCCTCCGCGCTCGGCCCGCGGTCGGGCCGGTTTCCCCGACGTCTTGCGCCGGATCCACGAAATCTGGGAACAGCAGCGGGGTAAGGTCGAGGAAGCAACCCGCAGCATCACCGGGTTCCTGGAGGAGATCGCCGGTGCGGGGACTTCGGTTGGATCGCTCGACCGTGGAATTGTCGACCGCTGTTTCCATCAACTTGCCGCCACGTACGATGCGGCATGCGGTGGTTTCGGTGGCGGGCCGAAATTCCCGCGACCGGTGGTGCTCGACTTTCTTTTCAGGTATCATGCGGCCACGTCGAACACGGAAGCGAGGGACATTGCGCTCGATACACTGAGGCGCATGGCGGCGGGGGGAATCCATGATCACATCGGGGGCGGTTTTCATCGGTATGCCGTCGATCCCGCCTGGCGCGTCCCGCATTTTGAAAAGATGCTCTACGATCAGGCGCAACTGGTCCAGGCATTCCTGGATGCATATCTTCTCACCCATGACCCGTCCTTTGCCGCCGTCGCGAGGTCGACGTTGGACTACGTGGCTGAGGAAATGACGAGCCCGGAAGGAGGATTTCTTACAGCCGAGGATGCCGACAGTCCGCGGCCGGAGAATCCTGAGGAGAGCGGCGAGGGGGAGTTCTACGTTTGGACCAGGAAGGAAATCGAGTCGGCGCTCGGACAGGACGCTGACCTGTTCTGTTTCCATTTCGGCGTCGAAGCCGAGGGCAACATGTCGGTGGATCCTCAGCATGAGTTCACTGGGAAGAACATCCTGTACGAGCCACATCCTCTTGCCGCGACCGCACAGAGGTTTCGTATCACTGAGGAGGAGGCGGCTCGCAGGATCGGCGCGATGCGCAGGAAACTCCGAGCTGTGCGCGCATTGCGTCCGCGGCCGCTGCGCGACGACAAGATACTGACGTCATGGAACGGTCTGATGATCGGTGCCTTCGCGCGCGGAGGGCGGGTGTTGCATGAGGAAAGATACGGTCGAGCTGCGCTGAATGCGGCGGCGTTCGTTGTCGGATCACTTGACGACGCCAAGCAGGGAGAGCTGAAGAGAAGGTACAGGGGAGGTGCATCAGGACTCGAAGCCGGACTTGAGGATTATGTCTTGCTTGTTGCCGGACTCCTCGAACTCTACGAGGCGTCGGGAAATGGGCGCTGGCTCAAACACGCTGTTGAGCTGACGGAGCGACAGATCGATCTGTTTGCCGACGCAGAACGCGGGGGCTTCTACGAAACGTCCGGGAAGGATGCGTCTGTCATAGTGCGGATGAAGGAACAATATGACGGAGAGAAGCCGTCAGCCAACTCGATTGCTGCGATGAATTTGATACGCCTCGCAAGGATGATTGATCGCCCGGCCTGGGAAGAAGTGGCGGTGAAAACCGTCAATCAGTGGGCTGACATTGCGGCACGGCAACCCCTCATCATGCCGGGGATGCTGTCCGACTTCCTCCGGCTCTCATCGCCACCGCAGCAGGTTGTGATCGCAGGTCCGGGCGGGGAGCACGGTGTCGAAGAGATGGTCGATGTGGTCAATGCCCTCTACCTCCCGAACATGGTGGTCCTTCGCACGGGTGGCGTCGAAGGCGAAGATACCCTCCGGGTACTCAGTCCGTTCCACGGATCACTCCAGGAAGAAGGAGGCAAGCCGACTGCATATGTGTGCAGGGGATTTGTGTGCGAATTGCCGGTGACTGATCCTGAGGCGTTACGCGGACAACTCCATCAACTGACATCGGCGGAGAAACACTCATGACCTGCAGTTGCCTGGACCCCAGAGACAAGTATTTCTCCAAACAGGCCGCCGACTCCGCTGCGCGATACAGGAAAAAAGGGCTCGACGCACCTCAGCGTGTGTTGCACCGTGCACTGACAGGCGGCGAGAATGGGGGGAAGACGCTGCTGGAAATCGGATGCGGCGTCGGCGGACTCCACCTGGAGCTCCTCAAGAGCGGGTTTGCCGCGGCACATGGAGTCGATGTATCAGCCGGTATGATCGATCGTGCCCGGGAGCTTGCCGGGGAAATGGGATTGGCTGCGCGGGTCTCGTATCACGTTGGAGATCTCGACGCTCTGCAGCGGGTTCTCCCCGAAGTCGATGTTGTCGTGATGGACAAAGTGCTCTGCTGCGATTCCAATCCGTTGCTGCTGGTCCGCAGCGCGGCCGCGAAAACGCGTGATGTTCTGGCGGTCTCGTATCCGCGTGACGGCGTACTGGCACGCCTGTCCTTCACCTTGCTCACACTTCTCGGGCGCATCCTGCACTGGTCGTTCCATCCGTTCTATCACGAACCCACGATGCTCCACGCCGCGATCGTTGCGGAGGGATTCAGCGAGATCCATGCCGCAACGACGCCGATCTGGCAAATCGGGGTATTCCGCAGGAAGGAATAGCGAGAGATCAAGATTGAGGTCTAGGTCGAGGTTGAGGTTAAGGTCAAGGTTAAGGTCAAGATCAAGGATAAGGAATTCGGCTCCCCTGCTTAAGTGCACCTTAACTTGCTCCACCCCTTAACCTGCTTTACCCCTTGACCTGCTTTACCCCTTGATCTCAATCTCGATCTCTATCTCGCTTTTCTACTCACCGCCATCCCCCCAGCTCCCATCAACAGCATAATCACCGCCTGCACTGCGGTTTTGTACGCGACTGTTTCTCCCTTGAATGTGGCATCGTACAGGAACCACGCGCCGATGACCAGGAGCATCGCGTAAATGCCGATCATAATCCTGCGTGCGGTCCGGTTGGTCTCCGGCGTGTCGGCGGCAAGGAATTTGTTGTAGACCATCAACCCGGCCATCGCGCACACCCCGAGCCCGGCAAAGACCAGCCAGAATGTTCGGACGTCGCCTGCCACGTCGGCCCGCCCCGCGAGCGGCTTGAGCATCGCTTCGTACATCACGCCGCCAAGATTGGACCCGATCAAACTGCCCACTACGCCGTAGAGGAATGCATATCCCATGTACACCGCCTTCTTGTCGGCGGGTGCGACGAGTCCGACATAGCTGTAGTACTTGGGATGCGCGGTCATTTCGCCGATCGAAAAGACGGCGATCCCAAGGATGAAGATCCAAACGCTGGAGGCAAATGCCAGGCACACGAAGCCCACCACACCGATGGCGATCCCGATAACCATCGTCGGGAGCGCCTTAATGTTTTTCACAAGGCGACTGACCACGACCTGCAATAGAATGATGGTTCCGGCGTTGATCACGGTGACGTGCTCCGCGTCGAACTTGAGGGCTATCCCGATCGAGGCGAATAGCGCATCGACCGGGGCCGCATCGATGAAGTCGCGTAGGAACCAGAGGACGGAGCCGAAGTTTTGAAAATAGAGGATCCAGAAGCCTGAGTAGACGAAGATCATCAGCATGAACCTTGCGTCGCCGAGCACCATTGCAGCCCCGCCAAGGACGTCTTTCAGGGTCTTGGTGTTCTCCGGTCTGGGGGGATCACGGTAGATGAAGAGCACGGGGATCAGCATCAGGGCACAGTAGAGCGCGGACGCCGTGAAGACATAGGTCCAGGAGAACCCCTTGATGACGCTGACAACGAGTGGGGCGAGGAACGCGCCAAGATTAATCATCCAGTAGTAGACCCCGAAGCCGAAGCCGGAATTCTCCTCCGTGGTTGTGCGCGCAAGCGTGCCGGAGATGATCGGTTTGAAGAGTCCTGCGCCCGTCGCCATCACGAGGAGGGCGGCAAACACGGCTCCGTACGCCGACATCTGCCCGCTGGCGAAATACCCTGCGGCGAGGAAGGAGAACGCGATAAGCAGCATCCGCCTGTAACCATACCGGTCGGCGAGCGCTCCCCCAAGGATAGGGAGGATGTACGTGAAGGCGTAGAGCAAACCCTGGAGGAACCCGACCGATTGCTCCGAAAACCCCAGCCCGCCAGACGCGACGGTATCTGTCAGGTAGATGGCCAGGACGGAATTGAGGCCGTAGTAGGCGGCACGTTCGAAGAGCTCCATGACGTTTGCCACCCAGAACACGCGCGGGAATGACCTGAGGACGCCGCGCGATGCATGTGATTTCATAGTGGATCTAAAGGATCGTGGAAGGTGATAAGGAGCCGTGCGTCACCGGGATGGACGGCGCAGCGTCCAGCCGGGTGCCCGGCTCATGAGGTCGCGGGAATCTCCCCCTGCGCGGAACGTTGCAGCGGCCTGCTCGGCGAACTGCTCGGCCTGAGAGCGATCAAGGAACCAATCTGAGCTGACGAGCCGCTTCCGGAACATCTTCTTCCTGTACACGCGTACAATCCACGCGCTCCCGAGGCGGTCGCTCTCGACGAGCTCGACAATGTGGCCGTTGCCGGTGCGAATCATCATACCTTCTGCAGGGATGCGGATTGAACCATTGTACGGAGTTCGTCGCTCAAGGTCAATTGTTGGGATTCTCGATTCGCCACGCTATATTGTGACGTATGGATTCCTTTATCGATATTGTCGGCGGAGTCCGGATACGGAGGGATGAACTCCGATTCAGGTTCAGCCGCAGCGGAGGGCCTGGCGGACAGCACGTCAATAAGGTGTCGACGCGGGTGGAGCTTCACTTCGATGTCGACGGCTCGCCGTCACTGCAGGCTCACCAGAAGTCTCTCATTCGGAAGTCACTCAGTCGGCGGGTTGGCGGCGACGGGATCCTCCGGCTCCAGGTGCAGGAATCGAGGAGCCAATGGCAGAACCGCCGTGATGCTGTTGAGAAACTCGTTGCCCTCCTGCAGTCTGCATTGAAACCGGCAAAGAAACGAACAGCGACACGGCCGAGCGCCTCATCACGCGAGGTGAGATTCCGGAGAAAGAAGCGACGGGGCGCAGTGAAGAAATCCCGCACGAGGGTCTCCGCCGACGAGTAGGCCTGAGACTGTCTGTTCCGTGCCTTCCCTTCTTGCTTCGCTCACCGATTCTCCGTACATTGAGTTCCGGAATCGTTCTGAGTCGCCACCACCTCGCGGAGATCCCCGTTGTCCGAAGCGCTGCTCGGCCTTACCCCTTCCCAGCTCCGGGAACAGATTGAACGCTTTGCCTCGGTTCCTCGTCCCTCACTAAAGGAAGATCGCTCCGTTCATCACGCAAAGGAATCATTATGAAGTTTAACGCCATCCTGCACTCGCTGCTGCCAAAGGACGAGAAATTCTACACCTTCTTTGAGCGCGATGCGGAAAACCTTCTCAGCGCCGCACGGATTTTCCGGGATTTGATGTCCAGTCAGATCTCGCGCGAAGAGAGGGTGCAGAAAATCAGGAAGGTCGAGGAGTTCGAACACAAGGGGGATGAGATCACCCATCAGATCTTCCAGGCCCTCGGGTCAACGTTCATCACGCCCTTCGACCGCGAGGACATCCACGAGCTGGCTTCGAAGCTCGATGATATCCTCGACTATCTGCAGGGAGCGTCGACACGCATTGTGCTGTACCGGGTGGAGAGCATTTCCCCGGAGGCGGAGCGCCTGGCGATCCTGATCTATGATGCGGTGGTGGAGCTCCACCGGGCCATCCCAATGCTCCGCAATCTGTCGGATGTGCATGCCATCAACGAGAGTCTGGTGAAGATTAACAGCATTGAGAACGAGGCGGATGATCTGTTCGAGCGGGCGATCGCAAACCTCTTTGAGAACTGCAAGGACCCGATTCTGCTGATCAAGTCGAAGGAGCTGCTTGTCAGCCTGGAAACGGCCACCGACCAGTGCGAGGATGCGGCAAACGTCATCGAATCCATCATCGTGAAGAACGCCTGACATGCTCGCCCTCGTTCTGCTGATTGTCGCTCTGGCCCTGCTGTTCGATTTTGTGAATGGCATGAACGACGCTGCGAATTCCATCGCGACAGTCGTGTCCACTCGTGTGCTGCCGCCGAAGCTGGCGGTCTTCTGGGCAGCTTTCTTCAACTTTGTTGCTGCATTCGGGTTCGGTGTGCACGTCGCTAACACGATCGGCAAGGGGATCGTCGAAACCAGCATCGTGAATGAATACTTGATCCTCTCTGCGTTGTTGGGCGGGATCATATGGTCGCATACGTGCACCCACTTTGGTCTCCCGATCAGTGTGTCACACTCGCTCATCGGCGGGCTGGCTGGTGCAGGTCTCGTCGGCGGTGGAATTGATGCGCTCGTTCCAGGAGGGCTCCTTAAAGTGGGGATCTTCATTGTGCTTTCTCCAACGATCGGGCTCGTCATGGGGTACCTTCTCATGGTCCTCGCATTGTGGTTGGTCAGGAAAAAGACGCCTGACCGGGTTGACCGCGCATTCAGGGTGGGGCAATTGCTTTCGTCTGCTGCCTACAGCCTTGGACATGGCACGAACGATGCGCAGAAGACGATGGGCATCATTGCTTTGGTGCTCTTTACGGCAGGGTATTTGGGCCGAGACTTCTATGTTCCGGTGTGGGTCATCCTTTCGGCGCACGCGGCCATCGCATTAGGGACGTACATGGGTGGGTGGAAGGTCGTGAAGACAATGGGAATGAAACTCACAAACCTGCGTCCTATCGGTGGCTTTTGCGCTGAGACCGCCAGTGCCGCAGTGCTGCTCGGTACGGCATTGGTGGGGATTCCTGTCAGCACAACACACACTATTGCCGGTTCGATCATGGGAGTAGGGTCGACGCGGCGGCTCTCTGCGGTGCGGTGGGGAGTTGCAGGCAAGATCATCTGGGCCTGGATCCTCACAATTCCAGCCTCTGCTGCGGTATCGGCCCTCGTCTACTGGGTCATACGGTCAGTGCATCCGACCCTGGGGCAGTAGCCTCGTCGAAGTGGAGGATTGGCTTGACATTGCGCGCACAATTGCGTATAATTTTTACTATGGAATTCGTCGTCGCACATCACCACTTTCACCACGCCCATCACGGTGCATCCGCACCCGTGGGTTCCGATGAGGTGGCAGCCGACTGACGCACGCTGAACGCTGGCAACAGTAGAGCCCCTTCCGGAACGCCGGGAGGGGCTTTAGTATTTTTGGAAAGGGAACGGATGGAAAGGAGAATCATAGGCCTTCCGCCTGGCTTTCGAGACCTGCTGTTAGAGGATGCCGAAACGAACCGGAGGATCGAAAACGTCTTTGCTGGGGAATTCTCGTCGGCAGGATACCACGAAATCCTGCCGTCCGGCGTCGAGTTCCTGGATGTCTATGCGCGCGGGAGCCGGAGCGCGAAGGACCGCTGCTTCAAGTTTTTCGACCGCGAGGACAACCTGCTCGCACTCCGGGCGGATTTCACACCTGCGGTTGCCCGCATCGTCGTTGCTCACCTGCATGAACTTCCTCCTCCCGTCCGCCTCTGGTACTCCGGGTCGGTGTTTCGGAGGGCGGATATGCAGCGGGGCCAGTACCACGAGTTCGGGCAGATCGGTGCGGAGCTGATCGGCGTCAATAACGTTGCGAGCGATGCCGAAGTCCTTTCGCTTGCACTCCGGGGACTTACCGGGGCAGGAGTTGCCGATGCATGCGTGCATGTGAATCATGCCGGCATCTTTCGAGGGATCGTGGGCCGGCTCGGTCTGGACGCCGAGGCCCAGGCCTTGGTCCGCTCGGAAATCGACCGAAAGGACGTACGCGCGCTCGGGACCCGCCTGGAACAGCTCGGTATCGAGGAACCAGCTCGTGAGGAAGTGCGCATTCTTTCAAAGTGCGTTGGGGGGACTGATGTGCTTACGACGGCGCTCGAGGCTATCCGCAATCCGCAATCCCATTCCGCAATTCTGGAGCTCTCCAGGCTGGCAGCCGCAGTTCCGCAATGGTCCGATCGCATCGTGTTCGATTTGACCGAGATTGACGAAATGGAGTATTACTCCGGCTGCATGTTCACTTTCTATAGTCCATCGCACACAGGAGAGCTCGGCAAGGGTGGAAGATACGATGGCTTGCTAGAGGAGTTCGGCGCGGATCTTCCCGCGGTGGGGTTCTCCCTGTCCGTTGACCACATCCGTGAATCGCTATGAGCACACAACTCAGGATCGCGCTTCCCAAAGGGCGCATCTATGGGCCCACGATTGATCTGCTTGCGCGCGCGAGCATCAGGATTCCGAACGGTGCAGATTCCCGGCGACTGATCACGACCGACGCCGAAGGGAAATTCGAGCTTGTCGCCCTCAAGCCGGTGGATATCCCCGTCTATGTAGAATCGGGTGCGATCGATGCGGGGATCGTGGGGACGGACATCCTGCGTGAGCTGGAAAGCGACGTCTACGAGCCGGTCGACCTCCGTATCGGACTGTGCAGGATCGTTGTTGCTGCGCCTGTCGGCAACGAGCGTCCGCTGCGTCGAGCGCTGCGGGTGGCGACAAAATACCCACGGACGGCGGAACGGCACTTCCGCAGGCGCCATTCGCACGTGCATATTGTGAAGCTCGATGGCTCAGTCGAAATCGCACCGCTCCTCGGGCTTGCCGACTCGATTGTCGACCTCGTCGAGACGGGACGCACACTCCGGGAAAACGGCCTCCGGGTCGTCGAGGAAATTGCGAACGTGAGTTCAAAGCTGATCGTGAACCGTACCGCCATGAAGATGAAGTCGGTCGTCACCCAGACGCTTATCAACAATCTCGATGCGGTCGTTTATGAAAATTCTTGATGCCCAACGATCGCTCCGCGAGGCGCTGCGTCTCGCTGACCGCCGCACCCTGCTCGACCCCGCCATCGAGGCGCGGGCGAGGGAAATCATTGCTCTCGTGCGGACCGAGGGTGACGAGGCGCTGACTACGCTTACGCGAAGGCTGGACTGTCGATTCATCGATGCCGTCGGATTGCGCGTCAGCGAACGGGAGATCAGAGGTGCCTATACGCAGGTCGGCCGGGATGTGCTCCGTGCGCTGAGGCTTGCGCGCCGCAACGTTGAGCGATTCCATCGACGCCAGGTGCTTCGCTCGTGGGAGCTCCGGGGCAACGGCATCCGACTCGCCCAGCGCGTCAGGCCGCTGCAGAGGGTCGGAATCTACATCCCGGGCGGCAAGGCGTCGTACCCATCAACGGTGCTGATGAATGCGATCCCTGCGCGAATCGCCGGTGTACGGGAGATCGTCCTTGTTTCACCCCCCAGCGGGGAAGGAAAACTCCCACCGTCAGTCCTCGTCGCCGCTGCCGAGTGCAACATTTCGGAGATCTACAGGATTGGCGGCGCACAGGCAATCGCAGCACTCACCTACGGAACCGAGTCGATTCGCCGGGTCGACAAGATCACGGGCCCCGGCAATGCCTATGTCGCGGCGGCAAAGCGTCTTGTCTACGGGGATGTCGGCATCGACATGATCGCCGGGCCTACGGAAGTGGTCATCATTGCAGACAATTCCGCAACGCCGGAGTACGTTGCGGCGGACCTGATTGCGCAGGCCGAGCACGATGAAAATGCTTCCCCCATCGTGATCACGACCTCGGCCCGGCTTGCAGAGGCGCTTCCTGCCGTAGTGTCCGACCGGCTCGAGCGGATGGAACGGAAGACGATCGCAAGGAAGGCGCTCGAACGACAGGGTGTCATCATTCTCGTCCGCCGACTTGAGGATGCGGGAGTGCTCGTTAACTATATGGCACCGGAGCACGTCGAGCTCATCGTGAGATCGCCGCGACGGCTTGCCGGCACGATCGACAACGCCGGCGCAATCTTCCTCGGTCCCTTCTCTACAGAAGCGCTGGGAGACTACGTGGCCGGTCCCAATCATACTCTCCCGACATCCGGGTCTGCTCGCTTCAGCTCGCCTCTCGGAGTGTCCGATTTTCTCAAGACGACAAACCTGATCGAGGTGCAGCGTCGAGCCTTGGTGGCCCTTGGCCCGGCAGCGGAGATCCTCGCTGCAGCCGAGGGGCTGACCGGGCACGCAGCATCCGTCCAGGTCAGGAGGGAGAAGCTATGAGCCGGTTCGTCCGCCCCGAGCTGGGAAATCTCGTCGAGTATACCCTTGCACAGTACGAATGCCGGATCAAGCTCAATCAGAACGAAAATCCCCATGAGCTTCCCGACGCTCTCAAGCGGGAGATACTTGATCGGATGGCCGGCGAGCGCTGGTCACGGTATCCAACCTTCGTGCCGGCGCGACACACAGAGCTGGTGGCAAACTTCGTGCGATGGAAGCCCGAGGGGGTGTTGTTGGGCAACGGATCCAATGAGCTCCTTCAGCTTCTCTTCACCTGTGTTCTTGGACCGGGAAAGGGAGTGGTGCTGAGCCAGCCCACCTTTACGCTGTATAAGTTGCTGGCACAATGCCTCGGTGCGGCAATCCATGAGGTCCCGATGCACGTGCCGTTTTCATTCGACGTTGGTGCCCTCATCGATACCGCACGACGAAGCGACGCATCACTCGTTGTGGTCTGCTCACCGAACAACCCGACCGGGACACAAATGTCTCGCGCGGACCTGGTGGAGATTCTGAAGGCGACCTCAGCGTTGGTCGTCGTGGACGAGGCGTATGTCCAGTTTGCAGATATGTCGGTCGTCGAACTTCTTTCAACACATGAAAATCTCGTCGTCCTCCAGACCTTCTCCAAGGCCATGGCTGCCGCCGGGCTGAGGTTCGGCTACGGGTTAATGGATCCCGGCCTCGCGCGACAGCTGAACAAGGCGAAACTTCCGTATGCGGTCAATACGTTCACGCTGATTGCTGCGGAAGTCCTGATGCGGAGATGGAATGACCTCCGCGGCTGGATTGACGGGATCCGTGCGGAGCGGGAGCGAGTCTGGGCATCGTTGAACGCCATTGAGGGCATCGAGGCGTCTACCTCTTCGGCAAATTTCCTCCTCTTCGAGACCTCCGGGAAACCTCCCGCATCCGTGTTTGCCGGACTCCGTGAGGAGGGAATCCTGATCAGGGATGTTTCATCGTATCCGATGCTCGAACGCGGACTGCGGGTGAGTATCGGTCTGCCGGAAGAGAATGATGCATTCCTTTCTGCCTTGCGGAGGGCGTTATGACGAGATCGGCATCCGTATCACGGTCGACCGCCGAGACAAGTATTCGGGTTGAGCTGGACCTGGACGGAAGCGGAGCGTCGCAGATTGCGACGGGGATCGGTTTCTTTGATCACATGCTCGCGCTTGCAGCGCGCCATGGCTCTTTCATGTTGAACGTGAAGGCCGACGGGGATCTGCACGTGGACGACCATCATCTTGTTGAGGATGTCGGACTCTGCCTGGGAAAAGCGATTACCGATGCGCTGGGGGAAAAACGTGGGATCGAGAGATTCGGTGCCTCGTTTGTCGTGATGGATGAGGCGCTGGCGCGTACGGTGATCGACCTGAGCGGCCGGGCTTATTGCGTCTTTCTCGCCCGGTTTTCGCGCGAGACCATCAACGGCTTCTCCCTGGAAATGGTGCAGGAATTCTTTCGGGCAGTAGCGACGGAGGGGAGGATGAACCTGCATGTCGCACTCCTGTACGGAAGCAACGCACACCACCAGGTCGAGGCGATCTTCAAGTCGTTCGGAAGGGCGCTCAAGGCCGCCTCATCATTGACCGGGGCGGACGCGATCCCATCGACGAAGGGGGTGCTGTGATCGCCATTGTCGATTACGGAATGGGTAATTTGAGAAACGTCCTGCGGGCGTGTCACAGTGTGGGTGCGGAGGCGTTCGTGACCTCGGGGGCGGCGGAGATTGCGTCAGCAGATTCGGTCATCCTTCCCGGCGTGGGGGCATTCGGTGAGGCGGTGAAGAGAATCGACGCGCTGGGGATGCGCGAACCGCTGATCGCTCATTGGCGGAGAGGGAAAACCTTGCTCGGGATCTGCCTGGGTCTTCAACTGCTCTTTGATCGGAGTGAAGAGTCGCCGGGCGCGCAGGGACTCGGGATGCTTGCAGGACAAGTAAGCAAGCTCGCTGCGGGACTCAAGATCCCTCACATTGGGTGGAACGACGTCGCGGTGACGAATGAAAATCCGCTGATCGGGACGGGCGGCATCTTCTACTTTGTCCACTCATATGTGGCGGACGTATCGCCTGCGACCGTCGCCGTCACGGAATACGGACGCCCGTTCTCTGCGGCAGTGATGCAGCGGAATCTCTTCGGCGTTCAGTTTCATCCGGAAAAATCGCAGAATGCCGGACTTGAAATCCTGCGCCGGTTCACTGTGATGTCCAACGGATACAGTCCAGGAGGTGTGTAGTGGAGATTATTCCTGCCATCGATTTGAGACATGGTAAATGCGTCCGACTCCGTCGGGGCAGGGAGGATGCGGTCACAGAATATGGGTCTGATCCGCTTGCTGTCGCACGGGAATGGGCCAACGAGGGCGCACGATTGCTCCACGTCGTCAACCTCGACGGCGCTTTCGGACGAGAGTCCACAACGCTTGACATTCTGAGAAACATCACGACAGAAGTGCAGGTCCGTACGCAGTTCGGCGGAGGTCTCCGGACCCTCGACGCGGTCGAAGCAGCCCTCGCTGCGGGGGCAGCAAAGGTCATCATCGGCACGGCCGCCATGACAGTCCCCGGCTTCCTTGCTGACGTTTTGCGCATTGTTGGCCCGGAACGTGTGATTGTGGCGCTCGATGCCGTGGAGGGGCGGATCGCGGTCAAGGGGTGGACCGAAGTCACGGCGAGCAACGTACACAGTGCCGCGCTTGAGCTTCGGGATGCAGGGGTTAAAGAGATTCTGTACACGGATATTCATCGTGACGGGATGATGTCGGGCCCGGATCTTCGGACGATCGCGGACCTTGCCGATTCGGGCCTGAACATACTCGCGTCAGGGGGCATCGCGTCCGAGGCGGACGTTCGCGCGCTGCTTGAGCTCAAGCGGCCGAGCATCAGCGGCGCGGTGGTTGGGAGGGCGCTCTATGAGAGGGAGGTCTCGTTGCGCGCGTTGATTGGTATTGTGAAATCTCATCCCCGTGTGAATCCTGTCTGATCCCACGCCATGCTCCGCAAGCGCGTCATACCCTGTCTCGACGTCAAGGACGGCCAAGTAGTCAAGGGGGTGAAGTTTGTCGATCTTGTTGCCATGGGGAGCCCTGCCGCCCACGCGTCGTTCTACAACGAGGAAGGGGCAGACGAACTCGTCATCCTCGACATCACTGCGTCTCACGAGGAGCGCCGGAGTCTGGTTCGGGTCATTGAAACTGTGGCTGACGAGGTATTCATTCCGCTCACGGTGGGCGGTGGAATCAGGACCGCCGAAGACGTGCGCGACATGTTGACGGCCGGGGCGGATCGTGTCAGTCTCAATACCGCCGCGGTGCGTCGCCCGGCTCTGCTGTCGGAGGCCGCCGAGCGCTTCGGCTCGCAGTGCGTTGTGGCCGCCATTGACGCCCGCCGCCGGCAGGGAGGAGGGTGGGATGTCTATGTCCGGGGGGGAAGAGAGCACACCGGCCGCGATGCCGTTGAGTGGGCCGCCGAGGTGGCGATGCGAGGTGCAGGAGAAATCCTGCTTACCAGCATGGACAGGGACGGTACCCAGGGCGGGTACGACTGCGAGCTCTTGCGCGCGGTCACGGGTGTTGTCGCTATTCCCGTAATCGCTTCCGGGGGAGCGGGAAGGCTCGAGCATTTCGCGGAAGGCATCCTCCGGGGAGGTGCGGATGCCGTACTTGCTGCATCGTTGTTTCACTCGCGGGCAATGAAGATCCGAGATGTGAAAGACTTCCTATTGTCGAAAGGAGTACCGGTGCGATGACCAGTACGATGCTGGATCGACTTCGTTACGATGAGGGGGGCCTGGTTCCCGCGGTCGTTCAGGACGAGGAGACCGGCGCGGTCCTGATGCTTGCCTACATGAACAGAGAGAGTCTTCGCAGGACGCTGGAGACGGGAGAGACACACTTCTGGAGCAGGCGTCGTCGCGAAATCTGGCACAAGGGGGAGACCTCCGGCAACACGCAAACAGTCCGAACGATCAGCCTCGACTGCGACGCGGATGCACTTCTGGTCACGGTCAGACAGAAAGGGAATGCCTGCCACACAGGAGAATACTCCTGTTTCTTCACCAGCTTCGATGAGGGACGCGAACGATCTCCGAGGTTGTGGGAATCTCTCGGTCGGCTTGCCCGGACCGTCAGACAACGCGGGGAAGAGCGACCCCAGGGGTCGTACACGGTGAAGCTGCTGGAGTCCGGGACCGACCGAATTCTCAAGAAGTTTGGAGAGGAAGCGGGCGAAGTGATCATCGCGGCCAAGAATCACGCGAAACAGGAAATCGCGTGGGAAGTTGCCGATCTGTTGTACCATACACTCGTGCTTCTCGAAGCCGAAGAGGTGTTGCCCGGCACGATTGCAGACGAGCTCGAGCGCCGCGCTGGAACGAAGAAATCCAGGGGGTGAATTTTTCTCAGATTGTTGTTGACTTCGGCGCGGGAAAGGTGTATCTTGTTTTGTCAAAACAGTACAAGTTGCTGAGCTTTGAATCCCGACTCTGTCGGGGCGAGTTCCCTCGAGTCGTTCGTTGTCGTCTTGTTGCGGTACCCGTAGAATCGCAGCTGTGGCCTTGTTGATGACCATGGGTGCGATTTTTCATTAAGTGGCAGAGACTGGTGCTGGTACAGTTCGTTCCGCTGACGACGGAACACTCATACATATCTTGAAGGGACTGCTCCCATGGAAAAGGGAACGGTAAAGTGGTTCAACGGAGCCAAGGGCTTCGGATTCATTCAGCGCGAGAGCGGCGAAGACGTGTTCGTCCATTTCAGGTCGATCGTCGGCGACGGCTACAGAAACCTGAATGAAGGTGACAAAGTGCAGTTCGACGTGGAGAAGGGACCGAAAGGTTTCGCCGCGACGAACGTCAGCGTCATCTGACATCACTTCAGTCATACGCGCCCGGTGTTCGAGAGAGCACCGGGCGTTTTTGTTTTCGTACGGATGATTGACAATTCTTTGACGGATAAGTATATTAAAGGATATTCCGCGATAGCTCAATGGTAGAGCATGCGGCTGTGGGGCCTGTGTGAGCACGAGGGAGAGGAGGGTATACGCAGATCGCAGGGATTACCTCAGGGCGGCAGTACACAAGCGCCGAAAGGCAGTCCGGGCAAGGGCCATAGCGATAAAGGGCGGCCGTTGCGAGATCTGCGGGTACTCGAAGTGTCCCGAGGCGTTGGAGTTTCACCATAAGGACGGCTCTTCGAAAGACTTCGGATTGTCCGCTAAGGGGTATACCCGCAGCTGGGACCGGGTCAGACAAGAGATCGACAAATGTGTCCTTGTGTGCGCCAACTACCATCGTGAGATTCACGCAGGATTAGCAGCTTTCCCGGGAAACCGGGATTGAAAAACCGGGTGAATTCAGGGAACCCTAAATCCGGCAGGCGTCGGACACGGCAACCTTGAGCGAAGCCCCGCAAAGAGAAAAAGGTTGCGTAGCGGGGAACGTGCAGAGACTAGGGGATGAGGATTCTCACCGATAAGCCCCGACAGCGCCCGGCACCCTTCGACTCCTCAATGACAAAGCGAGTGGGTCGCTCAGGGTGATGAGATAGTCCGGTCCGGTGCGAAAGCGCCGGGAATCTACCGTAACCGCAGGGTTGCAGGTTCGAGTCCTGCTCGCGGAGCCGCTCGACTCGCCCCACCAAAGGAATGGTGGGGCGAGTTTGTTTTGGTGGGGCTCGCTCGAGGTCTCCGACCCTGGTTGATGGGGCGAGTCGAGCAAGGCCCTGAGCGACCCCGAGCGAGCCCTCGCGTTCTGAGGCCGAGTCGAGGGGGAGTCGAAGGGCCCTGCCTCAATGGCCGACAAGAAACATTTGAAAATCTCTTCGGAATTTAGATCCCAAGGCTGTAGTAATCGATAGAGAGTTGCATGGTACGACGTTTGGTTGCCTTTGCAATTGAATTGCTGGGTCTATATCCTGCGGCTTCGATCGGGGTCCCTCTATGTGGGAGCCTGCCGCAATCTACGACGTCGCTATGACCAGCATCTGCGGGGGAAGGGTTCGCGCCAGACTGCGCTTGACCCTCCTATTACCATAGCCTATGCTGAGGAGCATCCGACTTTCGTTCTAGCCCGCAGAAGGGAAGCCCAGCTCAAACGCTGGTCCCGCGCCAAAAAGGAAGCCCTTATCCGCGGTGACTTGCAAGAGTTGAAGGCCCTTGCAAGGCGCCGGGGTCAATAGTCGCCGTGATGGCCCTCCGCCTCCAGCCATTCCATATTTGACCTGAGGGCAAGTCGAACCGCTCCGCGGGCACCATGGTATTCGACGCGATTCCTCACGCTGCGGCGTCCTGTGTCGGAAATTTCCTCGTCATAGCGCAGCGCTCATGTGAGTCAACTTCTTGCCGTGGCGAAGTCGACATCGCTAAACCTCACTTGCCGATTCTTCTTGACTCTTTGGAGTGCTGTCCTATTATTTAGGTGTATTCCCGCGTTGCGACAGGGGATCCATCATGATTGTTCTTCTGGCAGTTGCGCCCTGTGAGACAACGACAATTGTATCGTGAGGCATATGAGCAGATTTCAATTCATGACGAAGTCGGATCTGACCCTGCTGCTGGGCAAGAGAGCGAGAAACGCGACAGAACTCTGTGCCGGACTTCGTGAAGTGCCTGCGATGTCCGTCTATTATCACACACACCGTTTTCTCCAGCAGCACCATTATCTTTCTCCGGAACCCCCCAATGATTTTGCATACTGGGCGACAAACGTTCTGAACGATGACGCGCTGGGAGAGCGGCTGGCGAGCATCGATATTGTTCAATTTGTCAGCATTGAGGAAATCCGTCGACAGGTCTTGACGATCTTGGAGGATTATCTGCAGACCGCCGAACGCCACACGGATTCCCCCCGAGGTGAGGAATTCCACTTCATGGCGTGCCAGACGTTCGTCTTTCCGACTCCTTACGTAGCGACGAACCTGAGCGAATTTGCAGATATGCTGGAAAGGGTAAGCATCGACTCAATCTATTATCATATGTTCGATGCGCGCATGCGCCCGGAGTTGGGTAACAATGATTTTTCCATCTGGATACGGGACAGCGGAAATCCTGAGTTGGCGAAGGCAATCCAGGCCCTCGATCCCTACTCGCGGACCCTCGAAGGGTTGCGGAGGGCCGTCATCAGATTGGTAGAGGATTATGCCGGCGATTGAAGACTACACGGCCTTTGCCGGGCCTGCGGCTATTGAGGACCTCTACCACTTTGCAGGGCATCTCCGCGGCACAGTCGTTCAGAACATCAATTCTACCGCCGTTGGGGGCGGAGTCGCAGAAATCCTCAGCAGGATGATCCCTCTTCTCAAACAACTGGGAGTAGAAGCGAGGTGGGATGTCATCAAAGGTGACGAACGCTTCTTCATCGTGACCAAGAAGTTTCACAATGCACTGCACGGCGTTCCTGTCGAGATCAGTCCGGGGGAGCTGGATCTCTTTGTGGAGGTCAACCGCCAGAATGCCGCAGAGATGCAGTTCGGCGACATTGTGTTTGTTCATGACCCTCAACCGATCGCGCTTGTCAGCGAACGGCCTTCGCATGGAAGGAACTGGATCTGGCGGTGCCACATTGATTTTTCGCAACCTCAGCGGCAGGTCTGGCGGTTCCTTGAACAGTACATTCGTCAGTATGATGCGGCGGTGTTTTCCGCACCAGCGTTCGGCAGGCCCTTGCCGATCCCTCAGGTACTGATTTCCCCGTCCATTGATCCGCTCAGCGACAAAAACCGTGACCTGACGGAGCGGGAGGTGGACGCAGTATTTGAGCGCTTTGGGATTGACCGGTCGCGCCCCGTGGTCACTCAAGTCTCGAGATTCGATTTTCTCAAGGACCCGATCGGCGTGATCAAGGCGTATCGGATTGCACGGCGGCGCACCGATTGCCAGTTGGTCCTTGCGGGGGGTGGCGCGACCGACGACCCCGAGGGACCCGCCCTCATGGCCCAGGTGAAGGAAGAATCGGAAAAAGATAAGGATATCCATGTGATATTTCTCCCCCCCTCCAGCGATATCGAAATCAACGCACTTCAACGCGGTTCAACCGTTGTTCTGCAAAAGTCCCTCCGCGAGGGATTCGGACTGACGGTCGCAGAGGCTCTCTGGAAGTCTCGCCCGGTGATCGCAGGTGCTGTCGGTGGCATCCCGCTTCAAATCGCTCACAAGTATTCGGGGATCCTGACGCATTCGATCGAAGGGACAGCCCAATGGATCAAGCAGCTCATTAATGAACCCGCATACGCGCGCCGGCTCGGGGAAAACGGCCGCGAGCACGTGAAGAACAACTTCCTTATTACACGTCACCTGAAGGACTATCTGCTCCTCTTCCTCTCCGTGACCCATCGCGGAGACATCACGTATCTTGAGTAGCGGGCGAGATAAGGAGGGTGCCATGAAACATACGCCGATAATCCATCGCCGGCTCGTCATCGTGTCGAACCGACTTCCCTTCTCGGTCGCATCCACCGGCGGGGGGTACGAATACCGTGAGACCACAGGCGGGCTCGTGACAGGACTTGCTTCCTATCTCTCATCCGTTGGAACTGATCCAGAGGGTCCGGCAGAATATCTCTGGGTCGGCTGGCCGGGGGGAACGATAGATCAGGAGGCGCGCCAGGGAATGGCCGAGCAGGTGTTGCAGCAGTACCGCTCAGTTCCGGTATTCTTGTCGGAAGCGGAGATGGACCAGTTCTATCTTGGCTTCTGCAATAAAACTGTCTGGCCGCTTTTCCACTCTTTTCCTTCGTTCGCGGTGTATGATGAAGCCATGTGGCAAACCTACAAGTCCGTCAATGAGAAATTCTGCAACGCGTTGGTCGAAATGCTGGGACCACACGACCTCGTCTGGATTCATGACTACCATTTAATGTTGCTTCCGAAGCTTCTGAATGAGAGGATGCCGGCTGTCCCCATCGGATTCTTCCTGCACATACCGTTTCCCTCGTACGAAATCTTCCGATTACTGCCGAGCAGTTGGAGAAAAGAGATCCTTGACGGTGTCCTTGGCGCAGATCTGGTCGGATTTCACACCTACGAGTACACGCAGCATTTTCTTCAAAGTGTCCTTCGTATCCTGGGGCACGGGAACAACATCGGACAGATCCTCCTCCCCGACCGGTCTGTCCGGGCCGACACGTTTCCAATGGGTATCGACTATGAGCGATTCTCGAGAGCGGCCGCGTCGGCGGAAGTGGAAACTGAAGTTGCGCGCCTCCGAGCATCTCTGGGCGATGTCCGTGTAATCCTCTCTGCCGACAGACTTGATTACACCAAGGGGATTCTGAATCGGCTCCAGGGGTTTGATCTGTTCCTCGAACAGAATCCAGAGTGGCATGGAAAGATCGTGCTGGCATTAGTCGTGGTCCCATCCCGGATCGGCGTCGACCAGTACGAATTAATGAAGCGCCAGCTCGAAGAGCAGGTGGGTCGGATCAACGGAAAATACGGAACCATCGGTTGGACGCCGGTGGTCTACCAATACCGGCACCTGTCTATTGTTCCGCTCGTGGCGCTGTACGCAGTGAGTGACGTGGCGTTGGTGACACCGATGCGCGACGGAATGAACCTTGTCGCAAAAGAATACCTTGCCAGCAGAACCTCCGGGAGCGGGGTGCTGATTCTCAGTGAGATGGCCGGGGCAGCGAAAGAGCTCGGTGAGGCTGTGCTGGTCAACCCCAATCATTGTGGCGAGATCGCTGCTTCGATTGCAACAGCGTTGAGTGTCCCGCCGGAAGATCAGGCGCGCAGGCTGCGCGTGATGCAGGCCCGCTTGCAGCGTTACACCGTGTATCGATGGGCCAACGATTTCGTGCAGGCAACACTTGGGACAGTCGAAACGAAAAGAAGATTTGAGACGCGTGGGCTGTCCGGCGGAACGCGTAAGATTCTCTTTAGCGAGTATCGTGACAGCCTGAAGCGGCTCCTCCTTCTTGACTACGACGGCACGCTTGTGCCGTTCGTTCCTGATCATGCCATGGCGAAGCCGGGCCAACGAGTGATTTCGCTCATACAAAGACTTGCTGATGATCCCGCGAACTCTGTGGTGATCGTTAGCGGCAGGGATCGGCAATCGCTTGAAGCGTGGTTTGAGGCTCTGCCCGTTCACCTGATCGCCGAACACGGATTTCTTGCGAAGAAGGCGGGGGGCGATTGGCGCGCCACGAAGGTTATCCCGGGAGATTGGAAACACCGCCTCCTGCCGATTCTCCAGCTCTTTGCAGATCGACTCCCGGGGGCGACGGTCGAGGAGAAGGAGTATTCTGTGGTGTGGCACTACCGAGGCGCTGATCCTGAGCAGGGAGAACCCTTTGCCCACGAGCTTGTCGACAATCTCAACGCGCTGACCGGGAATGTCGATGTCCAGGTGATGCAGGCCAACAAAGCAATCGAGGTTCGTGTCGCCGGCATAAATAAGGGGACCATCGCTCGAGAGATGATCGCCGGGGGGGGGTACGACTTCATTCTTGCCATCGGCGACGACAGGACAGATGAGGATCTCTTCGCGGTTCTTCCCGAGTGGGCGCATTCCATCAAAGTCGGGGGAACTCACAGCCATGCAAAGTACAGCTGCAAGGATGTCGCAGAGGTCCACCGGATGCTCTCCCTGCTCAGCATGCTCTCTCGTGAAGGAGGGCTTCGTGGCGGTCCGGTGACCCGCGCGCTTCACCTTCTTGCACGCCTTACAAAAAAGCTCGCGCCGTGACACTGCATTATTCGGGCCTTTCCGAAGACTGGAAAGGGTTTTTCTGGGGTCACTTCATTGCACGAAGCAGCCAGAATGTCTGAGCGACATAACGCTCTGACCGTTCGGGTCGGCCCGTCGCGCTAGCCCTCGCGGAAATCAGCCTGAACCCCTCACGCTCCTCCAGTTTTCCGCCATCCATTCGCCGTGCTTTTCCGCCAGCGCAAGCAGCGTCACCTGCGGATTGACGCCGAGCGATGTGCACGTGATGGAGCCGTCGATGATAAACAGGCCCCGCACGTCGTGTGTCTGTCCGTGCGAGTCGACGACCGATTCTTCGGGACGCGCACCCATCCGGCACGTGCCGAGAGGATGCGCCGAGTAGAGGGAGATCTGGTTCGGTCCGAACTCCGATGCAGCCAGGACGGATTCAATCGCGACCGGTGAAGAGAATCGCGTCGGCTTCACGTGCAGTGTGTGTACCTCCCGTGCGCCGGCAGCGAACTGAATTCTCGCTGCAGCGCCAATGGCTTGCTTGAGATACTCAAGATCCTTCGGCCCCTGTTCGTAATCGATCGCCGGCCGTCCGTACTCGTTCAGTGTCACCTCCCCTTCAGAATCAATTTCTTTCACCAGGACGATGGCGGCGGCCACGCGGGGATAAAGTCTCATCAACGCACGGTGTTGGGCCCCGAAACCGGACATCGAGAGTCCTGCCAGAGCCGCTGTCGCTGGGACCGATTCAATCCAAAACCCTCCGCCATCCCCGTTTTTGTTGAGAAATTCGTCGCACATTGCCGATTGGGGGATCCCCTTCCACGGATACATCGGCTTGTCGAAGACCCCCAGCACGGCCGTCGTCAGATGCAGTGTCAGGTGTCGCCCGACCTGGTCGTGGGCATTGGCCAGCCGCGACCTCATCAGCAGAGCTGGAGAGTGAATCGCGCTGGCCGCCACTACGACCACCGGCGCTTCAACGGTGACAGGGAATGTTCTCTGGTGCAATTCCGGGTCGACGACACGCGCGAGCACCCGCTTGGTGGAGCCGTTCGCCTCGATCTTCTCTGCGTGACAGTTGGCGATCACCGTTGCTCCGGCTTCAACGGCGTCTGCGATGTATGTCAGGTCCACCGATTGTTTTGCGCCGATGGGGCAGCCGAAACCGCACGCACCGAGCGCGTTACAGTCCTTGACATTCCGGCCGACCGCTCTGGCACGATATCCCAGCGTGGCCGCGCCGTCAAGGATAACTCGATTGAGCGAATTGTGACGGTGAGCAGGTTCGGGATGGACGTTGAGATATCTCTCGACCCGATCGAAGTAAGGTTCCATCTCCTGTGGAGAGCATCCCCCCACCCCGAACCGTCTCGCCCAACTGTCCAGAACGAAGTCCGGCGCACGGAGCGACGTTGTCCAATTGACAATCGTCGAGCCGCCGACCGCTTTCCCCTGGAGCACGAGAATGGACTGATCTTCCGTGGCCTGGCCGGCGCGTTGCTGGTACAGATTGGCGAACGCCGATTCTTCGGTCATTACGAAATCTTCCGGCCGGACGGAGCTTCCTTCTTCAATGACAAGAACCCTCTTGCCCGCTTCTGCCAGGACCTTGGCCACCGGGCCGCCTCCGCATCCTGAACCGATGATGCATACATCGGCGGATTCGCGAACTGGTCCAGTGATGTCGCGGAATGTCAGGATCACCTGGTCCCCATGTGGTCAGAGTGAAAAAACGCCGTCGTAACCGATCCCCGGCCATGAACGCGGGTCAGTATAGTACATGCTCATGCAGAGCCGTTTCAGCCCGACGAACGCCTGCCGGCGAAACCCAAGCGGGCTCGTCATCCAATCTTCGAGATAGGTATCCTGATCTTCCGCGGGCATATTCACAAAGGCTGAGAGGCGGAAATCAAACAGGAAGGTGAAGAACGGATGATTCATTACGGTCAGTAGTAAATGAAATTGTTCCTGAATCTCCGGATCCGCGGCGGCTAGGAACCGGTCGGCACGAAGAGCGACATTAATTTCAGTCGCCGTCGGACCATCTTCGGCATGAGCACCAACGATGCGTTCTGCGGCGGCCCTAAGAATGTGATATTCGTCTGTGGAAAAGAACTTGAGGTCCAGAGGGTTTCCACCTCCCCCTGTCATTGTGGACCCATGCGACGGCAGCAGAGATGCTGTCGAGAGAACGGCGGAGCCAACGAGTGTCCGCCGGAGGAACCTCCTTCGGCTGGCGTGGGGGAGCTCGGAACGTTGAGCGATCATATCGGAGTATACCGTCCTCCAGTCTTCAATGCGAGGGTCGAGTCAGGCTGCCCGTCCAGCGGGTCCGAAGGCCTTTCCTCCTTGCAGCACGGTTGCGCTTGTCGCCATTCCATAAAAGACGGCGGCGCAAGCGGTGACAAGGTAAAATCCCGCCTCCACGGCGAGCAGGGCCGCAAGCACAGCACTGATCACCGATGCACCGCCGTTCACCGCCCAGGCCCACGGTGTCTGCCTCTCAGCGTGCTCGCTGAGAAAGCGCAAGCCCAACGGGAAGGGAAAGCCCATGAAAAACGATGGTGCCCCGACGAGAAGAGCCGAGAGTGCGATCTTGAGAGGAAAGGGGAGGGAGATCGTTGCACGAAGTAAGGGGGTGAGTATTCCAGCATATGCGAGGATGAAGAGTGCGATAACGAAGGTCACCGCTCGGAGAGTCCGGGGCGCGACTGCAACTCGACTTGACATCAGGCTTCCCAGTCCGCTGAACACAAGCATGCCGCCAATCACGGCAGCTGCGGCGTACACAGGATGGCCGAGATAGAGGATGAATCGTTGAATCAGCACGATCTCGAGAAACATGAAACCGCAGCCCAGCGACCCGAAATACACAAGCGTCCACCATCGGCCTTTTCCCTGATCCCTCGTCAGAAGAAGCGGCAAAATGATGAGTGCGAAAGCTCCTGCTGAGACCTGCACCAATGCCACCAGGAGCAGCAGGTAGCCGAGCTCCAGGAATGGAACAGTACGGTCGCCGAAGATCTCACGAAGACGGGGAACGCTCTTCAGCCGAAGGAACTGGGAGAAGTACGGCTGGTCATCGCTCGCAGGGGCGATGTGGAAGTCGTACTCGCTGTAGAGTGCATTGCGATGTACGCCGAGGATTCCATCCACCAACGCAAAGAACGATGTGTCCATCATCCTGTGGTGCCGGGCACGTTCATCGTTCCTTATGCCGGGGAGCGACAGCGGATCGAAAAGCAGTTCCGCGCAGAACTCCCTCACGGCGCGCACCTCCCGCGGCAGGATGGGCGAGCGTTTGACAGCGATGGTAACGCTCGCCCAGCTCCGAACAGCGGCAATGTGGTCCGCTGGATTCTTGATCCCGTTTTTCGTCAGCATTTCGACGACGGTGGCGAAGGCCTTCAATGGGTTTCGGTAGGGGTAATCGATCCATGAGGAAATGCTGAGCACGCCGTCCGGACTCAAGTGGTTCCATGCACTCTCAAACGCTTCAGCCGTATACAGGTACTGTTCGTGAATTGCAGTCAAACCGGAGGTGCCGCCAAAGGTTCCCACCATCGGCAGCACGATGACGTCGAACGTTGCTGTGTCACTCTCGAGAAACGAACGGGGGTCGATCTCATGAATGACGACACCGGGACGAAAGTACAACGAGTCTGTTGCACAGGCAAAGTCTTCGCGGATGAGCGTTGTGACGTTCGAGTGCAGCTCGACCGCATGAATTGCAGCGGCGCCGTTTGCCACGGCAAGGGCCACATTCTCGCCGCTGTTAGCTTCCAATACGAGGACATTTGAGCTCGTGGAGAAACGGTACGGCAAATTCGCAGGCGTGAAGTTCAACACGCCGGCCGGCGTGAGAAAGGTTGAATCAGGAACGGCGCCGAACCAGTCGCCATTGCTGTACACGGCAGCCGTAGCAGGAATCCCGCCGCGATACCGCACACTCAAACCCGGGGCGAATCGCAGCGCTGATGACTTGACCACCTCCACCAGGCCGAGAGGACTGAAGCGACGGGCCGTGACTCTGGCATCAGGAAGGTCCATCGCACGGCTCAAGGACTTAAATTGTGACGGAACCAGAGGATCAGGCGCCAAGAATACGTAGACTGCAATGATGAGTCCTGAAGCAACGATTGTCAGGTCAGTTTTCCGGAAGGGCCTGGGGAGCAGGAGCGCGGCACCCAAGAGCGTCAGGATCGCAAGAAGAGGGGGCAACCGGGACGGCGCAAAGTAAGACATGAGAGCGACAGCGGAAAGGGCACCGGCTCCAGATCCCAAGAGATTCGCAAAATAGACCAGCCCGATCTGGCGCACGTTATGGGTGAACGCGATTCCCAGGGCAAGGCCGCCGAAGAAGAAGGGGATGAGGAGTATGCAGTAGGTTGTAAGCAGTTTGAGAAGGTCTCGCCCGCCGAGAAATATCAGAAAAGAATCGAAGCGTATGATTTCGGTTTGGATAATCGGTATGACCACCGCCATCGAAATTCCGCTGAATGCGATGGAGAGCGGAGTCAACCAGGACCCATGCCTCCTCAGCGCATCTTGCCGGACCGCGAGGAATGCTCCGCTTGCGCCCATCCCCAGGAGCGCCACCGAGATGATCATAGATGCGAAGTGGTGCCATTGGACAATCGAGAGCACCTGCATGAGGGAAAGTTGAAAGGCGATCAGGGAAATGGAAAGAAGCGCTACAGAGAGTGGGAGTCGCTTCATTGCGTGTGATCAGTGATCGCCGGAGAGGGGGACAAAGCGGACGGGCATGAGGCTTCGCGTTGTGACTTCCTTGCCCCTCTTTTCCACAAGCATGAGAGTCTGGACGAGGAAAGGAGATCCGACAGGGATCACCATTTTGCCGCCATCCTTGAGCTGTTCGATAAGCGGCGGGGGGATATACTCGGCGGCAGCGGTGACGATGATGGCATCGTACGGGGCATGTTCATTCCAGCCATAGAACCCGTCTGCGTTCATGGTGGCGACATTGTGGTAACCCAGTCGCTTCAACCGGGCCGACGCCTCGATGCAAAGCTCTTTGATGATCTCGACAGAGAATACGGAGTCGATCAGTGTTGAAAGAATTGCCGCCTGGTATCCTGAACCTGTTCCAACCTCCAAGATTTTGTCTCTCTGGTGGGGATTGAGAAGTTCCGTCATGTAGGCGACAATGTACGGCTGGGAGATCGTCTGCCCCCTGCCGATCGGCAGAGGGCTGTCATCGTACGCATCATCGATCCACGCGGAACGGACAAACAGGTGCCGCGGAACCGTGTTCATAGCCCGGAGGACAGCCGGATGGGAGACTCCACGGCCCGCGATCTGGATTCGCACCATGTCATCGCGTGCCTGCCTGTATCCGTCCTGAAGAGGGAAACCGATGGCCAGGAGTATGAGGAGGGCGATCGTGTACACGCAGAACCTCCCGTTGGAATGAAAACTAATCAACGCGTGTGAGGTTGTCAAGCTGACATCCTTGCATCTTCTACCGGTGAAGAGTACCTTGCCAATGCGCTCGTTACGCTCACCTGTGCCACTTTTCCCCAAGGATTACATCACCATGGTACGAGCATTCCTCCTCTGTTCCATTGCGTTCCTCTTTGCCCCGATCATTCTGGCTGATGCACCCCGAGCCGTTTCGCGCGATGAATACCTTGCCTACGCAACGGCCGCCGCCGAACGGGGATGGAATGCCATCCCGTCGGAACGGGAGCAATGGAAGAAGAGCATCGACCTGAATTACGTCTTCGGCTACAACCCTCCCGGCAATGACCTCTACCTGGCCGCCCTATCGGCAAACCTGTACGAACTGACGCGCAATCCGAAATACCTCGAACGGGTGAAGTCGCTGCTGCTGTACTATGGGCGCTATCGGGAGGCCTATCCCCCTGAATTCCGCAAGTCCCGCGAGGAGTTTGCACGAGGCATCCCGGCCCTCCCCAACATCTTCACGTTTGGCAAGTACGTCCGTGCGTACGAAGTCCTGCAGACCTACGGCTCCCTCTCCCGGGCGGAGCGGGATACGATCGAGGGGAATATCGCGGGGAGCGCGGACTTCCTGATCACGTTTCAGGAGTGGGGACCCATGAACAGGGCGATGCTTCGGGCAGAATCGATCGCCTATGCCGCGAAAGTGCTCACGAGCCATCCTAACCGTACAATGTGGGAAATGTACGGGAAGGTCCTCGGCGATGATAGCTGGAACCACTGGGAGATCGAGGATGCAACCGGCTACCACGCCGTCTGGCTCTATGCTCTTCTCAGCTATGCCTGCGATATCCGCGAGGACGAGTCGGTATTCCACATGCCTGTGATGCACTACTACTTCGACTACTTCCTTTCGTTGATGAGCCCTGCGGGGTTTATCCCGGATTTCGGGGATGCAGATTGGCAGGGGGGATGGGAACGCTTCATTCCGTTCTTCGAGAAGGGGGGCGCGGTGTACAAGGATCCGCGGTACCGATGGGCTGCCGCCCGCCTGTTCAGGCGCTTTGTTGATCCTTCTTCCTCGCGGCCCAACGTGTTCATCGCCAACGTACTGTCGGATGCCTGCCGGTGGGCGGATTTCAGCGTGCAAGCACAGGAACCTGCGACCGGGAGCCAGGAAGTCCTTGAGGATGTTGTCGGCAAGAAGGTCGTTTTTCGCAACGGCTGGGATTCCTCCAGCACCTACCTGTTGTACAATTACCGCGATATCGGTGATGGCGGATGGCTCCCGCGCGAGTACCTCAGAACCACGATCCCCGTGGAAGAAGAGAAGATGCACCACGGCCACTCAGACGAGAACAGCATTGCCCTCCTGATGAAAAACGGATCGGTGTTGCTGCACGACGGGGGGTATCGCGACTACATGCCGAGCGGCCCCTTCGGGGCGTACCGCGCAGATTACTATCACAACCGGCTGACGGTACGCGATGGGAAGATTGCCCTCGGACAGAAACATGGCGAATACCGATTCGCGACGCCGAACCAGTCGGCCGTCCCCGGCCAAAGCCTGCTGGAATTCTTCCGCAACTCCGGCGCGTACCGCGATGTCAGCACGCGGAACATCGACTTTCAATCAACGCGCCGCGTCGATATGACGCGGACCCGCGTGATCGACGAACATCTGGGATATGAAGCCGACCGCGTGGTCACGTATCTCAAAGAGCTGGATTGGTTTGTTATCGTGGATGTCGTTCGCTTCAGGCGGCCCGGATACCTGACAATGGCGACCCTGTGGCACACGCGCCAGATCTTGAGCCGTGGTGAGGGGTGGTACGACACGGCGTACGACTCCCTACGGCACATCGATGTCCGCGGAGGCGAGCGGCTTCTCATTGTCTTTCCTCGCCGCGCCCAGCTGATCGACGGATTTGAAAGTCAGCCCCGGTACTACCAACGGGAGCAGACGATCTATCAGATGATCGGGCGTCACGGGTATCAGGGAGACCTGCAGACGTTTGTCACGATCCTCATCCCCCACGACGCTGCAGCAGATCCAAGACGGCTCGTGGATGCTGTGCAAATGGTCCCAGTCGATCGCCCCGAAACTGCGCTTGCGCTGATGGTGCGTGCAGAGCAGACGGACTACCTCCTGGGTTTGAAACTGGATCTTGAGGAGGAACTCATCCGCGACTGGCGACGGCCGATGTATACCTACGAGTCCGGGCGGACACGCTACGGCGATTACGAGACCGACGGACACTTCCTCATCGTTCGGGAGTCGGCTGACAGCACGTGGTACAGCGTGAGTGGGGCAACGAAGGTCTCATATCGGGGAAAGGTCCTGCACGAACAGACGCCGGTCCGTTCTTTCCTGAATTTCGACGGGACGCCAGACCTCCCCGGGGTGGGGAAGTTGAGGAGGTGGGAGGGGGAAGTTGGAGGGAAGAGTGAAGAGAGATGAGAGATGAGAGAAGAATTGCGAGTTTGTCGTTCACCGTTCATCGGATGACCGGTTAGCCCTTCACAATCCAACGTTCGCACGGCTCATTCCTCAAACGAGAGCGTTCCGATCGTGCCCATGTCCCACCACGACTGGTTCTGTGTGTAGCCTGCCCAGATGTGAACGTTCTTTCGGTATGTCGTGCCGTCGTTGTCGTTGATGGCAACGTCAAACCCTAACATGCTCCCCTGTGGGGGTTGGAGAATGCGCAACGAACGCCAGGGAAAGCGGCAAATCAGTGAATAGCCGTGTGCGGTACGATGGAAGAATGACTCTGCATGGGGTACCAGGAGCGGTTTTGGAACCAACGGTCCCCCGGCACCTCCCCCTCGCCACAGTTCCGCCGGGAAGTCCGTGAGCCGGTGTTCGGCCATCGAGACGTGTCGAAACAGTCCAGGTGTCGGCGGATCCGAGAGTTGGTCGGACCCCCTGCGGGTATCGACGACCACCTCCATGCAGTCATTGTCCCAGGGGTAGCTCATTGCCGGAAAGTTCCAGTGGGTAACGACTGAATCGTCCGTGACGTCAGCACCGACGTACAGAAACGTGGTGTCGTACATCACAGCCACGGTCGCTGAAAGGTCCCGCTTCCCCCTCCACGGTTGATTCCCGAGGAGCAGACGCGATATCTGCCAGACCGAATCGATCGCAATGGGAGCATCCCGATTCCAACCCCTCCAGCTTCCATCAAGCGAGGGAGGGACGTTCGCTCGGTGGGCTACGGCAACATACATATCCCGTTCGATCGTGGTCTGGAATTCGCCTGTCTGCAATCGGACCCGTAGTGGGTAATGCCCGTCGGATCGCCGCCTCCCGGCGAATCTGCAGTTGAAGTCAATGACGATGCCGCCGCCCCCCTTTACCTTCACTTGGCTTCCGCCTTTGCTCCGGTTCTCCTCCATATTCTCATCGGAGATCGACCAGTCCGCCACGGGCAGCATGGTTACCTGAACCTCCCGATCCGTCTGGGTAAGATTCCTGACCTCGACACGAACCACATCGCGTGAGCCGTTTGGCAGAGAGATCCTGGCTTCCACAGGAGGCTTGACGACGAATGCACGTGTGGCAGATGCGGGGCCGCAACGGAACGTCAGTTCGTGCGTCGCCGGTGGGGCGTCGACTGGGACCAGAAGTGGAAGATCGAACATCGCTGAACTCCCAGGCCGGATCGTTTGCATCGTCTCCGATGTGTACGTCAGCATCTGCTGCTCGATGCGATATCGCTGAGGCCAAATGCGGCGCTGGACGGTTCCCTTATGCAAGGCAGGAAGGTTGACGATCCCCCCCCACCACTCGAGTTGCCCGCGGACCCGATCTTGCCAACCCTCCGCCGGACGTACCCTCAGCTTCCCGTGTATTGAAGCGCCTCCGGGGTTCCAGACCCGCACACGCAGCTGGTTTCGGACACCGATGTAGAGAGCGCTGTTGGCGGGTTCGACCAGCTCAATGAGAGGCTCGTGCGAAGACGTGACGACGACATAGCTGCCGTCACGCTTGAATGAGCCACGTAAGCCGTTGACACTGACGCTCCGGATCCGGGGCGCCCAGATGCGGAGGTCAACAAATGGCTCGCCGGCGTCGATGACGAGTGAGGAGTCCGTCCACTGACACTCGAGGTCGGCGAGCACTCTCGGCGATTGTATAAGCAACACGCCTCCGTCTTTCACGCTGCGCACATTGAATGCGCTGAGGAGCGTCACACGGTTACCGGCCTTCCTAATCAGTGTGAACGACGTGTGAGTCGAGTCGGAGAGAATCCGGTCAATGCCATTTGCGTGATCGATGCGGTAGCTGAATGGGTCCCCATCCGGAGCGAACGAGCGAATGCGGGAAGTGTCGCGATAGGCTTGGAGGATGTGCGCGTACCGGGTCCGTACGGTGCGGCGGCGGCTCATGATCATCGGCAGCGGGCTCCGGTCTGACACCATCTGCTTGTAAAAACCGCCGAGCGGCGGCGTCATCGCCGTGAAGAGCCTCGTCCCCTGCTCCGCTGCTGCAAACACAGTCAGTTTCTCGCCGTCCGGCGCAGAGAACATCGCCTGCCACGGCCCATCGACCACAGCAGAGCGCACGTCCCGTAACTGGTCGTAACCGGGGATCCCCGGTTCGGGTCCGAACAGCGTATCGGGTTCGTCGCGAAGGATCGCTCCGCTGACTGTCAGCCGTCCCGACGCATGAAGGGGCCAATCGATCAATCGCGGCTCATCGGACTCCACATTCACGACGTCAAGCACGTAGTCAGCCGCCTGGAGAATCGTGCGGGTCAGCTTCGCGCCGGGGTACACGGTCGCCGACCTTCCCGACGCCACCTGCAGGGACGGGAGGCTCCCGTAAAAGACGGGCTCGCCGTTCGACCAGGTCTGGCTCGTCTGATCGATGACCACCGTGTTATGTGCGATCGTCTGGCGGTACCAGAGTTGGAGGTTGGGATTGAAGTATGATTCGTTCAGCGGGTCGACAATCCAATTCCGGCCCCGTGCATAATACCCGATCTGCAGCCGGTCCGGGTGGCCATGTTCGCCTCCCATGATCCCGTAGTCCAGGTACGCACAGCGTCGATCGCTGCCGGACCCGTTCCGGAGCATGGCGAAACCATTCCCTTCGAGGTTCGAGCTCTTCGCGGGATACACATCGCTCGAGTCGGGGGGGAATTCGGGGACCAGGTTGAACACCGTGACGGGGGAGCCTGAGCGGCCGAGAGCCGAGGTTTCTCCTGCGACCTGCGTTCCGCGATTCTGGCCCGCGAGCGTGAGGAGAGCGCGGTAGCGCTGTTCGCCGTAGACGGCATAACCCACCTCGTAGAACGCTGCGTACTCAAGAAGATTACCGCCGCCGCTGTCTTTGTTGCGCGGGAATTCCAGGTTGGGCAGGATGACGTCAAACGGAGCGTCGAACATCGATTTGATCGACCGTCCGGCGATCTGCCGGTAGTAGAGGTCCAGCCCGTTGTGCCGCCCCATCTCGGCGAGATGAATCAACGCACGGAGAGCCACAAAATGATACCCGGACCACTCCGGCCAGAAACCGCTTTCCGGCAATGCCGAACCGAGTTGCCATTCATAGCCGTACTTCCCTCTGAGCGCGAAGTCGATCAGGTCTTGCTCTCCGAAGAGGAAACCGATTGCGGCCGACACATTGTTGTACCAGAGTTGCCTGTTCGAGGCAGTCTCAGGGAATTGTTGAGTAATTCTCGCAAGGGGGAGAAACAAACTGTCTTTGATCAGCTCCCGATCCCTGGCTGAAAAACCCCTGTAATCGTGCAGGAGGTCATAGCCGTAGGCCATGTCCACTCCCCAGAAGGACTCTGAGAGCGTCCCGAAGAAGACGTGTGCAGGGCCGAGAATTGTGTTGCCGGTGGGGTAGGAAAGGTACAGTTCCGCAAATCGTATGAGGATCTCCCTTCCGGCCTCCGCGTACCGTTCGTCGCCGTACAGCTGGAAGAGGATACCTGCCCACACCAGATGAGAGGCGACTTCTCTGTTGTACCACCCCGCCCATGCAGCATCATATTTCCCTCCGCTGTACCGTTCGCTCGTATCCTTCGGGCAACGATGCCGGTGCGGACTGAACTCCTCATAGAGGAGTTCGACATCGTGCACCGGGCAGGTGTACATCTTATATTCGTATGTTTGTTTGATTGGGGAGACGTGAATCGGGCGATGGGCGATGAATGCATCAGTCCGCCGCTTGTTCTCCACGATGATGGAACGGTACCAGGATGACTGCCCCATCCAGACTCGTGCACGAGCGATATCTGCTGAATCGGCAAGAAGGCGTGGGTGAGTCCGAGTGACGACACTGGCCTGTGGCGTGGTTGGCTGAGCGGTGATGCCTGCAAGAAGGAAGAACAGGGCGTGGACGATGCGCATGCGTAAAATAGTAGTGGGGGTGGTGAAAATTCACACGGCCTGGTTCACGAGCTCAAAAAAATACACAGCGCCCTTTCCAATGTCAAATGGTGCGATTAGCGCAGGCAATGTCCTTGACCGGTTCGCAACCTTCTGTCCAGGCGTTGCTGGAAGTGGATAACCAGAGTGGCATGGCAGAGATGTCCAGGGACCCCGCACAGTTGATTGCTGCAATTTGCCACCCTCTGCGTATCCGACCGGGCATTTCTTCTCCCGAGTAATGGCGGCGAACTCCCTCGCCGGATCGGGTGTTCTAAAGTGTCACACAACGGGAGGAATCGTCATGAATGCCGGAGTGCTCGGGACAGGCATGGTAGGTGTTTCGATAGGCAGCAAACTCGTGCGGGCGGCGTAACCCAGATGGTGCCCCGTGACGTGAATCTCCGAGTCGGGGCTTCCGTATACTGTATGGAAAGATGCCTATCCGGATCCGGATGAGGAGAATGAATGAATCTGCCCGACAACAGCGACTTGCGGAATACACTGAAGGATCGCCGCGGCAGGCTTGCGGCGGTCGTTGAAGAATCCGGGGGAAACGACACACTTCGTCACCTGCTCAATGAGGTCGATGCGGCCCTCGAAAAGTACGCGCAGGGGACGTACGGCCTCTGCGAAACGTGTCACGACCCCATCGAGCGTGATCGCCTGATGGTGAATCCGCTGATCCGCAATTGCCTGGACCACCTCACGGCCGCGGAACAGAGAGTACTGGAGCAGGATCTGGATCTGGCCTTTGAAGTGCAGCGGAATCTGCTCCCCAGGAACGGACTTGTTCACGGCGGTTGGGCGACCGCCTATCATTATGAGCCCGCGGGTCCGGTAAGCGGTGATTACTGCGACCTCATAGTGAACGGCTCTCCGAGTGATCCCCTGCACTTCGTCATCGGCGACGCCACCGGGAAGGGAGTTGCAGCCTCCCTCATGATGACGCACCTCCACGGGATTTTCCGGATTCTGACCCGCAGCCCCTTGCCACTGCAAGAGATGATGAATCAGGCAAACCGTCTGTTCTGCGAGGCGACGTTGTCACTCCATTTCGCGACTGTCGTGAGTGGGAAGGGGGACGCTTCAGGCAATCTTGAGCTTGCCAATGCAGGCCATTGCTACCCGTTCATCATGAGGAGGAATGGCATCGAACGCGTGCAGTCCCATGGCGTGCCGCTCGGACTTTTCTGCGATTCGGCATACATGACAGAGCGTTACGCTCTTGCACCGGGGGAGACGGTGTTCCTCTTTACCGATGGGGTGTCTGAGGCGCGCAATGCGAAGGGAGAGACGTATGGGGAAGATCGCTTGGCGGAACTCCTGAGCCGTCAGCATTCATCCTCCGCTCAACACATCGTGGACGCGGTGCGGGAGGAGCTCAGGTCATTCCTTGACGGTGCGCCACTCAGCGACGACATCACCGTGGTGGCGTTGCAGCGGAGCGCTCCCGGGGCAGGCGCCTAGTCGTACGATGAGATTCTGTAGCTTTCCCACCAGTTGCTGATGGCGTAGGCCTTCACGTAGTAGCCCGGGAAATAGGGGGGGCGTACGTTGTTGTCCGCCAGCCTCAAGTCGTACCGGAAGTCTTTGGCAAATCCGTTTGTCAGTGTCGGTTTGCCGCTTCCCTTGGCGGTGTACAGCCCAACCTCCTGCTCCGTGTTCTGGATAATTGAACCGAACGTGTTGAGCGTCCCGCACACCGGCAATGAGGAGAGATTCTCCGCCTTGAGGGATCCGGTGCGCGCGAAGAGACAGCCCTGCACTTCGCAGTTCGATCGGTTGGCGGCGTTGTCAGCGATGACGATGTCCGTCTCGGCGATGAGGCCCAGCAGGTCGTCGCTGGTGCCGTAGCGAGGGTTGCGTTCATACGTGATATCGTTCTTGACCGAGACGCTCTGGAGCGATGCAATGGAGAGCGAACCGTCGAGCACCCCTGCCACCGATACCTTCCCATTCCCCACGATCACCCCGTTAAAGGAACCGCCCGACAGCGAGATCGTATCGATGGCGCCTGTGCTCAGGTCTTGCACGAGCGCGATGCCGTCGTTGTTCACAAGCGTTCCCGGCAGCAGAGTGACGTCGATATCGTCCGTGTACCGCCGTCCGCCTGACGTGCTCGCTGCGACCAGTTCGGAGAGATCGGAGGGGAGCTCGACGGACGCAATGCCTGTTTCATAGCCGTTCTTGAAGATCGCCTGATTGGTCCCTTTCCCGACGAAGGGAGGATCGAAGCGTTTCGACGTCGTGACCTTGTCCATGAACACCGGGCTGCCGCTGATATGGACATTCCCGTTCGAGTGTGCCCGTCCCCACACCGTGTCGCCGTCGCTCCAGAACACGTTTCCAGTATTGTTCGTGAGCCACGCATAGAGCGTGTAGCTGTTCTTCCGACGCGTGTTGAAGTACACATCAATCGTATCGTGCAACACGCCGGCGGCAGAGGAGGAGTATGACGATACCGATCGAAGCATCTTGCGGAATCCGCCAAGGTCGATCAGCTCTGTGGAGAAACTGCCGGGCATGACAGGGTCGTCGAGCGTCTCCGACATGGAGCCGTCCCACGTGGTGTCCTGGTAGATCTTTGCCAGGCCGGCGTTCGCTCCAGCGAGGGCAAGGCTGTGCGCTGCCGTTGCCTCATAGTACGACGACATGTTCCCGACCGCTGACGTCGAGTACCGGTTCAGGTTCATCGTGACGTAGGCGAGGACGATCGCGAACCCCAGAACCATGATAATATTCGCTCTACCGACCATACGCGGTTCTCCTCATGCAAGAATGGATCAGCGCCGTGTGTTCTGTGATGCGAGCCTCGTCTGCTGCCACAACGATGTCGAGAAGAGCCGGTCGCGCTCTCCTTCACGGACCATCGCCGGATCCCTCGCGGGGGCGGTGGGGCTCTGAACCTCCATGGTAACTTCGACCATGTAGACTTCCTGCAGACGGTCGGCCGAGATGGGCGCCGACAGGAACTCACCTGAGCGGGTGAAATACCGGAGACGGAACACCGTTACCGCGCCGACGTTCATGACAGGTTCGGCATTGATCCCCCGCTTCAGAAA
Source organism: Bacteroidota bacterium (assembly GCA_040756745.1). GTDB lineage: Bacteria > Bacteroidota > Ignavibacteria > UBA10030 > UBA6906 > JBFLYO01. The sequence continues at coordinate 97,711 of JBFLYO010000011.1, forward strand.
CCGGTCCAGGTCGTTGTCCGTGGCGGCCAGTTCGGACGTGGGGCCGATCGAATACTTGACAGTGTCGATTGTCCCGTTCCTGTCGACATCGCACAGGAAGCTGACCGCCGATGAGTCTGCCATCATGATGGTCTTTTCGCGCTCCGGCACGCCGAAGCCGATGTTGCGGAACTCCCCCTCGACGAGCTGTGCCGTGGTTGTCAACATTTGCTGCACAAGCATGTCGCCGCTATAGACTGTCTGCGTTTCCGTGGCGATGTCGTTTGCGGTCAGGACGATGCCGAACAACGCGCCTCCGAAAAGGAGAGATGCAATGATGTCAAGAAATGCCGACATGGATCGTTGTCCTCCCTGTCAGTCGAAATGGAAGTACCCCGCCACCACTGAGGTGCGGATGGTATCGATTTGATCCTCCCCCAACGGTGGGGGGTAGACCCGCCAGGTTTCCAGGTCCATCCGCTTCACAAACGTGCGGGTGCCGAGCTTCATGTCCAGCTCGTCAGGATCGACGTAGTACACGGAGAATCGGGTACGGTAACGGAAATCGGATCCCAGTGCCTGGCGTTCGAACTCCTGCCCGTTGAAGTCGTCAAAGTCGTTGAAGACAGCAATGCTGTCCTCGCCGAATTCGGCTCCCAGCATTCCGGTCGACGTCAGGACCGACACGTTGTGAATGGCTGCGTTGGAGGTGTCAGTGATCTGATCAAAGGCGAGGCCCTGCGCTATTTCCATGTACGACGACGCTATCGTTGTTGCCAGTATGCCGTCCTGACCGCTCTTGATCGTGTCACCCGTCTGGGCAACGAGCCCATAGAAATTCGTCAGGAGGGTCGTCAGAAACATGAACGCACCGAGTGTGAGAATGGTCTGTCCTGTGGTCATACGGATCCCCCCCTTGTGAATCTTCCCCCCTTCGTTCAAGAACAGTGCCAGAGGTTTGCCCGTGTAATTCTGTCGATTGCTG
>JBFLYO010000012.1:0-98649 GCA_040756745.1 Bacteroidota bacterium
GTATCTCCAGGCGTATGCTGCTGCCCTCAGCCTCTTTGGTGACGAACGCCTTTCGCTTCGGATGATCGACACGCTCTCGGCGGCAGCCGAAAGGGAGGGGGATTACCAGGGGTATTTCTTCTTGCAGTCCCACAGATACTCGCTATTTGGAAGACTCGGGACTCAAAGAAACGAGATAGACGTGGCTAGAGACATGTCAAGCATTGCCGCTCGATTTGGGTTTTACAAATGGGAGGCATGGGCTTACCAGCAGATCGCCGACCTGAAGTATCTGGAAGGTGATTTTACAAGCTCCAAAACTTTTTCGGATCGGGCTGCCCATGCCGGGTCGCTTGCCCAAGAGACAGCCCTTTGGGTTTACTCATTGTATCGATCTTTTGGGGCCAGTTTGGAACTGGGATCGTGGCTTGATGCAATCGAAAACGGCATTGGGCGGGTTGAGTGGGCTGAACAGAAAGGGGAGGAGCGTGCATATCTATATGGCCTGGTAGACATTGGCCGCGCGTTTCAAGAAATTGGGTTGAGTGTCATCGCCGTAGATTATTTCACGACCGCGCTCTCGCTGGCAACAACTCTCGAGAATGACATCGCGTTCGTGGTTTCCGCAAGATTTGGGCTCGCTTCTGCATTGAAGAGCCTTGGCCGGGTCAATCAGGCAGAGGACAACCTCCGGTCCTGTTGGTCGTTGGTCTCAGGAAAGAGGGTTTGGTCCCTGGCGGAGCCAACAATTGTCGGTGGTCTTGCAGAGTGCATGTTAATGTCAGGAAGGCTAGGAGACGCGGTGAGGTTGCTTAGGCTTCAAAATCGGATGCTTCAATCCAATAGTCATTTTGGCCTGAAGATTGGTGCGCTCCTCGATTTTGGTCAATTCCACTTCCACCTGGGGAAATACGACGCGGCGCTAGAGATGTATTTGCAAGCCCAATCCCTTTCTGAGTCACTCCACGTCTATGCTGCAACCACACGGGCGTTACGGGGAATCGCGAGATGTCACTTGTCTCTCGGACGCTTCTCGGAGGCACTAGCCTCTTTTCGCCGACTTTTCGAATTTCATACTGCGCATCCCACTACCACCTCCGATTGCATTTCTCCGTTTGCGTACAACGCGGAGTTGCGCGAAGACTTAGAGCAGTATAGCCGAATTCTGGTGTGCAACAACAATTTGGATCTGGCCTTAAAGGTTGCAGAAACACTGAAACTCGCTGAACTACTGGATCCGTTCTCGTTGCCCCTCGCTTCAACACAATCGAGAGGGTCTGACAGCCTCTATGCTGAACTGGCAGAACTTCGTGTACGGCTCTCCGAATTGTATAAGAAGATGCCTTCGAGCCTAGAAAAGAAATTGTTCGAGGAAGGGTTCCCCAACTCAATTAAATTTCGAAACACGTTAATATCGTGCGAGGTAGAATTCAGAAGAGCACTCAGCAAGTTGGCTGCTAGGAAACAGCTGGAATCGGTCTTCATATTCTCGAATCCCGCCTCAACTCCAGACTTACACCTAAGGCTTAAAGCCGCGGGGTCGGCCGTCTTAGAATATATGGTCGGGCGCGATGACTTCCTTGTCTTTGTCGTCACTGGCGATACTATTTGTACGTTTACCCGACAAGTCGGCGAAGACAGTTTGGTCAGCTTATTGAGTCGATTAACTCCTCTTCTGGATCCCAAGCAAGAACGCGAGAGCATTTGGAATCGTGTTACCGCAGAATATGATGAGGGGGTAAGTGCAGAATTATTCCGATTACTGTTGGGACCGGCTCTGCCTCTACTGGGCAAGGTTAAGACGCTTACTATCGTGCCAGATGGCGTGCTAAGGAATTTGCCCTTCGAGACTCTCAGGTCCGATAAATCGGGATCAGGTCAAGATTCCGTCATATGCGGCATTCAATATCTTCTGGAGAGATACTCCATAAAGTACGAAATGGCTGCTTCCCATTTGCTTTTCGAAGACGCCGTCAGAGGAAAGGATGAATTTGCGCTTATTCTTGGTAACGAGGATGGTGTGTATGACTATTCACGGTCGGATGAAGCGTACTGGAGCAACGGTAATCTCGAGTTTGACGCGTTCCGTACACCCGGAGCGATCGTAGAATCCGAGGTGATTGAGCGCATTTGTTATCAGAATTCGCCGCGCGAAAGTGTTACAAAGACTAACAAGTCAGCGTTTGTTGAGCGTTCGTCAAGGTATAGGATCTTACACCTTGCGTCGCACGCTTTTTGGGATGATCGCTACCCTGCAAATTCCTATCTTAATATTGGTGAGAATGCTAACCTCAGGGTAGATCAATCGCTGCGGGCATGTGAAATCTCCCTCCTCGATCTGGAACCCGAGCTCCTCGTCCTAAGCGGATGCAACACAGCTCGTTGGTCCCAGAAAGCAAAAAGTTACGGACTGTTAAAGCCTTTCACGTTGAAACCTCACATCGCGTTCGTCGGTTCGCTTTGGCCTGTGGACGACGAGTCGACAAAGATGCTCATGGAACGGTTCTACACGCATCTGAAGAAAGGGATGACCACCGCCGAAGCTCTGCGACAGGCAAAACTCGACCTGATCCACGCTGGCAAGAGCGACCCGTTCTATTGGGGCGGATTCGTGCTGGTGGGCAAGGACACCCACATCGACTTCACGGATCATTCATCGGCGAGTGGTGTTGCGCCAGGCTTTCTTGTAGCAGGTGGCATGTGCGTCTGGGTATTTGTGCTGATTACGATGGCCAGACCGCGGCATGGAGATACTGCTAACATGGTTACGTTCACACGGGACATTGATGGTTGGATACATGCCTGGGCCCTCGACAAAAGGTCCCAGGTGGGGCTGGATGGGGTGATCACCCGACGGGAAGGGAGATATGCGTGGGTACGACCTATATCGTAATCGGCACCGGGATGAACGTCGTCACGAAGATGACCACGCACAACCATCCGACAAGTTTTCTTCCAGGCGTCAGGGGGGAGAGGTCGTCCAGCGGCGGACGTTCAAACCTGCGGCTCCTGATGAGAAGCGCCAGCACGAGCGCCCAGAAAAGCCAGCCTGACCAGCCGATCACGAGATTGATCCCGATGAGCGGGAGGAACCCGAGCGTGCCAAGGACTACAAGCACGAGTAACGAAATCTGGGAAATCCTGTGATGCATGCTCCCAAACATTGCATACGTGATGTGGCCGCCGTCGAGCTGACCCACAGGGATCAGGTTCATGGCCGTGACGAGCATGCCGAACCAGCCTACGCAGAGGAAGGGGTAGTGGTAGATCTCATTCATCGGGGGGACGAATGACCCCGACGGAGCCAGGGATTTGGAAAGGAGAGTGAGGAGTATGTTGCCGCCAAATGTCAGTCCGCTCTCCGGAATCCCGGCCATCGACCGATACTCAGGATGAATGGTGTATAGGTACTCAAGGTTCGGAAGTGTTCGGAAACCCACGATCAAGATAATCAGTGAGACAACAAAGCCCGCAACCGGTCCCGCAGACCCAATGTCGAACAGGGATTTGCGTGATTCGATCCGGGATTGAATGCGGATCACTGCGCCCAACGTACCAAACGGCGCGATCCCGAAGAGAAACGCGGGAAAGGGGAGGAAGTACGGAAGTGTGGCGCTGACTCCGTGATAACGTGCAGCAATGTAGTGCCCGAATTCGTGAGACAAGAGTATTGCAAGCAGGGGAATTGCATAGGTTAGTCCGCTGTCAAAGTTCGCTATTTCATAAGGATCCCTGTTCAGCCACTGTACGCCGGCAAGCGTTGTTGTCAGAAAGGTCAGAATGAACAACGTCGCGTGGATCAGCAATCGCTTTGCCGTCAATTGCATACGTGTACCAATGGATTTCCCCCAAAAAGGTGAGTGACTGTAGGAGAGGAAGGTACGAAGACGAAGGGACAAAAAAAATTCACCCCGCCAAATCAATGACGGGGTGAAAAGAAGCTCTTTTTCGTACTGAAGCTTGGCAGCAGGTTCCCTATGGTCTGGGGGCGTCAGGGACGGTGCCCACACCACTCTTTGGTCGAGGGGCGTCAGGAACAGTTCCGACTCCACTCTTGGGGCGTGGTGCATCGGGGACGGTGCCCACACCACTCTTTGGTCGAGGGGCGTCAGGCACAGTGCCGACTCCACTCGCAAAAGAGATCGCAATATTCGTCATTGCGATCGCAATGATGGTGATCACAAGTGAGCGGAATCGCTTCGCTGTGCGTGACATAGCAGGATCTCCTGGGAAATGAGAATAGACTGGTCTTCTTAGGTTAGTTAGCTTGGTGGAGGCGTTCAACACCAACCGCCCCCGGCCACAAACAGGTGGCCTCTTGCTCTGGCGTTATTTACAAAGAACGCTGGTTGAAACTTGCCGGTGCCCCGGATCTGGTTCACACTAGTCTTCGTGTGGACCAGAGTGCAAAGTTACTTACGAGTTCTCGAGGGGTATTGCGGAATCTGTGTTGAATTCGCTAATATTGTAGGAATTCCGTGTACTATTGTCAAGGGTTTTTTCACTTTTCTTTCGATTTTTGAAGGTGGCACTTTTGTGATACGGGGCACCAAAATGGCGGTTTTTTGAAAGTTTTTGCGTTTCCTATTGACTTCCGGTTGCTCCGTCGGTATATTCGGGGTGCAAACTCATAAGGCAATCGTATGAGCGTCTTTAAGAAGACAATGACCGCCTGGGGGCTGGGGGTAGTCGCGTTCTCCCTAAGCTACGTGTTCCTTCCCCATCGTGAAATCTCAGTTGCGAGCTTCTTTGTCTACTCTCTCCAGTTTCTCCTGTTTATCATCACCCTTAAGATAGTGAGGAGAGAGCCGGCTCAGAAGAATCGTTACCTGTTCATAAATTTCGCGGCGCTATTCTCCGTATCCATCCCGACTCATTTTTTCTACTTCATCGGTCCGCATACCGGATTCCTTACGGAAGAGAAGTACGCGCCGCTCTACGCTAATCAATATGTATTTCTCGGACTTTACTATTTTCTTTTGGCTGCATCTATTGCCTACTTGACCATTGATGTCCTATTCCGCGACTTTAAGACCTATCAAAAATACGTCCTGACGCTCTCAATAGTAGGCAGCTTCTTTGGGTATTATTACGGCGGCTTCTTTTCTGATCCCAAGTATGCCTATGGAACCCCCGACGTCCAGGATTGGAAACAACTCTCGTCAAGTTGGTACTCCTACCAGGACGAACACGGTGTAGCTCCCAGCCCAGAAGAACTGGCGTCCATCACAAGCTTGCAGGCTTGGAAGAGCGGAAAGGCGGTTGGTGTTCTCTATCCTGAAGAACGCCTTCAGCGGGTAAATGCGCTGTATATGTATCTGCCTGACAATTACATTGTCCTCCTGTACAAGCCACTATTTCTAAACGTTATTCAGATGTGTGTAGTCTGCATAGGGTTCATCCTCCTGTTCTTTGGATATACGTACATGAAGGATCCACCTCAAGGAGCATATATAGAAAAGATAATGTTCCTTCTTCTTATCTTCTGCAGCCTCGAAATTCTTCATAGTTGGGCAGCCATAAAGACTGTTGAACTTGCGCCTGCGAGTGTGGTTTGGGCAGTTGGTCAATACATTTCTACGGCTGTCCTTGTCCTGATTGCGGGAGCGTTTGGCATGCGTCTCAGATTCATCACCTCGGTGAAGGGCGAATTCTACGAACAGGAGCTCGCAGTCAGCCCGAAACGCGTCACACGCTGGCGGGATGCTCTCGATAACCTTGTGATCGAAAAGTTCTTCGACCGAAAGGTCATCCTTGGACGTATGTTTGTGTCAACATCGAATAGGAAACCATAGGCGCCGCCAACGACCGGCTCACACGACATCAGAAATTAATTTTCATCGAGGGATCAGATGGAACACAAGACGCAGCAGGGCGAAGAGAAGAAACTCGGCAACTCGAACGACTATCCGATCGTCGGGAAGAGCAAGGCCGTCGAGCAGCTGATCAAACAGATCGGGAAGCTTGCGAAAACCCGGCGCGACGTCGTCGTGGTCGGCGAGGCGGGCGTCGGCAAAGGCGCCGTCGCCAAGAACATCTATTTCCAGAGCAAGACCGACAAAGGCGAACAGCCTTTCATGTCGATCAACCTCTCGGTGCTCGACGACAAGGAGCTCGAGGCGGTGCTCTTCGGCTTCGACCGCGGAGTCGAAGGCCTGCCGTACACGTCAAAGCGCGGGCTCTTCGAACTGGCCAACGGCGGTACGGTCCTCATCGAGGAAATCGAGGAGGCCAGCTTCCGCAACCAGATGAAGATCCTGAACTTCATGAACGAGCGAAAGACCCGCCGCATCGGCGGCGAATCCGGCGAGCCGGTCGATATCCGCCTGATCGTGACGATGAAGGCCGACCCGGCGGAACTGGTCGAAAAGCGGAAGCTGCTCGAAGACCTGTACGGAAAGATTCTGGAGTTCGAAAAAGTCGAGGTCCCACCGCTCCGCACGCGGCCGGAAGACATCCCGCTCCTGGTCAAGCACTTCGCAGGCGAGATCTGCAAGGAGCTGGGCTTGGCAGAGCTGGTCATCGACATCAACGCCATTGATGTCCTTGTCCGCCAGCCGTGGCGCGAGAATATCCGCGAGCTGAAAGCGGTGGTCGACAAGTGCGTGCTCTTCTCCAACGACGGCCGGTTCATGCTGCCGCCGGAGCTCGTCGACGAGAAGACCGAGGTCGTGAAGATGATCAACAACATCATGGCGGGCCAGGAGTTTGTGCTCGACCGGTCCCTGGACGTGATCGAGAAGGGGATCATCGAACGCTCCCTCGAGAAGTTCGGCTTCAATCAGTCGAAGGCCGCTGCATTCCTCGGCATGACGGAACAGACCTTCCGATACAAGCTGAAACGGCTCGGGATCGCAAGCGCACGCTCCCGCGCCTGATCGTCCCTTAGGAACAAACCCTGAAGCCCTCCGCCTGCTGGCGGGGGGCTTCACTGTTTTTGGCCTGAACCTCAGCGCTGCTTCTGGAACGTCCGTTCCTTCCATACCACTTTGCCGCCGGAAAGGACGAGGGGGGGATAGATCAGAACATATAGAAAATAGTAGAGAGAATAGAGAGGGAAGACCAGCAAGAGTTCAGGCCGGCGGAAACGGACGACCGAGGGGAGACAAAACCCGAAATCGACGGCCAGTTTTGCCCCCAACGCGGCAACGAATGTCGGCCACGGGAGCGCGAACAGGGCCACGAGCAGCGACAGATTGAAAAGGTACGGTATGACAAAGACCAGAATGCTTTTCGCGTCCATCCCCCGGCCTCCCGTGAACCACCGTTTCTTCTGGTGATACAGTTCCTGGATTGTGCTGCAGGGGGAGCTCTCAACTAGCGTTTCGGGATCCATGGGGATCCTCGCACGATATCCCCCCTGCTTTGTCACCGCATGGAACAATGCATAGTCTTCGGTGACGCTGAATGGGATCTTCCTGTATCCCCCCACCTTCTCGTATGCCTCACGCCGGACGGAGAGATTCGTGCCCACCGCGGTGGTCGGGAAGCCCATCCTCGCTGTGCCCGCCGCCGCGGAAAACAGGACAAACCAGTCAAGGGCCTGCATGCGTGAAAACCAGTCGCCCCCCTTGAGCGACGTGAACCCCGCTACAGTCCCGACACGATCATCGCCATAGTGCTGCACAATCCCCTCGACCCATCCAGGCGGCACCCTGCAGTCGGCGTCGGTGAACATGAAAATTTCCCCGGCTGCCGCCTCAACCCCCTGCGTGACCGCATTGGTCTTTCCCCGGAGATGGCCGCTTTCAGGAAGGCTGTGGAGCAGCCGCACATGAGGGTGTGCTTTGACGTACCCCTGCGCGATGGCGGCGGTTGAGTCGTCCGATCGGTCGTCGATGACGATGATTTCGAGCAGCTCCCGGGGGTATGTGAGGCGGAGGAGCGATTCGAGACACTGGCTGATGTACCGCTCCTCATTCCGGGCTGCAACAATGATCGAGACCCGCGGCCGATATTGCCCTCGGGTACGGTAGCGCGATGTCATCGCGCCGCCGGTAAAGATTATTATCAGAAGTGCATAGATGAGACTGAGAGCAACAACGATATCTGAGAGCATCAGCTCGCGGAGGAATGGAAAGAGGTCTGATGGAACATAGAAAAAATCCGTCAGCGAATCAACGGCACCACTGCGTTCAGTCCATGGCACCGGAACGCCCGTTTTCTTGACTCTCGGGGCTGAATTGGATATATTTCTGTCATGCGCAAAACCTACCAGCCCGTCTCTCCCTTGTACCGGAGGACCGTGCTGGACAATGGTATCCGGGTCGTCACCGAACTGATTCCTCACGTTCGCTCTGTGTCGCTCGGCGTCTGGGCCGACGTCGGCTCCCGCGACGAGAACCATACCCAGAACGGCATCAGCCACTTCCTTGAACACATGGTGTTCAAGGGGACCAGAAAGCGCTCGGTGCGCGAGATTGCCCAGAGCCTCGAATCGCTCGGCGGCTACCTCAACGCCTTCACGACGAAGGAACAGACATGCTTCTACGCCCGGGTCCTCGACGCGAACGTCCCCGAGGCGATGGACGTGCTCTCCGACATCGTCCTGAATGCGACATTCCGCCGCGAGGAGCTTGAAAAGGAGAAGCTCGTGGTGATAGAGGAGCTGCGCAACGCGGAGGACGACCCCGAAGACATTATCCACGATTACTTTGAAAAGGCGCTCTTTCCCAATCATTCGCTGGGATTCCCGATCATCGGCACAGAGCGGAACCTTCGGAGATTCCGGCGGGACGATCTCCTCTCCCATGTGCAGTCGCACTATCATCCGAAATACCTGGTGATTGCTGCAGCCGGCAATGTGGATCACGACAAACTGGTAAAGCTGTCTGCCCGGTACTTCGGCCGGCTGCCGCTGAAGCGGCGCGAGCGGGTCCGCCAGCCAGGGCCGACGCGCGGCACCCGGCCAAGCCTTCGCGAATACCCCCGACCCATCAACCAGGCACACATCTCCCTCGGGACCGTCGCCTACAGCATCCACCACAAACACCGATACCCGCTCCTCGTCCTCAACGCGCTCCTCGGTGAAGGAATGAGTTCCCGGCTGTACCAGACGATCAGGGAAAAGCACGGATTTGCCTATTCGGTCTATTCGTTCGTGAATCTCCTGTCGGACACGGGACTGTTCGGGGCGTACATCGGGACCGACAAGAAGAACGTGGACAATGCCATTAACCTCGTCCATCAAGAGCTCAGGAAACTCAAGACCACCCGCGTCTCAAGCGACGAGCTCCGACGGACGAAGTCCCAGATCAAAGGAACGATGATGCTCGGCCTGGAGAACATGTCGAGCAGAATGATGCGGCTTGGCAGCGCAGAGCTCTATTTCGAGTCGTACATTTCGATCGACAGCGTCCTGGCAAAGGTCGACGCCGTGACGTCGAAGGACATCCAGAACGTGGCGCTCGATCTCTTCGACGAGCGGCGGTTTTCTACCGTCATTATCCGCCCCTCGTAGCTTATGCCCTCCTGCTCCCCACGCCAATGCTCACCCGCGACAAGCTGAATCCACGCCTCATCGACGCGCAGTATGCAGTACGCGGCCCGATTGTCCAGCGCGCACAGGAGCTGGAGGAACAGGGGCGCAAGATCATTTACTGCAATATCGGGAACCCGCAGGCCCTGAAGCAGCGCCCCCTCAGCTATCTACGCCAGCTTCTGAGTCTCGTCGAGTATCCTGAATTGCTCCGCAATCCCGCCCCCCAGCGGCTCTACCCGGCGGATATCATGGAGCGGGCAAGGCGCATTTTGCAGAATCATCCTCCAGGCACCGGGGCGTACAGCCAGAGCCCCGGGATTCCGTTTATCAGGCGGGCGGTTGCAGAGTTCATCACCCGGCGCGACGCCATTTCGGCAGACCGGGAGCACATCATTTTGACCGACGGCGCCAGCAAAGGAGCGCAGGCGGTTCTGACTGCGATGCTGAGAAAGCCTTCCGACGGGTTCATGATCCCCATTCCGCAGTATCCCCTCTACAGCGCTTCGCTGACATTGTTGGGGGGCCGTCAGATTGGCTATCACCTGGACGAAAAGAATCGCTGGCAGCTGAATGAGACAACCCTGCGCGAGAGCATCGCGGCAGCCAGAGAGCGCGGCACTAACCCGGTGGGGATTGTGGTCATCAACCCCGGCAATCCCACGGGAGCAGTGCTCACGGCAGACAACATTCGGATGATCATCCGTTTTGCGCACGCCAACGGTCTCGCCATCGTCGCCGACGAGGTGTATCAGGAAAATGTGTACGACCCGGCCCTGCGTTTCCACTCGTTTGCAAAGGTGCTGATGGGCATGGGTGAGCGGGATGTCACGTTGTTCAGTCTGCACTCGGTCTCAAAAGGCTTCCTGGGCGAGTGCGGGCACCGAGGAGGGTATATCGAGTTCCGTAACGTCCCTGACGACGTGATGGCAATGTTCGTAAAGCTGCAGTCGATCAGCCTCTGCGCCAACGTCGTCGGACAACTTGCGACGTACATGATGGTTGCGCCCCCCCAACCAGGGGATGAAAGCTACGAGACGTATGTGCGGGAACGTGACGGCGTTCTGGCAGACCTGAAGGCGAAGGCGGAAATCCTGGGGTCGGGAATCAACAAGATTGAAGGTATGTCGGTCGACATCCCACGGGGGGCAATGTACGCGTTTGTCCGCATCGAGCTCCCCCAGGGGCAGGATACGTCATCCATGACTCCCGAAGAGCGGGCGGCGTACGAGGAGAAGCGTGACACCGCTTACTGCCTCGCGCTGCTCGAAGAAACCGGCATCTGCGTTGTCCAGGGGAGCGGGTTCGGACAGGCGCCGGGGACGTTCCATTTCCGCACGACGTTCCTCCCTCCGAAGGAGGAGATCGAAGAGCTCGTTGTGAAACTGAAGACGTTCCACGAACGCTACGTTCGTGAACTTGCGGAGGCATGACGGACAACAGGCATGGCAAAAATCACCATAGACGGTCAGACGCTCGAGGTTGAAGGTTCTCTGACGATCATTCAGGCGGCGCGGGAGCACGGGATCGAAATCCCTCATTTCTGCTGGCATCCCCGTCTGTCCGTCGCGGGGAACTGCCGGATGTGCCTGGTGGAAGTGGAAAAGATGCCGAAGCTCGTCATCGCATGCTCGACCCAGGTTGCCGATGGGATGGTCGTGTATACGAAGAAGGACCGCGTGATCAACGCGCGCCATGCGGTGATGGAATTCCTGCTTATCAACCATCCTCTCGACTGCCCGATCTGCGACGAAGCAGGGGAGTGCAAGCTGCAGGACTACGCCTACGAGCACAGCATCGGCGTGAGCCGGTTCGACGAGGAGAAAGTCCACAAGCCCAAGCGGGTGGAGCTGGGTCCGCACGTGCTGCTCGATACGGAGAGGTGCATCATGTGCTCGCGCTGCATCCGGTTCTGCGACGAGATCGCCCGCAAGCCGCAGTTAACATTCACGGAGCGCGGGGATCACGTCGAGCTGACTACCTTCCCCGGAGAGCAGTTGGACAATCCGTATTCAATGAACGTGATCGATCTCTGCCCGGTCGGCGCACTGACAAGCCGTGACTTCCGCTTCAGGGCGCGGGTCTGGGAGATGTCGGAGACCGATACGGTGTGTCCCGGTTGCGCCCGAGGTTGTAACATGATCTCCTGGGTGCGGAACAACGAGGTGCTCCGGCAGACGCCGCGATTCAACCCGGATGTGAATGATTACTGGATGTGCGACCGGGGACGCCTCGAGACCTTCCGTACGGTCAACAGCGATCAACGCATCAGATCTCCACTCATGCGGAAGGAACAGGGGACCGCCGAGGTGGGCTGGGATGAGGCGATTGCCCGCGTTGCGTCAGAATTTAAGTCATTCCGGCGCGGAGAAGTGGCGGTCATTGGCTCGGCGTACGAAACCAACGAAGACAACTATGCCCTCCAGAAGTTTGCGCGGGAAGTGCTGGGGACCAAGAACATCGATTTCAAAGGGCACATCGTTCCGGGTGACGAAGACGACCTGCTGATCCGGGCCGACAAAACCCCGAATGCGCGCGGGGCGGGGGAGGTGGGAATTCGCGCTGCAGACGGCGGTGCAACGTTTGATGCAATCACCAAGAGCATCAGGGAAGGATCCATCCGAGCGTTGTATCTGACTGATGAAAGCATTGCCGAGGTTCCTGCCGTCGCACAGGCTCTTTCGCGGCTGGAATTCCTGGTCGTTCATGCCTGCCGTGAATCTGAAGCGACACGGCTGGCGGACGTGGTGCTCCCGGCCTCAACGTACGCAGAGAAGAACGGCACGTTCACGAACTTTCAGGGGCGGGTGCAGCGCCTCCGGCCTTCCGTGGCAACCCTGGAGCAGGATCGTGCCCTCGATGGTTTCGCAATGAGCCGGCTGGATAAGTTCGGTTCGCAGTTCGACCGATGGGCGAAGGGAGCCAAACGGGATGCTCGGCCAACCTGGCGTATCATCGCGGGCGTGGCGTCACTGATGGGGGCGAAGTTCAAGTTCCAGACCGCGGAAGATGTATTTAATGAGATCGCGAGCCGCGTCGAGTCATTCAAGGGGATGTCGTACCGCCGGCTCGGCAACAAGGGGCTCCCGCTGAAAACGCACGTCGGAGCAGCGGCCCCCGTCACTGCACGGTAGACTGGAATCGGCTCAATGGAATTCCTCGTAATCTCCCTGATCAAGATTGTCCTCGTCCTGCTTGTCATCCTCACGACGGTGGCGAACCTCGTCTATGCCGAGCGCAGAATCAGCGCGTTCATTCAGAACCGGTTAGGGCCCAACCGGGTAGGCCCATGGGGGTTGTTGCAGGCGCCGGCCGATGTCCTGAAGCTCTTTATTAAGGAGGAGATCGTTCCGGCAAGCGCGAACCGCTTCATTCATACACTGGCTCCCATCATCTCGATCACCGTTGCGATGACCACGTTTGCGGTGGTCCCCTTCGGGAACTCGATCACGGTATTCGGCAACGAGATTCGGCTGATTATTGCGGATGTGAACATCGGCGTGCTGTACATACTGGCCATGACGTCGATGGGTGTGTACGGCATCACGCTGAGCGGGTGGTCGTCGAACAACAAGTACTCGCTCCTGGGGGGACTCCGTTCCTCAGCACAGATGATCAGCTACGAGCTCTCCATGGGGCTGTCGGTCGTTGGGGTGATCATGGTTGCCGGCTCGCTCCGGCTTGATCGGATCGTGGAGCTGCAGAGCGGGCTCGCCTGGAACGCCTTCCTGACCCCCATCGGATTCATCACCTTCGTAGTTGCATCCTTTGCCGAGACGAACCGGCTTCCGTTTGATTTGCCGGAAGCGGAGCCTGAACTTGTGGGGGGGTACCACACCGAGTACAGCGGAATGAAATTCGGCACGTTCTTTCTTGCAGAATATGCCAACATGATCACCTCCAGCGCGCTCATCGTCACGTTGTTTCTCGGCGGCTGGCAGGTGCCCTATCTGGAGTCGGCCGGGCTCCCGCAATTCTGGCTGAGCGTAATACAAATCCTGGCGTTTGTACTTAAAGTGGCGGTGGTCCTGTTCTTCTACATATGGATCCGGTGGACTATTCCGCGATTCCGCTACGACCAGCTCATGAGTCTGGGATGGAAGGTGATGATCCCTCTCGCACTGCTCAACATTGCAGTGACAGGAGGGTGGCTGCTGCTTGTGGAGTAGCTGCATCTGTGCGAGTGTTTCCCGAGGAGTGACGCAACGATGTCGAATGCGAATGGAGATAAAGTGGTCCAGGTACGACGGAAGGATCTCACCTTCCTGCAGCGGACGTACATCCCGGAGATCGTGAAAGGGATGGTGCTGACGATGCGGCAGGTGTTTCGCCCCAAGTTTACACGTCAGTATCCGGAAGAGCGGTGGAATCCACCCGCATCGTTCCGCGGACGCCCCGTGCTCGTGGAAGAGGAAGGGGTCGAGCGTTGCGTTGCCTGCGGCCTTTGTGCCCGCGTCTGTCCGGCACTTGCCATCGAGGTGCAGGCCTCGGAGACGGAACTTGAAAAAGAGCGGTATCCGGTGAGGTTCGAGATCAACATGCTCCGTTGCATTTTCTGTGGTTTTTGTGAGGAGGCGTGCCCGGAAGAAGCCATCGTGATGAGCGATGAATACGAGCTTGTCTTTCAGAACGTTGACGACGCGGTGTTTGGGAAGGACGAGCTCCTGATGTCTGCCGACCGGCTGAAGCCGCGGCTGGAGTTTCTGCGGCGCTCACGCTGATAGTAATTGTTGCATATGTTAGTACCACACGGGCGGCTGAAGCCGCCCGTTGTGTTGTTTGGAAATCATGTGGGAAATTGGTTTATTTCAACTGTAAGTAGTTGAAATTTCCCCACTTTCGGCAGTTTCGGCCCATGGGAACCCTCTGGATTGAGATACTGGGCGTACTCTGTCTGATTACGCTCGTGGGGTTCTTTTCGGCCAGCGAGGTCGCGGTCCTCTCAAGCCGCAAGAGCCGGATGCGCGAGCTTGCCGAAGGGGGGAACAAGAAGGCGAACGGCGTGCTGGCGTTTCTTCGGGAGCCGGAGCGTTTCCTCGCCACGGTGCACGTCGGCGTCATCTTCTCGCTCATCCTCGCCTCGGGCCTGGGTGGGATCATGGCCCTCCAGTACCTGGTCCCCACGCTTGATGCGAGTCCGTCGGCGTGGATCCGCGAATGGAGCAGCTGGCTTTCGCTCGGCATTATGGTAGCGGCGGTCGGGTTTGCGGTGGTCGTCTTCGGTGAGCTCGTACCAAAGTCTCTCGCCCTCCGTTACGCGGAAAAGGTGGCCCTCCGGGTTGTTGCTCCCCTCCAGGTGTTTGCGGCGGCCTTCAAGATTCCGGCGAAGATCCTGACGGCGGCGAGCAACCTGTTCCTCCGGCCGTTCAAGGATAGCACGACGTTCAGCGAAACGCGTATCTCGGAAGAGGAGTTCAAGCTCCTGCTCGAAGAGGGGACGAAAACGGGAGTGATCGACAAGACGGAGCAGGAGCTGATCCGCAGTATCTTTGAGTTTACCGACACGACAGCGAAAGAAGTCATGATCCCCCGGCCGGACGTGGTGGCGTTGAATGTCGACATGCCGAGGGACCGGATCATCAAGACGGTCCTCGAGGAAGGGTACTCACGGATGCCGGTGTACCGCGGCACGATCGATACTATCCTCGGGATCGTCTACACAAAGGACCTGCTGGGGCTGATGGAGTATCGTGACCTGATTGTCCTGCAGGACGTGATTCGTCCCGCGTATCTTGTGCCGGAGACGATAAAGATCAGCCGCCTCATGCGCGAGCTGCAGCAGCGAAAGATGCACATGGCGGTGGTCATTGATGAATTTGGCGGCACGCAGGGCGTCGTGACGATGGAAGATATCCTCGAAGAAATCGTGGGAGAGATCCACGACGAATACGATGAAGAGCTCAAGGATGTGGAACAGGCGGCCGACGGTACCTTCCTCGTAAATGCTCGCATGGCCATCCGGGACTTCAATGAACGGTTCAACACCGAGGTCCCGCTGGCGGGGGAATACGAGACCATCAGCGGTTTGCTGCACAAGCTTGCCGGCAGGATCCCGGACGTAAACGAGGAAATCGTTTACGACAGGCTGGCGTTCACAATCATGAAAAAGAGCCAGCGGCGCATCCGGCTGGTCAAACTGCGAAGGAAAGAGGCTCCCCCGGTACCACCTCAACATCCCTGACCGGACAGCGTGAGCACCCAGAAGAAGATCCTCATCGTCTTCGGAACGAGGCCGGAGGCCATCAAGCTGGCCCCCGTGATTCAGGAGCTGCGGCGGTATCCTTCACAATTCCGCGCTCGGGTCTGCGTCACGGCCCAGCACCGGGAAATGCTGGACCAGGTGCTGTCCCTCTTCCGCATTCCTGTTCACCACGATATGAACATCATGCAGCGGGGACAGTCGCTTGAGGAGGTGACCTCACGCGTCCTGCTGGGCATGAAAGCGATACTGGAGGATGAACGGCCGGATGTCATGATGATTCAGGGGGACACCACCACTGTCATGGCTGCTTCCCTCGCTGCATTCTATGCCGGCATTCCGGTAGCTCATGTTGAAGCAGGGCTTCGTACCTGGAACAAACGAAGCCCGTTTCCCGAAGAAATCAACCGTGTCATTGCCACGCACCTCTCGGACCTGCACTTCGCGCCGACGCAACAGGCCCGCGACAATCTCCTCCGTGAAGGGATCGACCCTCGAAGGATTCACGTCACGGGAAATACCGTCATCGATGCGCTTATGCATGTGCGAAAAGGCCTGCGGGTGCGGCGAGGATACTTTGAGCGGATGTTCCACGACGTCGATTTTCGACGGAAAATGATCCTGGTGACGGGCCATCGGCGTGAGAACTTCGGGGAAGGTTTTCTCAATATTTGTGAGGCGATTCGCGACGTTGCGATCCGCCACCCGGAGCTGGAGATTGTTTACCCCGTACACTTGAACCCCAACGTTCAGAAACCGGTCCGGTCACTTCTCAACGGATATCCGAACATCCATCTGCTTGAACCTCAGCCCTATGCACCGTTCGTCTTCCTCATGGATCGGAGCGCGGTCATCCTCACGGACTCCGGCGGTGTGCAGGAGGAGGCGCCATCGCTCGGAAAGCCGGTGCTGGTGATGCGCAACCATACGGAACGGCCGGAAGCGGTGAAGGCGGGCACTGTCCGGCTGGTGGGCACCTCACGACGGCAGATTATCGCGGAGACCGAACGATTGCTGACCGACCGGCGGGCGTACCTTGCGATGAGCCGGGCACACAATCCATACGGCGACGGTACGGCGTCGCGGAGGATAGTGAGGATCCTTAGGAGAGCATGATGAGATTGAGATCAAGATTGAGATTGAGGGTGCGAAGCCTGAGCTACCGACGCGATCCTCCTCAGCCTTGACCTTAACCTCAATCCTTAACCTTAACCTCGATCTCGATCTCCATCTTACTCTCGCTCTTTCCCGGCTAATGCAAATCTTCATCTTTTCTCCCATCCCCTACTCTTTCCTCCACCAGCGTCCGCAGAAACTCGCCGACCAGTATGTCGAGAAGGGGCACCAGGTCACGTTCATCGAGCCGTGTGGGCTGACGGAATACCTCTCTGGACGAAAGAAGGGACTCCCGTTGCTCGTCATTCGCTCCGTCTGGTACTTCTTTCTTGGTCTCGCCGCCATAGTCATCCCGCGTATGCTCAGAAAGCCGGCTCTACGTGGAGACGGGGATGAACAAGGGGAGGGGCCGAAGATCGCCTCCATGCCTATCATTGTGCCGAACAACCGTGTCAATTCAGCCATGATGGAGCGGCTCAACGCGTCAATTTACCGGCAGGCGATCAGGGGACTGTTCCGGCACATTGACCCCAACGAGGAAACATTGGCGATTGTCGAGAATCCCCTCTGGGGACTAGTGCTTCAACGAGGCGATTTCACGAGGCTCGCCTATGACTGCATCGACGAGATCAGTCTCTTTGCGGGCCGTGGTTCGGTTGAGCGCATGGAGTGCTACGAACGCCGGCTGATCGAAATGTCAGACGCAGTCTGTGTGACCGCAGAAAAGCTTGAAGAAACCCTTAGGCCGAAGGTCCTGGGACGGCCGCTTGTACGTCTTCCGAACGGCGTCGACTATGACTACTTCCAGCGGAGGATCCAGGAATGCGGCCCGCCGGATGCCCTTGCCGGCGTGCGCCGCCCGATCGTAGGGTATGTCGGCGTGCTGCGCAACTGGATGGACTACGCACTCGTCGAATACCTGGCCAGAACTCTGACGCAGGTATCGTTCGTTCTGGTCGGACCGGTTGATTTCGAAAACCGACTGGAGTCCATAAGGAAGATCCCGAACGTGATTCTTATGGGAAGGAGAGAATATCGCGACGTGCCTGCATTTATCAATGCGTTTGATGTCTGCGTCATTCCGTTTCTGCCTGGACCGGTTTCGAACACGACAAACCCCGTTAAGCTCTTCGAATACTTTGCGCTCGGCAGGCCTGTGGTGTCAACGCGTCTGCGCGAGTTGGAAAAGTTTGCTGACCAGGGGCTCCTCCGAATGGCAGACAATCGGGAGGAATTCGCATCGGCCGTCACCGATGCGCTCGCCGAGCGCACGCCCGGGGTAAAGGAGATGAGGAAAGAGGTGGCGCGGGCGCATTCGTGGAAGTCGATTGCTGATCAATTGTTTGCCGTTGCGATGTCACGCGAAGACTCACCGCCAAGGCGGAGAGGCGCAGAGGGAAAATCGAATTCGCACATCACGTCCAAAGGTTGATCCCTTGCATTCTGTGTTCCAACGGCTTGCCGGGCAGCTTCGCTTTCGGGAGCGGGTCGGAGTCTCTGTGCACCGGTTACTCCAATCCCGGACCGTCGGGAATATGGCGTGGGTGGGTGCGGCTTCCGCGGCCTCAGCCTTGCTCGGTGCAGTCTCGTCTGGGATCTACGGACGGACGCTGGGCGTTGCGGATTTCGGAATCCTGACGCTCATCGTCTCGCTCATGACGATGATGGTCTCGTTCTCGGACCTCGGGATCAGCGGGTCAATCGTACGATTTGCCTCGGAAGCAATCGGCCGGAATGACACCAACCGAGTACGGTCCGTTCTGAGCGTTGCTCTCAAGGGGAAGGTGATGTTGTCGGCGGTCGTCGTCCTTGGCGCGCTCCTCTTTCTGAATCCGATCGTGTCGGCCGTGTTCTCGAGAGCCGATGAGCAGATCACTTCGTATTTCCTGCTTTCCCTTGTTGCAGTTGCCGCAGGGATGGCCGCCTCGTTCCTCCCCCCTATCTATCAGTCGTATCAGCGTTTTCGGACGCAGGCAATTATCGCCACGGTGCCGCCTCTTCTGAAAGTGGGTGCGGTTGCGATCTTTGCCTTTGGCATCTCCTCGCTCACCATCGGCATTGGGATTTGGATTGAAGTGGGCACTGCGGTGGTGTTGTTCACCCTCGGTTGGATGTGGTTGCCGGTGAGAGGGTTGCAGTGGGGGGGAGGGGACGGCGGGCTCCGCCGGCAGATGCTGTCATTTAACAAGTGGCTCTCGGTGTATTATGTACTCAATCTTGTGGGGGGAAGAGTGGATTTGTTCCTCGTCGGAGGGATTCTGGACGCACATGCACTGGGATTATATGGTTCGGCGTCGAAGATCGCCTCCATGGTCCTCATTGCCTCGAACGCCTATCTGACTGTGCTCCTTCCGGACCTCTCTTCTGCGCTGAACCCTGATCTGCTCAGGAAGAAAGTGGGGCAGGCATTCACGGTGGGCGCGTTCTTTGTCGCCGGTATAGCTGTCCTGGCCCTGTTGGCGGATCTTGTCATCCTGGTGATCTTCGGCGGCGCATTTGCCGGGGCAAGCGCGGTCTTGCGCATCATGTGCATAGGGTTGACGTTCACTGTTCTGGCGACGCCGCTGAACGCAGCGCTGTTCGCTCGGGGGGAGTCGTTTGCGTTCCCCGTTATGTCGGCCGCGGCAATCGCCGCACTGCTCCTCGGGAATGCCTTTCTCATCCCGCGATTTGGCGTGGAAGGGGGAGCAGCCGCCTATTCGCTCAGCGGCGCCGTTGGCTTTTTGACCTCAACCGTGATATATTTCGGTATTTCTCGCAGGCGCACCGCTTGAGTGGTGACCTGCTGAGTGTGCCTGACCTCCAGGGGGACCATGCTCCGACCGCCCTTCGTTGTTCGGCGCTGCCAATGACTGCCTGTGGAATCTGCGGCGGCGACGGCCTGGTGCCAATGTTCCAGGCGAGGGACGAGAACTTCCATACGACCGATGAGCTCTTCACCATTGAGCGGTGCCCTGTGTGCGGAGCGGCACAGACGATACCCCCTGCCGCTGTGCACCAAGTCGGGAGCTACTATCCGCAGTCGTACTACCCGACGGTTGTTCTGGATGCGTCACGGTATGAACGGAATATCGGAAGATTTCAGAAGGAGAAGCTTGATTTTGTCCGTCGCTTCCGGTCGGGAGGGAAATTGCTCGACATCGGGTGCGGGGCAGGCTACTTCCTGCGGGAGGTGGTGCGCGCCGGTTTCGACGCAGAGGGGGTAGAGCTCAGCCGTGAAGCCGCCGAGTTCGGGAGGACGCAATGGGGTCTCCGAATTGCGGAAGGGGATGCCCTCAGCGTTTCACTTCCTGAGGCATCGTACGACGTGATCACGATGTGGCAGGTACTTGAACATGTGCTGAATGTGAGGGAAACGCTCAACAAGGTCCATGCGCTCCTCCGTCCCGGCGGTATCCTGGTTGTTGCTGTGCCCAATATCGGGAGCTGGCAGGCCAGGCTGTTCCGCGGTCGGTGGTATCATCTCGATGTCCCCAGGCACCAGTTTCATTTCGATCCGAGCACACTCCGCACGTTGCTTGGGGAACACGGGTTCTCCGTTGTCGGTGAGAGCCGACGGTCCGCCGAACACAACTGGGCAGGCATCATGGGGAGCATGATCGAATTCTCCCCTCCTCGCATCACGCAGGCGGGGAAGGCGTTCCGTCGCTTTATCGCACGCCCGCTCGCAGGAACGGCGTCCTGGATCGAGGAGATGCTCGGCAGCGGCGGAACGTTCACGCTCAGCGCCGAAAGACGCTGATCGGAACTCATGAACGCCGCCCGACGTCCGGATGTATCGATCGTCTTCACGCACTGGAACGTCCGTGACCTCCTCCGGAACTGCCTCATTTCGTTGAAGGAAAAAACTGTCGGTCTCACCTACGAGATCATCATCGTTGACGATGGCTCCACCGATGGGAGCGTTGAGATGATCAAGAGGGAGTTCCCGGAGGTGAGGCTCGTCGAGAATGGCACGAACATCGGCGTGGCAAAGGCGTACAACAGGGGGGCAGCCCTGGTCACCGGCCGGTACATGCAGATGCTCAATACGGACATGGTGCTGGTGAACAATGCCATCAAGATTTTGATGGAGTTTCTTGAAACGCACCCTGAAGCAGGCGCGTGCGCAGGGAAATTACGGAACCCGGATCTCTCAACGCAGATCTCATACGGATCCTTCCCGAGTCTTCTTCAGGGATTCGCGGATGCGTTCGGCCTCCGACATCTGCTCCCGTTCGTGCGCTGGCCGCTCGCCGGGGTCTGCCCCGACGACGCACAAACGGAACCGCTGGAAGTCGAGTACCTCTCCGGCGCGGATATGCTGATCCGAAGCGAAGTGATCGAACGGATCGGGTTCTTTGATGAACGGTATACGAGCTATTGCGAGGAAACCGACTTCTGCTACCGCATCAGGCATGAGTCGCCGTGGAAGCTCTATTATGTGCCTCAGGCCGAAATCATCCACTTCGGGGGTCAATCCTTCAGCAAGGTTCCGGAATACCGTCTTCGTCTCATGTATTCTGGCTACGACAAATTTTTCACGAAGCATCATGGCGAGGCGTACTCGTTCCTGACACGCTTCCTGTATGCTCTGCGGTTTGTGCGGCGGTGGATCGTGGCGCGAGTCGCTTATGCCTTCAGACCCGACGAGTCACACAAGTGGGCCGTGACGGAGGCGTCGTGGCATATCCGGTATGCGCTGTTCCCGCAAGAAGGGAGGACGTAGGTTGAGATCGAGATTGAGATCGAGATCAATCTTCCTATTGGATAAATGTAAGAGGGCCCAATGTCCGGATCTTTCATCAAGCGACACCCGCTCAGGTTTCATGAGGATGACCGTGGCGTCAGATATAACGACATCTTCCCCATCGGGCAGGGAGACGTCAATGCGACGGTCGTTTATCCAGGCGCCCTCTCCGCTTGGCACCGTCACCAGCTGCAGGACGACTACCAGATCTGCGTGAAAGGGGCGCTCAAGTTCGGCTTCTGCGACAAGCCCGCCGCTCAGGGAGGGACGGTGGAATGGGTGTATTCCAGCGAACGGAGTGCGAAGGAAGGGGCTCTGTTCATCCCACGGGGGATCTGGCATGGCTATTACAATTTCACCGATGAGATCGCGATCGTCCTCTACTGGCTGACAAGCAAGTACAACCCGAAGGACGAGGAGAGGATGACGATCGAGAACATGGGCTTTGATTGGATGCGGCGTGCAAAGTAAGCTTCTCATCACCGGTGGCAAGGGGCAGCTCGCCGGAGAAATCCTCAGGATCGATCCGGCGGCGCTCGCACCCTCCAGAGAGGAGATGGATGTCGGTTCCTATGAGGCGGTGGATTCGTACTGCTGCCTCCGTGGAATCGGGGTTATCATCCACGCCGCCGCAGTCACAAACAAATTCAACGAGAATGTGGATGAGGAGTACGTCCGGACCAACATCATCGGAACCGCAAATCTTGCGCTTTGGTGCATCCGGCACGACGCCCGGCTTGTCTACGTTTCCTCCGACTACGTCTATCCGGGTGAGGCGGGGAACTTCTCTGAAGAGGCCCCGCTCTTCCCCGTGAACCGCTATGCGCTCTCAAAGCTCGGGGGAGAGTGTTCCGTACGACTTGTCGCAAACAGCCTGGTGATCCGAACCTCGTTCTACCGGGAGCTCACGTTTTCCAGAGCATGTGTCGACCAATTCACCTCGCGGATGCCCATCCGCGATGCGGCAGAAGCGATCCATGCCCTTGCGCTCCGGGAGGATGTCCGCGGGGTCATCAACGTGGGCAGACCCGCAAAGCGGAATCTGCATGAGATCGTGACGAAGGAATTCAATCGCTCCGCTGAGCCGGTCCGCCGGCGTGATCTTTCCGTCCCGTACCATATTCCGCACGACTCCTCACTCAACGTCACTCGCTTCATGAACCTGATGACGCAACTGGCGGCATCGTCGAAGAGCCAAAGGATATGCCGCATCTGCGGCACGGCCACTCTCCGTCGCTATCTTGATCTGGGCGCCACACCGTTGGCAAACTCCTACGTGAAGAAGGAAGAGCTCTCCGCACCGGAATACAAAGAAGAGCTTGCCCTGCAGGTCTGCACAACCTGCGGCTTGTCGCAGCTTACGAAGGTAGTGCACCCCGACTTGATGTTCAAGAACTACCTCTACGTCAGCTCCACGACTGAAACATTTCGGAAACACTGCGAGGAAATGTCTGTCACAACTTCGCGCGTTGCGGGTGCACGGGAGGGTGACCTGGTCCTCGACATTGCGAGCAACGACGGATGCCTCCTTTCCCGGTATCAGTCGATCGGCATGCGTGTTGTGGGAGTCGATCCCGCTGAGAACCTCGCGAGGGAGGCGAACGCGGCTGGGATTCCGACGATCAATGCCTACTGGTCATCGTCGATTGGCAACGACATCGCCTCGCGGTTCGGACGGCCGAGAATCATCACGGCCACGAATGTCTTCGCACATGTTGACGACATGCACGAGTTTGTGAACGGCGTGCAGGCCTGTCTCGCCCGCCAGGGGATCTTCGTGATCGAGTGCCCCTACGTTCTCGATTTTGTTGAGAAGAATGAGTTCGACACTGCCTACCATGAGCATCTCTCATACATCGGCATCACGCCGCTTGTCCGCCTGATGGCGATGCATGGAATGGAAGTGTTCGACGTGGAGTATTTTTCCGACCTTCACGGCGGGACCATACGGACATACGTCTGCGCAAAGGGGGACTATGCTCGGGGTCCACGCGTCCGGGAATTCCTTGAGAGGGAAAAGGTCTTCGGCATCACCGCGGAGGCTCCGTACCAGGCCTTTGGCGAACGGGTGCAGTTGAACAAGCGACAGTTGATCGAGTTGATACGGAAGAAACGAAACGATGGCAGCGTGATCTGGTCCTACGGCGCGAGCGCGAAGGGAAATACGCTTGTGAATTTCTTCGAGCTGACGGCTGCGGACGTCCCTGTGGCCATCGACGATAATCCGAAGAAGTGGGAGTATTACACGCCCGGTGCTCACATGCGAATCACGGGCATCGATGAACTCTCAACATCGAAGGTGGATTACCTGCTCCTCCTTGCCTGGAATTTCCAGAAGGAAATCATCGCGCGGTGCGCTGCTGTGCACTACCGGGGGGCGTTCATCGTTCCCGTCCCCGTGCCGACGATCCTTGCCCAAAACACAGGAGAACGGAAATCATGAAAGTCGTTGCGGTAACAGGCTGCCTTGGATTCATGGGATCTCATTTTACCCGCGCATGCCTGGAGAAGGGTTGGCGGGTCTGGGGGATCGACAAGATGACCTATGCCGCCCGCGCGGAGCATCTTGAGTCATTCCGGAAGTACAAGACATTCAAATTCCTCGAAGCTGACATCGCGACCATGGACCACCTGTACGAGGTGGACTACGTATTCAACTTTGCGGCGGAGACCCACGTCGACAACAGCATCGTGGACAGCCGGAGGTTTCTTGACACGAATATCCGGGGGGTGGAAAACCTCCTGGAGCTGATCCGGGCCAAACGCAACTATGAGATGCCCGTGATGTTCCAGCTCAGCACTGACGAAGTCTATGGCGACCTCGTGCATGGGAACCACAAAGAGACCGACCCGCTCCGACCGAGTAACCCGTATTCTGCCAGCAAGGCATCCGCTGACATGCTGATCCTGGCCTGGTACAGGACGCATGGGGTTCCGTTCAACATTATCCGCCCTACGAACAATTACGGGATCGACCAGTACCCCGAGAAACTCATCCCCAAGGCGGTGAAGTACCTCTCGCTCGGCAAGAAGATTCCGCTTCACGGCGACGGCTCGTTCGTGCGGAACTGGCTGCATGCCGACGACACGTCGTCGGCGATCTTCCACATCGTCGAGCATGGCGAGCGGAACGCGGTCTACAACGTCTCAGGCAATTACGAGGCGCCTAACCGTGAGGTCGTCGCCAAAGTCATCCGGCTGTATTTTGGGAAAGAGGTGCCCATTGACGAGCACGTCGAGTTCAACTATGTCAGGATGGGGGAGGATGTGCGGTATTCGCTCGACGATAGCCGGATCCGGTCGCTCGGATGGAAGAATGGCAAGAATTTCGATGACGAACTCCGGCTTATGGTGGACTACTACAAGAACAAGTTCACCTGGTGATATTCTGCGGTGGACCACGCTTCCCCCCTCTGTTCGGTTGTAGTTCTGAATTACAACGGCCGGCATCTTCTCGATTCCTGTCTGGAATCGGTTTTCCTCCAATCGGGACTCTCCTTCGAAGTCATACTGGTGGATAACGGATCGAGTGACGGAAGCGTGCGTCACGTGGCGGAGCGGTTTCCGACGGTCCGCATCGTCGCCTCCGATGTCAACCTCGGATACGCGGGAGGAAATAACCTGGGGGTGGAACACGCCCGAGGCCGTCTCGTGGTTCTCCTGAACAACGACACGGTCGTCGAGCCCGGATGGCTTGTGTCGCTGGTGGACGTGGGAAACCGGGAAGACGTCGGGGTTGCCTCATCGCTCGTGCTCACCGAAGGGATCCCCGCGCGGTATTACGAGAAGAACGGCTCGCTTAATTTCGTCTGTCATAACATCATGAGGATATTTGAACGGAAAGAGGACATCTTTTACGGGGGCGGGGCCTCGCTCCTGTTCAAAAAAGATCTCTTCGCGCTGCCCTTTGATGGTGAGTATTTTGCGTACTGCGAGGACATCTACCTTGGGTTTCGGGCACGGTTTATTGGATTTCGTGTCGTCCATGCCGACGATTCGGTGGTGCACCACAAGGGAAGTGCAACTGCGGGTAAACAGAAGAGCGCCTTCACTTCGTATCTCCAGGAACGGAACAGGCTGTTGACCATGTTAATCTTCTTTTCGTGGTGGACGCTGGTCAGAATAGCCCCATACTTCGTGTTCAACCTGGTTGCCAAGCTTATGCTCGGTGCTCTCACACGCCGACATTCGCTTCCCGGGCTCCTTCGTGCATACTGGTGGCTCGTCGCTCACCCGGTCGAGATCGCTCAGAAGCGCAGGCGTATGCGGGCGGAACGGCGTGTCAACGAGCGTGAGGTCATTTCGTGGATGACAGGTAAGCTGACAAACGGTGAAACCCTTCCGGGAAGGATATTGAATGCGGTTGCGCTCGCATGGTGTCGGTTGGTGAGGCTCAAGACCGTGGAGTCTCTCCCGGCAGGGCTGCGATGATCTCCGTCATCCTTGTCCAATTCAATAACGGCGGACTGACGGTTGAAGCGGTCCGCACATTGCGTGCATTTCATCGTGAAGCGTATGAGATTATTGTGGTCGACAATGGCTCCGACGATGGATCATCTGAAATCCTCCGAAAGGAACTGAGCGATATCCGGATCATTGTCAATGAACGCAATGAAGGATTTGGCGCGGCGAACAATCGGGCAGCCGCGGAAGCCAGCGGAGACATACTCCTGTTCCTAAACAACGACACTGTTTCGACATCCGATTACCTGAGCAGGGCGGCGCAGATATTCCGTTCCGATGCTTCTCTCGGGGTCCTTGGGCCGAGATTGCTCTTCCCCGATAACACATTCCAGCTTTCCGCGGGGGCATTGCCCACGTTTTGGAACGAGGCCCGGGAGAAGGCGCTCTATGCCCTGGAGCGCAGGAACGTCTCCGTCGTCCGCCGTGCAGCGGAGAAGTACTTTTCTCAGCGAAGGGATGTGGGTTGGGTGACGGGGGCAGCGCTGTTGATCCGCAGGGATCTGTTTCAGCAGATCGGGGGTTATGATCCCTTGATGTTCATGTACTTTGAGGACAAAGACCTGTGTGCCCGCGTCTCCCGGCTGGGAAAACGGGTAGTGTACGATCCTTCCATGAGCGTTGTTCATCTGAAAGGAGGAAGCTCGTCGGGTCCGGCACGATTGACTGCTCGCACCGCCTACCGGCGCAGCCAGATCCGGTACTACGAGATGCATCGCCCGGGGTACGAGCAATGGCTGTTGCGGTTATATCTGAGACTCACCGGTCGACTCCCCCATGCCTGATTCGCCCCTGCGCGTCCTGCTGATGATCGATGAGGCCTCCGTGGGAGGAGGACAGCGCCACGTTCTGTGGCTCGCCGAGGGGCTGAACAAGAAGCGATTTGTTGCCGCGGTGGCATGCGAGCCAAGAGGGTTTCTCGTCGATGAGCTGGCGAAGCGGAGAATTCCGCACTTCCCGATCCGCATGACCAATATCCCGAGTCCGCGGGCACTGCTGGCGTGCAGGGATACGTTCCGGAAGTTTCGGCCGGATATCGTGCACACGCATGGCGGAACAGCCGGAGTCACAGGGCGAATCGCAGCGAAATTCTGGACGAAGGCTATCTGTGTTCATACGTACCACGGCCATCATTACCTGCACATCCCGAACCTGCTCAAACGCCGCATATTTGCATTGAGCGAGGCAGCGCTCCTCCGTTACACAGACCGTCTGATCTGCGTTGCCAGGCCTGATGTCGACACGGGGGCAAAGGCAGGCATCGTCGATCCGTCAATGACGATCGTAATATACAACGGCATAGACCTTACAGCGTTCAGGGGCCGGCGTTCAAGGAGAAGGAAGGGGGAGAAGGTTATCGGCACGGTGGGGCGGTTGCACCCGCAAAAGGGGCACCGCGTCCTGATTGCGGCAGCCGCGGAACTGCTCCGATCAGTGCCGAAGGTGAAATTTCTCATTATCGGTGAAGGGGAATTGCGCGGCGAGCTTGAAGCGTATGCGACGGAACTGGGGATCGCCGATCACATCATCTTCATGGGAGCCCGGACGGATGTTGTTCCGCTTCTCGGCACCATGGACATCTTTGTTCTCCCATCTCTGTGGGAAGGGCATCCGCTTGTATTGATGGAAGCCATGGCGGCAGGACTTCCTATTGTCGCGTCGGCAGTGGACGGAGTTACGGAGATCGTGCGGGACGGGAAAGACGCGTTGTTGGTGCCGCCGGGAGATCCCCTCCGGCTGGCCGGGGCAATTCAGCGGCTTCTGACGAGCGCCTCGCTTCGGCAGCGGCTCGGGAGTAAGGGGAGAGAAGTGGCCAGAGAGCGATTCTCAGTGAAGAGGATGGTGAAAGAAACCGAGGACCTCTACATGAGCTTGCGAAGATGAAACTGGGAATCTTCGGCGGCACGTTTGATCCCGTTCATCATGGACACCTCATTGTTGCTGAGTATGTGCGGGAAAAGGTGGGGCTCGATCGAGTGTTGTTGGTGCCAAGTTTCATCTCTCCCCACAAACAGGAGGAGGCGGTGAGCGAGGTGGAGGACCGTCTCGCCATGCTTCGCGAGGCCGTCGGGCCGAAGTCACGGCTTGAAATCTCGGAGATTGAACTCCGCAGAGGAGGGGTGTCGTATACCGTCGATACACTCAGGGAGCTGTCAGCGTCACATCCCGCTGATCGGTTGTTCCTTCTCCTGGGATCTGACAATGTCCGAGAATTTCACACTTGGAAGGACCCGGCGGAGATAGGCCGACTGGCAAGACTCATCGTACTGACCCGTCCCGGTCACGAATGGATTCCGTCCGAGTCGTCCCTGCTCGTCGGGGCGATATTCTGTGATGTGCCGGGGATTGATATTTCATCGACGGAGATTCGGAGGAGGGTTTCGCTGGGACTTCCGATTGCCTTGATGGTCCCGCCGGGCGTTGAGCGATACATTGTGGAGCACCGTTT
This sequence comes from Bacteroidota bacterium, assembly GCA_040756745.1. Taxonomy (GTDB): domain Bacteria; phylum Bacteroidota; class Ignavibacteria; order UBA10030; family UBA6906; genus JBFLYO01. The sequence continues at coordinate 28,412 of JBFLYO010000012.1, forward strand.
GTATACAAGGCCGGCGCAGTAAAGCAATGTTGATGTCTCATTATGCTGAAAGAGATAGACATGGATATTGACGAAATCAAGTCTGCAATTGCATCGCTCCCGACCGACCAGCGGAGGAAGGTTGCGATGTATATTTTGGAACTCGAGAAGAAGCATCTCGAAGAGACAGTGGGCCCGCAGATCAAGGAAGACATCCAGGGGGTGTCGAAGGTCCTTCAGGAAGCATTGGAGAAACTGAAGCGGTTTGCGGGGAAATCGTAACGGCGGCAGTTGACTTCGGTCCGGTCTTGTTGCAGAACCCGGACTCATCTTGCTTTCCCAACCGTTGCTGCTTATCTTTACGGTTGTCAAAAGTCAATTGTCCATCGTCAATTGTCAATTGCACGCCCTCGTAGCTCAGTATGGATAGAGCGACGGTTTCCTAAACCGCAGGTCGGCAGTTCGACTCTGCCCGAGGGCACACAGAATTTCGAAATGCGGATTGCGGATTGCGGAATTGGTTTTGCATGACGCATAAGTGAGATTCACCTAAGGTAGGCTGGAAGGCCCGAGGCGAGGGGCCGCCCGACCTGTCCACCGTAGCTCGCTCCTCAGAGCGAAGGGGGAGGGCACTCAGGAATTCGGAATGCGAATTGCGGATTGCGGAATAGGCTTTGAATGATGCATTGGTGAGATTGTCCTGAGCGAGGCCCGAAGGGCCGAGTGCACAAATGGCGCCCGCAAAATCTGGCGGATGCAAGCCGTGACGAACACGCTCCCAGGTCGTTCGAAGCAAGCCACGAAAGTTTTCGCTTGACTTTTGTGACCGTTTGCTGTACTCTGTCCCACCTTTTTTCCCGTTCTTTGAATATCGCTTCGCGACAGATACTCCCTCACTCGTAAAGTGGGGAGTATCAGTAGCAATTGGAGGTCAGTGAAACCTGTATCCCTCTGCTCTGACCGCTCGCCCCTTGCTCAGCGCCCCCCTCGCGCCTTTATTGCCTTTCGATCCTGCTTATACACCCATAAGAATTTCTCCCTGCGCCCGGATACTCACTCTCTGGGGTATAATCGCAGCTGCTTTGTAAACCGATTTTCCACTCAATTCACCATCACACTCATCGTTAGGAGCATCGCATGAAACGTTCCCTTGGTATGATTGTCCTCGCTGGCTTTCTTTCCTGCACGCTGCTCCAGGCGCAGGAAAAATCCACGCTCAGCACGTACCGGGTCTTCCCAAAGCCGGGGAAGGATTCGGCATTGAGGAAGGCGATCGCAGACCATGTGGCAAGATTCCATACGGGAAGCTGGAAGTGGCGCGCCTTCAGAGTGCTCTCAGGGGCTGACGAAGGGTCCTACCAGTTAAACGAAGGGCTGAACTCCTGGACTGAGCTTGAAGGTCGGAAGGATATCAGTGACGAGCACACGCGCGACTATGAGACGAATGTCCTCCCCCTGACTGAGAAGGCGACCCCAAATGCGTATTTTCTCTTCCGGAGGGAGTTCAGTAGCGATTCAGTAGGGAATACATTCAAGAAAGCGCTTCTCCGACATTTCTATCCAAGGCCGGGCCGCGGCGTCAGGCTCATGGAAACGCTCGGGACCTGGAAAAAAGTGTGGGAGAAACTGGGCATGAAGGTGACGGTCTGGTCAAGCTTTTTCTCGGGAGAACCGCAGTGGGTTGTCGCTGCCAGGCTGCCGAAAGGGTTCGTCGACCTCGAGCAGCCCATGGGGAAAGCTATGGCTGACACCTACGAAGCAGTGGCGGGTCCTGGGGCGTACGGCCGATTCCTGGACGACCTCAACATGAACGTCGCCAGGATCGACGAAGAAATCATTGAGTGGGTGCCGGAGCTGAGTTCCAAATAACAGTTGATGTAATCGGCAAGTTTCTTAGCGAATCCGCATCCCGGTCCGCCGGGATGCGGATTGTGCTTCTGGACCTGCCATGCACTTACGAAGCGTGCAGGTCCTCTCCGATCACGATCTGCTCTAGAAGAGGCTTATCCTTACGTACCGTTCCGGATTCGTGCGGAGATCGTGGATAAGCGCTTCAAGCGTTACGGCAAGGCTGTCAACGTCGTTATACAGCTTCTCCTCGTGCACGAGCTTCCCCAACGTTCCCTCTCCCTTTCTGATCTTGCCGAGCACGAGGTTGAGCGATTCTGTCGTATACTCCAGTCGCTCAGAAACCCTGTCCAGCTTCTGGGCGACGCTCCGGAAGGTGGTAATCCCTGTGTCGAGGTTCCCGCGCTGCGTGAGGGCAAGCGTGTCCAGTGTCCGCGCAAAGCGCGCGAGGTCGTGAGAGAACACCGAAAAATCAGTGAAGGCGCGGTCTGCGCTGAGTCCGCCCGATTGCACGACCTGATTGAGCCGCGCCGCGGACCGGGCCAGGTCTTGCACAATCTCCTGAATCCGCCTCCTCGTTGCCTCGTCGAATGTCGTATTCACATTCTCAAGAATTCCCAGAACATTGGACGAGATCGGTGCGAGCGTCGCTGTCAATTCCGAAAGGGCGGCCTCATACGAGCCTGTCAATGTATCACCGTTGCGGAGCAGGAGGGAGTCGGCTCCCGGCGTGATCTCAATGAATTTTCCCCCCATAATGGTCTCACTCTTGAGCACGGCCCGCGAATCGCGAGGGATATGGACATTCGTTTGAATCGAAAGGTCGACGGCGATGCGGCGCCCCGCCAGCGACATCCCCTCTACCCGGCCGATGGCCAGCCCCGAGACCGTGACGATGTCACCGTCCTTGAGGCCGTTCACGTTGTCGTAGAAAACGGTGAGCGCGTATTGTTTTGAACGCAGGTCGATCCCCCGCAGGTAGATCACGCCCACGACAAAGATGATGGCTGCGGCAAACACAGCGATCCCAATTCGTGCCTCATTGCTCAGTTTCATGGGGGATTCACCCTTCCGGCTGAGAGGGAACTGTTGATGTACTTCCGGACATCCTCGTCCCTGCTTGACTCAATCTCCTTTCGGGTGCCACTGATCAGGACGACACCTTCGTCGAGCACCACGAATCGGTCGCCGACCACAAAAGCGCTGTGGATGTCATGCGTGACGACGATCGATGTCACCCCGAGCTTCGCGCGGAGCTCGTTGATCAGGAGATTGATCCCGTCCGCCGTTTCCATGTCGAGCCCGGTCGTCGGTTCATCGTACAGGATATATCGTGGATTGGGGGCGATAGCGCGGGCCAACCCAACGCGTTTCTTCATGCCGCCGCTCAGACTGGCCGGGAGCTCCCGTTCGACCCCTTCCAGCCCAACCATCGAGAGTGCGAAGGTCACGCGCTCGTCAAGCTCGTGCTCCGTGTATTTCGCCCGGCGGCGGAGGGCGAGGGCAATGTTGTCCCGGACGGTCAGGGAGTCAAACAGGGCAGCTCCCTGGAACAGGAACCCGAAGTTTGACCGGACCCGCTGCAACTGCCGGTAATCCATCGTGACAACATCATGCCCGTCAATGACAATGGAGCCGTCATCCGGGCGGAGGAGTCCAACGATCAGCTTGAGGAGGATGCTCTTTCCGCCTCCACTCTTGCCGAGGACGACAAGCGTCTCTCCGCTTAAAACGTCGAAGCTCACACCCCGAAGTACCAGGTGCTCGCCAAACCGTTTCCAGATGTCGCGTACAGCGATCATTCAGAGAAGCACCGACGCAAGGACAAAGTCGAGGACAACGACGGTCAGGCACGTTAGCACCACCGTGCTCATAGTGGCCTTGCCGACCCCGGCGGAGCCTCCTTGCACAACGTAGCCCTGGTAGCACGCAATCGAGGTGATCGCGTAGCCGAATATCGTGGCTTTGATCAGGCCGAACACGGCGTCCCAGGTGGCGAAGGCATCCTTCAAGCCGGTTACGAACGCCACGCCCGGGACGTGGGCAACGACCGAGGCGCCAAAGAGACCTCCAATCACAGCGACAAGATCGCCGAACACCACCAGGACGGGAAACATGACAACGCCGGACAGGACTCTGGGAGTGACAAGAAAAGCAATTGAATCATAGCCCATGGCTTCCAGCGCATCGATCTGCTCCGTGACCCGCATGGTGCCGAGTTCGGCCGTGATGGTAGCGCCGACCTTCCCGGCGAGCACGAGGGCGGTCAGCAACGGAGTCAGCTCCAGGAGGACCGATTTGATCACCAGGCCGCCAACCACCGTACGCGGGATCCAATCGTACAGCTGGTACGCCGACTGCACGGCCGTGACCATGCCGACAAACGTCGAGACGAATACCACGATGGGAATGGAGTCGTTGCCGATCTGGACCATCTGAGGGAGGATATTCCTTGCGTATTCTCTCCCGTATCGCAAGGTGCGGAGGACCCACCAGACGAGGCCTGCGTAGCTGCCCAGATGTTCGAACGACGCAAGCGCAACGCGGCCGATGTGGGCGAAAAATGGGGGTTGGCGCTTCGAGGAAGGGGACTCGCTCTGTGCGGCGATTTCCATCGGGGCTGGTAACTTCAGGGAATTGGACGGGTACACCCGCGAGCGACCGTTCAGCTGGGTGCAATATTCAAAACGCTCCCGTGAGAATCAACCCCTGCATGAACGAAGGGAAGTTACTGCGGTCCCGAAATCTGCACCTTGATCCACTCGGCCTCACCGCCATCGCTGCGGGCGTTGTTGACATACTTCACTTCGATAGTGCGGCCGATGGAACAATCGGCGAACGTCCCAATCTGGTTGGGTTGCTTGATCCCACTCTTGTCCAGCCAGATTATGGTGCGGGGGGTCACCTTGATCTCTATGCTGTCGGCGCCGTATGTGCAGGTGACCATTTTCGCTGGAACGTTGACCGACGTGACCTTCCCGAGCGTGGTGAATTTTCCTGAGAGCCCGGGAGAATGTCCGATGGGAATGTACATCTCGGTCATTTTCTGAGCGGACACCGAGCCGGCGATAAACAACAGCGTACTCACCACGACGATCGCACGATTCATGACAATCCTCCTCCTTATTCTCTATGGCTCGATCATGTCAGAGCGGGCCTGATTGGCTTCATCCAATGCTTTCTTGATCAGATCCTTGTCATGCCCATGCTCAAGGGCAGCAAGCACTATTTGTGTTGCCTTCAGTAGCGATTGCACGGCATTCGGGTGCAGCCTTCCCTCGGAGAGCACCCGGACACCGGTTTGCAGTTGACTGACGGCTGTCCGGAGCAGCTCTTTCGCTTGTTCCTTTGTGCGAACTTTGTCCGAAATACTTGCTTTCAGTGCATCGGTTGCAAGACGGACGGACTCCAGTGCGTTCAGGACCCGCAGGAATGCCGCGATCTCCACGATTTGAGTCCCGTCGAGCTCGATTCCTGCCCCTTCCGGATCGATGTTCCTGAGGAACCGGCCGGCGGGCGAGTTGTTGAACGATTCGCCGTCATAGAAGGCAACAGCCCCCTCAATGGTTTCGATGGCATTGTTGTGAAAGAATGGGCCGGTGGAGGCGGCTTCAACAAGCGGGGGGACGTTGAACGTGCTATCGCCCGGCCGGCCAAACCCGTCATCGGTAGGGACGTTCTCCGGCGTGAGCCGCGCGGGCTGATCAGGCAGGGCTTCAACGCCGGTGTTGAAATTTGCATTCCCCAGGCTGTTGCCTCCAAAGAGCGCTGTTGGTCCCGCATTGACATGGCAAAGGTTGCACTTGCCGACCGTGCTGTCCATGAACAGTTCCTGGCCGCGCCGGGCGATCGTTCCCTTCAGTCGGAGCGGAAGCGTAAGCTCGCTCTGTCTGCCAAGGGAGAGCTGAAACGCCTCCAGGGCATCCAGTTCATCGTCGGTGGGAAGGCGGAAATCGACTCCCGGGATCCTGTTGAGCGTTTTGGTGAAGTGCTGTATGACGGCACCAGTGGCAAATGAGCGGAGCGAGCCATCGCCCGGCGATCCGTCCCCCGACCATCCCGTGCGTGGTCCCTTCGGGCTCGCCACCGAAGTGCTCAGGCTGACCGTGTGCGGTATGCCGCGCATGACGAACTCGTTCGCCAGATCGTCGAACCCATCCAGGTTTTCGAGGATCAGGCCGAATTCACGCATGAGCCGCGGATTCTCAAAATTCTCCTTCAGGGCAGGGTTGAACTCTGCGACGAAGAGCGGATTGTCCCTCGGAAGTGAGCCGATAAAGGTGGCATCGAGCGTGAAGTTGTTTTCTGCAGGATGGCACGTACCGCAGGTGCGACCGTTTCCGTTGAATGTTTCAGTGAAGAAGATATCCCTCCCCTTTTCGATGAGGGCATCGCGAGGATCGACGGGGGGAGGAGGGGGGGTATGACAGGAGGGGAATGATGCCAGGAGCAATGCCATCAGGAATGCAAATGCGTACGTCGACCGTCCCATGGTATGCCTCCTTTTTCGAATCGAAGCAAAGGCAGTGGATCAGAGAAGAATCTCGACGAGATCGCCTGGCAAAGAACAGGAAGTTCCGCGACGTGAGGCGGTGCGATGCCATGAATATACGTAGCCCCGCGGCCGATTTCAAGTTGCCCCCCTCTAATGTGGATTCTGTGCGGTTTCTTTGCTATCTTTGCAGGTTAAAACCTCGACACCAAGCCCCCAGATATGTTCCAATGCGTTTAAGCAAAGGGTTCATCCCGACCGTGAAGGAAACGCCGGCCGACGCCGTCATCCCCAGCCATCAGCTTATGATCAGAGCGGGAATGATCCGGGCTCTCGCTGCGGGGGTGTATACATTTCTCCCTCTTGGCCATCGCGTGATGATGAAGGTTGCTCAGATCGTGCGAGAGGAAATGGACGCAATCGGGGGCCAGGAGTTCCACCTTCCCGCCCTGAGTCCTGTGGAACTGTGGCAGGAGACCGGCCGGGTGGAGGCGTTCGGCGATACCCTCTTTCACCTGAAAAACCGCCCCCTTGTGCTCGCCCCGACGCACGAGGAGGTAATTTGCTGGCTTGCGAAGAATCATATCTCTTCGTATAAGGACATGCCGCAGATCTGGTACCAGATCCAGACGAAGTTCCGAAACGAGCCCCGTCCACGGTCCGGCGTTCTTCGCGGCAGGCAGTTCCTGATGAAGGACAGCTACAGTCTTGACCGCTCCATGGAGGCACTCGATGTCTCATACGACCTCCACGCCAAGGCATATAGAAAGATCTTTGCCCGCTGTGGACTCAGGTTCTTCGTTGTGGGAGCGTCAAGCGGGACGATGGGAGGCACCGGCTCACAGGAGTTCATGATGGAGTCGGATGCCGGCGAAGATGTGATCGCGCTATCGGAAGACGGGACATACGCGGCAAACGTAGAGGTGGCCACGTCCCGCGTTCCTGCTGTCGGACGAGTCGCACACACTAAGCCGGTTGAGGAAATCCATACCCCCAGCGTGAGGACAATCGACGAGCTTGCGCAATTCCTGAAGGTGGACGAGCAACGCCTCGCGAAGTCTGTGGTGTACTGGGGAGGTGATAAGCCTCTCCTCGTGCTGATGGCGGGGAACGATGAACTCAATGAATCGAAGCTGCTGGCCGCCATCGGTGGCAATGTCCGCCCCATGGAGGCGGAAAGATTGATGGCACTGACGGGGGCGGATGGAGGATCTATCGGCCCGATCGGCTTAAGGGGATTCACGATTCTTGCAGACAAGCGGCTTGAGGGGGCCAACGGGCTGATCAGCGGCGCCAACAGGAACGACTATCACCTGGCCAACATCGATCTTGCGCGTGACTGTTCAATCGACGGGTACCATGACCTGCGCACCGTGCAAGCCGGCGAGGACGCTCCCTATGGCGGCGGTAAGCTCAGGGTCGTAAAGGGGATAGAACTGGGACATATCTTTAAGCTGGGGACAAAGTATTCTGATGCGCTAAGGGCAAACTTCCTCGACGAAAACGGGCGTGAAGCCCCTATCGTGATGGGGAGCTACGGTATCGGGATCGAGAGGATTGTTGCCTGCCACATCGAGCAGAACCACGACGCGAACGGCATCTTCTGGGACAAGACCATTGCGCCGTTTCACGTCCACCTGGTGGCCGTGACGGCACGAAGCAAGGAAGTCGTGGAAACCGCCGATGCACTGTACCGCGAGTTGCAGTCCGCCGGTCTTGAAGTGCTGTATGACGACCGCGTCGAAATCAGTCCGGGAGTCAAGTTTAAGGATGCGGACCTCCTCGGTATGCCCTATCAGGTCATTGTGGGCGAGAAGAACCTTGCGAACGGAAAGATCGAAATCAAGACGAGGAAAACCGGTGAGCGGACGCTTGTGGACAGGACGGGTCTTGTGGCCTCTGTCAGTTCGCTGCTTGCATGAAAGGACATCACATGACTTCTGCAAAATTCCTTGTCGGCGGCGAATGGAGAGGGTCAACGATCAAGCGGCAGGTCTTCAATCCGTACCAGGGTGCGCCGGTGCACGAGGTATGCCAGGCGTCGTCGAAAGATATCGACGATGCCATTACCGCCGCCGAGGAGGCTTTCCATGAAACGCGCCGGCTCACATCGCACGAACGTTCGTCGGTTCTTGCCCAGTGCGCACGCAAGGTTGAGGAGCGGAAAGAGGATTTTGCGCAAATGATCACGCGCGAGACCGGGAAACCCATTTCCTTCTCGCGGGCAGAAGTCGCCAGGGCAGTCTTCACGTTGACGACCTCGGCTGAGGAGGCCAAGAGGATAGAAGGGAGCATGATCCCTCTCGATGTCGCCCCCGACAATGCCGGCCGGACGGCGCTCGTCCGGCGTTTTCCCCTTGGAGTGATCGGCGCGATCACACCGTTCAACTTCCCACTGAACCTGGTCGTTCATAAGCTCGGGCCGGCCGTTGCATCGGGCAATACGGTGGTGCTGAAACCATCATCCAGTGCGCCGGTGACAGCCCTCCTCCTGGGAGAGATTCTTGACTCAACGTCCTTCCCCAAGGGTGGTGTTAATATTGTACCCTGTCTTGGAAGTGAGGCGGAACAACTCATTACGGATAAAAGAGTTAAGCTGCTCAGTTTCACGGGAAGTCCGGTTGTCGGCTGGGGCATGAAGGCAAGGGCGACACGGAAACGCGTTGTGCTTGAGCTGGGCGGGAACGCGGGAGTGATCGTGGCAGGCGACGCGAATCTGGACCACGCCCTGAGGCGCATCGTTCAGGGAGCATTCGGCAATGCGGGACAGTCGTGCATCTCGGTTCAGCGCATCTACGTTCATGAATCGGTTGCCGACAGCTTCACCGAAAAACTGGTCAAGATGACAAAATCCCTCGCGGTGGGCGATCCGATGAATGACCGCACAATCGTGGGGCCCATGATTGACGAACAGGCCGCTCGCCGGGCCGAGACGTGGGTCCGGGAAGCGGTGGAGGCCGGTGCGGAGCTCCTTTGCGGAGGAGGACGCAATGGAGCAGTCCTTGAGCCTACAATCCTTTCTGGAGTTGATCCGGCTCAGAAAGTGAGCTGCCAGGAGGTTTTCGCACCCGTGGTCACACTCGATCGTTACACAGATTTTCAAGAGGCGGTGGAGAGAATCAACGCGTCGGCCTTCGGACTCCAGGCGGGGATCTTCACGAGCAATGCGGCAGACATCTTTTATGCATATCGGGAGCTTGAGGTGGGAGGAGTCATTGTGAACGACTCGTCGTCGTACCGGATGGACAACATGCCGTACGGTGGAGTAAAGGAGTCCGGTCTCGGTCGTGAGGGCGTTCGATCAGCAATTGAGGAGATGATGGAGCTGAAACTCCTCGCATTGAACTTCGGTTGAATCTGCGCAATGTTTCCTCTCATTCACAATCGATAAGCGACTTCAGTTCAGCTGAACTCTGGGGGAAGCGGTCCGCTCGTTGCACAAATTGTTCATAAGTTTGTGATTTCCCCCCTTGATTTTCGGCGGCCGCGTGTCTACCATACCCCGTTTCCGATCACGACGCAATGTCCCGCTTCGTCCATCTCCATAATCATTCCCACTACAGCCTGCTCGATGCTGCGTGTACCGTGGACGACCTCGTCCAGGCGGCGGTGGAGAACAACATGCCCGCTGTGGCGCTCACTGACCACGGTGTGCTTTTCGGCGCAATCGAATTCTTCAAGAAAGCAACGAGGGCCGGCATTAAACCGATCGTGGGCATGGAGGCGTACGTTGTCACGAAAGGGAGCCGCCTCGACCGTTCCCGGCAAGAGACGGAATCAGGAGGAAGCCGGGCGAGCTATCACCATCTGGTACTCCTGGCAAAGGATGAGACAGGGTACCGCAATCTGATGAAGCTCTGCACGATCGGCCATCTCGAGGGCTTCTATTCCAAGCCGCGGATCGACACAGACGTGCTCCGGGAGCATCGCGAAGGACTTGTGGCGCTCTCCGCATGTGCAGGAGGGGTAGTGTCGGCACACCTGGCGGCCGGGAGGGACGCGGACGCCCATGAAGCAGCGCAGATTTACAAGGAGATCTTTGGCGAGGATTTCTACGTTGAAATCCAGAATCACGGGATCGACAGGGAACGCGTCGTGCGCGAGAAGGCTCCTCCCCTTGCACGGGAACTCGGACTGAAACTGATCTGCACGAACGACGTTCACTACATCAGGCATGAGCATGCGATGGCGCATAATATCATGCTCTTCATCCCGGATGCGAGCAGCACGGTGACGCCGGATTACACCCAGCTGAGATATCAGACCGACCAGGCCTACTTCAAGTCGGAGCGTGAAATGGTCGCCCTCTTCAAGGATTACCCCGAGGCGATCGAATCGACGCTTGAGGTGGCGTCGAAGTGTAATCTGAAGCTGGATCTGAAGACCAACCATATGCCGCAATTCCCGATCCCACAGGATGCGGGAGTGGCGACATTGAATGAATACTTTGAAAACCTGGCGCGTAAGGGCTTTGCGCGGCGCTATCCGAATGCCGACCAGGCGCTGATCGATCGCCTGGAGCATGAAATAGGCGTGATCAAGGGGATGGGGTATGCGGGGTATTTCCTGATCGTGCAGGATTTCATCAGGGCTGCCAGGGAGATGGGGGTCTTTGTGGGTCCCGGGCGCGGGAGCGCAGCCGGCAGCGTGGTGTCGTATGCGCTGCAGATCACCAATGTTGACCCGATCAAATACGGGCTGCTGTTCGAACGCTTCCTGAATCCTGACCGGATCAGCATGCCCGACATAGACGTGGATTTCTCCGATACCAAGCGAGACCTGGTTATCAAGTACGTGCGGGACAAGTACGGGGAAGAATCCGTCTCCCAGATCATCACCTTTGGGACACTCTCGTCGCGCGCCGTGCTGAAAGATGTCGGTCGGGTGCTGGGAATTCCGCTCCCGACTCTCGAATCGATCACAAAGTTGATCCCCGTGGAACAGGGGAAGGTGCGCCCGCTTGCGGATGCCCTGGAGAAGATCCCCGAACTGCGCTGGGTCCGCGAGAGCACCGACCCAAGGTTTAAGACCCTCGTTGAGGCGTCTCTCGTCCTGGAAGGGATGAACCGGAACGCAGGGATGCATGCCGCGGGCGTCGTGATTGCCCCGGGGAACATCAGCGACTACGTCCCGCTGTACAAGACTCCCGCCACCGAGGTCATGACACAGTACAACATGAAGGACCTCGAGACGGTCGGGTTGTTGAAAATGGACTTCCTCGGCCTCCGGACGCTTTCCGTCATCGAACGGTGTCTGAGGATGGTGAAAGAAAACCACGGCATTGTTGTCGATCTCGACGCCATTCCGGAGGATGATGCAAAGACCTTTGAAGTCTTTGCGCGCGGCGACACTGTTGGCGTCTTCCAGTTTGAAAGCTCCGGTATGGCCGACTGGCTGCGCCGGCTGCGCCCCAACAGCATCTCCGACCTCGTGGCGATGAATGCCCTCTATCGCCCGGGGCCGATGGAGATGATCGGCGACTTCATCGCGCGGAAACTCGGCACCCAGCCCATCACATATGTCCATCCCGGTCTTGAACCCATCCTGAAAGAGACCTACGGCGTCATCGTCTATCAGGAGCAGGTCATGAGGATTGCGAGCGAGGTGGCCGGACTGACGCTTGCGAAGGCGGACCTCATGCGCCGCGCGATGGGGAAGAAGGACAAGCGCCTGATGGCAGAGATGAAGAAGGAATTCATCGAAGGCGCGGCCGCACGCGGCACGGCACGGGGAACGGCGGGGGAGATCTTTGATCTCATTGAGAAATTTGCCTCCTACGGCTTCAACAAATCCCACAGCGTCGCCTATTCAGTTATCGCCTATCAGACCGCATACCTGAAGGCGCATTATCCGGCGGAGTTCATGGCGGCAAATCTCTCGTCTGAAATCGGAAACACGGACAAGATCGTCAAACTGATCGATGAGTGCCGTCGCATGGGGATCGATGTCCTGCCCCCTGATGTCAACGAGAGTGCCAGTGATTTCAACGTCGTGGGGGAGAGAATCCGGTTCGGCCTGTGCGCTATCAAGAACGTGGGAGAGAGCGCCATCGAGACCGTGATCCGGGGACGAGTGGAGAAGGGAGGATTTGACAATCTGTTCGATTTCTGCAGGCGGGTGGACCTCCGGCTGGTGAACAAGAAGTGCCTGGAGAGTCTTGTTCAGGCGGGAGCGTTTGACTCGATGGGGACGAACAGAGCCATGTTCATGGAGAACCTCGAGCGAGCTGCAGCGTACGGCCAGGCAGCGCAGCAGAGCGAAAGCAGCGGACAATCCACGCTGTTCGACAGCGGCACCTCGGCGACACGTGCACCTACGATCTATCCCACCATGACTCCGGTCGAGCCGTGGGCAGAATTCGAAAAACTGACCCGCGAGAAGGCGGTGCTTGGCTTCTATGTCTCGGGGCACCCGCTCCTGAAGTTCGAGGAGGAGATCCGTCAGTACTCGACGGTTCGGCTGGGTGACCCGTCGACGTTTGCCACCGCTGCGACTGTCCGCGCAGCCGGCATCGTGACGAGCGTGAAGAAAAAGGTCGACAAGAGAAACAACATGATGGCGTTCGTCGGCCTCGAAGATTTTACGGGAAAAGGGGAGTGCGTTGTCTTTGCCGACCCCTACGCGAAATACCAGGACCTCCTTCGCCCGGATGCCATGGTAATGGTGGTGGGAAGGGGGGAACCGAATGGCGAATCGCTGAAGATCCTGGTGAACGACGTCGTGCCGATGGACAAGGCGAGGGAAAAGTTTACGAAAAGCGTTATCTTGTCCATCGATGTCAGCGCGATCCGGGAACAGACGATCGTTCGGCTCAGAGAGATAATCGAGGAACATACGGGCACCTGCCCGTGTTATTTCAGCGTACGGAACGCGCAGTCCACGACGATGTTTCAGACCCGGCGGTTCAGCGTGGAACCGTCCGGACAGTTTGTCGAGGAGATCCGGCAAGCACTTGGGCCGGACTGCATCCGGTTCGTCAGCCAGTAGTCATTCACGCGTATACCGTTCACCCCAGCGCGCATTCCAGTCGCGCAGCGAGGAAGGAGAATGCATGAAACCAATTGAAATCACCGACGCAAATTTCCAGAAAGAGGTGATCGAGTCCACCGTGCCTGTCCTGGTGGATTTCTGGGCAGTGTGGTGTGGCCCGTGCAAAATGATCGCCCCCGTTGTGGAGGAGATCGCGTCGGAGTATCAGGGGAAGCTCAAGGTTGGCAAATTCGACGTGGACAACAATCCCGAAATGCCCATGAAGTTCGGCATCAGGAGCATTCCGACCCTGATGGTCTTCAAAGGAGGAAAAGTGGTCGAACAGATTATCGGCGCCATGCCCAAACGTAGCTTGCTCGATAAAGTGACTCCGCATATCACCGTCAACTAAGTGAGTCGATTTCAGCGTCATAAACGGAGGCCCGGATGCCATCGGCAGCCGGGCCTCACTCATTTTGTCACCGCGCTTCTTGCCGTTATCGTGTTGTCGCAAGGTCCGGGGTGTTCCAGCAAGCCGCCCCTCGTCCCCGAGCAGATCGCCGGTCTCCACCGCGTGTCGTTGACCTCCGGCGAGGCGGCGCGCCAGATTGTCGACAGAATGCACGGCAAGGATGTGACTCCGTCGGAGAACTATATCGCGCAGTATGAAGGCGAAGGTGGCAGGAAGGGAACCCTGTACTGCTCGGTGTACGCTGACGAGGCGAAGGCCGAGCGGGTGCGGAAGCTGATGCGCGACCTGATTGGGAAGGGAGAGTCACCCTTCAGAGCATCGCAGGCATTTCTTGTGGAAGGAACCGAAGTGAGCCGGTGCGAGGGTCTCGGCGAGTATCATTGCTTCTTCGCCACGGGGAGGTTACTCTACTGGACCGCGGCTCCACAGGGAGATGCCGCTCGGATGGCTCAGGAGATCATCGACCGTCTGCGGCGGCGTTAGCGACGGCAGGGTGTGGTGGGAAGGCGTCAACCGCGGCGGCCTCAACCCCCCGGAGCTCTGCAACCTGGCGTACAATCATGTTGCGGATCCGGGCGCACAGCTGCGGCGTATCTGCTGTTGTCAGCCCGGCAGTTTCCACAGGCGGAAGCACGCGCAGCCTGATGTCGAGCGCGGGCCCGAATCTCCAGCTCTTTTTCGGCAGGCAATTACTCGACCCTTCAACAACCAGAGGGAGGACCGGTACTCCTGCCGTGATGGCAAGATGAAATGCCCCTTCGTTGAATCGACCCACACGGCCGTCAGGCGAACGCGTACCCTCGGGAAAGAACATCACGGAGCACCGTTCCTGAAGGAATCGGTTCGCCGCAAGCAACATCCGGGCTCCGCTCCGCCTGTCGGCGCGGTCCACCGGAATATCGCCCGCCAACCGCATCAACCACCCGACCACCGGCAACTGGAAGAGTTCCACCTTTGCCACCCACTTCATTTCCCAGGGGAGGTGGGCAATGATCGGGATGTCTGCCATTGACTGGTGGTTGCTCACGACGACATACGGTCGCCGGGGATCGGAAATTGCCACCCCGTCACGATGCACCTTCCACGACGGATTGACCTTCGTCATCGCAACGCCAAGCAGTCGGAACCAGCGACCGGTCCTGTATCGGACGGGGTCCCTGTCGGTGAGCCGAATGATCGCGAGGAGCGGAAGCCAGAGAAGGATGAGAAGAGCGACCGCGCCCCACACCCACAGTGATCGGAGAGTCGCCGCCATGACACCAGAAGGTAGGCACTTTTTGTGTCCGGTTCCAGCTTGAATCCCGTCCCTGTACGCTCCGCGAACACTGAAACTGTCGCTGAATGGAACTTTACCTCGCAGTTGGAAGTTTAACCTGCACACGCCGAATCCCGGCGCCCGCTGGAGCAGATCAACTCATGGTACAAGGAAGATTGACATGGTGCATCAGTTGGCACTCTGGGTTGCCGCAGCGGTCGCCGCGGCAACCCCGGCATCGAGCCAGATCGTCTGGAAGCTCGATAAAGCGCACAGCAGCATTAAATTCTCCGTGGCCCACCTGGTCATTTCGGAGGTCACGGGGGTGTTCAGAGATTTTGATGTTTCGCTGACCGCGGGAGCCGAAGATTTCTCGGATGCGACGCTTACGGTCACAGTCAAGGCGGCAAGCATCTCGACCGACAATGAGCGAAGAGACAACCACCTGAAGTCGGAGGACTTCCTGGACGCGGAGCATTTCCCTGAAATCACCTTCAAGAGCACGTCGGTGGAAAAGACCGGAGAGAACATATACCGCATTCCCGGCGACCTTACCATCCGTGGAATAACCCGACCGGTGGTGCTGACAGCAGAGCGAAAAGGTATCGTCGAAATGCGCGGGCGTACGATCGTTGCATTCTCCGCCTCGACGGAGATCAATCGCTTCGACTACGACGTACGATGGGACGCGAAAATCGAGACCGGGGGGCTCATCGCAGGCGACAAAGTGAAGATCGAAATCACCTACGAAGGGATCAGACAATAACGTGAGGTGGTGATCCTGCATGTCGTTGCCGCTCGGGACAGGCATTGAAAGCGTCCGGCTGAGAGTCGCTGACCTCCGCCGGACGTTGCGCTTCTACCATGACATTCTGGGTTTTGTGGAGACTTCCCGCCCAGAGCACCATCGCGGCCTCTCCGCGAGGATTGACAGTCCGCCACTGCTCATTTTGGAAGAGTCACGCGATGCGTCACGTCCGCCCCGTCCCACGGCAGGTTTGTATCACGCTGCGATAAGGTTTCCGAGTCGTGGCGCCCTTGGTGCGGCCGTTCGCCGGGTGATCAGGGCCGAGCACCCGCTGCATGGCGCGGCCGATCATCTCGTCAGCGAAGCCGTGTACATGACGGACCCGGAGGGAAACGGCATCGAGCTCTATGTGGACAGACCACGAGAAGAGTGGCGATGGGACGGTGAGCAAATCGCGATGGCGACGGATCCTCTGGACCTTCAAAGTCTGCTGGATGAGCCGGACGCCATCGCGCTGGAGCGGGAATCGATCTCCGACGGGACCGACATTGGACACATTCATCTCCAGGTCTCAGACCTCCGACAGTCTGAAGAGTTCTATTCAGGAATCCTCGGCTTCGAAGTCATGCAGCGTTCGTATCCCGGTGCCCTCTTCCTCTCGGCGGGGCGATACCATCACCATATCGGCCTGAACATCTGGGGAGGGCGCGGCATCCTCCCGCTGCCCACCGGTGCGTTGGGCCTTGTATCCTTCCGCGTCAGAATTCCCGGCGGCGAAGAATGGCGGGCGCTATGCGAGCGATCAGACACTTTGAGGGTCAGACAGCCCGCAGAGAGAGCGGCCGGGGATCCCCCGATTCTTTCACTTACAGATCCAAACGGCATCGCCATCGAACTACTCGCAGCACCGCGCTGAGGCATCAGCGGGCCCCCCTTTTGGATTTCACTCCATCCATCCCTATATTGTCGCGATCTGTTCTCCTTAACGAACGCAATCACCGCAATGCCTACTCAACAGGAAAGCATCCTCGTTGCCGTGGGAGCGACGCCGCTGCATCTTCTCCCCGGCATGGCGAACCGTCATGGGCTCATCGCCGGTGCCACCGGCACGGGAAAGACGGTCACGCTTCAGGTCATTGCCGAACAGTTTAGCCGGCTCGGGGTACCGATATTCATGGCCGACGTCAAGGGAGACCTGGCAGGCATCAGCCAACCTGGGTCCGCCAAGCCGAGAATAGTTGAGCGCATCCAGCAGCTACGCCTCGAAGGGTTTTCCTACGACGGATCGCCGGTCACGTTTTGGGACGTGTTCGGTGAGCAGGGACATCCAGTCAGAAGCACGGTTTCGGAAATGGGCCCGCTTCTGTTCAGTCGGCTCCTCAATCTGAATGAAACCCAGGCCGGCGTCCTGACCGCCGTGTTCAGAATCGCGGATGAGCATGGTCTGCTTCTGCTTGACCTTAAGGATCTCAGGGCAATCCTGGACTATGCAGGGACGAACGCCGCATCGTTCCGCACCCAGTACGGCAACATCTCAACGGCCAGCATCGGAGCCATCCAGCGGGGATTGTTGACGCTTGAAGACCAGGGTGGGGACAAATTCTTCGGCGAGCCCGCACTTGATCTCGACGACTTGATGCAGACGGACGCACAGGGGAGAGGGATGGTCAATATCCTCGCCTCCGACCGCCTCCTGCAATCCCCCAAAGTCTATGCGACCTTTCTCCTCTGGCTGCTGGCCGAGTTGTTTGAGCGTCTGCCTGAGGTGGGTGATCTTGAAAAACCAAAGCTTGTTTTCTTCTTCGACGAGGCCCACCTGCTTTTCGCCAAAGCCCCCAAACCGTTACTGGAGAAGATCGAGCAGGTCGTGCGACTAATACGTTCCAAAGGGGTCGGCGTATTCTTTGTTACACAAAACCCATTGGATATCCCTGACATCGTCCTCGGTCAGCTCGGCAACCGCGTACAGCATGCGCTCCGCGCATTCACGCCCCGCGACCAGAAGGCCGTCGCGGCGGCGGCGCAAACGTTCCGGACCAACCCGCGGCTGAAAGTGGAGAAAGCAATCACCGAGCTGGGAGTCGGTGAAGCACTCGTGTCTTTTCTTGGCGCCGACGGCACGCCGGGTATCGTCGAGCGTGCCTGGGTCTGCCCGCCGCACAGTCAGATTGGACCTATCGCGCCAGACCAGCGAAAAACCATCATGCGGGGATCACTGGTCGCGGGGCATTATGAGTCGGTAGTGGATCGTGAGTCCGCGTACGAGAAGCTCTCCGCCCGTGTCCCCGAACGGCAGGCGCAGATTCCCATTCCAGGTGGTGCACCTCCTCGTGCACGCACGGCAGAGACGATGTTCGAGGCGATGGCGAAGAGCGCAGTACGCGCTGCGGGCTCGCAGATTGGCCGTCAGATCATCCGCGGAGTGCTTGGCTCGATTCTCGGGGGCTCAAGGAGGTAGCTATCCCGGTGGTGGGGGGTGTTCCGCGTGTCTTTGAAGACAGCCACGCTTATCCTCATTCATCGAACCCACAGCGCAAAGGAGGAAGCATGTCCCAAACGGCGATTCGGATCGGGCTGTTGGCAGTGCTGTGTGCTCCGGCCTTTGTCGGAGGTTCCGCAGCGGGTTTCGCTCAAGAGCAGCGGAGACACTTCACTTCCCGCGGGAGTGTGGAACTGGGGGGGAGCATTTCGTTCCAGGCGACCCAGCCGGTGGCCAATGACAGGACTTCTGACGTCATTTATGATCTTACCGTTCTCCCCTACGTCGGGTACTTCATATTGGACGGCTTTGAGCTCGGTGTCAATCCTGCCGGGCTCGTTCTGACCAGTGCAGGAAGCACGACGATCACCTCCCTGCGCATTCTTGCAGCCCCTTCGTACAACTTCAGGACAAGCACCATCGCCACTCCCTTTGTTGAGGGGCTTGCAGGGCTTACGACGATGACGACAAGCGTCTCGGGGGGTGGAACCTCGACGGCATCGGGGTTTACCTGGGGGGGACGGGCGGGCGTAAAGGTGGGAGTGGTTGAACGGGGTCTGCTGAACCTGGGGATTCAGTACCTGCGCATCACAGTGAATCCCTCCGGTGCACCGGGGCGGAACGGGTCGAACGATTTTTCCGTGACGGCGGGGTGGACCGTCTGGTTATGATCGAAGGGGCCCCGCGTTCCTCACCTCGACAGGGCAGCCCGACTCGAACTTCTTGAAGTTCTCAATGAACCGCGAGGCAAGCTCGCGATATCGTTGCATATAGCCGTCGCGGTCAGGCCACGACGCGGCCGGATTGAGGATGTGCGCAGGAACGTCAGCGCACTCCTGCGGGACGTCGAAGCCGAAGACCGGGTCGGCCGCGTACGGCACCTTCAGCAGTTCGCCGTTCAGCGCCGCGTTGAGCAGCGCGCGGGTGTACCGGATGCTGATCCGTTTCCCGATCCCGTACGGTCCCCCGATCCATCCCGTGTTGACCAGCCAGCAATGCACTCCATATTTCAGGATCTTCCGTTTCAGGAGGTCAGCATAGAACGATGGGTGATGCACCATGAACGGCGCGCCGAAGCAGGTGCTAAAGGTCATCTCCGGTTCCTTCCCCAGCCCCACCTCGGTGCCTGCAATCTTCGAGGTATACCCCGAGATGAACTGATACAATGCCTGGTCAGGGGTGAGTCGGGCGATCGGCGGCATGACTCCCGATGCGTCGCAGGTAAGGAGGATGATGTTCTTGGGGTGTCCCCCCATCTTCTCCGGCACAGCATTTTCGATGTAGCTCAGTGGGTAGGACGCACGTGTGTTCTCCGTGATCGATTCATCATCCAGATCGATCAGGCGTGTCACAGGATCGTAGACGACGTTTTCAAGGATCGTTCCGAACTTCTGCGTGCAGGCATAGATCTGGGGCTCCGCCGAGGCTGAAAGCTGGATTACCTTCGCGTAGCACCCCCCCTCAAAATTGAACACCCCTTCGTCGCTCCATCCATGCTCGTCGTCGCCGATCAGCCGCCGGTGCGGATCTGCAGAAAGCGTTGTCTTTCCGGTTCCTGAGAGCCCGAAGAAGATCGCGGCATCTCCGTCGTTGCCGGTGTTGGCGGAGCAATGCATCGGCATCACGCCGTTGAGAGGGAGCAGGTAATTCAGGATTGTGAAGATCGACTTCTTGATCTCGCCAGCGTAGGCAGTGTTCCCGATGATGCACATCTTCGCCGCAAAATTGAGCACAATGAACGTGCCGCTGGAGGTGCCGTCGATCTGCGGGAGCCCTTTGAACGATGGCACGCACAGGACGGTGAACTCGGGCACATGACGGCGATACTCTTCGGCGGTTTGAGGGAGGATGAACATATTCCGCGCAAAGTGGCTGTGCCATGCGAGCTCGCTCACGATTCGGATGGGCATCCGGTATGCGGGATCTGCGCCGGCATAGCAATCCTGGACGAATACATCCCTCCCCTGCATGAACCCCTGCAGGCGGTTGAACAGGTCGTTGAACTTTTCCGTGCTGAAAGGTCTGTTATACTCTCCCCACCAGACATGCCTCTCCGTCGATGGTTCCCGCACGATAAACTTGTCATTGGCGGAACGGGCCGTATGTGCACCGGTGTTTGCCACGAGGGGTCCCATGTGCGTAATGCGTGCCTCCCTGCGGAAACTGATTTCCTCGTAGAGTGATTCCGTCGGAAGGTTCCAATACGCCATCCGGAGGTTGGACAGGCCATGGTTGTCGAGACCGAAGTCGCTGCGCAGGGCCTGCGCCTCCCCCTGGGCGGGGGTCCTGATGTCCAGGATATTGTTCATAGCCAGTCTCGCACCAGTTTCCGTTCGCCGATGTAAATCTCGTTGGGGGATGAAGGATCAAGGGCCCACTTGATCCGCTCGATTCCCTGCTTCACGTCCTTCACCGTCGTCGCATAGCTGAGCCGGAGATGCCCTTCCATCCCAAACTCCTTGCCGGGGACGGTCACCACGAGGGCTGTGCGCAGCAGAAACCGGGAGAGCTCGACAGAGTTAGCGTTGTAGGCGCGGAAATCCGGAAGACAGTAGTACGTGCCGTTGGGTTTCACGGTCCTGACGCCGTTGAACGACTCGAGCTCCTGCATCATCACATTACGATTGTTCTCGAGCGTCAGGCGAAGCGTCTCGACGGCGCTCTGAAGACCTGTGAGCGCCCCCTCCGCGGCGGCCTGCAGGAGGAGGGAGGTGCACGAGGTCGTCTGCGCCTGCACGTTAATCATCACTTCGGTGAGCGCTTTGCTTGCGATGACCCAGCCGATTCTGAACCCGGTCATGCCGTAGAGCTTGGAAATGCCGTTGATGCTGATGACGCGTGTCGATTCGATATCTTTGGTGGTGAAACGGTATGCAGGTACGGCGGTCGTTCCATCGAACACAAGCTTATGGTAGATATCGTCCATAATCAAATAGATCCCCTTGCGCTCGCAGAACTCCACCAGTTCGGCAATGAGCGCCTCGGGGTAGACGACTCCGGAAGGATTGTTGGGGCTGTTGACGATGATCGCCCTCGTGTAGGAGCTGACGGCCTGCTCGATGTCCTTCAACCGCGGAACGAATCTCCCATCCTCCGGGGTGACAATAACGGGGCGGCCGTACACCATCTTGATCATTTCGGGGTAGCTGACCCAGTAGGGGGCAATGACGATCACTTCATCTTGCGGGTTCAGGATTGTGAAGAGGAGATTGTACAGGGCCTGCTTTGCGCCGCCTGAGACGATCACGTTTTCGGGTGCAACGACGCGGTCGTAGTTCTCTTCTGTGTAGCGGATGATGGCCTTCTTGAGCGAAGGGATGCCGTCCGTCGGGGTATACTTGATATCCCCCGCATTCAGCTTCGCAGCGGCCGTCAGGATGGCATTGATCGGGGCCTTGTTCTTGGGCTCGCCGGCCCCCAGATGGATGACCGCCTCCCCTTTTTCGCGCAGGATGCGCGCCTGTTCGTTCAGGCTGAGGGTCGGCGACTCGGCAATCGACCGCGCTAGTTGACTGATGGTGCTCATGGACGTGGATACCTCTCTGCGGGCAATCCCCTAATCGCTTCGGTGGGAATCCTGCTTCCTCGCGACGCCGGGGCCAATGGAGTTCGAGACGATGTGAAGAACGACGTGAGAAGAACGAATGCCGGATCTCTGATGGGCACGGGAACGCGGGAGATTTCTCGGCGTACTCTGGCAAATGGTACACAAAATCGCCGGCGAAAGCAAGAAACTGATGTTTGACGCAGCTCTCATCAGCGGAGTGACGTGCCTCACAGGTTGGAGAACACTGCTTGATTCTCCATGAATCTCTTGCTAGCATGATGCGGGCATATCACACCTTCACCGTTCTTTCCGCATCAGTCGTTCATACGCTCCCCCGGATCATTTCCCCTCCCTGCGCGTCGCCGCGAGCGCGGTGTTCGCTTGGAAATACACCGGGAATGCGGATGCTGGTCTGGTGAGGGGTATTATTCACACCATCTGTAAGGAAGGATTACACATGAGAAAACTCCTCAGCACGCTTCTGGCGGGGTCACTGCTTGCGGCCCTGGTCACACTCGATTACGGCTGCAAGAAGGATGACGGCACAACGAATCCGATACAGACAGTGCCCACGTATCCCGTTGCGATGACTGTGCAGAGCCCGTCCGGTCAGCCGCAGGGGGGGGCACTGGTGTCGCTGAAGAACCCTCCCTACGCCGATCCGACGTTCCAGGCCTATACGGACACGGCAGGGAAGGCGACCATCATGGCTCCCGAAGGACCACAGACGATCGTGGCAAAGATGGGTACCATCTTCCAGACCGAAGTCAACGTGACGGTTGTGAAGTCTACCTCGCCCCTTGTCGTTCCGCCGGTCCGGCTGGTGCAGAATACGGCATTGAAGGTCCTCGTGGTGAAGGCCAGTGCGGAACAGTTGGAGGACGTGCTGCGGGTGATCGGATTCACAACGTTCGATTCGACGACGATCTACGCTCTACGTGACTCTGCCAACCTTGACTCTGCGCGCACGCTGAACAGCCTGAGGCAGTACTCGTTGATCTTCTCGGATTGCGATGGCGGAAGCGAGGGCTCCAGCAATTATGCCGCCCTCTCCAGAGTCTACGGGCGGTACGTGCAGGGTGGTGGAAAAATGTATGGCGGCCATTACAACTACTACCATCTGCAGCGGGTCTGGACCACGTACTTTGATGCGTATGATTATCAAGGGAATTCGTCAACGGACACGCTGAGGATCATCGACCAGAATCTGTCGAGTTACGTTGGATACTCGATTGCGCGATGGAACTCCATCGATTCCCGTAACTTGTCAGGATACGAGAAATTCAGCGACCTTCCTGCAACGTCGAAAGTCTATGCGGTCATCAAGAATACCTCTCCCCAGGTCGGGGTCATCGTTGAGAACTACGTCGGCACGGGAAAGTATCTTTGGACCGACTACCACAACCAGGACATCAAGGACGACCCGAACCTGGTCAAACTCGTGAAATATTTCCTCTATTCGCTGTAATGACGATGCGGGTCTGACCGGAGCCGACCCGCCGTGCGCGGGTCGGCTTTTTTTTGTATACTGGTCGGCGATGAAATCTTCCGTACATCGTGCGACCACCGCCGCCGGATTGCGGACTGCATTGACCGGTGTCGTGGCAAACATGTTCCTCGCGGCAGTGAAGGCGATCGCCGGTATTGCAGGCAATTCCTACGCGCTCATCGCGGACGCGATCGAATCGACGTCCGACATCGCCAGCTCCCTCATCGTCCTGGGCGGGCTCAAGATCGCCGCGATCCCCGCCGACGAGGATCACCCGTACGGCCACGGCAAGGCAGAGCCGATCGCTGCAGTGGTGGTATCAATGGCCCTGATGACCGCGGCCGTCGGCATTGCCATCGAGAGCATCCGGGAGATTGCAACGCCCCATCACGCACCGGCACCGTTCACACTCGCCGTTCTGACGGGAGTCGTGATCGTGAAAGAGACGCTCTTCCGATACGTGTTCCGCGTCGGTCAATCCAGCAACAGCACGGCGCTGAAGACCGAGGCGTGGCACCACCGCGGCGATGCCATCACATCTTCCGCCGCGTTTATCGGCATTGCGATCGCGCTTGTCGGCGGGGAGGGGTATGAAAGTGCCGATGACTATGCAGCGCTCTTTGCCTCTTGCATCATCGTCTGGAACGGCGTGCGCCTCTTCAGACCGGCGTTCGGAGAACTCATGGACGTAGCCCCGCCGCCGGAGATCGAGCAGCAGATCCGGACCGCGGCGGCAGCGGTATCAGGCGTCTCAACGCTCGACAAATGCTTCGTGCGGAAAATGGGACTTGAATACTACGTGGACCTCCACGTGGTCGTGAACGGTGATATGCCTGTGAGGCAGGGGCATCAGATTGCGCATGAAGTAAAAGATGCCATCCGGCAGGCAAACCCCAAGGTGTCGGACGTCCTTGTCCACATCGAACCGGCGGGAGAATTGATCTGAGCCTGTCGGTCACTTCGGTCGTTCTCCAACATTTCACTGAAACCACCCCGCTCGGGCGGGGTTGATGTCTGTGCTCGCGACTCAATCTGGAGTAAGACTCAATGCGGCAGAATGTGGTGCTCTGGATCGTTTCCTTGCTGATCACAACAGGTACGGCGTACTATCAGCGAGTGACCGGTCCGACCTACCCGCTCGAAGGGAAAGCGGTCGTGGACGGCAAGCCAATCGCGTACCGATTTGAGCGAAGTCAGAGTGGGGGGGAGAAGGCGCGTGTCTGCCTTTCGGTGCCGGGGCACGATGTCGAGGGGGTCCTTATCTGGAGACTATTCCGATCGGGGGACCCGTGGACGAGTGTTCCCATGATGCGCCACGGAGACACGCTGTCGGCGTGCCTTCCCCCACAGCTCGCGGCCGTCAAGCTGGAGTACGTCGTCCGTCTCACCTCATTGCACGAAGACGCCGTGCTCCCCGCCGGACCTCCGGTGATCATCCGGTTCAAGGGAGAAGTGCCACTGGGAATCCTTGTCGCCCATGTGATCGCGATGTTCGGCGCGATGCTGTGTTCTACACGGGCTGGGTTGGAGATTTTCCGGCGTGAGCGCCGCTACTTCAGCCTCACGCTCTGGACCGTGGGCTTCCTTGTCGTGGGGGGACTGATCCTCGGCCCGATTGTCCAGCGCTACGCATTCGGGGCGTACTGGACGGGCTGGCCTGTGGGGACTGATCTGACGGACAATAAGACGCTCATTGCGCTCATCGCGTGGGCTGGCGCGGTCGTTGCGTTGAAAACTGTGCCGCGTCCGGGTATGTGGGTGACTCTCGCTGCATTGATTTTGATCGGCGTCTTCCTGATCCCCCATAGTCTGAGAGGGTCTGAACTCAGGCCAGAAAAGTCCGGGACCGGCTCCGGCATCGTCGTTTCGGACACCACGACCACGGATCAGGAAGACTCTGCGGGGGGTGATGAGCTCCCCGCGTTCTACTAGTCCGGCTCTGATCTTCTCCCCGAAGGCAGGATGAAAACAACGGAACGGGAACCGTTACCCCGGCAGGATCTTCGAAGCGCAACGGCACAACCGACGCGGCTCCTTACGCTGACCGGGCTGCCTGGGATCCTCGCCGGTTTGATCGGCACCGGGGGAGCGGCCGGAGCACATGCCGTAGTCACCTCCGAGGGCGGAGAGGCATCAAAGATCGGGTTCATCGCCCTCATCGGTGCGGGAGCTGCACTCCTGACGATCGGATGTTCAGCGTTCCACTCCGCACGGCGCCTCTCCCACTGGGGAAAAACCGCCTGGAGCGCCGCCGACAGGGAAGTTGTCCGGGAAATGGCAACCCCTCTCCTTGCCGGGCTGATGTTCACTGCGGTGCTTGTGATGCACCGGATGTTCATGGCGATTCCGGGAAGTCTTCTTGTCTTCTACGGTCTCTCGCTCGATGCTGCCGCGAAAGCAACCCGCCCGGAAGTGCGATGGCTTGCCTGGATTGAAATCGCCCTCGGCATGATCGCCTTCGTTTTCACGGAACATGCGCTGACGTACTGGGCGGTCGGATTCGGGATCTCTCACATCCTGTACGGCGGCCTCATGTACTTCAAGGACGAGGTGTAGAATCCCAACCCTCACTCATCGTCCTTCCTACCGTCAGGCCTTAACCGCACGAACGCGCTTCTGACCGGTGCTGGCATCGGCGAGTCTCCCCCTCGCACGGAACGCCAGACGATTTCGCTGAGCTCAATATCAGGGATCGCATCCTGGGTCGAGAAATCCATCAGCTCGCTCCTCCCCTGGCCGTAAGCTCCAGGCGGGTTTTTCTCCTCAAGATCGACGCGGGCAGGCCGGTGGTCATAAGGTGCCAGGTCAGCCTTCGCAGTGAACGACGCGAACATGGGGGTGGCGCTTGCGTCGAACTGCGAAAGGGGCGGGAGGCCAAGAATGAGCTCCATGGTTCGCACCATGCTGCTCGTGGAGTAGAGCTCGCTGTCGATGTGGCCGTGGCGCACGTACGGACTGATGAGCAGCGCCACCGTGCGATGCGCATCGACATGATCGGGGCCGTTCTGGGCATCGTCTTCAATGACGAAAATCGCCGAGCTGGCCCAGTAGCGGCTGTGGGAAATCCTATCCACGATCATCCCAAGGGCAAGATCGTTTTGGGCCACGTACGCTCGGGGCGTTGGTTTCCCTCTGCGCGTCCCCTCCGTGTGGTCGTTCGGCAACTTGATAGTCTGGAACTGCGGCAAACCCCCTTCCCGTTCGTACCGTTCAAACTCGACCTCCCAGTCCTTGACGCGCTGCAGATCCGAGTAGTCCAGATCCCATCCGCGGTAGTGGGGGGCGACGTGCCCCTCAAGCGAGGGGAGCAGGGCGCGGGCGCTGTCACCGGGAGTTTCTGCATTTCGTGCAAACTCCCCGTACGTCCTGTACGTTACTCCATGTCTGTTACAGAGATCCCAGAGATAGCCGCCCGAAGGGTACACAATCGGGGTCCCTCCTTCATACACGTACTCTCCGCCCCTCCCGCCGTACGAGGTTGGCCAGGTTTTCTCTGTGTAATCGGTCGCATAGGCGCCCATCGTCCAGTTGTGCCCGTCGGCGCTCACCTCGGCATCCGCATAGAAATTGTCCAGGAGGACAAATTGCCTTGCCAATGCATGATGGTTCGGTGTCACCGATTCGCCGAACAGGCAGAGCGCCGGGTCGCTGTTTCCGCGTCCCATATCACCGAAGACCTGATCGTAGGTTCGGTTTTCCTTGATGATGTAGAAGACATGCTTGATCGGCGAAGACTGCCCAGGGCGGTGAGGTATGGGATTCGATTCATCGGGCGGGGGAGGAGGCGAAGTGGTGCGGGAATTCTCATACACGGCCCTGGAATACGCTGCGAGCGCTTGAGCGTCCGGCGGTTCAATCCGGGAGAGCGATCCCGTGAAGAGCGAGCCGATATATTGCATCGATCGACGTGCCGCTTCGGGATTCGGACCACCGGGGTTCGGCATGCTCTGTCCTCCCTTCCCGTTAGCGACGATGATGCGGCCCGAGGAGGGGAGAACCTTCACGCACGTCGGATACCATCCCGTGGGAATGAAGCCGGCGGCCCGCGACTGACCCGACCTGCTGACGTCCATGACCGCGAGATAATTGTTGTCCGCGTTCGCGACATACAGGGTCTTCCCGTCGGGGCTGATTGCCAGGCCGTTCGGTGTGCTCCCGTAGGGAAGAGTGGGAGAAAGGGCGGAAGAGATCGTCTCCGTGACCCGGTTGGACACGAGATCAATGACGGAGACGGTATTCGTGTTCGCGTTGGCGACGAACAGCCGGTCGCCATCAGGCGTTTCGAGCATGTCGCAGGGATGGTCACCAACCGGAATCGTTCGGACGATCCGGTGCGAGGCCCGGTCCACGCATGCCACGGCTGCACCTCCCCAGAGCGACACATACGTGAATGGGTGCCGACGCGATACAAGGCAGGTGTAGGGCGTCGCCGGAAGAGTAAGGGAGGTGAGCACCTTCCTGTCGGAGAGCCGTATGACGTTCAGCGACCTGTTCTCCTTCCCGGCGGCATACACGGTCCCACGCTCCTCATCAATGTCGATCCCGGCAACCCACACGCTTGCGGCGGGAAGTGGGGGAGCAATGATAAGCGAGTCGACGCGGTGGAGATCTCCGCCG
Organism: Bacteroidota bacterium; assembly: GCA_040756745.1. Taxonomy (GTDB): domain Bacteria; phylum Bacteroidota; class Ignavibacteria; order UBA10030; family UBA6906; genus JBFLYO01. The sequence goes on from JBFLYO010000012.1 coordinate 56,307, forward strand.
GAGAATTCGTAGATGTCGACCCGGTTATCGTTCCCTCCCGACAGCAGCAGGCGCTTGCCGCCGTCGAAGAGCCGGAGACCGACCCAGGCCTTTGCCACCGGCACAGTACTGATGCGCTTCCAGGTCGAAACGTCAACAACGCTGATCGAGTGCGCGGCAGTGCCGTTATCTGTCGTAATCACATAGCGTTCGTCGGGCGTGACGACCATGTTCAGGGGGAGTTCGCCGACCTGTACCTGGAGCCCGGCAGGGGAGAGAAACCACCCGTTCGGAAGCCGCACGCGTCCGTCAGGCAGTCTGCCCGGCAGGGTGCGGGTGGGAGCAGGAACGCACCCGGTGAGGAAGGCAAGCTGCGCGACAATGATCGCGGCCAGGGACGCCTGGCGTGCGCTTTTCGATCTTTCGGTCATATGAAGGCCTCGGGGTCTATGGTAAGGAGCGGGGGTGCCAGAAAGTCCTCCGCGGTGCTGGTGTTTTACCGTTCCGTTTCATACCTTTCCGCGTCACCCCAAACCCACCAACCACTTCGGAGGTACCCCCCATGGAACAGTCGCAGCCGACGTACGCCGGGTTCTGGATGAGGTTCCTGGCATACATCATCGATGCAGTCGTGATGAGCATCGTGAGCTTGATCATTCTCATCCCATTCTTCGGAATACTCGGGGTGACAGCGGCCTCGAATCTGGAATCCGACCTCGAAGATGGCGGAGCCGGGCTGATGGTCGCCTTGATGGGCACGTACCTCATCAGCGTGGTCATCATCGTCGTCGTCCAGTGGCTGTACTTCGCCCTGATGGAATCGTCCGCCAAGCGGGCGACCCTCGGCAAGCTTGCTCTCGGCATCGTGGTCACCGACATGGCAGGGAACCGGGTCAGTTTCGGTCGCGCAACGGGCCGGTACTTTGGCAAAATCGTTTCTGGACTGATCCTGTGCATCGGCTACATCATGGCAGGGTTCACGCAACAGAAACAGGCACTGCACGATATCATGGCAGGCTGTCTGGTCGTGCGGAAGTAGTACAGCAACAACTTCTCGGGTCTCCCATGTATTCCCTCCCTCTGCGATCGCGCAGAGGGAGGGAAGTGTGCAATTGCGCGTCACCCTCGCTGCTCTCGATCGCTGCCCCCTCCCTCACTGAACAATCGTGAGATCGTACATCCGGTCGTCCGCCTCTATGCGATCCACGACCTCCATCCCGGAGGTCACTTTCCCAATGATAGTATATCTTCCATCCAGATGCGGCTGGGGAGAATGGGTGATAAAGAATTGGGATCCTTCAGTGTCTTTTCCGGCGCTCGCTAACCCCACGGTCCCCGTTTCGTATGTGAGCATGGAAAATTCTGAGCGGATCGCATAACCAGGCCCTCCCCAACCGTCGCCCTGTGGATCGCCTCCCTGGATTACAAAGTTGGCTACGACCCGATGGAACACCAACCCGCGGTAGAACCCTCGCTGGGTCGCGAGTTTCAGAACGCTCATGACGGAGAATGGAGCAATGCGGGGGAAGAGGTCGACGAACACGTCGCCCCGGGCCGTTTCAAACCTCACACGTACAACGGAAGGGAGAGAGCGGAGATACGCAAAATCCAGATCGACAAAGAGAGGTTCCGCCCGTTGCTGTCGCCTTCCTCCATAGTCGTTCCCCGTGATATCGTGCAGCGCTGAAGCAGCGGCAAGCGTAAGTGAGGGATCCGGACTCCCCAGCAGAGCAATGAGCGGTTCGACGGCTGCGCTGCTGCCGATGGCTCCGAGGGTGCCGATGATTTCCTGCATCGCTTCGGTGTCGTGCGGAGGGCGCATCGCGGCGAGGGCGCTGAGCAAGGGGGCGACCCACTGCTGACTCCTGAAGAGCGTATCGCGGAGAAGCGAGGCGGCGGTGGCGGCCGTCGCAATATGCCCGGACGAGAGAAGCCCGGCACCCCGTGCAGCAACTGTGTCACGCAGATCCCGGTCGCGGGGATTGCGGTGAACGAGCGATTGGAGGCCATCGAGGGCTGCACATGCCACAACCGGATCGGTATCACAGGTAGCGTCGAGGAGGACTCGTCTCGCATCAGGTTCCCGCGAAGCCGAGAGGGCCGCGAGGAGCCGTGCGCGCGGCTTGGGCTGCATCCGGCTGAGCTTATCCACCCAACCCCACGACATGCGACCTGTCACTCGCGCAAGCACGAGGGCCGCCTCGGTCTCCGTCTGCCAGTTGAATCCGCCGGACCTGTTCTCGGCGATCGTGCGCAACTGCCGCAGAGCTTCGTCGGCCGCTGAGGTGGTGTCGGAGCTGTCCACGCCGGCGGTCGCGAATCCCGATAATGCGGTCAGCCGGACATGAATATTCCCATCGAAGAAAGCCCGGCGGAAAGCATCGATAACGCGGGTGTTTCCCTTCCACTCAAATCCTCCCAGCACCCGGAACGCATTGACCCGTACCCGCCAGTCGGGATCGAACTCCGCCAGACGCAGTACCACGTCTGAGACGCCGGTGGAGTCCCGTAAGCGCCCAAGAAGCGCAGCTAAGTTCATTCTAAGAAGCGGATCCTCGTGCGTGTAAAGCCGTCGAAGGCGGTCCAGATGCGATTGGGTCTCCCTCTGGAACCCCGCTCGCTGGAGGGCATAGACCACCTGCCATGGAGTGTTCACACCGGGTTGCACATAACGGAGGAGGAACCGGAGAGCATCGTCGCTGACAACCCCCCTGATGGCGAACCGAGCGACGCACATGATCAGATGCTCCTGGTCGGCGACCGGCGAAGGGGTGCCAAACCTGAGGATGAGGTCATTCAGCGACGATTTTGTGCCAAATTTACCGATCTCTTCCAGCAGCCGGGCGGTTGCCGTGGTGAGAGAGAACCTTTTCCAGATCAGGTCATACGCCAGCTCTTCGCGCCCTTGTTCGCTCATCATGGTCGCGGTTTGCCCGATGGCAAACGCTGCCGCCTCCTGAGTCAGCGGATCCGCCTCGGTCAGGTTCCGGACGAGGAGTGAAATGACCGTTGTGTCCTGCAGGGTTCCATATGCGAGCGTGGCTTCGCGACGGACGGCATTGTCTCCGTCGGACAACAGCGCAAGCAGCTTGTTGCGGTACGGCGTCCGGAGGTCCTTGAGCCGGAGGATTTCCTCGATCTTCTGTTGACGCACCCGTTCCTCTTCCGACCCGAACTGTTGCTGTCCGGGGGAACGATTTACGATAAGCAGGACGACGAGGAAAGGGAGAGCCGCGCGCGGGGTCGTGTTCATCCTTGGAGTACAGAGTACTGGTCATTCGAAGGTAGCAATACTCCACCGCATGCACAAATACAAAATTGCCTGGCGAAGCGTTCATTGATAATCTCCCGCGCATTCCGTATTATACAGAGTTGTGCATCAACCTCTACTCTGAGAACCCGGTGACATCCTTTCGGAAGCGGACTCATACATGCGGGCAACTGCGCCAGACCGATATCGGGGCTTCTGTCACACTCAACGGCTGGGTCGACACACGGAGGGATCTCGGCGGGGTCATCTTCATCGACCTGCGCGACAGGTACGGGAAGACGCAGGTCGTGTTCAACCCTCAGCGCGCCCCGGAGGCACACGCTCTCGCCAAAGACCTGCGGAGCGAGTACGTGATTTCCATGACGGGTCGTGTGGAACGACGTCCTGAAGGAACGGACAATCCGGAACTCCCAACCGGAACTGTGGACGTCATGGCGACTGAGCTTTCGATCCTGAACAGGGCGGAGACGCCGCCGTTCCCGATCGAAGACTCTGTGCAGACCAGTGAAGACATCCGGCTGAAATACCGGTACCTTGATCTACGCCGGCCACTCCTGCAGAAAACCCTGCTGACCCGCCACAGGATGTATAAGCTGACGCACGATTACTTCGATGCGCGCGGTTTCGTCGAGGTCGAAACCCCGGTGCTCATGAAGAGCACCCCCGAGGGGGCGCGCGATTACCTTGTCCCGAGCCGGATCCACCGTGGCAAGTTCTATGCGCTCCCCCAGTCACCGCAGACGTACAAGCAGATCCTCATGGTTTCGGGGCTCGACCGCTACGTGCAGATCGTCAAATGTTTCCGGGACGAAGACAACAGGGCCGACAGGCAGCCGGAGTTCACGCAGATCGACGTGGAGATGTCGTTCGTGGACGAGCGTGACATCCAGGAGGTTGCAGAGGGACTGATCGCCCTGCTGTTCAAAGAAATCAAGGGGATGGACATCACGCTCCCGCTTAGGCGCCTCACGTACAGGGAGGCAATGGAGACATACGGCACAGACCGACCGGATACGCGGTTTGGCCTCACCATGAACTGCGTGAATGACCTTGTCAGGGCATGCGGCTTCAAGGTCTTCGCCGACACAGTGTCGCGTGGAGGAGTTGTCGCTGGATTCGTTGTTCCGGGTGCGGCCGCTTTCACACGAAACCAGATGGATAACCTCGTCGATCTGGCGAAGGAACTAGGTGCGGCCGGGTTGGTGTACTTCAAGTGGACCGATGAAGGAGTCGAGACCGCGGTCGAGAAATTCCTGGGCAAACCGCTTGTGGAATCGATTGCGCGGACGATGAAGGCGGGCCCGGGCGATCTCGTGTTGCTGGTCGCTGACGAGTGGCAGAATGCCTACTCCGTGCTCGGCTCGCTCCGGCTCGAGCTCGGCCGTCGACTCAAGATGATCGACGAGACCACCGACGATCTCTTCTGGGTAACGGATTTTCCGCTCGTGGAGTTCAGCAGGGAAGAGCAGCGGTTCGCCGCGGTGCATCACCCTTTCACCTCTCCACACCCGGACGACATCGAGAGGCTGGAGAGCGCTCCCGCATCGGTGCGCGCGCGTGCCTATGACCTCGTCCTCAACGGGAATGAGATCGCCGGTGGGAGCATTAGAATCCATGACCGGGAGCTTCAGGAGAAGGTGTTCTCCCTTCTCGGGATTTCGCCGGAGGAGGCGCAGAAGAAATTCGGCTTCCTGCTCAATGCGTTCCGCTATGGCGCGCCACCACATGGAGGGATCGCCTTCGGGTTTGACAGGATGGTCATGCTGCTGACAGGGATGAAATCGATTCGCGACGTCATCGCGTTTCCCAAGACCGCCAGCGCAGTCTCGCTGATGGATGAGGCACCCAACGACGTGGACGAGAAACAGCTTAGAGAGCTGCACATCCGGATCGTCTGATGAAGGATCGGATCCGCATCGCCAGCGGCCAGGGGTTCTGGGGGGATCTTCTTCGTGCCCCCCTCGATCAGGTCACCAAAGGGCAGGTGGATTACCTTGTGATGGACTACCTCGCAGAGGTCACAATGTCCATCATGCAAAAGCAGAAGCAAAAGAACCCCGCCCTCGGCTACGCCAAAGACCTCATCCCGCTCATGGATGAGCTTCTGCCGGTCATTACCCGGAACGGGGTGAAGGTGATCACCAACGGTGGAGGAGTGAACCCGGAGGCGTGCCGCGATGCGATCTTCGCCTCGGCCCGGCGGCTCGGCATCACAGGACTGGCCGTCGGCATTGTGCTGGGCGACGACATTCTCGACCGGCTCGATGAGCTCCGGCTGCGAGGAGTCTACCTCAGCAACATGGAGACAGGGGAGAAGCTGGACACGGTAATCGACCGGGTCACGAGTGCAAACGTCTATTTTGGTGCAGCGCCTGTTGTCCGTGCTTTGCGGGAAGGGGCGCAGATTGTCGTCACCGGCCGAACAACCGATACCGGTCTTACGCTCGCGCCGATGATCCATGAGTTTGGTTGGAACGAGGACGATTGGGATCTCCTTGCAGCGGGGACCGTTGCAGGACATATCCTGGAATGCGGCGGACAGGCAAGCGGCGGGAACTTCTCGGCGGACTGGCGCGCTGTGCCGGACCTTGCACGCATCGGGTTTCCTATCGCAGAAGCATCGCCTGATGGAACGATCGTCATCACGAAACATGCAGGGACAGGAGGGCTCGTCTCCGTACAGACTGTGAAGGAGCAGCTTCTCTATGAAATCGGAAATCCGGCGAACTATATCACCCCGGATTGCATCGCCGACTTCACCACGATCAGGCTGTCCGACGAGGGACCAAACAGAGTGCGTATGACCGGTGTACAGGGGCGTCCGGCTACCGACAGTTACAAAGTCTCGATGTCGTACCTTGACGGTTATACCGCGGTCGGGACGCTCACCTATGCATGGCCCGATGCGTTGGAAAAGGCACAGTTGGCGGACCGTGTACTGCGGCAACGCCTGACGGATCTGGGACTGACGTTCGAAGAGATCCGGACGGAATATGTGGGCGTTGACTCCTGCCATGGCCCCCTCTCCACTGCGCCGGACATACTCAATGAAGTCGTCTTCCGTATCGGGGTCAGAGGGAAAGACTACGCGGCGGTTGAACGGTTCGGGAAGGAGCTGGCCCCTCTGATCCTGACCGGCCCTCCCGCAGTGACGGGGTTTGCGGGCGGTCGGCCAAAGCCCAGCGAGGTGATTGCGTACTGGCCTGCACTGATACCGAAATCGGCCGTACAGCCCTCGGTCGCTGTCGATCGCGTATGAGCGGAACAATGAAGATTCGACTCATTGATATCGCCCATGCGCGTTCCGGGGACAAGGGGGACACAGCCAACGTCGGAGTCATTGCGCGGCGCGACGAATATTATCCGCTGCTCGTGAAGTACCTGACGGTGGAACGCGTCCGGCGTCATTTTGCCGGGATCGTCCAGGGAGGGGTTGAACGCTTCGAACTCCCCAATCTCGGAGCTCTGAATTTCCTGCTCCATGGCGCGCTGGGTGGAGGCGGGACTCGTTCACTGAAAAACGACGCCCAGGGAAAGACCCTGAGCAGCGCCATGCTCAGATTGGAACTTGAAATCGACGAAGAACTCACACTACCGGAAACAGGCCATGTTTGAACCGCAGAAGGAACGGATCAAGGAGCTGAAGGAACGACTGCAGGCACTCCGGGGGTATCTTTGACATCGATCTGAAGGAAAAAGAGGTCGGTGAGCTCGAAAAGAAGACGGAGGCCGCCGATTTCTGGAATGACAACGCCGGCGCGCAGAAAGTGATGCAACAGATCGCCTCGCGGAAGGAGTGGGTGGAGGGATGGGGGCGGGTGCACCGGACGCTTGACGATGCGGCCTCGCTGACCGAGCTCGCGGAAGAGTCGCTCGACGAGTCGCTGGCGAAGGATATCGATGCAGACCTGGCAGTGGTCGCCCAGGGGATCGATGACCTCGAATTCCGGAACATGCTGAGCGGCGAGGATGACGAGCGCAATGCAATCCTGACGATTCATGCCGGCGCGGGCGGCACCGAAGCGCAGGACTGGGGTGAGATGCTCCTGCGCATGTATCTCCGGTGGTGTGAGGCAAAAGGATACGCGGCGGTTCTCGTCGACCGCCAGGACGGCGACGGAGCAGGCATCAAGAGCGCCACGGTGGAGGTGGCCGGTAAATATGCGTACGGGTACCTCAAGGCGGAGAACGGCGTGCACCGGCTGGTACGTATTTCCCCGTTCGACGCCAACGCGCGACGGCACACGTCGTTCGCTTCGGTGTTTGTGTATCCGGAACTGGACGACGACGTCGAGATCGAAATCAATCCCGCCGATCTCAAGGTCGATACCTTCCGTTCCGGCGGCAAGGGGGGACAGAACGTCAATAAGGTGGAGACCGCGGTGCGGATCACCCACCTCCCGACCGGCATCGTCGTGGCATGTCAGCAGGAACGGTCGCAGTTCCAGAATAAGGAACGGGCAATGAAGATGCTGAAATCACAACTGTATCAGCGGCGTAAGGATGAAGAGGAGGCCCGTCTCAACGCAATCGAAAGCACGAAGAAAAAGATTGAATGGGGGAGCCAGATCCGATCCTACGTCTTCCATCCGTACAATCTCGTGAAGGATCATCGAACCGACGTCGAAACCAGCAATGTCCATGCAGTCATGGACGGCGACCTGGACGAATTCATCAAAGCCTACCTCATGGAATCCAGCGGTAAGGGATCGGCCACCTGACAGGCGCATGGCCTACGTCTCCTTCATCGCAGCGCGCTATCTTCGCTCCGGCCGTAACAACAGCTTTTTCTCCTTCATTACGGCCATTGCCATCCTCGGTGTCATGCTGGGGTCCGCGACGCTGATCGTGGCCCTCTCGGTGCTGGGCGGGTTCGAGCGCGAGATCACGGAGAAGGTGGTGGGTTTCACCAGCCACGTGCAGATCCTTGGGTTTCAAAATCATCCCCTGCGAAACTTCCGCTGGAATTCCTCCCGCATCGAGCGCGCTTTTGCCGTCGTGACGTCCGTTGCTCCCTTCGTCGCCAGGGAGGCCCTCATCCGGTCGCGCGAGGGGGTTGACGGGATTCTGCTGAAGGGGATCGACCCGGAACACGACAATTCAACGACCCGGCGCTATATTGTGGCTGGGGCATACGATCTCGACCGCGAGCAGGGAGGGATCCCGAAACTTGTTGTAGGACGAAAACTCGCATCAAAGCTCTCGCTGGAAGTGGGCGACAGGGCCACCGTATTCGGCATCGGGAGGCTGGTGGAGCAGGGGCAGGCCCGGGTGATGCAATTCCGAATCACCGGTATCTACGAGAGCGGCATGGCGGAATATGATGATGTCTATGCCTTCACGGATCTTGAGGATGCGCAGACTCTTTTTCAGCTCGATGAGGCAGTCTCAGGGTACGACATTCTGCTCTCCAGAGTGGACAGCGCCGCCGTTGTGGCCGACGGGGTGCAGGAACTGCTCGGATACCCGCACTACGGGCGGACAGTGTTTGAAACGTACCGCAACCTGTTCAGCTGGATCGACCTGCAAAAAAAGCCCGTCCCCATCATCCTGGGACTCATCATCATCGTGGCGACGGTCAACATCATCGGCACGCTGTTGATGATGGTTCTTGACAAAACCCGCGAGATCGGTGTATTGGCCACCCTGGGGGCGACACCATGGGGGATCTCGGGCATTTTCCTCCGCCAGGGGATGGTCATTGCGGTGATCGGCGCCGGACTCGGCAACCTCCTTGCGTTCGCGCTCTGTTACACGCAGCTGACGTTCAAACCGTTTTCTCTCCCGAGCGACATCTATTTTATGACCTCCGTTCCCATCCTCCTACGATGGGAGTATTTCGCCCTGGTCACGCTCATCACCCTGGCACTCTGCCTTGTCAGCTCCCTTGTCCCGGCGCGTCTTGCGGCGAAGCTCCGTCCGGTCACAGCGATCAGGTTTTCCTGATGGCATACGAACGTTATATCGCCCGGCGGTATCTGCGGTCCAGGCGCGAGCTCCGGTTCATCAATATCATCATGCTGGTTTCGGTCGTCGGCATCACCGTCGGAGTGGCAGCGCTTGTGATCGTCCTTTCCGTCTTCAATGGATTCAACAGTGTCGTGACAAATGTCCTGGTGGGATTTGATCCCCACATTCGGATCGAGGCAGAGAAGGGGAGAGGGCTGACGGTGCCCGACAGTCTGGTGGAGGACGTCGCACGGGATCCGCGTGTTGCCGCGGCGGCTCCGTTCATCGCAAGCAAAGCCCTCCTCATCACTCCCCGGGTGAACAGGGTTGTCATGGTGAAGGGTGTGGCGGATTCCACAGTCCAGAATGTCTCCGGCGTGACACAGAGCACCATCCTCGGCTCATTCAAATTCAACGATACGCCTGAATCGGGCGGAATCGTCCTCGGCCTTGCGCTCGCAGACCGGCTCGGCGTCATTGTGGGTTCTGATCTCACCATCGTGAGTCCAGTTGGCGTCGATGCGATGATGGTCCAGTTCGGGCAGCCGCTCATGCGGAAATGCAGCGTCGTCGGGATCTACGATTCCAACAACAAAGATTATGACGCACACTATGCCTTCATCTCGCTCGGATCCGCGAGACAACTGTTCCAGTTGCACGACAAAGTGACAGGAGTCGAAATCCGGCTCCACGCACTGGACGATGCCGACGCCGTGAAGCGCGACCTCCAGGCCAGATTGGACGGGGGAATGAAGATTTCCACATGGTATGACCTCCACCGCGACCTTTACTCGGTCATGAAGGTCGAACGGTGGACCGCATACGTCATCCTCTGCTTGATCGTCGGCGTTGCCTCCTTCAATGTGCTCGGCTCCCTGACCATGGGGGTCATCGAGAAGCGCCGGGACATCGGCGTGCTCAAGGCGCTGGGCGCAACAAAGACCAGCATTATCCGCATTTTCATGTTCGAGGGGATCCTCGTCGGAACAATCGGTACTCTGGCGGGCTTGCTCATCGGCGTCATCGTCTGCTACCTGCAAATCACGTACAGCCTGTTCCCCCTCGACCCCACGGTGTACATCATATCGGCCATACCGGTGGAACTTCGGTGGTCTGACTTCGTTGCCGTCACCCTTGCTTCCATGACGCTCAGTGCGCTGGCCTCGTTGTCCCCCGCTCGTCGAGCGGCACGCCTGCTCCCCGTCGAAGCCATCAGATGGGAATAGCCATGAAGTCCCGCGTACAATCGATTCTCCGCCTGGATCACATCACCAAGACGTTTCCCTCCGGGGAGGGGCGCAACGGCAAGCTGATTGTGCTGCGTGGAATCTCTCTCGAGGTCACCATGGGCGAAATCATTGCTGTGGTCGGCGCATCAGGCGCAGGGAAGAGTACCCTTCTCCATATCATCGGGACGCTGGAAAAGCCAACGTCGGGGAAAGTATTGTACGACGGGCTCGATGTCTTTTCGATGGGGGAGGAGGATCTGGCAAAGTTCCGCAACCAGCGCATCGGCTTTGTTTTCCAATTCCATCACCTTCTTCCGGAATTCACGGCGCTCGAAAACGTTGCCATGCCGGCACTTATCCAGGGACGGAGCCTTGGCGAAGTCAAGGGGCTCGCGCTTGACCTGCTGCGGGAGGTGGGTCTCGAAGACAGGGTGGACCAAAAGCCCCCGAAGTTGTCCGGCGGTGAGCAACAACGGGTCGCCGTGGCCAGGGCACTGATGAATGCACCCAGGGTCGTGCTGGCCGACGAGCCCTCTGGCAACCTGGACAGCGAAAACGCCCGGAATCTCCACAATCTGATCTGGAACCTGAGCAGAACTCGGGGTCAAACCTTCATTATCGTGACCCACAATGAAAATCTGGCGGGGCAGGCCGACCGAATCGTCCATATTGCAGACGGCATTATACAGGGTCCGGGCCCCAGGAAAAGCAAGCCGTGATTGCCGTTGCAGGCCTGAAAAAGGGGGAAAGTGACAAAAAAGGGCTTGACAAATTCAAGGATTTGTCTAAATTACCGATTGACCTTTACGACAGTTTCTCCCCTGACTGTTGTACGAAACATGGTCGAGCCCGGCGTTCCCCCCAACGCTGGGCTTTTTGTTGAGACCCAACTCAATCTGGAAGGGACCGAACAATGGCAAAGCCATTGAGGTCGAGACGAGAACAGAAACACAAATCGTTTCACAATGAGCACCTCCCGCTGGCGCGGGAGAACTTTCTCATCATTGGGGCCGGACTCCTCGTCATCATCACGGGATACCTGGCCATGCTCCAGGGCTCCGTCGAGGGTTTTCTTCCCCTGGTGGCAGCGCCGATTCTACTGGTCCTCGGCTATTGTGTGATTATCCCGATCGGCATCCTCTACCGGAGGTCGATGTTCAGAAGGGGTGCCCGGGAGAAGGACGAAGGGAACGCCAACGTCTGACCTAGTGCTTTGTGCTCTCCTCTCAATCGTTCGACGCATTGCCGGATCCGAGCGGCGAACTCTATGCTTACGCGCTGACGGATGTCCACCGCATCACCTACCTCTTCACCGGCCGGCCCTACCGCCGGATCGTCGTCGAAACGCAGGAACCCGGTCGCTGACAGTCTGATCCCTCGAATCGACCCGTGCAATCCGCCTTGAATATCAGCACGTGCTTTCGTACGTTTAGATATGCGGGTCACATATTCCCCACCGTCCTGCTGATCCTCTTGCGCACCTCACGGGGGTTGTGTTCGATCGTCTGTATGGGGATGCTCGCGGCAACCCCGGTGTCGGCGACGCTTCAGGATTCCGACCAGGCCGTCGCGTCAAACCTCGAGGTCTACCAGTCTTTAGCGGCGGAAATCGCCGATTCGCTTGCCGTCCCGCCTGCGGGGGAAGGGGGGAGGAACGTCCATGTCGCTGTCTCGCCGTCAGAGGCGCGATGGTTCCTGGAAGAACCGGTCAGGAGACGCTTTCTGGCGCGCGGGTGGCGGGTGCACCCGGCGGACACGGCAGAGTACCGGGCGGACGTCGGGGTGCTGCAAATGCGTGTTACCTATGCCAACGTACGTCGTCCCGGACTTTTCTCTGCTCGAGTGGCCGACCGCACCGTCCGTATGGTTGCCTTCGTGCGCCTCGCAAGCATAAAAGCGGGAGCCGTGCTCGCCGAAGGGGAGAAGGTGGCAAGTCGGATGGACACCGTAGATGTGGCACTCATCGAGTCACTTGAAAACCCGATGGTCGCCGTCACGCAAGGCAAAATGCCCGCCGAGAGCTTTCTGTCGGGATGGGCGGAACCGCTCGCAGTGATCGGGGCGGTGGCAATTGCGATCTACCTGCTCTTTACGGTTCGGAGTTGATGACGAGCGTGAGCGAACGCTGGTCGGGGGCCCTCCAACTGCTCGGCCTCCTTGCCACAGTGGTTCTTCTTGTGGCGGGATTGCGCAGGGGAGAGAGAAGTCCCGTGGGAACCAAGGCCCTTGCGACGACCGCTCGGGTTTCGCTCCTTGCCCTGGGCGACATCAACCTGGGGCGGAATGTGGGCCAGCGGATTCTGAACGGAGATACGCTGTACGCGTTCGCGCTGGCAATGGACACCCTGCGCGCGTACGATGTCGTCTTTGCGAATCTGGAGTCGAATATCTCTGACCAGAAAGGTCGAACCGAGCATCCGCACAACAATATCATCTTCACGGCTCCACCGGCCGCCGCATACGCGTTGCGCCGCGCCGGGATAACGGTCGTTTCGACCGCGAATAATCATGCGCTCGATTTCGGACTGGCTGCCAAAGAGCAGACCATCGCGTACCTCGACGGTGCGGGCATCGCGCATGCCGGCACGGCGGCCCGGGGTGGCCCGCTATACGCTCCGGCCATTGTCACTGTACGAGGGATTCGGCTGGCCTTTTTCGCTGTAACCGACGTGATGAATTCCACCGGCAATGGATGGCACAAGCATGTCGCCGCAGCGGACACCGCTGAGCTTCTCCCCGCTGTCCGAAGGGCGCGCGACAGCGTGGATGTGGTCATCGTCAGTTACCATGGCGGACAGGAGTACGGCGAGAGGGTCACGGCGCGCACCGACTCGTTGTCCAGTGATCTGCTCCGAGGTGGTGTGGGCCTGGTGCTCGGGCATCATCCCCATGTCCCTTACGGGCTGGATGCCGTAGGATCGCGGATTGCAGTGCACTCGCTCGGGAATTTTGTGTTCAAACAGCCGGAACGGTACTGGACGAGATACAGTTATGCGCTCGCCGCGGTCGTTGCAAAGGACTCCGGGCGGGCGCGCATCGAGTCGATCCGGGTGCTCCCGCTGAAGGCGGACTACCAACCGGAATTTCTCAACGGCGGAACGGACGCTGCAAACGTCCGCGATCGCGTGCGCATGATGTCTGGCAAGGAAGCATTGGAGAGAGTTGCATGGTGATAAGAATAGTTTCAGCCGTCGCGTTCCTTGCAGTGCTGGTTGGGGCTGCGGGGTGCGGATCCGGAGAACAGGTGACAAACCTCTCTGTGGAAGATCGGTTCGCGCGGGCGAAAGCCATGTTCGAGAAGGAGGACTACCTCGACGCGATCAACGAGTTCACGGTCATCACCCTGCAGAACCAGGGAAGCCAGTTTGCAGCGGACGCGCAGTATTACCTCGGGGAGTGCAGGTATCAACGGGGGGAGTATCTGCTGGCTGCGTTTGAATTCGGAATCATGAAACGGAGCTACCCGACCAGTCCGCGCGCCGCCGAGGCACAATACAAGCTTGCGATGTCGTATTACCATCTTTCTCCAAAATCTTCTCTGGATCAACAGTATACGCGACGTGCCATCGATGAGTTCCAAACGTTTATTGAGTACTACCCCTCCAATCCCCTCGCCGCGGACGCCGATGCAAAGATCAAAGAGCTGAACACAAAACTGGCGAAGAAGCTCTATGACGCAGCGAGACAGTATGTCACCCTCGAGCGGTATAAGGCAGCGCTCCGCTACTTCGACGACGTGATCGAGCAGTACCATGACACCGACTATGCTCCCCTCGCGTACCTCGACAAAGCGGAACTGTTGCTGGAGCGAAAGCGGTACGCCGAGGCGGGCACCGAACTCTCGCGCTTCCTCCAGCGGTTCCCGAACAGCGTTCTGCGCGCCCGCGCCGATGCGCTCAAGCGCCGCCTCGAAGAGGAATCTCGACGCTCCCCCGCGTCCGGCCAATCGGGCGGCGGTCCGCTGACGTCAGGCTCGCTCACCGGATGGTCGCACTGATGTCCCCGAAGCGCGTTGCGGATTCCCAGGTGATCACGACGAACCTCGTGCTGCCCAATGATACGAATCAGCTCGGGAATCTCCTCGGGGGCACGCTGATGCACTGGATCGACATCACGGCTGCGATCGCGGCGCAGCGCCATTCGGAAAGAGTGTGCGTGACTGCCTCGGTTGACGAGTTGAATTTCCACCATCCGATCAGGCTGGGCGATGTGGTAACGCTTCAGGCCTCGGTCAACCGGGCATTCAGAACTTCGATGGAGATAGGTGTGGTCGTGACTGCCCACTCCACGACCGGGGGATCTTCTCTTCGGGCAAACAATGCGTACCTCACGTTTGTTGCGATCGATGAAGGGGGGCACCCCGTCGAGGTTCCACAGGTGATCCCGGAATCGGCGGACGAACAGCGACGATTCGGAGAGGCGCTCGCACGGCGCGAGCTTCGGCTCCGGCACAGACGGCCGTAGGAGGAACATCCTGAAGGTGCCCGGCCTTCCCTTCCCCGCATCAGTTCTCTTTCCCGTCCGGCATCCACACCGGCGAGTCGTGCTGAGCCTGTTCACGGTGAATCTCCTCTGGCTGCAGGCCACATTCGGCCAGCGACTCTTCAGCACGTTCGGTCCGGTGGCAGAACACCGACTCGGCTTCACACCGGCCGGTCTGGCGCTCCGCACCTCGGCGAGCGTTCCGCGTCCCGAGATCGCCGTCCTCTCCCAGGAACCAGCCTCCTTGTCCCTGTACGCACTGAGCGATTCAGGAACAATCGCGCGGTCGCTCACTTCTCCCCTCCAGGTGTCGTACACCGGACTCATCTCCGCCGACCTGAACCGCGACCGTGAGCCCGAATTCATATCCATCGCCAGCAACGCTCCCGCTGTCGGCGTCTTTCAGCGACGTGGAGGGAAATACACCGAGCGCCGCTTCGAAACCACCTCGCGGCCGCAGCACGTCGCGATCGCCGACATTAACACCGATGGCAGGGCGGATCTGTTGCTGTTCGGAAAAGGGATGGGGGGTGTCGCGACGCTCCTCGGGGACCGCGAGCAGGGGTTTCTCCCGGGTCCCGTCCTCTTCCCCGACATTTCTGTCAGCGCACTGCAGGCGCTCGACGTCAACGGTGACGGGATTCTGGACATCATCCTTTGCAACTGGCTTTCGAATCAGCTCGTGCTGTTCTACGGCATAAGCCGGATGGTGTTCTCTGAACAGGTGTCAGTAGACCTGCCCGGGGAACCCGATGCCCTTGCCTGTACGTGGCTCGTCGGCCGACGACGTCTCGGGATTGCCGCGACCATTCATGCGGACAGCAAGGTCGTCTTCCTTCGTGGAACGCCCGATGGCGAGTTCACCATCGCCCAGATTGTTTCCATTCCCGGTCATCCCGTCGGAGTAACCTTCGCCACCGTCGATGACGACGCCTTCCCTGATCTTGTAGTCCCTGCCGATGAGGGAACAGCGGTAGCAAGGGGGACGGAGCGCCTCGATTTCTCACCTCCGGCGCTCCTGGGCCCGGGGGCTTCGCCGACGGGGTGGTGGGTCGCAGACCTGGATGCCGACAGGAGACCGGAGCTTATCGCAGCGGAGGGTCAATCCGGGCGGCTCGTAGTTCTCGGTAACGGATCACATCGAGGGAAGACGGCCTGGCCCCCCACGTATGCCGTCGGAAAACGCCCACGAGGAGTGGCGGTTGAGGACCTGGACGGCGACGGACGATTCGACATTGCGGTTGCGAACGCAGGCTCCTCGAGCGTCTCTTTCCTGATGAATGCCGGCAAAGGAACCTTCCGGGGACAATTCTCACTCCCGGTCCCTCAGGCGCCGGTGTCGATCACGTCAGGCGAGTCTCGTTCCGCAGCCACTCACGTTCTCGTCAGCTCCCATCCGTCGGTGGAGACCATCGGTGTGGTCAGATGGGGGAGTGACGTGACGGCGGCCTCGATATTCGCCATCCCAACCGGGCCGCGACCTCATGTCCTTTATGCCTGGCAGGATTCCTCATCCTTGCGCATCCTTGTGCGATACCTTCCCCTGCGTTCAGAACCGGTGTCGCTCTCGCTCTTCGAGCAGATCAGCGGAAAACAGTTTCTGGAGCACAGTCTGCAGGCGAGCCTGCCTGAGAGGATCTCTGCGGCTACAGTTGGCCGGATCGGTGCCACTTCATACAGCATAGCGATCGCGAGCCATGAGAAATCAACCCGGCAAACGTCTCTTGTGCTGGCTTACGCAGACCGGTCGCTGACGCTTGGCCCCCTGCACCAGATTCTTTCATTTGCGGATTCGGCGTCTGCGACGCGGGGAATAGCGACGGCATCCTTGTCCCGTCCTGGATCCAGGGATTTCCTCCTCTTTCTCGGGAAGCCGTCCAATGCCATCGGTGTGGCGTATGAAAGCGCTCCGGGCTCATACCGGGATACGCTGGAATGGATACGCAACGTGCGGGCGGATGGCGAGGATCATATCGTCGCCCTCGATGTTGATGGAGACGGCTGGCCAGACCTCACGGTGCGCAATGGCGTTACGGACGAGATTGTGACGTTTTATGGAGGACCCGGGGGATTCGGACCTGGCGAGAGCGTGTGCAATGCCCTTGGGGTCGACTCGTTCGCCATCGCGCCGCTCATCGACCCCCGCAGGAAGGACCTCGTGCTCACCAGGCCTGCGGATGGCACGATTTCCCTCAAATTCCACCCATTCCGGCGGTGACGATGCGAACATCAACGGCATTCACGCTCTTCCTCGTGCTCCTCCTGCCGACGGTGGCATCAATCGATGGGCGGGCCCAGGGTCTTCCGTTGCCCTCCGGAGTGTACGCTCAGAGCGCTGCAACACTCGCCGGCCGCGCAGGATACACTGCGAATGAACCGATCAAGTGCGGCCTTGCCATCACTGCGGCAGCGGAGCGCGATCGCCCCTCTCTCTCCTCGGCGGAAGCAGAGGCCCTCCGTGTCCTTGATACTCGACCTCTCCATCAGACAAGTGTGCTGTCTAATGGATTCCGGATCCACTTCGACACCACTGGCGCGAACGCACCTGCCCTGCTCAATGACCAGCATCAACGGATTCCCGGGACTTCATATGCATACGTCGATTCTGTTGCCTCTATGTTGGCCTACGTAGCGGCGTACGAATCGTCTGTCCTGGGATTCCTCGCGCCTCCGCCGGACGATACGCTCGGGGGCGGGCCGGAATACGACATTTACATTGAGGAGCTCGGCAATCTCTATGGCCTCACGACGCCCGATCGCGCAACGGCAGAAGGAGAGACATCGCCGACCTTCATCGTGATAGACAACGATTTCATCTTTGTCTTTCCGGACAGTCTGAAAGGACTCCCTGGACTGCGCGTGACGCTTGCGCACGAGTATCATCATGCCATCCAGATCGGCAGGTATGGGTACCGAATCAACGATCTCTGGTATCATGAGATCACCTCCGTGTGGATGGAGGACGTGGTCTACACTGGGGTGAACGACTATTACAGCTACCTTCGATCCTTCGACAGCCAATTCCGCACCCCGGAAGTCCCGCTGACGTCGAACGACTACATCATGTACAGCCGGGGAATCTGGGGGCAGTATTTTTCCAAGCAGTACGGCAGCAACGCCATGTTGCTCACCTGGCAGGGGATCGGGGCATCGCCTCCGGTCACGGCAATCGACAATGTCCTGCATGCCTACTTTCAATCGAACCTCCGGGCGGCATTCGCTCAGTGGTGTCTTTGGAATCATTTCACCGGGCCGCGCGCGGATCCCGTGCTCTACTATCCTGAGGGTGCACATTTCCCCTCCATGGTGAAGCTGCAATACGATTTGACGGTCTCGCCTCGCCAGATTTCGTCGAACGTCGGATGCCTCGGCAGCCGATACTTCGTGATCGGAGCGGGCACTGATACGCTTTCCGTGATCGTTGTGTACACGGGTACCGGGTGCACGCTGCCCGGTCCCACGATTCCTTTCACGTTGTACGTCGCCCGCTCAAGACTCGATGACGCGTACAATGGGGCCTCCGGGGGATTCTTCATCAAACTCTCCGCGTCTGATCCAACACAATGGGTACTGTGGGACGCTGCAACCAAGGGGCCCGTCGGTCCGACAGTCGTCGAAGGGGGTTCGTTCCCAAACCCCTTCCGACCCGGAGCGGGGCAGGTGGTGTATTTCCCCTCAGTTATGACCGCGGCCACGGTGTCGGTCTACACCACGGACATGGAGCTTGTATATTCCGGGTACCAGAGTTCGCAGACCTATCTCGGGCGCCGGGTCTTCACCTGGAACGGGGCGTCGCATAGCGGGGAGATTGCCCCCACGGGGATCTACGTGTTCGTTCTGCAGGGAGGGGAGAAGACCGTGACGGGGAAATTTGCACTGGTGCGACAATGAACGGACCGATCCGCATGAGAGGCGAGGGTCTGGCGAAGGTGTTCAATCGGAGGACGATCTTCTCCGGCATTTCGTTCTCGATCTCCGCCGGCGCGACCCTGCTGATCACGGGGAGGAATGGATCGGGGAAATCAACCCTCGTAAAAATCATCAGCAATGTCCTTACACCGAGCGCAGGGACGGTGACCATGGACGAGGGCGGCCACCTGCTGGAGGGGCACTGGCCTGACCATGTCGGCATGGTGTCCCCGTACTTGCAGGTGTTCGAAGAGTTCAGCGCCCTGGAGAATCTTCACATCGCGGCGGGTGTGCGCGGGCTGACGTTTGAGCCGGAGCGCGCAGAAGCGCTACTTGCACGCGTTTCGCTCTTCCCTCGACGCAACGACCCGGTGCGCACCTTTTCCTCGGGAATGAAGCAACGTGTCAAGTATGCCTTTGCAATGCTCCACCGGCCCCCGGTCTTGATCCTGGACGAACCGATGTCCAACCTCGATGCGGAAGGGACCGGGATTGTCCGGCAGATCATGGAGGAACAAAACCGGGAAGGGTTGCTCATCGTCGCCACCAACGACCTCACTGACATCGGCCACTTTGACGTTCGAATCGATCTGAATGACGCCCGCGCAAAGTAATGCCCGGAGATTCCTGCGGTCTGTGGCTGCGGTCTTCCTGAAGGACTGGCGATCGGAGCTCAGAACACGCTACGCGATCAGTGCTCTGTTGATGTTCGTCGTGACGACGATCGCCATCATTCTGTTCTCCCTCGGGAGCGAGGGGGCGCCGGCAGACGTGCTTTCAGGCATGCTTTGGGTGGTGATTTTCTTCGGGGCGATGTCGGGGCTCTCCCGGACATTTGTCATGGAAGAGGAGCGCGGCACGACGCTCACGCTACAATTGCTGGCGACTCCCGCTGCCATCTTCTTCGGTAAGCTCCTATTCAACCTGGTCCTGGTCTTCGCCCTCAATGCCGTAACCGTGTTGTTGTACGCCGGTTTGATCGCCGGGTTCACGATCAGGAACGTCCCTGCGTTCCTCGTTACAACTGTCCTCGGGAGCATCGGCTTCGCGGCGGCAGCGACGATCATTGCAGCGATTATCGCCCGGGCGAATACGAGGGGAACCCTGTACCCCGTGCTCACGTTCCCCATATTGTTGCCCCTCCTCCTGACTGTGATCAACGCCACACGCCTTGCCTCAGAGGGAGCGTTTATTGAGGAGGCGTATGGTGAATTTCAGATTCTGGTTTCGTATATTGTCGTGATTGTTGTAATTTCCTACATGCTCTTTGAGTATATCTGGAAAGACTGATCTATGGCGGCAAAAGTGACCCTGGGGGTGCTGTTGACGTTCGTCGTCATTGCGGGGCTCGGACTCCCGATGTCCCCCGCGCCGCAGGCATGGTATGAACTGCCGGTCGTTCCAGGACTCGAAGACAAGGCCCGCATTATCTTCTTCCATGTGCCCACGGCATGGCTCAGCGTCATCGCGTTTCTCACCAGCATGGTGTTCGCCATACGGTATCTGCGGACAAAGGATATCATGCACGACGTCAGGTCATCTGCGGCGGCCGGGCTTGGCCTGCTCTTCTGCATCCTGGCGACGCTGACGGGAGCGATCTGGGCCAAATTCAACTGGGGCTCATACTGGAACTGGGATCCACGTGAGACATCGATCTTCGTCCTCCTCTTGATCTACGGGGCATATTTCTCCCTTCGCTCCGCAGTCGAGGGAGAAGAAAAACGCGCCACCCTCTCCTCGGTGTATTCCATCATTGCGGCCGTGACCGTCCCCTTCTTCATCTTCATCATGCCGCGGATCATGACGGGACTGCATCCGGGGGCGAAGGGGGATCCCGACGGCGCGGGTCCGGTCATCGAATTCAAAATGTCCCCCAACATGCGGGTGATCTTCTTCACATCGCTCATCGCGTTCACGCTTCTGTTCTACTGGATGTTCACCCTTCGGGTCCGGACCGCACGGCTCGAATCTCAACACGAACCGAGAGGATAATCTGTGGAATTTCTCGCCCAGCACCAGCTCTACATCGTCATGGGTATCGTCCTGGCCATCTGGCTGGGCCTGTACGTGTATTTGTTCCGGCTTGACAGCCGGGTGAAGAAACTCGAAGAAGCGGCAAGAAAATAACTCGCAGCAGGGAAGGAGATCCGGCATGAAGCCAAAAATCGTCATCGGCGGGGTGATCGTCGTCCTGTTCATTATCTTCGGCTCGTACTCGTTCATGGAAAGCAATGTGGAGTACACAGACATTGCGGGAGCCATGAAGAAGCACAAAAAAGTTCAGCTGAAGGGCGAATGGAACAAAGAGAAAGAAGCGTCGTTTGACCCCGTGAAGAGCCAGTTCACCTTCTGGCTCGTCGATGAGAGCGGCAAGGAGTGCAAGGTCGTGCTGGACGGCGCCGCGCCGAACAACTTCGAACTTGCCACGAGCGTTGTCGCCAAAGGAAGATTTACCGACGAAGGGTATTTCCACGCGACGGAAGTCCTCACAAAGTGCCCGTCGAAATACGAAGCACAACCGTCCGAGCTGAATAAGACGAGCTGAGGGGGCTCGCAACGCGCCGGCCGACCGGCAAGTACGTTCTTTTCCATGGGGGTGTGATATGATCGGTGGCATTCTGGTCAAGATTGCATTTGTGACCTGCCTGATCTCGGTGGTGAGCTATTACCTGAACCACCGGAAGGGGAGCGCATCATTGCTGAAGGCGGGACGGACCTTCTACCTCCTCACCGTCGCTACGGTCATTTCGACCTCCGCAGTATTCCTGTACCTGATTCTGACGCATCAGTTCCAGTACACCTACGTCTGGAGCTACAGTTCCCGCGAACTTCCCACCCCGCTGCTCATCTCCACCTTCTATGCCGGACAGGAGGGGAGCTTCATGCTCTGGACCCTCTTCACCAGCATCATCGGGGTGTTTCTCCTGAGGCACTCGTCGCGCAAAGGGTACGAGCCGGAGGTCATGTCGGTCTTCGGGCTGATCGACCTTTCGCTCCTCCTGATGCTGATCGTCAAGAACCCATTCCTCTTTGTGTGGGAAAGCTGGCCCGGCCAGGTGGCGGCCGGTTTCGCCCCGGCGAACGGGCGCGGCCTGAATCCCCTCCTCCAGAACTACTGGATGGTGATCCATCCGCAGGTCCTCTTCAGCGGCTTCTCCTCAATGGGAGTGCCGTACGCATACGCAGTCGCCGCGATGATGAAGCGCGACTACACGAACTGGATTAAGCCCGCGACCCCGTGGCTCGTGTTCGGCGCGCTGATCCTCGGGACCGGGATCATGATGGGAGGGTTCTGGGCATACGAAACGCTCGGTTGGGGGGGATACTGGGGATGGGATCCGGTCGAGAATTCTTCCCTGGTACCGTGGTTGTTCTCCATCGCCGCCATCCACACCATCCTTTCCCAGCGGAAGACCGGCGGGTTCGCGAAGACCAACCTCGCCCTGGCCATGCTCTGCTTCCTGATGGTGCTCTATTCGACGTTCCTCACGCGGAGCGGCGTGCTCGGCGACACCTCCGTCCATTCCTTCGTCGATCCCGGGATGTGGGCCTACTGGCTGCTCATCGGGATGATAACGACATTCTCCGTGATCGGCGGAGTGATGTTGTTCCGGCGCCGGAAGGAAATCCCCCTCCCCGCAGTGCGGCATGACTATTATTCGCGCGAGTTTGCTCTCTTCCTCGGCTCGTCAGCCATCGTCGCCGCGGCAGTCTTCATCATTGTCGGAACCTCCTCGCCCATCATCACAGAGCTTCTGCACGGCAAGAAGAGTGCGGTGGATATCTCCTATTACGTCACAACAACACTCCCGCTGGGAATTCTGATCGGCCTCCTCGCCGGCGTGGGACAACTCCTCTGGTGGACACGTTCCGACAGGAAAGAACTCCTCAGGACTCTGCGGACGCCTGCCATTGCAGCGGCGGGACTCACGGCCATCGTAACGGCATTTATCATCCGGGAATTTCTCGTCGCCCTCTTTGTGTTCGGCGCGGCATTTGCTTTGCTCGCCAACATCCAGGTTGCGCTTCGCATCTTCAAGGGAAACCCGAAATACGCCGGCGGCTCCGTGG
Organism: Bacteroidota bacterium; assembly: GCA_040756745.1. GTDB lineage: Bacteria > Bacteroidota > Ignavibacteria > UBA10030 > UBA6906 > JBFLYO01. The sequence continues at coordinate 79,197 of JBFLYO010000012.1, forward strand.
CGCACATCGGCCTTGCCGTCATGTTCGTCGGCTTCGTCGCGTCCTCCAAATTCGACGAGAAACAGACTATCTCTCTCGCCCAGGGCCGACCGATGGAGTGCATGGGGTACACGCTGACCTACACGGGATACCGACCTGTGGATGGGGAGAAATATGCCTTCCAGGTCAACGTCGAACGGAACGGCCAGCAGTATGCCGTTGCTCCCATCATGTACTACAGCTCCTACAATGACGGGCTTATGCGAAACCCGGACATCGCCAACCTGATCACGAAGGACTTCTATCTTGCGCCGCTCTCCCTCGAGCAGAACAACGGCGATGCGGCCAGCGTGGTAAAGGTGCAGCTGAAGAGGGGGGAGACGAGGGCTGTGGGCAGTGTAGAGCTTACGTTTGTTGATTTCGACTTCCCCGTTATGCAAAAAGCCGCGATGCTGGAAGGGAAGGACGTCCGCATTGGCGCAGTACTGAAAGTGAAGGGAAAGAAGGGCAAACCGGTCACCGTCACGCCGGCGAAGCTCATGAAGAACGGTGAGTCAAAGGATGAACCGGCCGTCTTCGAGGGAAAATACGAATTTGTCATTTCGGCCATGATGCCCGACCGGGAGGCGAAGGAAAACTCCCGCGTGGAGATCGGCGTCCGTGATCTCAGCCGTTCCGCATCCGCTTCCAGTGCGCAGGGAGACGTCCTGGTTGCGGAAGCAAGCGTGAAACCGTTCATCAATCTTGTCTGGAGCGGGGTCATCATCCTGCTGGTCGGCTTTCTGGTGACAACCGTGCGGCGTGCTCAGGAGGCGTCACTCAAACGTGCCTCACAGGCCCAGGAATAGAGACGACGGACGTCAACACAAGGAACCCGGCGTGAAGGCCGGGTTTTTTGTTGCTCCGCGCAGGAGCCGTCGAGGCCCCGCGATGCGACCGGTGGCAGGGCTGGGATTCGATTCTACAGGGGCAATCGGACGGGCTGGGCCTCCTGCGTGACGGTAGTGATGCCGACGCCGAAGCGGTACACGATCTCTCCGCCGAACCAGGCGGTTCCCCAGAGGAAGAATGCGCCAACGGCAAGAAGCAGGAGATAGACAAGGGCGCTCCGGTCCGGGATTCGGCTGCGATTCGCGATCCTCCAGAGGAGGAGCACTGCAAAGACCGCCGATGCGATAAAGGCAAGCTGTTCGTGCGTATCGACGTATGGGCGGGCTGCTCCGCCGATGGTCACTGACCGCTCGGCAGCAAGTCCGCTCAGAACTGCCGCAGCCAGGCCGAGCGTCCCTGTGAGCTGGTTCCACCATCCTACGCGCGAGAGCACCTCGCTCTTTGCAAGCTTCGCCGCAAGCTCAAACAGCACGGCAAGCGTCAGCAGTGCGATGGGAAAATGGACAAGGACGGGGTGGGGATTCGGCATCGTCAGGTATTGAGCGTGAACAGATCGTCGATGCGGACCGCTGAAGGAGAGGCGAACGGCTCGCCGTATCGGCTGCCGATCCGGTCGCCGTAGTACTCGAGCCGCGTCCTCAGCATCTCCATGAACTCGGGGCTGCTCAGGATTGTCTCCCGCTCTTTGCTCTCAGGGTCATAGAACTGTGAACGGTACGCACGGACAGCTTCGAGGCGCTGCTCGTACTCCGCGGTCACGTCCACGATGAATGAGGGGGAGAACTCGTACCACTGCATGAAATGGTAATAGGCACGTGGTCGGTAAGGATCCTGTCGCCGTCCGTTCAGTCGTGTGACGACCTTTTCAAGGCCGGACACGAACCAGGCTTCCCTGCAGAGGACGTGCGCATGCTCATGGTCGGGGTGACGGTCGACCGAATATGGGAAGAGCAGGATCTGCGGGCGCAGGGACCGGATGACACGCACGACTTTCAACCGGTTGTCGAGATGGTTCTCAATATTCCCGTCAGGCAGACGTAGATTTTCGCGCAGGGCGACCCCCATGATGGAAGCGGCCCGGGCGGCTTCCCTTCTGCGGACCACTCTGTTGCCCCGGGTGCCAAGCTCTCCTTCCGTCAGGTCAAGGATGCCGACCTTCCGCCCCTGTTTCACCAGTTTGATGATCGTCCCTCCGCACGACAATTCAATGTCGTCGGGGTGTGCACCAACAGCAAGGACGTCGAGGGTCATAAGTTCCGGCAAAGTTTCGCCCAATATAGGGAGAAGTTTGGTTTAAGGCAAAGATGCTCTTCAACTCGCGTTTGCGTATATTGGTGCAGAAGTTCACTCCCATGTATACGCCTTCGGTCGGTTTTTTTTGCGCGCTGCTTCTGTGCGTTGCCCCGCGGTTGCCCGGTGCGCCGGCGCAGCCGGACAGTACCGGAACTCTCTCTGGGATTGTCATGGGTCGCGACAGCACAACGGGGGTCCCCTTTGCGACAGTCCTCCTCGAGGGGACAAAGCTCGGGGCCGCGACAAACGAGAGCGGTGCCTTCACGCTGACCGGCGTTCCCCCCGGAACATATACCGTCATCGCCCGCGCCCTGGGATATGAGGAGTGGAGATCCGGCAGTGTCGAGGTCAGCCCCTTCGGAACACGAACCATCCGTATCATCCTCCGAGAGCGGGCAATCCCGTTAAGCGAGATTCAGATCACTGCGGAACGTGCGAGGCGTCAGGCCGACATCCGCGCAAGCACTGTCGAAGTTGCCCCCGTGCGCGCCAAGACTCTCGCCGGTGTGGCAGAGGACGTTCTTCGAACGCTCCAGTCGCTCCCCGGGGTGCTCGCCCCAAACGATTTTACATCTCAACTCGTGGTGCGCGGAAGCGGTCCGGACCAGAACCTGATCATCATGGACGACATCGAGGTCTTCAACCCGTACAGGTTGTATGGCCTCATCAGCATGTTCAATCCGGAAACGGCATCGGACATCAACCTGATCACGGGAGGATTTCCCGCGCGCTACGGAGACCGCCTTTCGGCGGTCCTCGAGGTCAGGACTCGGGAAGCCGACCGGTCGCGTGGATTTGGCGGCAGTCTGAATGCAAGCATCACGAACGCAAACCTGGTCCTCCTGGGGGGATTCCCTTTCGGCATTCCCGGCTCGTTCGTCGTGTCGGGGAGGCGAACCTACTATGATCTCATCCTGGGGCCGATCGCAAAGAACACCGGACTTGTGAGCGGTGATGTCGCCTTTCCGAATTTCATGGACATTCAGGGAAAGGTGATGGTTGAACTGTCGCCCGGACAGAAGCTTGTGGCCAATGCCCTCTTCAGCAAGGATGGCGTCCAGCTGATCAGCGGGAGCGGAAGGACGACACCCGACAGCGTTTCCGTCACCGATGATACACGCAACGACGTTGCGGGGATCGCATGGCACGCGATGGCGTCGCCAATTCTGTTTATCAGAAGCGGTGTTTCCTGGTACAAGAATACCGGAGCCACGGAGTTCGGGGGAGATTTCATCGATCCGGCGCTCAACCGGGAAAAATACGAAGGTCTGGCGGACACCACCGGTGTTCGTCTGTTCAGCGTGGAGTTCGACTCGCGCTACGAGTTCCGCAAGGTCAGCGCGAAGAGTGAAGTTTCGCTGAGTCTCCCGGGACATATCGTCGAAGCGGGAGCGGGTGTGGACGCCCTGCGCACTTCCCTGATCTGGCATTTCCGTCCAGACGACACTTTTCGGGCCATCATGCTGTCGCGCGGAGTTGCGTATGTCGAGGATTTCGTCCAGGCGCGGGACTATTCTCGCGTCAACGTATACGCACAGGACAAAGTGCGTCTCGGGCCGTCGCTCTCCGTTCAGCCGGGCATTCGCTTCGACCATTACGATATCATCCGCGCGTCGTACGTTTCTCCTCGCCTGAACATTTCCTACGCTCTTGATCCGCTGACGACCATCCGGGGGGCCTGGGGCATCTACCGCCAATCGCCGGGCTACGAGAAGCTCCTCGACCAGAACACCTTCTATGATCTCACGACGGCGCCGCTGGGGGGGCTGAAAGCGGAGAAGGCCACACACTACGTGTTGGGCATCGATCGCTGGCTCGACGATCAATGGCAGGTGCGGATGGAGGGGTACCTCAAGGAGTTCGACGATATCATCGTCCAGGACATCAGGCAGGGGACCGTGTATGTCACCTCCTCGATTCCCGGGAACGACCCACGGCGCCGCGACGCATGGACGGACCCTGTTCCCACAATCGGCGATTCGTTGACTACAATGCCCGTCAATGGCGCCACGGGCACATCATACGGGATCGAACTTCTTCTGGAGAAGAAATCGAGCCGTCCCGAGGACCGCCTTAGTGGATGGGTCGGGTATGCGTTTGCTCGCGCTGACCGGAACCGGAGCGGACTGCAATCGCCGTTCCGTTTCGACCAGCGGCACACGGTCGACGTTGTCGTCGATTACCGTCTGAGCTCGTGGCTCTCGCTTGGCATCCGATGGAAGTATGGATCGAATTTCCCCTACACTCAACCGGTAGGGCTCAAACCGCGTATCATTGATGCCCCCACCTCCGGCGGCGTGAGGAAAGTGATCCAAGTCGACGGGGCAGGGAACGTTGTCTTTGACCTCGACCGCGGCGGCGAAGCCAACAAGTACTCGGGACGTCTCCCCCCGTACCACCGACTTGACCTCCGTGTCACCGCGGATGCGGAGTTCTGGGGATTGGACTGGGACTTCTACCTCGATGTCATCAATGTTTACAACCGCACGAATGTGCTGACATACCGGTTTTACGCAAACGAGGACCTTTCACTTGGTCGGACGGAGGTGGGGATGCTTCCCCTCTTGCCGACACTCGGGTTCTCGGCGCGCTTTTGATCAACTTCGTGAGACCATGGCAAACCAACAGCAGCCCTTGACGGTCACTGAGCTGACGCGCAGGATCAAACAGACACTCGAAGGTGGCTACCCGTCAGTGCTCGTCGAAGGGGAGATCTCCAACGTCAGGCGGCACACCTCAGGACATTTGTACTTCACGTTGAAGGATGAAGGTGCGCAGCTCTCCGGCGTGATGTGGCGAAGCAGGGTCTCCGGGCTGCGCTTTGAGCCGGAAGACGGCATGAAGGTCATCGTCGCCGGTCGAATCAGCGTCTACGAGCCTCGGGGAGCATATCAGATCGATGCGCAATCAATGCGGCCTCTGGGTGTCGGCGACCTCCAGATCGCCTTTGAAAAGCTGAAGCAGAAGCTGGCGGCGGAGGGACTGTTCGACGAGGCCAGGAAGAAGCCTCTTCCACCGTTCCCGCGCCGAATCGGGATTATCACCTCGCCCACGGGTGCGGTGATTCAGGATATCAGGAACGTCATCTCGCGCAGGTTCCCGTCGCTGGAGGCGGTGCTGTGCCCGGTCCCCGTTCAGGGTCCTGGGGCGGCCAAGGCGATTGCTACAGCCATTGATGACTGCAACCGGATCGGCGGGATCGATGTGCTCATCGTTGCCCGGGGAGGAGGATCATTGGAGGATCTCTGGGCATTCAATGAGGAGATTGTTGCGCGCGCCCTCAGCCGCTCTCTCGTCCCCGTGGTCAGTGCTGTCGGTCATGAAACCGATTTCACGATCGCGGATTTCGTCGCCGACCTCCGCGCACCAACCCCGTCTGCCGCCGCAGAGCTTGTTGTACCCGACCGCCGCGAATTGCTTGAAAATGTTACGAATTCTTGGTATCGTCTTCATGACGCCGTCCTCGAAATCCTGAACCGCCAGAGGGATCGCATTCACAATCTCCTCACGAGCTACGCATTTAACCGGCCTCTCGATCTGCTCCGCCAGCACAGCCAGCGTGTCGACGAGTTGCATCGATCACTGCTCCGGACCGTGGAGCACGGGATCTCGCTTACGAGCGCCCGTTATGCTGCGCTCGGACAGCACCTTCAAGCGCTCGATCCGCGCCGCGCGCTGCAGCGTGGATTTGCGATCGTGCGTAAAGCGGGAGAGGTGGTGAGTTCGCGGGCCCTGCTCAAGTCCCGTGATGCTGTTGAAATCGAGTTTCGAGACGGGTCGGTCCGGTCAACGATCACCTGAGTGCATGAATGGCCGCCAAGAAGAGTCCTGAAATAAAGCCGGATGCCACGTTCGAGGACGCCCTCCGTCGGCTGGAGGAGATCGTCGGGTTGCTCGAGGGGGGGAACGTACCACTGGAGCAGGCAATGTCTTTGTACGAGGAAGGGATTGCTGTGTCCCGACTCTGTGCGCGCAAGTTGGCGAAGGCTGAGCTTGTCCTCAAGAAGCTGGCGAAGGATGCAGAGGGGAACCTGGCAATTACGGACAACGAGGAATGATGGAAACGAGGTACGCCTGCCTCGACCGGGTGGATAGTCCGGCCGATATACGTAGGATGACGATCGCTGAGCTGAAGACCCTCAGTGCTGACGTTCGCGAGTTTCTCATCGAGGTCGTTTCAAAAACGGGAGGTCACCTCGGTGCTGGACTGGGGTCGGTGGAACTTGCTGTGGCCCTGCACTACGTGTTCAATACGCCGCACGACAAGCTTGTCTGGGACGTCGGGCACCAGGCATATCCGCACAAGATCCTGACGGGACGAAAGGGGCGACTCCACACGATCCGCCAGTACGGGGGCATCAGCGGTTTCCTGAAACGGAGCGAGAGTGAATACGATACATTCGGGGCAGGGCACGCCAGCACGGCAATCTCCGCTGCCCTGGGAATGGTTGCGGCCAGGGACCTGACCGGACAGCACTACCGGGTGGTCGCGGTGGTCGGCGACGGCTCCATGACCGGGGGCCTGGCGTATGAGGGGATGAACAACGCCGGACTCATGAAGAAGGACATGATTGTGGTGCTGAACGACAACAATATGTCCATCGCACCCAACGTGTGGGCGATCTCCAACTACTTCACGGAACTCATCGCAAATCCCTCATACAACAGATTTAAGAAGAACGTGTACGAGCTCACAGAGAAGCTCGATGTCTGGGGGGACCGTCTGCGGCGGGTTGCGGCACGTGTCGAAGAGGGGATCAAGGTCGTAGTGACGCCGGGCATGCTGTTCGAAGCGCTTGGATTCCGCTACTTCGGTCCGATCAACGGCCACAACGTCGCGCAATTGGTGCGCATCTTTCAGGAAGTGAAGGAGTACAACGGCCCCATCCTCGTGCATGCCATCACGCAAAAGGGGAAGGGATACAAGCCCGCAGAAGAGGACGTACAGAAGCTTCACGGTGTTACTCCGTTCGACAAAGTCACGGGGATTTCGCCGAAGAAAGCCGAAACTGCGCCCGCGTATACGAAGGTCTTCGGCAATGCTGTCGTCCAACTGGCCAGGGAGAACCCGTTGATCATCGGGCTGACGGCGGCCATGCCCGACGGGACCGGCCTGGATCTCTTGCAGAAGGAGATCCCGGCGCGCTTCCATGATGTGGGCATCGCAGAACAGCATTGCGTCACCTTCGCCGCGGGACTCGCGACGCAGGGAGCGATTCCCGTTGTGGCGATCTACTCGACGTTCCTGCAGCGCGCCTTCGACCAGATCATTCACGACGTTGCGCTCCAGCATCTCCACGTCGTGTTCGCCATCGACCGTGGGGGAGTGGTCGGGGCGGACGGGCCGACGCACCACGGGATCTTCGATCTCAGCTACCTGCGCATCGTTCCAGGGATGGTGATCATGGCGCCCCGGGACGAAAGCGAGCTGCGCGATATGCTCTACACCGCCGTCATGTACCGGGGAGGACCGATCGCTCTCCGATATCCTCGCGGAAACGGGGTCGGCGTTCCCCTCAAGCAGGGTTTCGATCTCCTTCCGATTGGAAAGGCCCAGTCGTTGCGTCAGGGAAAGGATGTGGCACTGCTGGCGATTGGCACGATGGCCAACGCGGCGCTTAAAGCGGCCGAACAGTTGCAGGGGCGGGGGGTCTCCGCCGAGGTGGTCAATATGCGCTTTGTCAAGCCGCTGGACGGCGATCTGCTCCATGATATCGGCACCCGGTTCAGCCGCGTCGTGACCGTCGAGGATAACACGATCATTGGAGGATTTGGGAGCGCGGTGGCTGAGCACTTCGCAGCGGCCGGCTTCACCCACATTCGGATGCGCATGCTGGGAATTCCCGACAGGTTCGTCGATCACGGCACCCCCCAGGAGCTGCACACGGAGCTGGGCATCGATCCCGAGGGCATCGCATCGGCGGCGGCCCGTTTTCTCGCAGAAGCGACACCGAAAGCATCCTGATCATTCTCGCGCGTTCTTCCATTCATGGATAAAGTCAGAGTGGGTGTCGTCGGCCTCGGCGGTGTCGCCCAGGTCGTTCATCTGCCGATCCTGACAAAGCTACCCGACGCCGACGTGATTGCCGTGTGCGATCGCGACCCTGCAAAGGCACGCCTTGTGGGAGAGAAGTTCGGTTTCAAACGCACCTACACGGACGTCGGCCAGATGATCGCCAACGAAGGGCTGCATGCGATCATCGTGGCCACCTCGACCGATGCACACAAGGAAGCCACCGTGGCCGCGCTGCGCGGGGGATGTGACGTACTTGTCGAGAAACCGATCGCCCGCCGCTACGCAGAGGCCGTGGAGATGGCGGATCTTGCCCGCGAGCTCAAGCGAAAGCTCATGGTGGGCATGAATCACCGCTTCCGCCCCGACACAATGCTCCTGAAGAGCTTTGTCGAGGCGAAGGAGATTGGAAAGCTGTTCTACACCAAGTGCGGCTGGCTCCGCAAGCGGAGTAGCGACAGCGCGTGGGCGACGCAGAAGGAGAAAGCGGGGGGCGGTGTGTTCGTCGACCTGGGGATCCCGATGCTTGACCTCTCCTTCTGGCTGATGGGGTTCCCCGATGTGCGGCGGGTCAGCGCCTCGCATTTCTACCACAAGACCAAGTCCGTCGAGGACACTTCGCTCGTCAGCCTCACCCTGAAGAACGGTTCCCTGATCAATATCGAGGTGAGCTGGTCGCTGATTATGGACGAGGACGTCTATTACTGCTACATCTTCGGCTCCGAAGGGACGGCCAGCCTTAATCCACTGCGCGTGAACAAGGAGCTCCATGGAAACCTTGTCAATCTTGCTCCTGCCAAGATGGACTCGGTCCAGCATCTGTTCCGCCGTTCCTATGAGAATGAGCTGAAGTATTTCCTTGGAGCGGTACGGAACCTCCATCCGGTGATCTCCACGGGAGATGAGGCGGTGGCCCGCATGAAAGTGGTTGACGCCGTCTACAAATCGTTTAAGACCGGTAAGGAGGTTGTGTTCGCCTGAAAGGCCCGGCGACCGTGAAGAAACGCATCCTGGTGGTGGACGACGAACGCGACATCGTCGACCTTCTCCGGTACAACCTGGGGCGGGAGGGGTATGACGTGGTGACCGCGTACGACGGACAGGAGGCGCTCAGGCGTGCGGCGGATCCTCCCGACCTGGTGCTGCTCGACGTCCTGATGCCCGTCATGGATGGCTTTGAGACCTGCAAACAGCTCAAGGCGAACCCGCGGACGGCCTCGGTGCCGGTCCTTTTTCTGACTGCGAGCGCAAGCGAGGTGGACGAAGTGTTGGGGCTCGAGCTCGGGGCAGATGACTACATTCAGAAGCCGATCAGCCCGCGAAAGCTCCTTGCGCGGGTCAAGACCGCACTCCGGAGGTCGGCGCGTGGTGGCGAAGTTTCCACTGACCTGCCTCTTATCCGCGCGGGTGGGCTGGAGATCAACCGGAGCAACTTCACAGTGCGCATTGACGGCAAAGAGGTGTTTTTTCCGAGGAAGGAATTCGAAGTCCTGTCGCTGCTGGCGAGCCATCCGGGCAGAGTCTTTACACGCGAGAGACTCCTCCACGCCATTTGGGGAAGCGACGTGGTGGTCGTGGACCGGACCATTGACGTGCATATCCGTAAGATCCGCGAAAAGCTGGGAGACGCCGCCGCAATGATCGAAACAATCAAGGGGGTGGGGTACCGCTTCAAGGAGTGAATCGTGACGCTCCGCGGCAAAATGCTGGCGACCTATGTGGGGCTGACGGTGGTCGGCGTCACCCTGGTGAGTGTGTTCTCCTCCTGGCAGATCAAGAACTATCTTGACCGCCGCACCGAAGAGGGACTTCGCGATCAGGTTCATGCCTTTGGCGCGATGTTCGACAATACCCTTGTCGATCCGGACAGCCTCATTGCGGAAGGGGAGACGCTTCGTCGGATGGCACGGGCCCTGGGCCTGCGGCTCACGCTCATCGGGCGCGACGGCGTTGTGAGGTTCGACTCCGAGGTCCCGCGGGATTCCCTGTCACGGCTGGAAAACCACCTCCACCGCCCAGAGGTCCAAGCGGCGCGTTCAGGTTCATTCGGCATGAACCGTCGGCACAGCACAAGCGTGGAGAGAGAGTTCCTCTACGCTGCGATGGCAGTAAACCGGCTCACACCCGCCGGACCAGACACGCTCTACGTGCGTGCTGCCCTCCGGTACGACACGATTGTCGCCCTGGATCGCCAGGTCCAGCTCATAGTATGGATCATCGGCGTGATCACCCTCCTTGCCATCACGCTGGTCAGCGTACAGGTCTCCCGTCGCATCACAAACCCCATCCTCGGGATTGCCGGAGCTGCCCGCGCCATCCGCGACGGTGACCTTTCGCGACGCATCCCGGTCCGTTCCGCCGATGAAATTGGAGCGCTTGCCGCCGCCATCAACGACATGGCCGAGAAATTGAGTGCCGATATTACCCAGCTGCGGAAGCTGGAACGGGTCCGGAGCGAATTCCTGGGAAACGTCTCACACGAACTGCGGACGCCCATCTTTTCGCTTCAGGGATTTCTTGAGACCCTGCTCGATGGCGCCATGGACGACCCCGCAGTCAATCGGGACTTCCTGGAAAAGGCCCACCGGCATGCCGCGCGGCTGAATGCTCTGCTGACGGATCTCATGGAAATCTCCAGTATCGAGTCAGGAGAGATGAAGATGAGCTTCCGCCAAATCCTGCTCGCGGCAACGCTCACTGATGCCGTGGAGGAGATGAAGCCGGCAGCCGCAAAGAAAAGGATCGCCCTCACGCTCGATGACGACGGATGCGCGGAGGAGAGCGTGTATGCGGACCAGGCGCGCGTGAAGCAGGTGGTCGTCAACCTCCTTGACAACGCCATTAAGTACACGGCCGACGGCGGGCATGTGCGATGTTTCCTCCGGAGAGAGCATGAGTTCTGTGCCGTCGATGTCGCCGACACGGGATGCGGCATCGCGGAGGAACACCTTCCAAGGATATTCGAACGCTTTTATCGCGTCGACAAAGACCGGTCCAGGGAAGCCGGCGGGACGGGGCTTGGCCTGGCGATTGCCAAACACATCGTCGAGGCCCACGGCGGCAGTATCCGTGTGCGGAGCAGGGAAGGCGAGGGAAGCACCTTTACGTTCACATTGAAACGTGTATGACAACGCATGGTCGCGACCTCCGCGAAGAGCATGAACGCTTCATGAGAGAATGCTTCACGGTGGCGGAGCGCGGACATGGTCGTGTAAGCCCGAATCCGCTCGTCGGCGCAGTCCTCGTCAGGAAAGGCAGGATCGTCGCACGGGGATGGCATCGCCATTTTGGCGCATCGCATGCCGAGATCGACTGCATAAACAACGCGAAGGGGGATCTGCGCCGTGCGACCCTCTACGTCAATCTGGAGCCCTGCTCACATTACGGCAAGACGCCTCCGTGTGTCGATAAACTCGTTGCAGCCGGACTCGGCGCCGTCGTGGTTGCCATGGTCGATCCGAACCCCCTGGTGTCAGGACGGGGAATCGCGAAGCTCAGGAGCGCCGGCATCAAAGTGACGACTGGCGTTCTGGAACAGGAGGCCAGGAACCTGAACAAGTTCTTCCTGAAGCACATCACAACCGGGATCCCGTACGTTCACCTGAAAATCGCACAGACGCTCGATGGGTACATCGGCGGTCCTGCGGCACCGCGGATCCTGACGTCGACACCGTCTCTGCAACTGGTCCATCGATGGCGTGCGCAATACGATGCCGTCCTCCTGGGGGCCGGCACTGTCGCAGCCGATGACCCGTCGATAACCGTTCGCCATGTCCGCGGCAGACACCCGCACGTCATAGTTCTTGACGGCCGCCTCTCGCTCAAGGACTCGGCGACGCTGCTTCGCATCACGCATCAACGCTATGTCTTCCTCTGCGTAGACGAATCGTATGCACACCGACAGAAGGGCAAGGTTCAGCGTTTGGAGGACAGAGGGATCATCGTGCTGCGCTTCCGCGGGAAAAAGGGTGTAGTGCAAATTTCCGACGTTCTTCGAGAAGTGTACAAATACGGTGTCGGCTCGATCCTTGTGGAAGGGGGGAGCAGCGTGTTTGCCACCTTCCGGGATGCCGATCTGGCCGATGAAATCAGCGTCTTCATCGCGCCATATATGATCGGGGGCGGAATTCCGGTGTATTCAACGGATGGCTCTCGAGCCGCCCCGCGGAGGCGCCGCGCAGAAACGCAAGTGCGGCTGATCGGACGCGATGTCCTCTTTACAACACGCTACCACAATCCGGACTAGGACCGTGTTTACAGGCATCATCGAGGAAGCGGGCGTCATTCGGGAAGCTCTCAGCGAGGGGGGCGGCATCCGGTTCACCATTCAAGCCCCGGTCTCGTCGCGGGAGTTGCATGTGAATGACAGCGTGTCCGTCAACGGGGTCTGCCAGACAGTGGTGGGGCGCTCGGAGGGGACATTCACGGTGCAGGCGGTGGAGGAGACGCTACGCAAGACGACGCTGCAGCACCTTGGCGCGGGGAAGCGAGTGAATATTGAACTCCCGGTCCGGCTGAACGATCGCCTCTCGGGTCATCTGGTCCAGGGGCATGTTGATTGCGTCGGTACGATTGCGGCGATCCGTGAGCTCGAGAGCAGCCGATTGGTCACCATCGACTTCCCTCCGGCGTTTGCCCGCTACGTGGTTCCTGTCGGCTCCATCGCCGTGGACGGCGTGAGCCTCACTATTGCAGAACGGAAGGGGAGCCAGCTGACGGTCTCCATCATACCGCACACGCTCGCCAAGACAACGCTTGCTGATCTGAAGACGGGGGCGGAGGTGAACCTCGAATTTGACGTGATCGGGAAGTACGTCGAAAGTCTCCTGGTCACGCGCGGGCAAGGCGAAGCTGTGTCGGCGCTAACGGCCGAAAAACTGCGTCAGTGGGGGTACGATATTTAGCAGAGTTGCATCCGGGGTGTTTTTTCCGTAGCTTGTAGTGTTAAGTATTCCCGACCAGTCGGAGCCGCTGCATGTTCACGCTTTTGATGTCGCTCGAGATCTTCATCTGTCTCCTGCTCATAGTAGTCATTCTCATGCAATCGAGCAAGGGGGGAGGACTTGCAGGCACCTTTGGAGGAGGGAATGTAGGGATGGTGTTCGGGGTTCGGAGGACTGCCGATTTCCTGATTCGTGCCACGCAGGTCCTCGCGGCGCTGTTCATCGTCCTGAGCCTGGTCATCAACGTCTTCTTCCTCCCCAGCCGCGCGACAGGCGAGATTGAGAGCGTGTTGCAGAGAGGTGCCACGCAGCGGACCGCTACGACCCCTCAGCTCCCCCCCGTCGAGGCCCCTGCCACGCCTCCAGTGAGCGCTCCTGCGACGCCGAACCAGTAAGTCGCTTCATCCCCCCCGGCACTAGCCGTTGTGCAGTGCTGCGATTTTTTCAGGTCGGAACTGCGTGAGTTGCACAACCTGCGCCTGTGACCTGAGGAAGGTGGGGACACTCAGCAGAACCTGAGGCTTGTCGTCCCCTTCGAGGATCGCCCAGCCGGTGTGAACTCCATCCTTGCATCCCCATTCGTAATGCGTCAGGTATCCGATCGCGAGGGTTTCCTTGACCGCCCTGGTACAATCTTCGGCGGTATGATTGGAAATAACGAGAAATCGTTTCATTGCTGCTCCTCCAAGTATCGGGATTTTATGATTGTTATATCAGACTGTTTCAAGGTATTTGTGGATCGAATGTATGGCTGCTGAGCCCTCTCCCACTGCCGAAGCGACGCGCCTGTTCGCCCCCGCACGCACATCGCCGGCAGCGAAGATGCCGGGGACGTTGGTTTCAAACATGAGCGGATCACGCTCGAGGGTCCATCCGCGGGGCCTCCGGCCTTCGCTCAGGAGGTCGGGCCCGGTTACAATGTATCCCTTTTCGTTGCGTTCGAGCAATCCTTCGACGAACTCCGACCGGGGTGCCGTTCCGATGTAGATAAACATCGCCGCTGCTCCAATTGTTCGCTCAGCTCCGGAGTCGATATCGCGGAGCACCACCTGCTCCAGCCGACCTTCCCCGCACACGCGCACCACTTCGGAGCGAGCGATCACCGCAATGTTTTCCGTCATTGCGATACGCTCGACCAGGTAATGTGCCATGGCCGGGCTGAGTGATGCTGCGCGCACGACAATGGTCACGCGACGGGCGTAGCGGGAGAAGAAAAGTGCTCCCTGCCCGGCAGAATTCGCCCCGCCGATGAGACAGACATCCTGACCCCGGTAGGTGATCGCCTCGCTCAGGGAGGCGCCGTAATACACTCCGCAGCCCAGGAGCGGCTCTATCCCGGGGGCATCGAGCGTCCGCACGGCCAGCCCGGTTGTCAGGACCACGACGTATGCAGAGATCTCTTTCCCGTCTGCCAGACGGACGATCCGGTACGGATCTTCCCGCCGGATCTCCACGGCCTCTTGCGCGGTCAGGATCTCAGCGCCGAATCGCCTTGCCTGTGCGCTTGCCCGCTGAGCAAGATCGGCGCCCGTAATCCCATTCGGGAATCCAAGGTAGTTTTCGATTCTGGAGCTTGTACCGGCCTGACCGCCGGGTGCGCTCTGCTCGATCAGCACAACACGCAGTCCTTCCGATGCCGCATACACAGCGTTTGCCAGTCCCGCCGGTCCACCGCCGATAACGGCAACGTCATAAAAGCTCCGCTTCGCCTGAGTCTGGAGTCCTGACTTCTCCGCCAATTCCAGGTTGGACGGGGCGGTGAGATACGTTCCGTCGGGAAAAAGCACGACAGGGAGCCTGGCCAGGCCTCCGGGAAACGATGCGACAAGCTCCCGCATGGCTGAATCTTCATCAATATCGATCCACTGATAGGGGACCTGATTGCGTGAAAGGAATTCCCGCACGGCATGGCTCTGAGGAGAAAAGCGTGCTCCTGCAATACGTATCCCTTCGAACGGAAGATGTACCCGGCTTCTCCACTCCGTCAGCAGATCGTCCAGCACAGGGTAGAGTCGATGTTCAGGGGGATCCCACGGCTTCATCAGGTAGTGATCCAGCCCGATCGAGTTAATGCTTTCGATGGCGGCGTCAGTATCGGCATAGGCGGTCAGGAGGACCTTGCGAGCTTCGGGATGGAGCTTCCGGACTTCCTGGAGGAGTTGTGTGCCGGTCATCTCGGGCATGCGCTGGTCGACGAGGAAGAGCGCCACGGCTGTGCCGCGCTGCTTCAGTTGCCGCGCCGTCTCGAGCGCCTCACGAGCCGAGCCCGCTTTAATGATGCGGTACTCATTCCGGTACTGGCGCTGGAGATCCCGTTCGATCGCCGAAAGGACCTGGGGATCGTCGTCAACGAACATGAGGACTGGCTTTGCCACGATTCGTCATCAATCCTGTATTGTGGGGGAAGATGGAATCAATGACGCAAACGCATGGACGAAGGGAAGGCAAAGGGACAAGGATGCTGAGGCGGAAGGGGGCCGGCCCGGAAGAAGGGGGGAGTTCGCAATGAAACGTATCGCCGGCCAAGGCATCGGAGTGCGGGGGAATTAAGTCAATGAACGGAAAATACATACAACCATATCAAATTCCCTCTTCATGCGCAAGTGGTCCCCCCATGGACTGCAGAAGCCTTGATTTTGCCCTTTGCGCTCGGTAAACTGTCGGGTCAAGTGCAACTGTGGAGGTGATCAGGAGGTGAATACGGAAGAACTGGTTGAAGTCCTTGCGAAACACCGCACTATTGGCATGGCCCCTCGGGAGGAACTCCATTGGATCGCCGAACATGGCACTCTACGGCACCTCGAGCAGGGGGAGATTGTCACCACTCCGACGCAGGTGGTCGACGGACTCTTCATTCTGCTGACAGGCCGGTTGGCGATCTACATGAATCGAGGGACCGGGCTGCGAAAGGTCATGGAGTGGGTGGGGGGAGATGTAACGGGCATCCTTCCGTATTCGCGGCTGACCACCGCACCAGGGGAGACTATCGTCGAAGAACCGACTGACGCCGTTGCCTTCGATCGCAAAGATTTGCCGCAATTCATCCGCAACTGCTACGAAGTGACTGCGATCCTGGTCCATGTGATGCTTGACAGGGCCCGCCGGTTTACATCGACCGACCTCCGTGACGAGAAGATGTTTTCGCTGGGGAAGTTGGCGGCGGGGTTCGCGCACGAGTTGAACAATCCGGCCTCAGCCGCGCTCCGAGACGCCAAATCGCTCTCGGCTTCTCTTGCCACAGTTGAGGAGGCCGCCAGCACTCTTCTTGAGTCAGGACTAACGTCGAAGCATTTGGCGGCGATTGATGGCTTGTGGGAGGTATGTAAGGGGACGCCGGCGCAGGCGCCCCTCACGGGATTGGCTCTTGCGGATCGTGAGGATTCCTTCGCGGCGTGGCTGAAGACGCATGGGCTGGATGAGAACCTTGCCGTGGAGCTCGCAAGGACCGCGGCGGACACAAAGGATCTTGATGCGATGGCCGCGGCCCTGAACGGCCGAACGCTGGATGCCGCAATTCGTTGGGTCGTCAGCTCATGTGGAGCTCGGACGCTTGTGGCTAACATCGAACGGGCAACAACGCGGATCCACACGCTCGTTGCGGCGACCAAGGGATTCACACACCTGGGTCGTGCGGAGGACCTTGAGTCCGTCGAGATTTCCCATGGTCTCAAAGACGCCATGGCGCTCCTTGAAGGAAAGGCACGGGGCAAATCTGTAGAGATCAGTCTGGATATACCGGAAGACTACCCACCTGTCCGGGGCCACACGGTAGAAGTCAACCAGATATGGATGAACCTGATCGACAATGCGATCGATGCTGTAGCGACGCACGGTCATGTCGGCGTGGCGGCGACGCTTGATGGCGGTGATGCTATTGTCTCCGTTGTCGACGATGGGCCGGGGATCCCCGCGGGAATTCAGGAGCGGATTTTTGATCCGTTCTTCACCACGAAACCGGTGGGAGAGGGAACCGGGCTTGGGCTCGACATCGTGCGGCGCATCGTCCACTGGCACAACGGCGACATCAAGCTGGATTCCCGTCCCGGCCGGACGGAGTTTCGGGTGCGTCTGCCGATCGCCGGGCCGGGGTGAACGTGCTTCGTTGTTTTTGTCGGGCGCTTTTCGTATTTTGTGAAGAGTTACAGGGCACCCATGGCTCCTCGACTGGCTCGGAGCCACGGGTTGAGGAGCACCCATGGCTCAATTGGTAGAGCAACTGACTCTTAATCAGTGGGTTGGAGGTTCGAGTCCTCCTGGGTGCACGAAAATTGAAGATGGAAGATTGAAAATCGAGGATTGTAAATGAATTAGGAATCTTCGATCTTCAATCCTCCATCCTCAATTAGCCTCGGCCTTCCGGCTTCACCTGTCCCCCGATCCTCTTCTTTACCGTTTTAATGCTTGCCGCCGTTATCCTGCAAAGGACCGTGCATTCCTCGACCGTGCTCCGCAGTTCCTCCTCCTGAAGCATCTTTCCCCTCCGAATTATTGCCAGCCACACAAGACACTCGTTCAATTCTTTTAGGACTACCTTTAACTTGTGAACAAAATCCCTGTCGCTCTCCGCTCCGCGGGCCTCTGCGTAGTTGGGTGCAGGTGAGGTACCAGCGCGCAGCAGTTGTGACGCGATATGGCTACTTGCCTTCGTCTCAGGCAGACGGTCGCAAATCCTGACAAGAGACACCGCCAGCCCCACCAGCCTCTCCTGTATATCGTCTCCTTTCGCCACCGCCTCCTCCAACTCATTACCAATCCTCGACCTTCAATCCTCCATCTTCAATTAATACTCGCCCCACCTCGATTTTACGGCGGCAGATTCCCAGGTCGGCAAACTAACTCCTGGATTCTTCCAGTCGAGCTACAACTCGAATCAGTGAGGAATCCCTCGGATCGCATCGGGGGCTTAGGGGCAGCACACTACCGCGTGGCGCTAAGTCCGATTCCGCATTCTGACAGATTTTCGAACGAAGTGTCTTAGATAGCCCACCAAAGGCATTTGGAATCGGGATCGAATTTGACTTTTGCGAGGTACACAGATACCTTTCCGCCACACACATTGCGCGCTCTGACTCGATGAAGGAGTCGCCGGGGGCGACCCTGAGTTCATCGAAGGGTCGGTGCGCCGCCGAGTGTTTCTGCGATACCGTCCTACCCGACGACCCACCGAGTCCCACCTCAAGTCAGCAGTTTCCTACATCGATTCAGTTGAATGGAAGCCAAGATGAGAGACCAATCCATCTGTCTGGCACTTCTCAGCGCTCTTCTTTGCTCATATGCGGCTGCTCAATTTGTCCAGCAAGGGAACAAACTTGTTGGGACAGGTGCTACGGGGGGTGCTCAACAAGGCTGTTCTGTTTCTATTTCATCAGATGGGAATACAGCACTTGTAGGTGGACATTGGGACAACAACACAGGGGCGACCTGGGTGTTCACACGGACTGGTGGTGTGTGGAGCCAGCAGGGAAACAAACTTGTCGGCACTGGTGCCGTGGGAAATGCCGAGCAAGGCACTTCTGTTTTCATATCGCCGGATGGGAATACAGCCATCGTGGGTGGACCGTTGGACAACTATTCAACAGGAGCTGCGTGGGTGTTCACACGTACCGGTGGCGTTTGGAGCCAGCAGGGAAACAAACTTGTCGGCACCGGTTTCGACAAGGCAGGGGGTGGTGTTGCCCAAGGTAGTTCTGTTTCGCTTTCATCAGATGGCAGCACAGCACTTGTGGGTGGACCCTGGGATAATAACCACAAAGGGGCTACTTGGGTGTTCACGCGGAGTGGCGGAGCATGGAGCCAGCAAGGGAACAAACTTGTCGGCACCGGTGCCGTGGGAGACGCCCAGCAAAGCAATTCTGTTTCAATTACGTCAGATGGGAACACAGCACTTGTGGGCGGGCCATTGGACAATAGCCATGCAGGGGCAGCGTGGGTGTTCACGCGGAGTGGTGGCGTGTGGAGCCAGCAAGGGAACAAGCTTGTGGGCACCGGTGCCGTGGGGAGTGCCCAGCAAGGCGCTTCTGTTTCACTTTCGTCAGATGGGAGCACGGCACTTGTGGGTGGGCCTCGAGACAATAGCAATACAGGGGCAACGTGGGTGTTCACGCGGAGTGGTGGCGTGTGGACCCAGCAAGGCAACAAGCTTGTTGGAACCGTTGCCGCAGAGTTTACCTACCAAGGTTGTTCTGTTTCTATTTCATCAGATGGGAACACCGCCATCGTGGGCGGAGAATTGGCTGAAGGCGCGTGGATGTGCACGCGGACTGGTGGCGTGTGGAGCCAGCTAGGGAACAAGCTTGTGGGTACCGGCGCCGTAGGGTTTAGCGGCCAAGGCACT
>JBFLYO010000013.1:0-87500 GCA_040756745.1 Bacteroidota bacterium
AGATCCTGGCTCACAGCGCTGTTCCAAGGATGAACGACCCTGCTTCAGGCAAGGAAATCTATAAAGGCGGGTACAGAGTGTCAACTGGTTCGAGGGATGTCAGACCGCGTAAAATGCGGCTCATTGCGGGATCTCCCGTTCCACTTGACCTCATTCAGCGAATTCTCTACTTTTGTGGGTTCCTCGTGGTCGATATCACTCTCTCTCCATGTTGCCTTCTGTTGGATGAAAAGAATCCGGCTCATCATCGTTGAAGACAATCGCCTCTTGAGGGAAGGCCTGAGCGCAATGCTCAGCGGGCAATCAGATATCACCGTTATTGCCGCCCTCAGGAACGGAGAGGCGTTGCTGCGGACAATGCGAAAAAGGGTTGACGTTGTGCTGCTGGATCTCGTCCTTCGGAGCCGGAACAGCCTGGGACTTGTTCAGTCGATCAAGCGGAAGAACCCCGAAGTGAGGATCGTGGTGATGGATCTCGCGCCGATCCAGCCCGCACTTGTGGACTATGTGATGGCCGGTGTCGACGGGTTTGTACTGAAAGACGCTACGTTTGCTGAGTTTCTCCATGCCATCCGGCAGGTGGCCCGGGGCACGAGGGTCATGCCGGCAATGCTCACCTCGTCGCTCCTATCCCAGATCGCCGATCATGTCACACGCAACGGCAAAGGGAATCCCTTCAAATCCGTCAGGATGACGAGTCGGGAACGGGAAGTGGTGGAACTTATCGCCGAGGGACTCAGCAATAAACAGATCGCCGCGCAGCTCAGTCTCGCCGTGGATACGGTGAAGAGTCACGTGCACAACATTCTCGAGAAGCTCTCCCTTCACACCCGACTCGAAATCGCCAGCTACCGCCATCTCGGCGGGCCATTCCCCCACGCTCCCCGCGATAAAGACGCGTCAGACGAGTGATCCGCGGGGGGGATATCCTCTCTGCGATCAGATGAGAGCCTCGCATCCCCATCGAAGGGACTAATCCTCTTTCCATCCTTTTAGGCTATTTCAAAGAGGAGTGGTTCTTCCTACACTCTCTGTGGCAAGAATCCTCCTCCTCTCGGTGTGCAGTGAATCGTCGATGACAAATTGCTTGCGGCATATTTCGTCATCTGACGAAAGGCGTCGCCCATGTACGAAGGGAGTCGGGTGATGGCGCCTTCAGGGAAGAAGGCATCGCGCCTCCGGTCACCAAGGCGGAAGAGAATCCCACCTCGCAACACTACCTCTGTTCTCGATCTTGTTCGTGCAGGCGTTGAACGGTTTGTCCTGAGGGACGCCAATATGATGTCGTTCCAGAGAGCTATCCGTGCGGCGGCCAGGAGGGGGGTGAAGTCGACCCACCCGCTGACCGGAGCTGCATTCCGGCGCATCGTGAAGGATGCTCTTCGAGAGCGCAAGACACGAATAGAAAAAGCATCGCGCGAACACACCACATCCGATCGGGAGGACTCCGAATGAGGAAACTGCGCATTGGCGTAATCGACCTTGTCAGTCAAGGTCCCACAACGGCGTTGTGGGCCCGGGTGATGAATGCGAATCTGTCAAGCATCATGCCCCAGGTGGTTGCCGTCTGGTGCAAACAGGCCGGGCACGAAGTTACGTTGCTCTGTTACACCGGGTTCGAGCAACTGGATAAGGAACTCCCTGGAAATCTCGACCTCGTGTTCATCGGCGCGTTTACAGAATCTGCGCTGGTTGCCTATGCCCTGAGCAACCGGTTCCATGCGCAGGGGACTGTCACGGCCCTTGGTGGCCCCCACGCACGGTGTTATCCGGAAGATGCGCAAAAGCATTTCGATTACGTGTTGGGGTTCACTGACGAGGCGGTCATCGGCGATGTCCTCACAGATTGTTCGCATCATCATCCCCTCGGTGTCCGGTTATCCGCACCCAGGCAGGCACAACAACTGCCGGGAGTCCGTGATCGGTGGGAATTCATGGAGCCCACGCTGCGGAAAGCCCCGCTCATCCAGGTTGTCCCCATGCTCGCCAGCGTCGGATGTCCCTACACGTGCAGTTTCTGTATTGACTCCACTGTCCCGTATCAGCGTTTTGACGGCGAAATACTGAAGGCTGATCTCCGGTTTCTCCGTTCAAAATTCAAGCGGCCGCTTGTGGGATGGCATGACCCGAATTTCGGCGTCCAGTTCGATGCCATTATGGACAGCATTGAAGAAGCGGTTCCACCCGACAGCATTGATTTCATCGCCGAGAGCAGTCTTTCCCTTCTCTCGGAGCCGCATCTCCGACGGCTGAAACGGAACGGGTTCAAGGCGCTCCTCCCCGGTATCGAGTCATGGTTCGAACTGGGTGAGAAGTCGAGAGCACGTTCTGTGCAGGGTGAGGAGAAAGTGAAACGCGTGGCAGAGCATGTTAATCTGATTCTTCGCTATATTCCCTATGTGCAGACGAATTTCGTGATGGGACTGGACACGGATTCGGGGCCGGAGCCGTTCGAGCTCACGAAACGATTCGTGGACCTCGCCCCCGGTGCGTTCCCCGGCTATTCGCTTCTCACGGCGTTCGGAGCGGCCGCGCCGATCAACCTGGAGTACCAGCGTGAGAACCGCGTGCTGGCGTTCCCGTTTCACTTCCTGAACAACAACGGTGCGATGAACCTGAGGCCGAAACACTATGCATGGCCTGACTTCTACCAACATGTGATAGATCTGACCGGATACACGTTTTCACTCCGGGCGATCCTCCGGCGTATGGTCGCAACGAGGGCGTTTGTTCCCCGATGGCTGAACGTCGTCCGGGCGATTTCGTCTGAAGGGTACGGACGAATCCGGTACCACCGGCAGATTCTCCACCTTCTCCAGTCTGACACCGCGTTTCGAGGCTTCTTCGAACAGGAGACAGATACCGTGCCGAGGTTTTACATCGATCGGATCCGGAAAGATCTCGGACCGATCTGGGCCTCGTTGCCGGAAGGGGCATTCGAGCATGATCAGAATGCTTATCTCAGATCCCATGTGAGGGGGGATGGGACAGCCACCTTCCCCGGGCAGTCTGAGGAATCCGACACAGAGGCTCGTGTCGCATGAAGGGGCCTGATCCGCGGAAGCAGTGGAGGACGTTCGAAAGGGGGTAGTGGCGATGACGGACAATGCGACAATCTGGAAGGCGCTTCAGCAACATCTGCCGAAGAGAACCTGGATCCCACTGTCGGACATTCTTGTGACAGTGCGAACCCGGGTCCTCCTGGACCAGGAGGACCTTCAGCGCCGGGGTTCGTCGTCCGGGATTCCTCGATGGGAATCCAACGTGCGCCGCTTGCTTCGGGCCAAGACGCGGATCGGCAGCATTCGGTCCAGAAAAAGTGGGATGGGGGGAGGTTGAAGCAACTCCCATGAAGATTCTCCTTGTTTGTCCCCAGTATCCCGACACCTTCTGGTCGTTCAAGCATGCGCTTCGATTTGTTTCGAAGAAGGCGGCGCAGCCCCCCCTCGGTCTGCTCACCGTCGCCTCTCTGCTCCCCGCAGAGTGGGAAAAACGGCTCGTCGATCTCAACCTGAGACCGCTCACCACGCAGGACCTCCACTGGGCCGACTATGTTTTCCTGACCGGAATGTCTGTCCAGGCAGAATCCGCCCGATCGGCCATCAAACGCTGCAATGAGACCGGGGTCCCCGTGGTGGCTGGTGGACCCCTCTTCACCGCCCGGCATGAGGAGTTTCAGGGCGTGGATCATTTTGTCCTGAACGAGGCGGAGATCACTCTTCCCCTCTTCCTTGACGACCTGCTCCACGGTCAACCGAAGGGCCTCTATACAACCCGGGAATGGGCGGACTTGATTATGACCCCCTTGCCCATGTGGGAATTGATCAACCCCCGCCAGTACGCCACCATGAATATCCAGTACTCCCGGGGCTGCCCCTACGACTGTGAATTCTGCGACATCACTGTTCTCTATGGTCGTGTGCCGCGAACGAAATCCGCTTCCCAGGTGATCGCCGAACTGGACGCGCTGTACCGAACCGGGTGGCGCAACCATGTGTTCTTTGTGGACGACAATTTCATCGGAAACAAGGACAGACTGAAGAAGGCCGTTCTGCCCCAGATCATCCGGTGGATGGAGGAAAAACGGTATCCTTTCTCCCTTGGAACGGAGGCCTCGCTCAACCTTTCCGATGACCCCGAATTGCTGGACATGATGGTTCGGGCCGGATTCGATGAGGTATTTGTTGGGATTGAAAGCCCGAATGAAGAGAGCCTGGATGAGTGCCGGAAGATCCCGAACAAGGGGCGGAACCTGATCGCGAGCGTCAAGACCCTCCAGAAGGCCGGCCTACAGGTTCAGGGAGGTTTCATTGTGGGATTCGACCACGACCCGCCGTCCATCTTTGACACCCTGATCAGGTTTATCCAGGAAAGTCGAATCGTCGTTGCTATGGTCGGACTGCTTAACGCCCCCGTCAACACGCGGTTGTACAAGAGATTGGGGAAAGAGGAGAGGTTGTTGAAGGGGTTTTCGGGGAACAACACTGACTGCTCGATGAACTTCATCCCGAAGATGAGTGCAGAAGGTTTGGTCGCGGGGTACAGGAAGATTCTCGCGACGATCTATTCCCCCAAGGAATACTATCAGCGGGTCATTGATTTCCTCAAGACCCATGAACCACTCCGGAGGCGCAGCACATCCCTCCAGTTCGTGCATTTGCGGGCTTTGATTAAGTCGATGGTCCTGCTTGGCGTGATTGGGAGGGAGCGTCTCTATTACTGGAAGCTCTTCTTCTGGTCGCTGTTCCGTCGGCCGCGCCATTTCCCCACGGCGATCACCCTCGCGATCTACGGATTCCATTTCCGGAGGGTCTTCGAACAGTACCTCTGACAGGTTCGGAGGTCGCTGCGATCGTTCTCGGTGCTCCCGGGTACTGTTTCACGGCGAAGTGCCTCCCGACGAACCGTTCAATCTTCGTCAGGTACTGGCGCTCTTCCGGGCTCACAAGAGTTATCGCATCGCCTGCCGATCCGGCCCTTCCCGTCCGACCGATCCTATGAATATAATCCTCGGCATACTGGGGCACGTCGAAGTTCACCACGTGCGAGATCCCTGTCACGTCAATCCCGCGTGCGGCGATATCGGTGGCAACAAGGACGCGAAACTTTCCCAGCTTGAACCCCTCGAGCGCCCGCTCTCGTTGTGCCTGGGTACGGTTCGAATGGATTGCGATGGCGGCGATGCCTCCCCGCTCCAGTCGCCGGCAGACTTTATCCGCCCCATGTTTCGTTCGCGAGAACACAAGGACGCTCTCCATCCTTTCGGCCTCGAGTGCATGGAGCAGGAGCGTCATCTTTGAATCGCGCGTCGCCTCATAGAAATGCTGGGTGATGCCGTGCGCGGGATTCTGCCTGTTGCCCGAAGCAAAGGTCTGTGGATCACGGAGGAACCGGGCCGCCAGGGTTGTGATTTCCGCCGAAATGGTGGCGGAAAAGAGAAGCGTCTGTCGCTCCCTGGGAACCCGTTCAATGATCTTCGTGACGTCATGAATGAAGCCCATGTCCAGCATCCGGTCCGCTTCGTCAAGGACGAGCACCTGGATGTCGGAGAGATCCAACGTTCGCTGCTGGAGATGATCCAGCAACCTTCCTGGAGTCGCGGTAATGATGTCGACCCCGCGGCGCAGCGCTCCGGTCTGAGCATTCATGCCGGCGCCTCCATAGATCGCAACGCCTCGAAGGGGGAGAAAGCGTCCGTAGACGGCAACGGCTCCCTGAACCTGTTGCGCCAATTCCCGGGTCGGCGTAAGCACCAGAGCCCGGGGCCGCCGGTTCCTGCCGGAGGAAGCGTGTCCCACAGAAAGCCGATGCAGGAGCGGCAACACAAATGCCGCCGTTTTCCCTATGCCGGTCTGTGCGCTGGCAACGATGTCCTTCCCTGCCATGGCAGGGTGGATGGCAAGCGTCTGAATCGGCGTGGGGACTGTATGTCCTGCGGCGCGTACGCCTTCCAAAATGTGGTCGGAGAGACCAAAAGCGGCAAAGCCCATATAGTGACTCTACTGTAGAAGTGTGTGAAAGAGTTGTGCTCTACACAACCGCGGAGCACGCTGGTGATTGGTGAGGCAGGAGAGGAGTCACCGGGTACGGCATGTCGCTGGTTTGCAGTGCTCATAAGGTATGCAGATTCCTGTTCTGTTCCTAACACTAAATGCGGAATCTCTATCTCTCTCATTTTCTCACGGAATTAGGATGCATGAAGGCATTCTAATCGGATATTTTGGCCAGAAGGATGAGGCGCACAAAGCGTTCAAGCAATTGTGGCGGAAGGGTTACAGACGCGCCGCGTGGGTGAGCAAGAGTGCCGAAGGAGACGTCCGCATCCATGATCCAGTTTACTGGCGACGGGCGTTCGGGGTTCAGCGGGGAGTTATTGAGGATCATGCCCGCTGGCTGGTCTCCGGGGAGAGCGTTCTGATTGTTCAGGCATCCATCGAGAAAGTACGGGTTCCTCTGGCTGTGTTGCTGGAGAGCGGAGAGACACAGCCGGCGGTGTTCATCCTGTATCCGAAGCGCGAGAGTCCTCAGGGTGAGGATTGGACAATGGGGACATCGATCACCCCGGCTCAACTCCAGAACCATGCCCAACGACTGGCCGCGATCCATCGGTTGGCTTTGGGTCCGCCGCAAGACACTGAACTGCTCAAACGGATAACGGAGGGCCGGAGATGGATCCACAACACTTGCCTGGATCTCACCGTGGCGAGTCGCCTGGAGCAAAGCGTGTCGCCGGCCGCCGAGTGGCTCCTGGATAATGAATACATCGTCGAAGGCAACTCCCGAACGGTACTCCTGAACCTCCCTCCGCGTTATTTCCGGCAACTGCCAGCGCTCACAAGCGGGCCCGACCGGGCGCTCCCCCGCATCTACGGCCTGGCGCGGGAACTTGTCTCCCATACAGACCTGCGCCTGAACCAGGAAAGCATCCTGGCGTTCGTTGAGGCGTATCAAAGCGAAGCGCCCTTATCTATTGGAGAACTCTGGGCCGTACCTCAGATGCTGCGTGCTGCGCTCATGGAAGGCATCCGGCAAATCGCAGGTAGGACCCAGACTGAGCTGCGTGAGCGTGGAATTGCCAACGAGTGGGCCAACAGACTCATTGCGGTCCACCGCCGGGATCCCCAACAGATATTCTCGATTCTGGCGGATCTTACGCAGACCCAGCCCGACCCCAGCCCCTATTTCGCGTCGCAGTTGATCGATTACCTGTACGACGAGGAGGCTGTACTGGCACCGGTTCAAAGTTGGCTGGAACGCAAATTCCAGAGATCCCTGGGCGATCTCAGCCAGCGAGCAACAACCCGCCAGACGACAGATCAAATCTCCACAGGAAATGCGTTTACCAGCTTGCGCCAGCTCGACCTAGTCGATTGGAAAGTCTGCTTCGAAAGGCTGAGCCGTGTCGAAGCGTTGCTGCGGCAAGATCCGGCCGGCATCTATCCCCACATGGATTTCAACACTCGCGATCGATGCCGTCGTGCAATCGAGGATCTCCACCGAGGGTCGGGTTTGTCCGAAGACATGGTTGCCCAACGTGTCCTTGATTTGACCACCCAGGCGGCCCGTGAATCCGCTGCGGATCTGCGATCGAGTCATGTCGGAACATATTTGATCGGCGAGATGAGAGGGGTGCTGGCGCGGCTGATCGGGTGTCGCGAGACATTGCGTTTCCGCGCGCTGCGTTGGACATATCGTCATCATTCCTCAGTGTACTTTTCCGGCCTCGGTTTCCTCTCCGTGGCGTTGGTCTCCCTGCTCCTGCTATTTGGACTGCACGGCGAGACACCGTACACGCTGCTTTTGGTCGCCCTCCTCTTGCTCATCCCCGCAAGCCAGTTATCGCTTGAGGTAATGAATTACCTGGTGATGCGGCTGATGCCGCCGCGCATTCTCCCGAAGATGGATTACAGTGTTTCAGGGATTCCTGACGCGTTTCGAACACTTGTTGTCGTGCCCGTAATGCTGGTGGACCTGGAAACGATTCATGATGAGGCTGAGAAACTTGAGATACGCTATCTCGCAAACAAGGAAGACAATCTCCTTTTTGGCCTTTTCTCGGATTACGTGGATGCTGCGCAGGTGCACTGTGAAGAAGACGAATCCCTGCTCCAGGCGGCCAAGGCATGCATTGAATCCCTCAATCAACGGCATGGCGGCAACCGGTTCCTCCTATTTCATCGGGAGCGAACATGGAGTGAGTCCGAACAAGGATTCATCGGCTGGGAACGAAAACGCGGAAAGTTGGAGGAGCTGAATGGCCTGATCGATGGCACGCGGCCACACGAGGCTGGCCGCCTGCTCCACGTCGGCCACGCGGATCAGCTGTCCGACGTGAGGTTTGTCATCACTCTGGACAGTGACACGCAACTGCCCAATGGCACTGCCCGTCGGTTGATTGAGACCCTGTCTCATCCACTGAACCAGGCACGACTCGACATTGAAGGCCGGATCCAGGCCGGCTACACGATCATCCAGCCTCGCGTGAGCCCTACCCTGCCGAGCATGAGCGGATCACCATTCAGCCGGCTCTTTTCGGATCCGATCGGCGTCGATCCCTATACCAATGCAGTATCCGATGTCAATCAGGACCTCGCCGGTGAAGGTTCCTACCATGGCAAGGGCATCTATGATGTACGCGCGTTCAGCCGGGTGCTTGCCGGCAGATTCCCCGAAGCGAGGCTCCTCAGCCATGATCTGATTGAGGGCGCACACGTCCGCGTGGGATTCGCCAGCGATATTGAGCTCTATGATGAGTTTCCACAGGACTATTTGAGTTTCATAAGGCGGCTGCATCGCTGGATTCGAGGCGATTGGCAGATTGCGGGTTGGATGATGCCGCGCGTCCCCCAGCCGCACGGCGGGAGCGGCCCCAACCCGCTTTCGTGGTTCAATCGCGGGAAGATTCTTGATAACTTGCGCCGCAGCTTGCTGCCGGTAGCCAGTCTGGCCTTGCTGCTGGCCTCCTGGATGATATCTCTTCATGCCGGTGTGATCGCTACAGCAGTGGTCGCTACGCAACTCCTCTTTCATTCTCTCGCTCAACACTTCACCTGGGCTACTACCCCGCCTGGATCGAAGGGTGTCTCCGTAACGAAGGTGAGGCACGACCTGTTGCGGGTCGTTGCCGAAGCAGCACTGCTTCCGTATCAGGCGTGGCAGGCGCTGGACGCCATCGCGCGCGCCCTGTACCGGCGCCACATTTCGCATCGGAGGCTGTTGGAGTGGACCTCAGCCCATGTGATGCACGGCGTCGCCCAGGCCAAAGTGCCCATGCTTCTCCTTTCCATGTGCCTCGTGAGCCTGTTGAGCGTGGCTGTAGGGTGGCAGGTGAAGCATTGGGGGCCATCCAATATAGTGATCGCCAGCCCCTGGCTCATACTCTGGTTTCTCTCACCGGTGATCGGCTGGCTCCTCAACCAGCGACCGCAGACGAAACAACCACAGTCCCTGTTACGCGAGGAGGATCGGCGATACCTAAGGACCGTCGCGTGTCGAACCTGGCGCTATTTTTCGGACTTTGTCAATGAAGGGACCTCATGGTTGCCGCCCGACAATTATCAGCTCTCGTATCAGAATCGACTGGCGATGCGGACAAGCCCGACGAACATCGGTCTCTGGATGGTCAGCGTTCTCGGGGCGCATGATTTCGGCTACATCACGGTGGACGAACTCACTCGCACTCTGTTGGGTACGATGGAGACCGTCGGCAAGCTGGACCGCCACGAGGGCCATCTGCTCAATTGGTACGACATTCAAACCCTGGCTCCCCTTAAGCCGCGCTACGTTTCCACCGTCGACAGCGGAAATCTGCTTGGCGCGTTGTGGTCCCTCGACCACGGACTGGGGGAGTTGATGCACGCGGAATTGCTCGACATGAGAGCCTTTGCGGGTTTGCGGGACGCTGGGGAAGCCCTGAGCCAGGCGGTCGCGGCAGAAGGTATTCCCGGTGCAGATACCCGTGCCCTTCACGAGCTGCTGCTCGCGTGGGAATCCCCGCCGCACCGCATCGTGGACGCCCTCAACATGCTGCGCCGGGCGAAACAGGACGTCAGCAATCTGGTCGTCATGGCTGGCGCGTCTACTACGGCAGGAGGGAGTGTGACCTATTGGGCAAGCCAGATGCAAAGACAACTGGACGCCTGGTTGAACATTGCAGACCGTTACCTCGCCTGGATCGAAATCCTGGGTGAGAAGACCGCGGAAGAGATCGCCGTGCTGGATCGGAATGCCCTGCCGGCATTCCGACAAGCTCTTCATCATTCTCCTTCCCTCCAGGATCTCGCCAGTGGAAATCTCCACTGGATCCAGATCTTTCAGGAGATCCGGAAGCAAGCCCCCTCGAACGAGTCAGCCATTGCAACCTGGATCGATCGCGTGTTCAGGGCCCTCGATGAGTCGAAATGGCTTGCCGGTGAAATGTTGGCTTCGTGCCAGCAACTCGCCCGGACGGGCCGTGAACTATCCGAATCAATGAACATGCGCTTCCTGTATGATGCCGATCGCAGACTGTTCTCGATCGGCTACAATGTGCATGAAGGACGTTTGGATCACGCCTACTATGACCTCCTTGCAAGTGAAGCGCGACTCGGGAGTTTCGTCGCCATTGCCCGGGGGGACATTCCCGCCGAGCATTGGTTTGCCATGAGCCGGCCATACGGCGCCGTCGGCCGGCGCAAGGTACTGCTCAGTTGGACCGGGACAATGTTTGAATACCTGATGCCTCTTCTCTTCCAGCGCTCCTATGCAAACTCGCTTCTCGATAAAGCGACGCGGGAGGCCGTGGCAATTCAGATCGCTTACGGCTGCACGCACCGTGTGCCGTGGGGGGTTTCGGAGTGTGCCTCCGGGGACCTGGACATCAACAAGACCTATCAATACGATGCATTTGGCGTGCCGGCGCTTGGGCTCAAGCGTGGCCTGGAGGAAAGAACCGTCATCGCGCCCTATGCCACTCTTCTCGCGTTGAGTATCTCACCGCGGGAATGTCTTCGAAATCTCAAGCGGTTAGGCGCTTTGGGGTTGCTGGACGATTACGGCTACTACGATGCGATCGACCTCAGCCAGAAACCAACCCGCGAAGGGGAGCGCGGCGTGATCGTGCGAACCCATATGGCCCATCATCAAGCAATGGGATTCCTGGCGCTGACGAACCTCCTCCATGGCAATTCCATCCAGAACCATTTCCACGGCGACCCGCGCGTGCGCGCCGTCGAGCCATTGCTTCACGAACGCGTTCCGCGCCTGCCTCCGTTGAACCAGATCTCGACGCGCACCCGGATCTCTTCGATTGCGGCCATTGGAGAAGTCGCGCCTTCGGTGAGCCAGTTCGAGACGCCCCATACACCTACGCCCAAGACTCAACTGCTCAGCAATGGGCGATATGGTCTCATGCTGACAAATGCCGGCGGGGGGTACAGCCGCTGGGGGGACTTTGAGATCACGCGCTGGAGGTCGGATCGGACCCGGGATTCGTGGGGTACGTTCTGCTACATCCATGATGGAGGCTCGGACCGGTTATGGTGCAACACCTACCAACCGACCTGCGGGAAGGTGGAGGGCTATTCTGCCAATTTTTCTCTGGATCGGGCCGTGTTCCGACGCGTCGACAACGGGATTGAGACCGAAACCGAGATAATCGTCGCTCCGGAAGATGACGTTGAGATTCGGCGAATGACGCTGATCAATCGTTCCCCCCGGGACTGCCAGCTCGATCTGACGAGCTACATTGAACTGTCCCTGGCGCCGCACAACGCAGACCGGCAGCATCCGGCGTTTAACAAGCTCTTTATTGAAACTGAGGCGGTGCCCGAGCAACATGCGCTCCTTGCCTGCCGCCGGCTTCGGGATGACGGCGACCCGCCCGTTTGTGTCGGGCATCGCTTCACGCTTGAACACGAAGATGGCGACGCCTTGCGCTTCGAGACTGATCGCGTCCGATTCATCGGCCGGGGACGAACACTCGCCGGCCCGATGGGGGCCGTTCAGGAACCGGGGAATTGTCAGGGCTTCGTGGTTGACCCGATCCTCAGCCTGCGCCAGAGCATAGCCGTGGGCTCCGGCCAGCGTGTGCAGGTATCCATGGTTGAGGCCGCCGGGGCGACACGTGAACAGGTCTTGAGCATGATGAGTAAGTATGGCGATCCACATGCGATTGATCGAGCAATGGATTTTGCGTGGGCCTCTGCCCAGCTTGAGTTGCGGGTTCTGCGCATACAGCCCGACGACGCGCGCCGCTTTCAGCAATTGGCAAGCCATTTGCTTTTTCCGAATCCCCTTCTGCGCTCTCCTGCGGAACGCATCGCTGAAAACCGCAAGGGCCAGGCCGGCCTGTGGGCCTATGGGATCTCGGGTGACCTGCCGATCGCGCTGGTTGCGATCGGCGAGGCGCAGGACCTGAGCCTGGTTCGTCAAGTGCTGCAGGCACATACCTATTGGCGCATGCATGGGTTCATAACCGACCTGGTGATCCTGAACGAAGAGGCGCGCGGGTATGAGCACCCGCTGCATCAACAGCTTGAACGCTTGATCCAGTCTCATTCGGCAATAACGGGGGTGGACCGGCCCGGGGGAGTCTTCTTGCGCAGCGCGGATATGATCCCGGCGGAAGACCTGACGCTCCTGCGGGCTGTGGCACGTGCGGTGATGGTGGCGGCCCGCGGGAATTTGCCCCAGCAATTGGGTGTTTCGCCGGAAGCTCCCGAGCCGCCCGGGCCCGTCGGCTCGAAACGCGATTCCCGAGATCCTTCTGCCGCGCTCCCTTTCATGGAACTCCCGTACTTCAACAGCATCGGTGGCTTCACTCCGGATGGGCGTGAATACGCAATCTATCTCGGTCCGGGGCTGAACACTCCCATGCCCTGGGTCAACATCATCGCCAACCCCGGCTTTGGCACACTCGTCAGCGAAACGGGGGCCGGTTTTACCTGGCAGGGCAACAGCCAGCACAATCGGCTGACGCAATGGTCGAATGACGCCGTGACGGATCCGACATCAGAAGCGCTGTACATCCGGGATGACGACACGGGAGTCTACTGGACGCCGTGCGCTTCGCCGATCCGCGAAGAAACCGCCTACCGGGCGAGGCATGGGGCGGGATACACGGTCTTCGAACATAACAGCCATGGTATTGAGCAGGAGCTGACAGTTTTCGTGCCTTTGGATGATAAGGGTGGGGAGCCGCTGAAGGTGCAGCGGCTGCTCCTCAGAAACGATACCGACAGGCCGCGCAGGTTGTCGCTGACATACTACGTGGAATGGACATTGGGTGAGTTTCGTGAATCCTCACAGATGCACGTGGTGACCAGTTGGGATGACGAAGTCGAGGCCATCATCGCTCGCAACTACTACCATCCTGATTTTGCGGATCGAGTGGCCTTTGCGGCCATAAGCCTGCCGGCAGAGTCTTTCACTGGCGATCGCACCAGCTTTCTTGGTCGCAATCGCTCAATGATGAATCCGTTGGCGATGGAGCGAACGGGGCTCTCTCGCAGGACAGGAGCGGGCCTGGACCCTTGCGCTGCGCTGCAGACGGCCGTACTCCTGGCGCCTGACGAGCGGATGGAAATCACGTGCCTGCTCGGTCAGGCTCCGTCACTGAAGGAAGCCCGGGCGTTGGTTCTTGCCTACCGGGAGAGCCCGGCGGTGGAGGCCGCGCTTGGGCAAACGAAAGCGTGGTGGAACGATCGGCTCGGCGCGATCCAGGTGCACACGCCCGAACTTGCAGTGGATTTTTTGATCAACCGGTGGCTCCTCTATCAGACTCTTGGTTGCCGCATCTGGGCACTCTCCGCTTTTTACCAGTCAGGAGGGGCATTTGGTTTCCGCGATCAATTGCAGGACGTGATGGCTCTGTTGTACGCGCACCCCGGGGTCGCGCGCAAGCACATTCTGCTTGCGGCGAGTCGTCAGTTCACAGAAGGCGACGTGCAGCATTGGTGGCACACGCCGAACGGTGCGGGAATCCGCTCGCGCATCTCCGACGATCTCCTTTGGCTTCCTTACGTCGTCGCTCACTACATCAGAATCACCGGCGATGTGTCAATTCTCCGCGAGATGGTCGGCTTCCTCGACGCGCCCCTACTGGAAGGTTACCAGCGCGAGAGCTTTCAATCTCCGGGGATCTCTTCGGAACGCGCCCCACTCTTTGAGCATTGCCGGCGCGCTGTTTCGCGCGGTCAGTCCTTTGGACCCCATGGATTGCCACTGATGCGGACAGGAGACTGGAATGATGGGATGAATCTCGTGGGGGCAGGGGGGAAGGGGGAGAGCGTTTGGCTGGCGTGGTTTCTGGTTGATGTGCTGAAGAGCATGGCCGAGATGTCTGAACACATGGGCCGGCCAGATCTGAGTCAGACCTGTCTTCAGGAACGGAAGGCATTGATCGAACGTATTGAGGGGTTCGCGTGGGATGGGGAGTGGTATCTTCGCGCGACCTTTGATGACGGGACGCCTCTGGGTTCTTCGGCGAATGCAGAAGCGCGCATCGATTCACTTCCGCAATCCTGGGCCTGGTTCACCGGGGCTGCAGACAGCGATCGGGCACGCAAAGCACTGGAATCGGCCTGGAAGCATCTCGTTCGCGAGGATGGGAGGCTGGTGCTCCTGTTCGAGCCTCCTTTTGACAAGACGATGCCATCGCCAGGTTACATCAAGGGATACCCTCCGGGCGTGCGCGAGAACGGGGGCCAATACACCCATGCTGCGGTGTGGCTGGCCATGGCCATGGCGCGGAGCGGGGATGGCACCCGCGCGGCGAACATGATGCGAATGCTCAACCCGATCGAGCATGCGCGTGATCCGGAGTCGGTTTGGCGCTACGGCATTGAGCCTTACGTGGTTGCGGCCGATGTGTACCACCTACCCGGGCGAATTGGTCAGGGGGGCTGGTCCTGGTATACCGGCTCGGCGGCGTGGATGTATCGAGCCTGGGTGGAAGAGATTCTGGGCCTTCATGTGCGCGGACAAACCATGCGGCTCACCCCGGTCATTCCCGGATGGTGGGATGGTTTCCAGATGAGCTATCGCCACGGCCTAGCGATTTACGAGATCCAGGTAGAGAACCCGGAACACTGCGAGCGTGGGATCTCCTGGGTGGAAATGGACGGGCAGCGGTTGAAGGGCGGGGTGATCCCCCTGGGCCGGGATCTCGTCAAGCACCGGATTATTGTGCGCATGGGGAAGGAGAACCTATTGCCTGCGTGACGCCGGCTGTGTGGCTTTGTGGCGGCGTAGGCGTCACCCGGCTTGAACTCAACCATATGCGGTTGAGTACGCAATCATTGCAGCACTTTGGTCCGCAGTGAGCGCGCGGCCCCCTGTGCCAAGTCAAACGTCGCCACGAGTCGAACCCGCGCCCGTGGCCTTGTGCCAAGTCAACGAGTTTCACTGTCACTGGCGTCCTGACCAAGACTGGTGGCAGAGGTCCCCTAAGCCGCACACCCTGCTGGGGACACCTGCCTACAACACGCCTACTTGCTCCTTCATCGATGAAGAGGTATCTTCCGGCGTGTCCTTTCTGATCAACCGATCTCTTCCCGCCACACAACCTCGTTGATGGAATGTCGAAAGAGGCAGTCCTCCGAAGCATCATCCTGGCGATGGCCATCCTCCCCTCCCCGGGGTTGAGCCAGACATACCCCTTCAAACTCTACACTGCGCTCGATGGACTGGCACAGTCGAGCACTTCCTCGATTCATCAGGATTCCCTCGGGAATATGTGGTTTGGTGCATGGGGCGGGATCACCCGGTACGACGGGAAACGCTTCTGGACGTATTCCAACAGCGCGCTCAAGGTGTCCAGCATCTGTGAAGGTCCGGATCGTACCATCTGGCTCGGTACGATGTCGGGAATCACCGTGGTATCTGGCGACGAGGTCCGGCTGGATTCGATCGGGGTCGCGGGCGGCGTGCTGCCGTCGGATGAGGTGCGCGCATTGTGCAGGGACAAGAACGGTGCGATGTGGGTTGGAACAGCCAGGGGACTTGTCGTACTCTCGAGGCATGGAAAGTACCTTTCCGACAGCCCGAACGCATTGCGCAAGAGATATATTACGGGCCTCGCTCCCTTAGCTGACGGATCAGTCCTCGTGGCGTCCTCGAAAGGCATCGATCGATGCCAGCAGAGGGATGGAACGATCGCAACACTTGAGGTGCTGCTTGACGACGCTCCCGTTAAATCGCTCATGGTCCGGCGTACCGGAGAGATCATCGCCGTGATGTATGGCCAACAGATCGTCATCCGCTATCACAACAGTCGATGGGACACGGTGTTCTCGTTGTCACGGATCGATCGGCTGGCCATGCCGATGAGTCTCGGCGAAGATATGCTGAGGAATATCTGGATCGGGACCACCCATGGTCTCTGTGTGCTTGAATCGGATAACGTCAGTTTCCTGACCCGAAGAGAGGGATTGCCCAATCAATACATAGGGTCGATCCTCCGCGATCGGGAGGGGACACTCTGGCTGGGCAGCGAAGGGGGTGTCATCAAGGTTCCCACCGTGGTCTTCAGAAACTACGATTATTCCACGGGCCTTCCGGGAGATCACGTGATCTCTGTGTTTGAGGACGATCAACGAAACATCTGGCTCGGTACCTACAGAGGGGTTGTGAGGATCGCCCCCTTTGGAAAAGTGCGTGTCTTCCAGCGTGGATTGCCGCATCCGTCCGTTCACGATTTTTGTCAGGACAGCACCGGGAGAGTATGGATCGGTACTCATGAGGGATTGATGGAGTACGTGGATGGAAGACTTCGTCCCAGCTCGATTCCCAGGTTGAGAAACGTTCCCATCATCCGGCTTCTCGCCGACAGAGATGGGAATATCTATTGCGGGAGTCGAAAGACGATTCTGCATGTTTCCTCACGCGGTTCAGTGCAACCGCTCCTCGGTGACGATCAGATCACCGAGGCGAATGTGACCGCGCTGCTCCTTGATGGCGACGGCACCCTTTGGTTCGGCACAGACGGGGAAGGCGGAGGATTCATTCGCGACGCTCGAGTCCATCACGTCGGGAAGCACGATGGACTCCCCAACACATGGATCACCTCTCTGTGCAAGGACAGACGCGGTGTACTCTGGGTAACAACACAGGGAGGGGCGGCCTACTGGACCGGCGATCGCTTTACCCCGATTCCCACGACGGAGGATGTCCTCCGTCAGGGCACTGTCACGTGTGCCCTTCGAGATAGCAGCGGATTGTTGTGGTTCGGCACGCAAACAGGAATGTATGCCTGGGACGATTCCATTGTGGGGTATATCGGGAATGAAGACGGCCTCGTTGCCTCCGCTGTCCGCGCCGGACTTACCGATCGCAATGGAAACCTCTGGATAGGAACAGTCGGTGGTGTTTCTCGAATCGACAGGGCCGGCTATCGAAGTCATCACGCCACGCCACCTGTTGAGATTGAGGGTCTCGCTTTCGAGGACGGCATACTCAGGCGGTCTTCAAACACGGCGTATGCGTACGACGAGAACACCTTTACCCTGCATTTCAATGTCCGGAGCTTCGTTGATGAAGAACATACGGAGTTCCGATTCAAGCTCTCCGGTGTAGACCGATTATGGCAGTACGCGAGAAACCGGCGCGAGGTACGCTTCACGCAGTTGCCCCCCGGCGAGTATCTGTTTTCGGTGCAGGCGCGTAACCGCCAGTCTGACTGGTCCGATACGGCCTTGCTCGCATTCTCTATCCAACCGCCGCTGTGGGGAACCTGGTGGTTTCGACTGCTCTCGCTTGGCACACTGGCCGTCAGCCTCGCGCTCTTTTATCGCCGGCGGGTTCACGGACTGGAGAAGGAAAAGCGGGTACAGCAAGAGTTCTCGCTCCTTCTCATGGAATCGCAGGAGCACGAGCGCAAGCGGATTGCCGGCGAGCTGCATGATAGCCTGGGGCAGGATCTTCTGGTGATCAAAAACAGGGCTCTGGTCGGGCTCAAGGATCCCTCCTTGAGTACGCAGACGCACGAACAACTGGACGTGATCTCCTCCGTTGCAACCAAGGCTCTTGACGGAGTGAGGGAAATAGCCTATGATTTGCGGCCGTATCAGCTCGACAGGCTCGGCCTCACGAAAGCAATCCTTTCGATTACGAATGATCTTACCGGCCCTGTCCAATTTGCCATGGATGCCGATCAGGTGGATGATGCGGTGGCAAAAGACAAGGCCATCCATGTTTACCGCATCGTCCAGGAAGGAATCAACAACATCCTGAGGCATGCTGATGCACGCACCGCCTGGGTGACAATACGCCGAACGAATGACACTATTACCATCGTCATCAAAGACGACGGGAAGGGGATGTCGGTTGACCCGGGAGGCAGGCCCGACGGTCGCCGCGGCCTGGGCCTCATCGGCCTGACTGAACGCGCAAAAGCGCTGAACGGACTTGTAACGTTTGCATCATCACCAGACACGGGTACGACCCTCACGATCAGTTTTCCGGCAAAAGGAACGTCACCATGAACTTCCAGGGCACGCTTGTCATAGCCGATGATCACCCGCTGTTTCGAAAGGGACTGCGCGAGGTGATCGAATCCGACCCGACACTACAGATTATCGGTGAAACAGGTGATGGCGAATCCACGCTGGCGTTGATCCGTCAAACCACTCCCAGCATGGTCATCCTTGATATCGACATGCCGCGGATGGGCGGTTTGTGCGTCGCTCGAGAGATAACGAAGGCCGGGCTTGACGTCGACATTCTCTTTCTCACCATGTACCGAGAGGAAGACCTTTTCCACGAAGCTATGGATGTCGGCGCACGGGCGTACGTTCTGAAGGACAGCGCGGCGACCGAGATCCTTCAGGCAATTCACACGGTTGCTGAAGGTAAGTACTTCATCAGCCCCGCACTCTCAGACCATCTCATACGGCGGACCGCGCGGGCAGAGAAGCTCTTGCGGCACACGCCGTTGCTTGAAGATCTCACGCCCGCGGAGCTGCGCGTCCTCAGGCTGGTCGCGGAAAACAAGACAAGCAAGGAAATTGCCGATTGCCTTTCGATCAGCTACAAGACCGTCGAAAACCATCGCACCGGTATCGCCTCAAAGCTCCATCTTCGCGGCACCCACAGCCTGCTGAAGTTCGCCATCGAACACAAGAACGTGCTTGCCAACAAGTGACACCCAACCACTAGGTGTTTCCCCCTATGGATTTTGAGGGGATTCACCTGTTCCGCCTCCGCTGTCGCCGCTGTACATTCCACCTTCGTCTACCACGTACGTCACATTCATCCGGGCGGATGAGCA
Organism: Bacteroidota bacterium; assembly: GCA_040756745.1. Lineage (GTDB taxonomy): Bacteria > Bacteroidota > Ignavibacteria > UBA10030 > UBA6906 > JBFLYO01. Next base: position 19,247 of record JBFLYO010000013.1, read on the forward strand.
GGGTACGCTCGAGGTAGCCACCGGCTGTCTGTGATTCTGGTGCTAGGGCTTGACTCCGACATTCTCGGACCCGATGCTGCGACTTCGCCTCCTTTTTCCTGTTGTGGTGTTGCTTGAGACTGGGATGACACAAGCTCAGGATCTCTCCGTGACGATGAACGGCACCGACGAGTGGATCGCGAGATATCACTCGCTGGAATTCAAATTGAGCAGAGAACTGACTGCGGGAGAACGCCTGGGGGTCATCGTTGGAACCACCGACGTCTCCGACCTGTGCGCTGTTCGCGGGGACACGCTCATTTACCAGCCGGAGACGCTTCCCCTCCCTTCCGGTTCACACACGGTCTCGATTTTCCTCATCGCTCCGGATGGCGAGTGGACATCCGCGGGCGAATTCCCGCTGCATATCCTGACCATTCTCGGCGTGGAGAAAATGTTCGTGACGCCATCCTTCACGCTCACCAACAAAGGGCAGCTTGCGGAGGACCATGCCCCCGAGCAAAACGGCCCGCCGCGAAGACGCTTCCAGGAGCTCAATGGAGCGTTGGACGTCAAAGCCGGTTTCGAACGAGTGGGGATCGGGACATCGTTGTCATTCAATATGGTCGGGGCGTCGTTCAGGCAGGATGCGTTGCGCTTTGCCGAAAGGCACGAAGACGCGCCAAAAATCGATCTCGCTGGTTACCAGATGGAAGCCCACACGGGCCAAACGTCCCTTGCGGTGGGCCACTTCGGTCACGGCCGGTACCGGCATTTGCTCGACGGTTTTCAAAGCCGGGGGATTTCGGCTGGAACAGCCATCGGGTCTTTCCTGGATGTATCGGCCGCCGTGGTGAACGCGACGAACCCTGTCGGATGGAACAACTTCCTCGGTCTTCACGATGCCCGACACAGAATCATGGGCGGCACGCTTGGAATCGATGCGTTTCCGGAACTCCCGGGCGCAATCCGGGTTGAGCTTTCGTACGTGCAAGGCTCACAACTTCCCATCAATGGCGCCAATGAGGCCCTTATCAACGACGCCGAGGAAAGCAACGGTGGGGCCGTCAGAGTGCTTCTCTCAGACCCGACGAGGCGCGTCACGATGGATGCGGGGTTTTCCAGGACGCGTTTCACCAATCCCGTCGACCCCCTGCTGTCACAGGAATTCACCGTCGTTCCCGTTGAACCAACGACGCGACAGGCACGGTACGCAGAGTTCGGTTTGGATGTCTTCCGCGACGCCAGCATCACGCCGATGCTGCCGTCGCGCCTGAGTGTCGCATTTCGTCATGAACGGGTTGACCCGTTGTACCGGGCCGTCGGTGTCACAGCGCGGCCGGACATCCTTCAGAATGTCTTCGAGCTTCACGGCGCAGTGGGTCCGCTCCAGTGCGACGTCACGTACCTGGAATCGGAAGACAACCTTGCAGACATCCCGTCGGTCCTCAAGACAAAAACGCGACAGGTCGGAGGAAATCTCAGACTGTCGCCTTCTTCCAGCCTGGGTCTCCTGCCGGCATGGCTGCCGGCGCTTACGTACGCCCTCAATCGGACCCATCAGTTCGGGGTGAGCACACCCGCAAACAGTGATTTCACTCCCGCCCGCGTTCCGGATCAGGTGACGACATCGCATTCGGCTGGGATCGAATGGCAGAGCAGGCAACTGACGTTGGCCTACCGCGGCGCGTTCACGGTTCAAGACAACAGACAACAGGAGAGAGAAAACGCTGACATCTTGAACCGAGCTCATGCCGTCAACGTAACGCTGCTGCCTGTGGCGGAGCTCTCTCTCAACCTTGATGGGGCGTTCGAATCCACCGAGAATACGGACATCGGTGCCCTCATACGCATCACGCGTCTGGGCGCGAGCCTGCTTGCCCGCCCGCTGCGCACCTCGACGGTCACCGCAAGCGGTTCTCTCTCAATCTCGAAAGCCGCCGATGGTTCGAGTTCCCAGCGTCAGGCGTTCTTCTCCATTGAGACCGCATACGCGTTTGATTTCTCCTCCGCGCTCGTGTTCAACTGGCGGGGACAGGTGTTCGTACGCTTTTCATGGAACGACTCCAAAACAGAGGATCATACGTTCGGCGTGGATGTGTACCAGCGTGCGTGGACCGTGAACACAGGCGTTTCGTTCAACATTTTCTGATGCCGGTCATGAGGCTTTCCGTCATTGGCACGTTGTTGCTTCTCGTTGCAGGCAGCGAGGCCGGGATTGTTGTCCATCCTCAGAAGGTAAATGTGAATGCCAGCGGGGCAACGACCGTCTTTCTCACATTCGGCGGCGTTACGGGATACAGCGTGGGTGAGGCCGTCTGGTGCGGAGAGGTCATGAACGCGGCGCCGGACATTGGGTTGAAGCCGGTCGCCGGCACGATCTTCGGCACACTCCCGGCGCGCTTCAACCTTTCACGCTTCAGCGGCACCGATGGATTCACGGACATCATGTCCATCCCGGCTTCGGTTTCGCGCCGCGCATACCAGGCTGCCGCTGCCGGCGCCCCCTCGACCTTCTTCTATGTTCGAAGGTTCACCAACACCAGGGGTGGTGCGGACGAATATGTCGTCGTCACATGCGAGATGGGCGGGGGAGGTGCGCGTTCTCTGTTTGCCTTTACTTCCGTTGCGCTCTCCTTCGAAGGGAACGAAACCCTGCTTTCAGTGAAACAGGGAGCTTTGCCGCCATCTGTTTCGGCGACGTTACAGTACAACGGGACGGGCCAGCTCCACGGACGGTGGGAGATTGTCCGTCCCGGCGATCGCCAACCGACGGACGAGGACCTCCTCACGCAGGCGTCGCTGCCGATCGAGCAGCGGCCGCAGCAACAACGTTACCTGGAGGTGGGCCGCTTCAGTGTTTTCCTGCCCCCGAGTGGGACATACGTCCTTAGAGGGCCCGATCCGGCGAAGCTGCCAACGGACGTCAACGGCTTGTACATGATCCTCCTGCGGATCGAGTGCTCGCTCGACGTGGAATCGACCGGGGATTTCCCGTCGGCAGGTGTGGGCGTTGCTCCCATCCCGGCAGGATCAGTGGCGGGATTCCCGATTCCTCCGCTGCGCTATTTCGTCGGTGAAGAACCGGTCTCGCGCATTATCACGATCAGACTGCTGACCCCGAAGGATATGGCACAGACCGTGAGGGGAACCCCGACGGAATTCTCCTGGACTGGCGTTCCGGACGCATCGTTGTACCGCGTGGTGGTCATCACTCCGTCGAATGTGGTACTCCTCTCTGCATTAATCCGTCCCGGGGTGCTGATATATGCAATGCCTCCCTGGATGTGGATGAAGACAGATGCCCAGCATGTCCTCTGGGCCGTCGATGCACTCGACGACCTTGGCAGCGTGCTCACGAGGAGCGAATGGCGAACCTTAAGGCGAGGAGGACCATAAAGCTGAACAGATGCGGAACCCACTACCAACCAATCATCAACAGGAGGAGCACATGAACACCAAACTGCGATTGCTCGGGACGGTTCTTGTCGTCGCGCTGTTTCTGGCACAATCAGCCGCGGCAGGGACCATTCTCGGCATCACGGGGATGACATCGTATCCCGTGTCGTATTCGACCAGCTCGTCGTCCACGATTTCCGTTTACGGCGATTGGATTGAGACGATCGGAAGTGCGACGACGACTTCACCGGGCGTGAGTGTAGGTATCACCGCAAAGTACAACGGCCTCCAGAATCAAACTGAACCGTTCAAGGGAAGAGGCAAGGTGGCGCTGTGGATCGTCACCAACAATGCGACACCGGGTAACAAGACCATTAAGCTCAGCGGCGGGATCTTTGGTGACGCAACATTTACGATAACGGTTCAGCCGCTCCCGACCGTTACGAATGTGAACGTGCCGACACCTGCGGAACCATTCAAGGAGATCATCGTGACGTTTACCGGGACGGGACTTCAAGATGCTGCCGACCCGGCGAGCGGAACGATCGTTCAGGATAATCTCATTCCGCTGGTTACCGTCGGAGGAAACGTCATGGTAAGCAGCGTCCGAGTTCTGAACTCAACGAACACCTCGCTTCAGGCAAAGGTGTTTTTCAATGGATTTGTTCAGGATGCGACGGTAGAGCTGAGGTTCAGGACAACCTCGAAGAATGTCCCCCTCATTAACGGACTGAAGCGGCGCGTGCAAGCCAAGAGCAGCAATATCAAGAACTACGTGAAATCGATAACGTTTCCGAACGGAATGACCTTTGACAAGAACAGCATTGCGACCATCAATCTGAATCTCCTGTTCCCCGCGCCGGGGGGAGTGGGAGGGACCGCCGCCAGCGCCCCAACGACGACAGCTCGCGTGCGGTCGGGCGCCACCGTGCCTCCGGCTTTAGCTGAATCCATCCAGCGGCTGGCGGCAAATGCCCTCGCCAACTCGAGAGTGTATTTCAAGCTCGTACCGGCAAACGCGTTCGAGGCAGTGCCAAATGGGACTCCCTTCAATCCGAATGGGTTCAGCGAGGTCAGGGCAAATTCCGGCGACGATATTATTCCGCTCTCGTTCAAAGTCATTGACTGCCTTGGGGGGCGGCCCGGCCAGTCAAATGTGGTGAAAATCCAGACCTGGATGCACAGCACGAATACCAGCCTCGCACCGAACTTTATTGAAGCAACGTTCAATGTGCGGTGTCCTTAGCAGTCTTCGTCCCTGACATGGTCGGGCGCTCGCAGGTGCCCGACCATGCACCTTCCTCATGCAGCTTCTCGAGGAGAAGGCCGTCAGCCCTTCCAGTGAACTTGAAAATGTCTTACGAGGTGAGATATATTGCATTGTAGGCGGAGAAAGCCGCGAGTGCCAAACCTCCTATGGAGGGGAAATGACGAACAGTGCTCTTCATGCCATCGAGCAGCTTCTGGCAAGCGGGAAGCCGGAGGAGGTGCGACGGGGGCTCGAGCTTGTGAGGCAGGAGCTCGCGACGATCGGATCAGGGGAGGTCAGGCCGTTGTTCGAGATGGTCTCCACGCTCTTTTACATTGACACGTTCGACCGGCCTGACCTGGCTCCTTTGATGGAGGAAGCCATCAGTCTCCTTGTCAGCTTCGGAACGTGGGTGATTCCGGCCCTCATAAGCAACCTGAACGCGGGCGATCTCAAGGCACAGATGGCGATCGCCCAGGCGCTGGGTCGCATGGGAGATGATGTCATCGAACCACTTCTTGCTGAGTATCAATCGTCGCCTGATCCTGCAAAACGTTCCTTTGTCCTCTATGCGCTGGGAAAGATCAAATCGCCCGCGATCGTGAAGGCGGCATCCTTTGCGATAGAATCGGCGGACTCTCCCGACCTGGAACTGCGTGACACGGCAACGCGAGCGATTGGAAAGTTCGCCGAGTCTATCTCACCGTCCGATCTTTCGGAGGAGATGCGTCGGGGGTTCATCGAGAAGCTTCAACGGGCTCTCGCCGATTCCAATCCGGGCATTCGCGCCAAAGCGGTACGAAGTCTGGGGAAACTCGCGAGATTCGGCCATCTCAACAGTAAGGAGAGGGAGAAGTTGAAAGCCACGCTACTGCTCATCCTGGGCAACGATGAGCAGTTTGAATGGGATCGGGCGTACATTGTTCGCCGAGAAGCGGAAGAAGCACTCCACTACGTGTAGGTGACCCTCAGGCGGGTTGTCTGTCGAGTCTGCTCAGGTAAGCCAGGATATCGTCCATTATTCCGTTGATGGCGTGATATCGGGAGGCCGGGGCTGCACGGAGCTCTTGTTCGATCTGGACGTACGGCCCGGGGGTAAGATCGCTGCGGCAATTCTCCAGAAGAGCGAGCGCGCCCACGGGAGTAATCTCAAGGTGGAACTGAAGGCCGATGACGTTTCGCTCCACCTGGAACGCCTGGTTCTCACACCCCTCGCTTCTCGCAAGCCGGATTGCTCCTGGCGGCAGGTCGAAGGTCTCCCCGTGCCAGTGAAATACCTCTGCCGAAGTGGGGAAGCGGAAGGTTGAGCTGCCTGCCGGCAACACTCCTTCCACAGGGAACCAGCCAATCTCCTTCTCGCGATTCCGGTAGACTCGGGCGCCCATCGCACTCGCGATGAGTTGCGCACCGAGGCACACACCCAGAATTGATTTCCCACCCCGCAAGCATCTGTGAATGAACTGCTTTTCCTGGATGAGCCAGGGAAGCCGGCCCTCGTCGTTAGCGCTCATGGGCCCACCCATCACGACGAGCAGATCGAGTTCGTTCGGCTCAGGGAATTGCGTCGATTCAAAGAGCCGTGTATGAGTGATCTCGTATCCGGCCGCTTTGAGCCACGGCTCGATGCAACCAAGCCCTTCAAAGGGGACGTGCTGCAGATAGTGGGCGCGCATCTCTGCTGGTGGCTTTCATGGAAACGTGGGGAGTTGAGAATTGTATCTGTACGGCACGACAGTCGAACGAGGCGGCAGTAATGTACTTCTGGGTGGCTTAGGAGTCAAACAAGCAAACAGAAAGCCCGCCTTTCGGCGGGCTTTCGGCTTTCTGTGTCCGGCCCCGCCCGAGAACCGGGCCGGGATCCGCTTAGAAGCAGCGGGATGCAGAACCAAAATTACTACTCGAACCATCCAAATCATCAGACGAGAAGGTTCCGGAACTTTTTGACGACATACAACATCGGGAAGGGTGCGGAGGAAACCTCTCGAAGCGAATGGAAACGCCCAAGCTCATCACTCGAGCGTCATCGCACTACGAGACCTGGGCTTGGAGACAACAGTGGGCGAACTCACTCCGTCGCCGTTCGCCTCCCTCCCGCGTGCCGGGCATCGTTCTTCGCAGAACCACCGGCAATCACCCCAGCCACTGAGGCACCAGGCGTAGGCCTATTGGACGGTTAGTGATATCGCAGCGTTGGCTGGAAATTGGTTCTGGTATTGCTGGTGAGCTTCCTTCGCCCGCTGCCGTCAATGTTCATGGTGTACAGCTGGTCGTTCCCGTCGCCGTCCGATTCAAAGACAATTCTCGAACCATCCGCTGCCACCACTGGACCCCAATTGCGACAATTGCTGTTCGTAAGATTCCTGAAGCCACTCCCGTCTGCGTTAATGATGCAGACATCGGTAGTGCGCTGGTTGTTCGACTCTATCACAAAGACGATCCGTGACCCGTCGGGAGTGAATTGTGGGAACGTCGTCATGCGATCCGACCCGTAGAGCCTGCGCTGCTGACTGCCATCGGCATTCATCAGGTACAGGGAATACTCCTGATCTCCTTCACGAAGGGCGCAGAACACGATGCGGCTGCCGTCAGGGGAGTATCGCGGAAAGATGTTGTATCCGGCATTCGCAGTGAGATTGACTTTGTTATTACCAGCGGCATCCATCTCATAGATGTCAGAACGCACTCCTCCACCCGATGTCTCGGAAACGGCGAAATAGAGGATCCTGCCGTTGTCGGGGGACATACTCGGATGAAGACAATCGGCATACTGATTGGTCAAGTTCCGGTAGTTGGACCCATCGACATTCACGGAATAGATGTCCAATCTGCTGTCATATGTACCGGTTTTTGCGAAGAACAGAATTGTCCTCCCATCCTGCGCGAACACGGGGAAGGACTTATACGGAACACCTCCCCTGTTCGTGATCTGTCTGGTATTGGCCCCGTCCGCGTCCATGATATAGACTTCTGTATTGCAGAGGAACACTATACTGGAACCATCCGGAGAGAAGCTGGGCTGCTGACTGTTCCCGAGCTGGGCAGTGACATTGCGGCATTCTCTTCCATCCATCTCCAGGAGGAAGATATCCGTCCTGCTGTTGCTCCGTGATTCATATGAAGTAAATGCAATCCGGTTGGTCGCATTCAGAGAGACGTTGTGGGTCACGGCCCCCTCGTCCAGAATGGGGTCCAGTATGCTCTCACACGAGAGACTAAGCGAACCAACGACGATGAGCAGGCATGCCCATCGCCAAGTCGGCTGTGCCACTTTGCCCTCCTTCCTTAGTGATATGGATGTCCTCTGACCGGGGAGATGCCCTCGGCTTGGTGTGCCACGCTCCGCATCGTTCACAACACCTGCGATACAAATGGCAAAGCCCCCGCCGACTATCCTCGACGGGGGCTTCTACAACTCTTCATCAGCCAAGTAGGAGTCCTCTGGTGAGGACAGCCAAGGTCGATTTCTCTCTTGAGAGTCTACCTTTTTCCCGGAACAAAATCAAGTGACCCCCCTCAGTATCTTGGTCAAGGTGTCATATTGCTGTCACACCAAGGTAGGGAGGGAAGATGCTATGAGTAAGAAGAAGTACTCGCCGGAGCAGATCGTCTCGATGCTGCGAGATGCGGAAGTGCTCTTGGGCAAGGGTCAGAGCATCGCCGAGGCGAGCTGAGGGCTCGGGATTACGGATCAGACCTGCTACCGGTGGCGGAAGGAGTACGGAAGCGTCCGGGTGGATCAGGCCAAGCGTTTGAACTTCTCAACATCGAATACCTACTTTCCCCGGGGCGTTGCGCTTACACGTTGAATTCAGCCTTGTGGATTTGTTAACACTGAATCCCATCAGTGTCGCCCTGGACAAATCAGCCCAGGATACGGAAACAGAATGATGATTGTCGTGTGCCCGAAATCTCGCCTCCGCACGCCATGATAGCCCGGCCAGCCCCGGACGCTCTCTGCAGTGAAGTCGGACTCGTTGTCTGATCGCCGATGTCCAAACAGCCCCCCCGGGGGGCCAGCCACCGGCCTGCGAACCGCTCGATCACCTCGATCGGCGTCATCTGGATGCCTCTTGGGAATGCGTGGCTGACTTGCGCCTTCCCCCGCCGTACCATGCCCCGTGTGCCTGGGTACTGCATTGTCATCAAGGACAAAGAAAAAGGGTCGCCGGCTGAAACCAGCGGTCTCCGCCTAACCTGTATTTTCACAAGGGCGTGTAGTCCTATCTCATGTAGATCAGCTTCCGTGTTTCACTGAAGGTGGAAGTTGTTTACAGTCAGAGCCCTCCGGACAGATCTTGGTTGAAAAGTATTGGATGGTTTGTGTAGATTGAACCATCAACAAGTGAAGATGGAGCCGTGGAAGAGAAGCCAGGGAGTGAAGCAGTGGTGCGCGAGATCAAGCGCGGGAGCCGGAAGAAGTACTCAAGGGAAGACGAGATCAGAATCGTTCTGGAGGGCTTCCCGGGCGAGGCGAGTATCAATGAGCTGTGCCGACGGGAAGGTATGCAGACCAGCGTGTACTACGCTTCGAGCGAGGAGTTTTTGGAGGTGGGGGGAAACGTCGCCAAGGTGACACGGCGCGAGGGGTAACCAGCAGTGAGGTGCTTGAGCTTAGGAAGGAAGACGAGCAACTGACAACCCTTGTAGTAGAGTTCTCCTTGGGGATCGGGTGGCAAACGAATATCCGACGGCTTGGAGTCCGCCTGCGCAGTCGAGCGGGAAACCACCGGATGCGTGCCCGCGACCCCGCCCAAAAACGGCGGGGCTCCGTGGTGCCAGAAGACAGCACCACTCGGCTTGAGCTCAACTCCGTCGTGGGAACATTGGAAACAAGAATGCCACCCAGAAAACAAGTGGCATTTTCGTTTCCAGTGTCCGGGACCCGTCCCAAACACCGGGCCGGGCTTCGGTCCCGACGGCTCGCGCTCTCAGCAGGACCCGTACAAAAGCAGAGTTACCCGGACACCCCGAGCAACCAATTCCGCATTTCGCAATCCGCATTCTGCAATGCTGTGTGCCCGGAACGGGAGTTAAAACCTGCACGTCGTCGCGAACAGAGCATACACAACAATGGTTCCAAAGGGATCCTCCCTTCTTCATAATCGAAGGATTAGGGTGGGAATTCATTCATCTGGAGCGTTACGATAACACCTCACCCCTCCCTATCCGCGATGAATCGTATGAAGAGATTGGTGACCCTTGACATATTGGGACTCCCCTTTCGCCGATAGAATGCAACCTTTTTCTCCATTCGGGATTATACTAGTACAAGGAAAGAACGGCTCATTTTGAACGAAGAAACACTACTTAAGGACATTCAAAACGATCCTCAGAAATTTGGGGACCTCTATGATGCGTACTACAAGAACATCTTCGGATATGCGTACAGAAGAACTGCCAACTACGATGTTGCCAAAGACATCGCGGCTGAAACATTCCTTAAAGCCTACATCGGCATTGGCAGGTTCACATGGCGGAACATCTCGGTTCTGTATTGGCTCTATAAGATTGCGACGAATGAGATCAATAAATACTTTCGCAGCCGCAAGTATGAGCCGGAATCCCTGCATAGGGTGCTGGAGGAGTATGGGGTGGATGTCACACACTACTCAAATGCTGAGTCCGAACGAATAATGCTCGAGGAAGATCTACAAAGGCACCGAGAGTTTGTGAAGCTACATGAGCTCATCACAACGCTCGATACGAAGTATCAGGACGTCATTTCGCTAAGATACTATGAACAGAAGTCGATCAGGGAGATTGCCGTCATCCTTAGAAAGAAAGAAGGAACCGTTAAATCACTGCTCTCTCGGGGAATTGCCAAGTTGAGAGAACACCTCACAGGAGAATAGTATGAAAAACGACGATGTAGATTCCATGCTGAGCAAGGTGGACGTGCCCCAGCCGGAAGGCATTAAGCACCAGCAGGAATTGAAAATTCCTTTACTCAGCTACAAAAGGTCATCAAGAGCAGGACTATGGCTGTTGGCGCTGCCGCTGACATTTGCGCTCACCATTCTCTTGAAATACCAGTTGGGCATCTTCTCATCGTTTCTCGATATCCTCGAAGGGGCGTTCAACGCGATGTCCGGGAATGCGGTTCTTACATATCTCATTCCAGCGATCTTCATCGGGCTACCGTTGTTCGCCATGATCATCAACTTCCTGGCGTTTTGTCACTTTGCCTCCAACAAAGAAACGAAGGAACTACTTGTCACAATAAAATTCCGTCCCCTGAACGTGGCGATCTTTTTGTTGTCGTTTGCGGTGCTTGTCTACTTCTTTCTGCCCGACGCTCTGCCCTGATGTTCCCGTTGATGAGTGACGGCACACCATAGGAACGTGGTCGCACATCTGTCACGCCACCAATAGGAGTCGCGCAATGAATCGGCAAGCACTTATCCTGATCGTAGGACTTCTGAGCACTCTCGCGTGCGCTCAACAACAAGATACCGATCGGCTCTGCGCCAGATTTGACCAAACTCTGTCGGAGCAATTCAAACGCGATGAGCCAGGGGCAACTGCGTTGGTTGCCCGGGAAGGTCGGATCGTCTATTTGAAGGCATTCGGCATGGCTAACCTGGAACTCAACGTGCCACTGCAAGTCGGCACAGTGTTCAAGATCGGCTCAATCACCAAGCAGTTCACAGCGGTTGCGATTCTACAATTGGCGGAACAGGGAAAATTACACTTGCAGGATGAGATCACCAGGTTCATCCCCGATTACCCGACTCACGGCAACACAATCACAATTGAACATCTGCTGACGCATACCTCCGGCATTCGAAACTACTCAAGTATCAGGGACACCGCTAAAAGGGGGACGGTGGATTTTACGCCAAAGGAAATGGTCGACTATTTCATGAATCAGCCTATGCGTTTTGCTCCAGGGACAAAATGGGAATACAGTAATTCAGGTTATGTTTTGCTGGGTTACATCATTGAGATAGTCACCGGTACAACCTACGGGGAATACCTCGATGAGAACATTTTCAAGCCGGTCGGTATGACCAATTCGCTGTACGCCAGTGATAGTCGACTCGTCAAAAACAGGGCTGATGGCTATGCGAAAAGTGAAGGGGGCTTCGTCAATGTGCCCTACCTCAGCATGACACAACCGTATGCTGCAGGCTCGATTCTATCAACAGTTGAAGATCTGTACAAATGGAACCGGGCAGTCCACTCGAACAAACTGATCAAGAAGGAAACGCTCCAGCGAGCGTTGACACGGTACAGACTAGCCGACGGCAAAGAGACGAACTATGGCTATGGCTGGCGGTTTGGCTACATCCAGGAAAGCCCCAGTATTTGGCACGGCGGTTTCATCAATGGCTTCATCGCTACGGCAATGTATCTGCCCAACGAAGATGTCTTCGTGGCCGTGGTTTCAAATTGTGAAAACAACTCGCCCGAGGATGTCACCGCGAAACTGGCTGCCCTTGCAATAGGAAAACCATACGAGTACAGGGCAATGCCAATGGACACCTCGGTGCTATCACGATACGCGGGCGTCTATGAGAACGACAATGCACAACTGCGGATCATTACTGCGGCAGAGAACCGGTTGTATTCCCAGCTTGGCAGGGGACCAAAGGTCAATGTCCACGCGTGTCAAAAAGACAGATTCTTCTTTGAAGACAATGTCTTTGAGACGATCGTATTCGAAAGAAGCGCTGCAGGCGAGGTGGAAGGCCTTGTATTCATGAGCCGCGGCGGGATCGAGGTGTGGAAGAAAACCAACAAACCGACCCCGTCATTAGATGGAATCAAGCTCAATGAAAAGTTGTTGGAGTCCTACATCGGTGAATACGAGATCAGGCCTGGATTCACCTTTTCGGTCACCAACGACGAGGGAAGGCTCTTCGTCCAGGCAACCGGACAGGACAAGCTTGAGATGTTTGCTGAAACAGAAACGAAATTCTTTCTGAAAGTGAATGATGCTCAACTTGAATTCATCACAGACGATACAGGCAACGCAAAGAAAGCAATACTTCGCCAGGGCGGAAGGATAACAGATGCGAAGAAGATCAAGTAGCGGATCGCATTTGGCGACGGCCTTCTCGTTTGTCACCGGTTGAGTGATGTCCACCACATTGAATTGAAATCAAAAGCGCAATGACGAGGGTCGCGAACATCGCGACCCCCTCTCCTGTGCCCGGAACAGGACCGTTCGACTCACTTGTCCCGCTTCGCGGGACTCGTTCGCTCACGGTTCCTGGCCTATACGCACAGAGGGGCCGCAAACATCGCGGCCCGCTCTGGTGCCCGGAACAGGACTTGAACCTGCAAGGCCTTGCGGCCACTAGCTCCTGAAGCTAGCGCGTCTGCCAATTTCGCCATCCGGGCAGTGTTGAGTCGAAGGCACCATAATATAAGAAAAAGACCGAGAAAATGCCAAGAGGCGCCATCGCACATTGCTGGAATCTGACTTGCTGTTGTGCATGTTCCCTCAGCAGCGTAACTTTCGGCTGAGCAGGAATGTGAGCCATGAAACTCTTTGCCGCAGCTTTGCTCGTCTGCATCCTTGCTGTTGCGTCGCATGCTCAGGTACAGGTCATGGCCTGGACCGACAGGTTGGTCTACGAATTCGGCGACACAGTCTCGATTACCGTCCAGGCCTACAATCCAACTCCCGATACGGTTACACTGATCTTTTCTTCATCGTGCCAGGTCAGCTACACGATCGATGGTTTCAGGTTGATAGAACACGTCGGGTGTTTGGCCGTCGTTACTTCGCAGAGAATCCCTCCCCAACAATCGTACACGTGGCCCTGGCTGCATTATCCCTTCCACAATTCAGGCTGGCCACTGCTCCTGTCTGGCACTCACACGGTCATTGGTGAAGTGTTGGGATATGGGGCGTCTGATACGCTGTTGATCACGGTAACCACTCCGACCTCAACGCCGATCGAGTTGAGTACCGCAGGCACGGTCAGCCTCAGCCAAAACTACCCCAATCCCTTTAACCCCTCCACGCATATCGCATACTCGCTCACCGCCAGGGGGTTCGTGACGCTCAGGGTCTTCAATAGCCTGGGCCAAGCCGTCGCTACCCTGGTCGAAGGCATTCAGGACGCGGGCGAACATGAGGTCATCTTCGACGGATCGGGGCTGGCGAGCGGCGTGTATCTCTATCGCTTGAGGGCCGGTGACTATGTGCAGACGAGGAGGCTTGTGCTGGTGCGCTGAGCCCTAGCTCATTCGCCGTTAGTGGTTCACCGGTAATCGGATCGGTCTTAACAGTCAACTGTTATCTGTTAACCCGGCTATCCGATTAACGGCGAACCACTAATTGTGAACCCAGCTTGACTCTCATCGGCGAACCCTTTACATTCTATTACGTTCTTTCCCAAGATCGGCGCTGTCCGTCAGGGTGGTGGCCGATTTTTCCGCTCCTGCCATCCCCTCCCCCTTTCGCATCCGCGCTACCGTGTACCTGCATCCGGTCCCACCGGAGGAGGATCACCATGAAAATCCATGCTCGATCGGCACTCGCTATTGTCGCCGCGCTCTCGGCCCTTTCCCTGAAATCCTACGCTCAATGGGAACTGGCAAACTGCGGCATCACCGGAGATGTCCGTTCCCTCGCCACGAACAGCACGGCTGTATTTGCCGCAACGCTCGACGGAGTGTTCCGGTCGTGCGACGATGGAGAAAGCTGGGATCTGTTCAGCTCCCCGCTGCCGGTCGAGGCCGGCGGGCAACTGGGGATGTTTGTTGCGAGCGAAACGCACCTCTTCTTCGCCTGCGGTCATGCATTCGTCTCAGAGATCGGAGGTGGATGCTGGAGGTATTCGGAGGAGGGGCTGACAGGAAACTTGATTCCGGAGTTGTACAAGTTGGTGGGCTCTGTTGCGCTGAGCGGGACAAAAGTGCTTATCGGAACAGCGGGGGGGCTCTTTGCATCAACCGATGTCGGGTACACCTGGAATCTGATCAGATTCAATGGCGCTGAGATTTGGGGTCTTGAGGCCTCCGGGACCGAAGTCTATGCCTCAACAAGGGGAGGGTATGCACACTATTCCTCCGACGGCGGTGTAGCGTGGTCAAGGACAGGACCAGGGTTGCCGGAGTTTCAGGATCCCGAGGGAGTGTTGGGATTCGCCTTCTGCGGCGAGTACGTATTCGCTTTTACGGCGTTCCATGGGCCGTATCTCTCGACGGACCCAGCCGGTCCCTGGGTCCCCGCAAATTCGGGGTTGCCGATCGGACGCTATCGGACCTACTCCGTGACCGGAAATTCCTTCGGCTATTTCGCTGGGTCGCAAGACGGCGTTTTCAGATCGTTCGACGGCTTTCATTGGGAGCCGTGCGGCGAGGGACTTCCCCCCGGTGCGGAAATCGGGGGGTGGGGGAACCAGGGGCTTGTCATGAGCGGTGAGCATCTCCTTGCGCTTGTGAAGGATAGCACGGGCCAGAAGGTCTGGCGCCGGGCCGTCGCCGACGCCCTTCCCATCCGGCTCGTTATGTTTACCGCCACATCGGTGGCGGGGCGTGGGGTAGACCTCCGGTGGAACACCGCGTCCGAGACGAACAACTTCGGGTTTGAAGTGCAGAAGACGGCATGGCCCCCTGCGTATCAGTCGATCCCGGGGGCGTTTCTGCCTGGACAAGGGACGACACTCGTGCCCCAGGAATATGCCTGGACGGATCCCACGGGCACTGCGGGGGAATACTACCGGCTGAAGCAGATCGACCTCGACGGGACCGTGCATTACTCGGAAGGAGTTCGTGCGGCGTATGTGACCGGCGTGGAGAACCAGAGCCCGGCGCCTAAGGCGTATGCGTTGCACCAGAACTATCCGAATCCGTTCAACCCCTGCACCAATATCCGTTACGCACTGCCCAGCCGTGGTCACGTTACGTTGGTCATGCTTGATGCTCTTGGTCAACACGTCGCGACCCTCGTCGACGGGATACAGGACGCCGGCGAGCACGAGGTTCGGTTCGACGGGTCTGGATTGGCGAGCGGAGTGTACTTCTACCAGCTGAATGCGGGCGAGTATATGGAGACGAGAAGGCTCATGTTGCTGCGCTGATCAGATATATATAGTACTATAAGACAAGGCCCGGTGTGATCCGGGCCTTTGTGTTGCCGTTCGCAATTAATGGTTCGCCGTTCATCGGATCGCCGGCTGACAGTTGACAGTTCGAATTGATAGCAATGATGCCAGAACAGTCCGGGGATGCGAAGGGAGCGGTCGACGACGCGTGCGCGTCATTGGCATTCTCCTGCAAAGGGGAGCGCTGTCACTCTGCGTCCTTCACGCAACGGAACCCGACCGTCGCGTTCCGGTCAAATCCCGGTGAGAGCAAGAGGAGCATCTGATGGCGATCGACGGGCCACGGTCCTCCCTGAACGTACCAGATGCTGGAAGTCGGATTGTAGTAGCTCCCGCCTCGCATGATGACGAAATAATAGCTCCCGTTGTCATACGTGTCGTTCGTGAGCTGCCAGACATTCCCCACCATGTCCATGACGCCGAACGGGCTTTTGCCGGATGGAAAGGCGTCCACGGCCGTGGTATGGCCAAGTCCGTTGTTGCACCGCGTGGAATCAAAGGTACTCCCCCAGGGATACTTTCGCCCATCGCGCCCCTGCGCAGCGTACTGCCACTCGATGCCGCTCGGGAGGCGCTTCCCGCTCCAGCGGGCATAGGCACGCGCGTCTTCGAGACTCACCCACACGACGGGATGATTCGCAATGCCCGGGGGTATGCGTCCCCCCGTCCAGTGGCGCAGGAAGTTCGTCGTGTCTTTCGGACGGTAGTGTGATTCCTTAAGAAATTTCCAGAACTGGGCATTTGTCACGGGATAGGTGTCAATATACAGGCGCTCCATCGCGAGCTCCTGGGGAGTTGCGAAGTCGGGATAGGGGATCACCGGATTGGGGACATCGGTCGGCGCCATGACAAACGTGTAATGTCCACCGGGGAGTTCTGTCATCCCCTCGGGTGCTCTGGCTGCACGCCGGGTTGGCGTCGAAGCGGAGATCAACCGCGGGGTCCCAAGCTCAACGTATTCGATCCGTTCGTCCAAAAGCTCCCGCCCGTCAAAGAGCTGTACGACAAACTTCCCCTCGTAGCGCCCGAACGATCGATAGAGAGAGATGGCGTGAGCCCCCGGAGTAAAGGGGACCGCGGGGCGATCATAGGAGGGATTACCTGCCGTGATAACTATTCTTGTCCCGCGCAGTGCATGGAAGTACAGGGAATCACCTTTGAGACGCGTCTCAAGCAGCCGGGGGAGAGACGCTATGCAATCGACGTTCCCTTCGCGCCGTGTCGAGAGCCAGGCACGGCTGAATCCGTCGACGGTTGCCGGGATCATGGTCGTTGAGCTCGCGGCGGCCGGTTGGAGTTCCACATGATGATAGAGGCTGACGTAGTGGTGATCGGACGCCGCCGGGCCCTCGAAGAGAGGCCCCGTGAATCCCTCCGGACGGAGTCCGTACACGGTATAGAGAGTCTTCTCGCCTGCCGGCCAGCGATTGACCCAGACGCTGTCGATGTTCGTGGGAATGAGCGGTGTCCAGTCGCGGCTCAGAAAGGCGGCGGAGTTGTCGCGGAGGATCTTCACAATGCGGCCAAGGTAGTGATATTCCTCTTCCATCCAGTCGGGCCGTCCGGTGCGCATCACATTCAACTCTGCGCCGTAGCCGTTAAAGAGACAGAGTGCCGCTTCACGATGGAGCCTCCCCTCCTGCACCTGCATCACGCGGAAGATCGCAAACTCAGGCTTGATCACTTTGTTCATGTTCAATGGCGGCGGCATATAGAGTGCGTCATGCACCCTGCCGGCGACAATCCCTGGCATGTCTTTTGGCACCGCCATCCCTTCGCTATAGAGGATAATACCCTTCTTGACGCGATCGGCCGCGGCCTGAAACTCGCGGCTCGACTCTCCCCACGTATCGAGCACAACGCCGTCTGCATCAATTCGGCGCAGCAGGTCTTCCATCCCCAGGAGGTGCTCTTCGTGCCGCGTGCTCTCGTCCCAGGGGTTGTACGCAATGAAGAACTTCCCCCCACGCGAGTGGAGCGTGTCTGCCTGACGGCGTAACGCCGAAAGTCCGCCGGGCATGTCGCGGTACATATCGAATTGGTTGCGCTGGTCGATTCCCAGCCGTGGCCACGTCGGCCAGATCATGAACGCATCGTAGGGCCCGAACAGCCTCTGCTGCGCATCGAGAAAATTCTCGAAGAAGTAGCGCCCGTCGAACCGATCGTAGTACCGTTCATCCCAGGCGAAAAGGAGGGTCATCAAATAGGTGTGGCGGATCCACTGGAGATCCTTTCGCTGGAAGAGCGAATCATTGAACGTCGCAATGTCGTAGAGGTAGCGCTCACGAAACATGAGCCGCACTCCTTCGTGCCAGTCGCCGTCGTGAATCTCCGCATACATCACGTAGCGGACCGAACCGCCGGGGGCCAGGCGGGTCTTGAAGCGGCGTTCCTCCGAACCTTCGGAGCCAACTCGGCGCGCGATGGCGACCAGGTTCCTCCCCGGGGAGAGCACCACGTCACAGAATCCCATCTCCCAGGCATTGTCCGGTAGTATTACACCGATCGGGCCCACTCCGGGGCGGAAGAGTGCCGATCGGCTCAGGCGGTAGAGATACGTCGAGGGGCCGGTGGCTGTGATGTACGTTCGGTCGGGTCCCTCCCCCAGCGGAACGACGTTGGCAACGGTCAGCGTTTCGGCCGAGGAATTCTGGAACCGGATGAACGCTTTCCACCCCCGACCGAGTGCATCTTCCGCTCTCACCGATCCCGTCAGGCCGCGCACGAACGTGAAGACGGTGGAGTCCCCTTCCTCGCGTGCGCTGGATGCACTCGATTCGTAGAGCGTGTCGTTCAGGAGGAATGAAAAGAGCGGAATATCGCCGTGAGCGGTGGTGAGTCCGAGTGATCTCAGTGTCTGCGCAGGGGCCGAGTGGGCAGCGGCGATAGCGACAAGTGCCGCGGTGAGTCTGATGAGGCGTGAGGGCGCAAATTGACGATTCACGTTGGAAGCACCTTTCGTTGATCGTCCCGCGGCGCGCGGGACGGAGATTCAGCGCCAGATCTCCTGTAACTCCACGACCACGCGTTTCTTCGCCCAACGTCGAGCGGACGGCTCGAAACGGACAGTGAGAACCGAGCTTCCGTCGGGCCGCCGGAGGAGGAGCGCCCCCCCCTCTACCGAATTGACGTTCTGGTCTAATGCCAGGACCTCGAACTGTGCAGAAGTTCCGCTCCGTCCTTCAAGGTCAATTGTGTACTTCAGGCCATGCAATGACGCATTCAGAATCCGCGCGCCGTGGGAGGAGTCCCCTTGCGCGGGATGGGGCACGAGAGGGAGGACGCCGATTCCTCCGGCGTGAGAGAAGCGGACCTCGGCGCTGTCCCTCACCACGACCGACACGGGCTCCTTGAGGATTCCCCGGCCGCGTTCCGTGCTGTGTTTGATCCCCCTGCCGTTGACGGCAATCACCGTGATCTCCATGCCGTCGGGGAGGTCAGGCGCAAGATCGATGGTCACAGGCGGTCCCTCTCGCAGCACCAGGCGGTAGGCAGTGATGTGATCGAAGCGCTCCACGCGCATGTCCATGACCGATCTTCCCACACGAAGATTGCGCACCGAGACCCGATCCCAGTTGAGCGGGAATCGAGGAGCGAGTGTGGCGGCATGTTCGGTGGCTCTCGGCTGCCACCCGATCATGCCGTGGATGCCGGGATGGAGGACATTCGTCTCGGACCAGCACTGGTGCGGGCAGACCCCGCCCGGTGTGTAGATCGAGCCGTTGAGCACTTCCGGGACGAAGCCAAGCGCCCAGTGGTTCTCGAGATCCATGTTGCTGGCCAAGTGGGCGAATGCCTGGGTCGAACGTCCATAGGCATACTCGGCGAGCGCAGTCCACCCGGTGAACAACGGCCAGACCGCGCCGTAATGGTAACCCCGCGGATCGAACAGTGGGGACTCCTCGGAGACGATCCTGGTTCCCCAGTCCACCGTGAAGCTGTTCCTCGCGTACATGGTAAGGGGGCCGGTCACTTTCGCCTCATCCAGCCACCCGAAATACATCACCGCTGCCGGAAGGATCGTCGGCTCCGGATTATAGGACCCGTCCTGCAGTTTCCCGTAGCTGTAGAAACCGGTCGAAGGGTTCCAGAACTCCGTGTCGACTTTCTTCTTGACGATGGCACCGTCCCGCCCGTACCGCTCTGCAAGGCGATGGTGCTTAAGCAGCGAGGCCATCCAGGCCGCATCACTGAGAGCCTGTCCCCAAATCCCGGCCAGATAGAATTCGGTGTGCACGGGCCACAGCTTCCCTCCCTCGACCCACCCGTGTCCCACGTCCGTGTTCTCAATGAGAAGGTCACCGTCCGAGTCCGTCGTGTAAAGGAATTCCATCGCCTTGCGGATATGGGGCCAGCTTGCGCGGAGAAATGTCGTGTCGCCGGAGGCGCGCAGATAATGGGCGGCCAGCACGACATAGAGGGGCGTCGCATCGGCGGCATCGTAGTGGACGACGCCGCTGGTGGATAGCTCGTGAAGGATCTTTCCAGAGATGTCCTGATATTCCTGAAGAAACTCCAGCTGCTGCCGGACGGTGGGAAAGTCACCGTAGTCGTCAATGGCAAACCCCGCCCATTCGGCGTCCCGCCCGAAGTACCAGGCATAGCCGGGACGGCCGCTGATCTTCTGTCCGCCGTCCCATCCGCGATCGACGGTGGAAAAGCCGGCAAGGAGCGCTGTCCCCAGGCGCGGCGTATGCGCGATGAAACGGTCGACCCCCACGAGTGTCCATTTCCACATCCGGTCGAATGCGGTGTCCGGCGAAGCGATCGTGACCGTTCGCGCGAGGAGGTCATGGTAGTGCCGCACGAGCCGGCCCACTTCCGACCTCGGCTGCAGGAGCATCCCCCGGTAGGCCCCCATAGCGTGAGCCCGCCCCTCGTCCGTCCCGACGATCGCGCATGTGAGATGAGATGCGTCGGCGGGGCCGAGTTCATAGACTGAAGCCCCAACCACCTGGTTCAGCGTCGTCGGCTCACCGATCAGGTCGCCCCCCTTCCACTGCACCCGGTCGAACGCTCCCGCAAGGCGCTTCTCTGGCCGTCGGTCTGCACCGATAATGCAATAGAAGTCTCCGCTCCGGTCCCTCACGTGGAGGGCGTGGAGGGCCTCATCGTAGCCATAATAGACACTTCCCAGCGCGCGCTCGTCGTAGGGCCACATCCACCGCAGATCGCACCGATAGCGGACAACAAGAGGAACGCTTCCCCTCGGCTCCTCGAGTGCATATTGGATGAGAGCGCCTGGCTTTTCCAGGCAAGCTATCACAGTTTCCCGTATCGTGCCAACGGGCGTGCGGTAGGTACGTGTGATGGATTCCGGCCTCACGTCGATGGGGCAAGGGATGTCCTCGAGCCAGCGTATGCTGTCCCCCAGGATCAGCCCGGCCTGATAGTTCCGCAGGACGCGGAAAGGATGAACCCAGAGTTCATCAATTCCCCCCTTCTCCTTTCCCATCACGAGCGTACGCCGCCCTGCGAGATCGTAGAATTGATCAGTCGCCGGATCGCGCCTCAAGTGCAGTTCGCCCTCGGGGAAAGCGCTTATCTCGTAGGAGCGGGCCCGAACGAGGGGGGATGTCTTCACGGCAAAAGGCGCAGGTCGGTTCGCATCCGGTGTCCAATAGGATGTGGAACGGGCGCTCCCTCCCTTCACGAGATATCGAATTGTATTGGTGATGAATTTGCGGAGGTGACGGTCTTTGGCGTTGGTGCCGCCGAATACAACGTATGCCCCAATCGACATCGATCTCCCTTTTCCCACGTTGTGTTCGACAATCAATTTGTTGTCGCTTTCCAGGACGACGTAGGATTTCTCGATGCCGACGACCTTCCCCTCTCTGGGGTAGCGGTTTCCGAAGTACCCGACGCGGTGGACCACCTGATCGGCATTGCTGTCCCACGTAAACACACCGCCGAAGAACCCGTCGAACACGGGGTGTCCGCGGTAGCCCTGATGACCCTTCTGATCGAAAGGCCCATCGTTCGTGATGCGCAGGGGGAGGATTTCCGGTCGTTCCGTCTCCATGCCTATCATGGACGGCACCATGGCGGCGAAGCCGGTCAACAGCAGCCCTCCGCCGGCGCGGTAAAAGGTGGCGAGCGGACGGAGTTTCTCCATCTCGGGCAGCCATCGCAGATATGCCAGGCTGTCCGTCACATGGATCCAGACCAGATCCACGCCCGGGTCGCGGAGTCGTGCGGGAGTGACGATGCGGCCCCTAAGTCCGGGTTCGCTCCGCAGCCACGCGAGGGCAGCACTATCTTCGTGCGTGAGTGCACCCGGAACCACGAGATATCCGACCGAGGGAGCGGGAGGACTCTTCGATGCGGCAATGGCGACGATCGCCGCGCTATTCAGGAGCAGCAGTGCGTGCGTTAAGCTCTTCATGGTCGGTGCAGAGAAGCGGCTGGCGTGGGTGAGAATGTCGATGGATGGGATCAGCGCAACTATCGGGCGGACCGTCCAAACATAGAATGTTTTTTTCTCATGTGCAATCTCCGCCGACTCTTGCGCGAAAGCGATTTCCATCTTCGAACAGATTTGTTATATTTATCACAGAGGAGACCGATGCACAAATGATGACGCCGAAGGAACGACTTATTGCTGCACTCTCACGGAGGAAGCCCGACCGGCTTCCGGTCACCACGCATCACGTGATGCCTTCATTCCTGAAGACCTTCATGAATGGCATGAGCAATGAAGAGTTCTTCAACTATTTCGGGCTTGATCCTATCAACTGGGTTGCCGCCTCCAGGCCTGACGATGGCAAAGGAGATTATTACGACCCTCTCCACACGCCGGGCTATCTCGAAGCCTGGCGTGTCGTCTCCGACCGGTGGCGCATCTTTCCGGAAACGGTGGCTGACCCGCAGTACGAGACTGTTCGCTACAAGTTCGTCACCCCCAGGAAAACGCTGACCACCACGCTTCAGAGCAACGAGCACACCTCCTGGGTAATTGAACGGCTTATCAAGGAAAAGCGTGACATTGACATCATTGCCGAGTTCATGACGAACCCGCTCTGCGATGTGGAGGAGGTGAACCGACAGGCGGAGGCGACCGGTGAACGGGGGCTGATCCGGGGATTTGTCACCATGTTCGACGTGTACGGTCAGCCGGGATGCTGGCAGGACGCCGCCGTCCTCTACGGGATCGAAGAATTGATTCTCGCCACGTACGACGACCCGGAGTGGGTCCACGCGTTCCTGGGAATTCTGCAGAAGCGGAAGGCCGAGTTCATACGATCGACAAAGGGGGCCCGGTACGACCTGCTCGAACTTGGCGGTGGGGACGCCTCGTCCACCGTCATCTCACCGAAGCTCTTCGACACGTTTGTTGCTCCCTACGACGCCCCCCTTGTGGAGCTTGCCCACGAGGCGGGGCAGCGGATCGTCTACCATACATGCGGCGGCATGATGCCGATGCTGGAGCGACTCGCCGGCATGAAGCCTGACGCTTTGGAAACATTCACGCCCCCGGCGATGGGGGGGGATATGGACCTGGTGGCGGCGAAACGGCGGATCGGCGACCAGGTGACGATGATCGGAGGGTTTGACCAGGCCCATTTTTTCAAGGGGTGTTCGCCCGAGGATACTCGGAACGCAGTCCGGAAATGCTTTCAAGACGCCGGGGGGGGAGGAGGTTACATCCTTTCCCCATCCGACCATTTCTTCGAAGCAGATATCGCGCTCCTTAGAGCATTTTCCGACGAGGCACGCAAGTGCGTATACGACTGAGAGGGGGGGTCTTCTCGTGAGCCAGCTTCTGCGCTTCTGTCCGACGGACGTTCGGGAGTTCCGGGACTGGAACAGGTCAAGCATTAACTGCAGGGGCGCGGATCCCTCCGGCCACTGGGGGAACGCTGCACGGCCGCCGAACGATAGGCTGTCCTGATCAGCCCGGAGGAGCGGTGGCGGCCTCCGCCATCGCCTTGACGTTTTCCGGCGAGACGTTGGGAAGGAGTGCCTCGTGGCTGGGGCTGATGATCAGATGGGGCCCGAGCAACGAGCGGACGCGGTGGACCTCGCTCCGAACCTCTTCCGGGGTGCCCCGTACGAGGATTTCCTGCGTATCGATGCCGCCAAAGAACGCAATCTTGCCGGCGAAGTCTCTCCGAAGCGTCTCTGCGTCCATGTTCTCGGCCCGTGCCTGGAGCGGGTGGAGACACTCCACCCCCGCCCCGATGAGCGTTGAGATCACCCGGTGGACCGAACCGCAGGAGTGGAGTATGACCTGGTAGCCGTACCTGTGTGCCTGGGCGGTGAAACGCCCCAGCCAGGGAACAATAAACCTCTCAATTTGTGCGGGACTGATCAGCAAATCGCGCTGCGTCCCAAAGTCGTTCCCGAAAAAGAGTCCGTCGATCAAATTCCCTGCCACACTGAAAAACCGCTCATTCGCTTCGTAATAGAATCCGCAAACCTTGTCGATCGCCGCCTGCACCACCTCCGGTCGCTCATGCAGATTGATCATGAATTCCCCCACGCCGAAGAGGTCCATGACGTCATGGAAAAAGGGGGTCCAGAATCCGCTTGCGCGGTAATATGCGCCGGCGGCGCAAAGTTGCCCCAGACATTCTTCGAAATTGAGGTATTCCAGACGCGGCCAGTCATATTCGCTGACCTCCTTCACCGTCGTACACTGAGCGAGAGGGCCCGGTTCGCCGAGAGACTTCTTGAATTTCCAAATGTCGAAGATCCCCTTTCCCTCGGGGTGTTCATAGGTTGATTCGAGGAACTGCGGCGTGATCCACCGGAAGTCGCTCCCTAGCCTCCGGTGGAGCTCTTCGAGCGTTGACGTGCCGAAGTACTGGTGATAGAGAGGAAGCGTCTCGGCATGAGGATTGCCAAGCCAGAACGCGCAGCGGGGGACAGGCCTTCGGGCGATGATAGAACGGATGAGATCACGACCTGTCATCGAGTGCATGGCGCGCGAACTCAAAAGTGCCAGGAGAACGGCGGGGAATCCTGCGCCCCGAGCCGTACATTTAGTGCAACAAGAAACGAAGCGAGTTTGCCAGCAGTCTTTGCAGCATCAGGGGATGCATCCCCCTCGACGGAGCGTTCAATCCCGACACCATACCCGGGAAACAGTCGAGGATCTTCTTCCCCTTCCCCCTTTCCTCCACACCGGAGGGGATGCCGATGAGGAGGTGGGGATGGTCCCGCTGACGTCGATATAACTGGAGCAGCCTGAGAGGCGAAGCATCCACCAATTCACGTTCCGGTCACCCAGAAAATACGCCTGTGTGTGTTTAGTTGCTTCCTTTCTGATGTAAATGCCGAGGAGCGCATTGGCAATGAGGTAGAGGGCGATGATGATCAGGTCGATGGGGTGAAAGTTCATGAGGGGTCCGGCGATGAGCTCATAGTGGTTCGCTCTTTCCCTCAGGTGTTGGAAAGAGCGGAGTTACAGGAGGGCGAACGGATGTGAGGGGTACCGTCGTTGAATCGTTGCGTAATGTAGAAAGTTGACAGGGGAAGGTCAAGCGCAGGCCTCCAGCAACGGAAGGATCGTTGACAGACTCCCGGAGCATATACTCCGATGTAACAACTGAAGGGAGCTATTTGCGCTTCACATACACCTTATTCCCGCTCGCACCATAATAGAATCGTCCGCCGCGGGGTCCCTCGTAGATATTCCTCCCGTCTGGCGTCTTCCCCACGATCTTCGCGCCGATGATATCATCGACGTAGGTCTTGTTTCCACTTTCGTTCAGATGGTGACGCACGACGTGCCGGCGAATACGATCGTCACGGGCGTCCCAGCAAGGGTGAGGAGAAAAATAGATTGAGATTGAGGTTGAGGTTAAGGGGCCAGGCAATCACTGGTGCGCCGAACAGAGATTGCCCGCCTGCCTCGGGGTCGCCATCACTGGCGGGCAGGCTTCGTCGTTCCGACCTCGTCGCCCCGAATCTGTCGGGGCTCGCAAAGACAGCCCACCCTTAACCTTCTCCTGCTCCACCCCTTAACCTGCTTCACCCCTTAATCTCAACCTCGATCTCAATCTCAACCTCGGTCTCAATCTCAACCTCGGTCTCAATCTCAACCTCGATCTCAATCTCAACCTCGATCTCAACCTCAATCTCAACCTCCCCCTCTCTTGCTCCCCATCACAACCTTCACCTCGTCCGCGTTGTATATTCATCGTGCCGGGCCTCTGTTCTCAGACCCCGGTTCTTCAACCGATCCGCTCCTTCTCATCTCATAGTACGCTGTACGAGGCACTTCATGTCGTGGTTCAAAATCTCGTTTCCACGCGAGGAAGCGAGTATGAAAATTGGCGATCTTGCACAAGACTTTCTCGATACCCTGCAAGCATCAAAGTCACAGAGCGGTCTTGCGCTCTTCCGGCAAAAGCCGGAGGTCGCCGAGGAGCCGGTGGTCTACTACCTCCGCCTCAACACGACCCTCCCGTCAAAACGACTGACGGACGTCTACCGCGCAGAGCCCTGCCCCCCGCCGGAACCGTACAGGGTGGAACACTTTGGAGGAGACGAGAGAGTGCTGGAGAGTTATGAGTTAAGAGTGAAGAGTGATGGGTTATAAAAGCAGAGGAGAGAGATGAGAGGAGAGAGAAGAGAGGGGAAGGGGACTAGGAGAGGGGGAGACAGGGGGAAAAAGTTCTAGGGCTCATTCCGCAATCCGCAATCCGCATTCCGCAATGCTGTCATCTGTTCATCGTTTCCTGTATCGCCCGCACCGTCCGCTCCTCCGAGTACCCGTTGTTGTAATAGTGCTTGATCACGGTCTCCCACCAGGTCGACGGTAACACCGTTTTGTCTTCTTCGGTCAACTTCTCGTACACTCGCGCCTTGTACGCCTCGAAATACTTGTCTTCCGATGAGCGTTCCATACAGCAACCTCTCTCTCTAACAGATAATGTAACCCTTACAACTCACGAAATCAAGCTTCCAATGTGCGCTAAATCACGAACTGGCAATTCGCAAAATTATATACTTCATCACCCACTTGAAGTCGGGCAATGTAACTCAACGGGGGAAGCTTAATGAACAGATTTTGGAAGGTCGCAACGCTTGTTGCGCTCGTGGCGATCCCGCTCATCATCATGGGGAAGAAAAAGGCTGCCGAAGTGGAGTATGTGCCGGAGGCGGGCGACTCGAGCGATATTTTTGACCAGGAGTTGCGCGCGGATTAGTCAGGTTTCCGGCAATGGCTTTGTTCCCTGGGAGTAGTCGGAAGTCAGAAATCAGAAATCAGAAAGACTGAGCGTGGATTTGACCCACTCTTGCTGATTACTGATTAGTGCCTTCCCCTGCTCCCGGCTTCTGACTTCTGATTACTGACTTCCGATTTCACCTGGCGCCTCCGCGCTCAGAAGCTAATCGTGCCCATCCCCTCTTCCCCCTGCCTCCACTTTGACGACGCATGCCTGTCGCACTTGCCGGGCCGCGTCTTGTCCGTGAAGTACTCCACCGTCTTGTGGGGGCAGAACTCCGTCGCGAGCTTCTTGGTCTCGACGCAGATCGTGTCGGCGTACACCTTCGCCGGCCTTTCGAAATACTCCAGCGGCATTGCGATGCTCGGGTCGTCGTACACGTAGCGCATGAACCGTCCCCAGATCGGCGCCGCCGCGCGCCCTCCCTGCCCGTCCCATGTCTTGAAGTGCACGCTCTTGTTGTCGAACCCCACCCAGATGGCCGCGCTGATCTGCGGCGTGTAGCCGACGAACCACGCGTCCGCGAAATCAGTCGTCGTGCCGGTCTTCCCCGCCGCCGGAAGCTGGAAGAAGTCGCGCACGTGACTCCCCGTGCCGCCGTTCACAACTCCCTCGAGCAGCGTTGTCATGATGTATGCCGTCTCCTCGCTCAACACCTCTCGTTGCATCGGGAAGTTCTCCTCGATCACGTTCCCGTCCTTGTCTTCGATCTTCATGATCGGGATCGGCTGGACGTACACGCCGTGGTTGGGATAGACGCCAAACGCCGACGCCATTTCCAGCGGTGAAATGTCCCCCGCCCCCAGCGCGAGTGACTCGTACGGCGGGAGCGGCGACGTGATCCCCATCCGCTTTGCATAATCGATCACCTGACTCACCGGCGCGATCTCCATGATGGCACGGACGGCAACGAGGTTGATCGACTTCTTGATCGCTTCGCGGATCGTGCTCTTCCCCCCGAACTCACCGTCCGAATTCGATGGCGTCCACCGCTTCCCGTCGGCCATCATGATTGTGACTGGCTGGTTCAGGAGCTCGAAGCAGGGAGGATAGCCGTTATCGATGGCGACGGTGTAGACGAACGGCTTGAATGCCGACCCCACCTGCCGGCGGATCTGCGTGACGTGGTTCAGCCCGTACTTGAAGCTCTTGAAATTTCGTCCCCCCACCAGGGCGAGGATGCCTCCGCTCTTCGGGTCGACCGCGACAAAGCCGGTCTCGATCGTTTGCGCGACGTGCTTCATGGAGTCGACCCATGCCTTGCTGTTCCGGAGGGCTGCATAGATGCTATCGCGCCCCGAAGCGGTCCCGGCCTTTCGGTACTCGGGCGAGGTCTTGATCGCGAAATCGATCACCCGCGTCAGAGCGTCCTTCTCGCTCGTCCAGTCCCATTCCGAGTCAAACAACTTCTGGTACTCCGACAGGTGTTCCTCCACTGCGCGGTTCGCATACCTTTGCATCCTGCTGTCGAGCGTCGTGTAGACCGCAATGCCATCGCGGTAGATGTCGAATCCGTACTTCTCGGCCTTCTGCATCAGGATCTGCCTGATGTACTCGCAGAAGTGGGGCGCGATCCCGGCCGGCGCAAGTTCGTCGGCAGACTTGAGCTGGATCGGCTCCGCCTTCGCTTCTGCGGCCTGCTGGTCGGTGATGTAGCCGTACTTGGCCATCTGCGACAACACGACGTTGCGCCGGTTCAACGCTCGCTCGGGATGCTTCCCGGACGGATCGTAGTACCCCGGCCCCTTGAGGACGGCGATGAGCGTCGCGACCTCGCTCAGCGTCAGGTCGGCGGGCGCCTTCCCGAAGTAGGCCTGCGACGCAGAGGCGATGCCGTACGCCCCGCGGCCGAAGTAGACGACATTGAGATAGAACTCCAGGATTTCATCCTTGGTGAAGGTCTGCTCGAGCTGGACCGCAGTCAGAAACTCCCGGATCTTCCGCGTGATCGTATCGAAGACGTCGCGATCGCTGTGCCCCAGATAGAGGTTGCGCGAGAGCTGCTGCGTGATCGTGCTCGCCCCCTCCTTGAGGCGGAGCGCGAAGAGGTTCTTGACCATTGCCTTGCCGAAACGGACAAGATCGACTCCCCAGTGCTTGTAGAAATCTTTGTCCTCCGTCGCGATCAACGCCTCCACAACAGGCCGGGGGATGTCCGCCAGCGCGACGTGTGACCGGTTTTTAATGAAGAACTGGTCGAGCACCTCCCCGTCAGCCGAAAAGACCTTGGTCGCCAGCTCCGGCTTCGGGTTCTCGATCCGCTCAAGGGAAGGGAGCCCGGAGACGAGATAGCTCCAGTACCAGCCGAGGAGAACGATCACCGGGATTGTGGCGATCAGGATCACGCGCATGCGGGGAGACAGGTCGATGGAGAATCTCCGCCGGCGTTTCTGCTTCCGGTACTCCGGATCGCTGAAGTACCGTTCCATCTCCTCCGGCAAGTAGTGGGCTCCGCCCTCTTCCCGGTTGTGCTCCTGCTCCTGGTTCTTCTCCTCATCCATGTCGATGCTTCTCCTTTGCCTTCCAGGTGTTCAGCGTCATTGCTCCCCGCGACATCCTGCCGTAGGTGTTGCAGGTGATCCAGTCGCCGAGGTTGACGTACACGCCGCCGCGGAGGCGGTGCACAACCGGCTTATGATGATGCCCCATGATCACCAGGTCGAATCCCTCCCCGATCTTTCCCTCTGCGTACCGGATCATCCCCGTCTCCTCGCCGTAGTGCTTATTCGTGGTATACTCTCTGCTCGTCCGGGATGTTCCGCGCGCAATCCTCACCCCGATATCGGGGTGGAGCCACCGGTATGCCTTTACGGCAATCCGGTTGCGCAGTATGGGCTTGATCAGTCGATAGCCCAGGTCGTTCTCTGCCAGTCCGTCACCATGATGAATGTACGTCCGCTTACCCTGCAGACGGATCTCAAACGGTTGCTCATAGATACGCGCGCCGATCTCCGTCTCAAAGAAATCCCCCATCCAGCAGTCATGGTTCCCCACGAGGTAGTGGATCTGCTTCCCCGCGTCGGTGAACTCCTGAAGTGCCGCCAGTGTCCTGTGGAACCCCCGAGGAATGACAGTGCGGTAATCGAACCAGAAATCGAACAGATCCCCGACGATGAACAATTGCTCGGCATCCGGGCGGACACGGTCAAGAAAACGGATGAGCCGGGTTTCCTTCGCCTTCTCTTCCTCGCGGCTCCCCAGCCCCAGGTGGACGTCGGAGATAAAATAGAGGGCCATTAGCGCCCTCTGCCGGCAGGGGTGGCGGGAGAGGTGACGGTGGCGATGAGAAGGAGGAGTGCTGCAGAGGATGCGTGTCGGGGTGCCATGGTGCTTCGCCTAATGTACGAACCGCGCGTTGAAAAGTAAACCGGCGGTTCCGCTAGGCCCCCGCAGGGACGCGCTCCGGCTCCCGTACACCCTGGAGGATTACCAGCCCGGCCAGGAAGAAGAGCGCGATCACCAGCGCGGCAACCCGGTCGCTGCTCAGGTCCGCGACGATGCTGTACACCATCGGTCCAACGACGGCCGAAGCCTTGCCGCAGAGCCCGTCGTAGAACCCGAAGAACTCGGCCTCGCGCGTCCTCGGCGTCAACAAGGCCATGAGACTCCTGCTGGCGGACTGCGACGACCCGATGGCCACACCGGCGGCAAGGGCGACCCCGTAAAACATCGCAACGCTATCAACGAAGTAGGCCGTGACCGCGATCGCCGTCCAGAGCGCAAGCGTCAGCGTAATCGTCTTTTTCGGCCCGATGTTGTCGGTCACGACCCCGAATACGAGCGAGCCGAGCACGGCGCTTGTTTGCACGATGGCAAAGAAGACGATGATGGCGGTGTCCGACATCTTAAGCGTCTGTTCCGCGAAGATTGCCGCGAAGGCAATGACGGTCAGGATGCCGTCGTTATAAATGAAGAAGGCGACGAGAAACCGGGCGACGGACGGATGTTCCTTTCTGACAAACAGTGACCGGAACGTCTCCGCCGCGCGTGACATCCCCGCCCGTACCAGAGAAGGAGGCGGCGCCGCCTCAAGCGGAGGTTCGTGCACGAAAAGGAAGAGGGGAAGGGAGAAGATCAGGAAGAATGCAGCCGCGACGACAAACGACATCCGGACCATGTACAAATAGGCGGGATCCGCCGATTCGGGCAGCATGAAATTCACGATCAGGAGAACCGCCAGCGCTCCGAGATAGCCCATGGCAAACCCATACCCCGAGACCCGCCCGTACGATCGCTTCGTTGTAATTCCCGGCAGGAACGCATCATAAAAGACCAGCCCTCCCTCGAAGCCGATGTTGGCGACGACGAACAGCAGGATGCCGGCGACGATCATCCCTTCCTGGACGAAGAACATCAGCGCAGTCGCGATCACGCACGCGGCAGTGAACAGCAGCAGGAACCGCTTTCGATTGCGGGAATAGTCGGCCACCGCACCGAGAGGAGGAGAGAGCGCGGCGGCGCAGATCATGGAGAGACTGACGGCAAGCCCCCAGAGCCAGCGCTGTCCTCCCGCCACGTGATGCGTGAAGTAGCGGGAGTAGATCACGGTGACGATAATGACCGAGAATGCGGTGTTGGCAAAATCGAAGAACGTCCAGGCGAGGATCCTGCCGCGGGAGGAGGGAGGGGAGTCGGGCATGCAGGCGTCAGGTGGGTTTCTTGGCTTTCGCTTTGGCCCCCTTCGCGATACCGTCTCCTTCGGACAGGCCGCGCCCCGTCTTCGGAAGTTCACCGGCAGCTTTCAGGTCTGCGAGAACGGCGTCAAGCACCCCGTTGACGAACTGTCCGCTGCGCTGGGTGCTGAAGAGTTTCGCAAGCTCGATCGCCTCGTTCATCGACACCTTCGGGGGGATCTCCTTGAAGTACAACAGCTCACAGATCCCCATCCGCAGGATCAGGCGGTCGAGCACCGCGATGCGCGTGAAGTCCCAGTTTGCCACCTTCGCCCGGATCACCCGATCGATCTCGGCGGAGTGGTTGATCGTCTTGATCACCAGTTTCTTGGCGAAGACGTAGGCGGAGTGATTCGATTTCAGGGCGGGGAGAATCGTCTCAACGACGTGGTGGACGGGATCGCCGCCGATCTCGTAGGCGTAGAGCGCCTGCACCACCTTTTCCCTGATAATGCGCCGTCTCACTTGTCAAAGATCCTTCGCTGCAGGTCCTGATCCGTTCTTATGCGGGGAGCGAGATGCGCGGCGTGTGCCGCAGCGGATGCGTGTCCACGATCACGGGGACCTGGAAGACCTCGTTGATGCGTTCCGCTGTCAGCACCTCGGCCGGTGTCCCCGACGCGATGATGGCACCGCTCACCATCATCGCGATGCGGTCGCTGAAGGCCGCGGCAAGATTCAGATCGTGCGATACCGAGACGATGGTGCACCCCGACGCGGTGTTCAACCGCCGCAAGATTGCGAAGACGTCGATCTGGTGCGCGATGTCGAGGTGGGCATTGGGCTCGTCCAGGAGGATCAGTGCGGGCTCCTGTGCAAGCGCTCGCGCAATAAACACCCGTTGTCGCTCTCCCCCCGAAAGGTCCGTGACCGGCTTGCCTGCCAGGTGGACGATGTCGGTCATGGCCATCACCGAGCGCGCGACGTCGCGGTCGTGCGCATTCTCAAAGGCCTTGCCCCTTGTGTGCGGCGCCCGCCCCATCAGCACGATCTCTTCCACCGTGAACGGGAACTGCAGACTGTGATCCTGCGGGACGAATGCAATGCGCCGTGCGATCGCGGCGCGCGGCAACCTGGCCAGCGATTGCCCGTCAAGAGTAATCTGTCCGGCCTGAGGAACGACGATTCTGTCGAGAAGCCGGAGGAGCGTGGTCTTCCCGGAACCGTTGGGGCCGACGAGTGTAAAGAATTCCCCCTTTGCGACCGTCAACGACACATCCCGGAGGACCGGCACTGCCGGCGTGTAGCCAAACGAGACGTTGTCAACGGTGATTGCATGCATGGAACTGCACAATGTATGCAAATCGACGAACGAAGGCAAGGCGCGGGTCATTCCGCGAGGTCGAGCACCTCCCGCAGCTTCCGCAACACCTCGGATGTCTGGTAGGGCTTGGGGATAAAGGCTTTTGCCCCTGCAACGAAGAGTTTCGATTTCAGCGCGGGATTGAGGTACCCGCTCGCGAGAATCACTCTGGCCCGGGGGTCGAGCTCGCGGATCTTGAGAAACATGTCGTAGCCCGACTGGCGCGGAAGCCCCATGTCGCTGATCACCGCTTTGATCTCGCTTCGGTGCTCGTTGTAACGCTCGAGTCCCTCGATGCCGTCGGCGGCGGTGATGACGTTGTACCCTTTCGACCGCAGAACTTCCACCAACAGGAGCAGGAGGGCCTCCTCATCCTCCACAATGAGGACGGTTTCGGTACCTCCCGGGGCCTCTGACGCACGGGGCGCGCCGGCCTCTTCCGTCTCAATATGAACCGCGGGGAAATAGAGTGAGAAGGTCGTGCCGAGGCCGAGTGAGCTTTCCACGCCGATGAAGCCGCTGTGTCCCTTGATTACGCCGTACACCATCGCAAGGCCGAGGCCGCGCCCCCCTTCCGGCTGTTCGGTAGTGATGAAGGGTTCAAAAATCCTCTGTCGGATCTCTTCGCTCATGCCGATGCCGTTGTCGTTCACCGAAACCCGCACGTACCGGCTTGCAGTGGCGTCCGGGAACTGTGCGTGGACGTGCCGACCATCGACCATCGCTGCGGTGATCCTGATGACCCCATCGGAGGGGCGGGCAGCGAGGATCGCATCGCGAGCGTTGAGCGACAGGGTCAGAAGGCTCTGGTACACCTGCGCCTGGTCGGCGTGAGTGAGGGGGAGATCCGGCTCGACGTCCGTCTCGATGCGGACCGTCTTTTCGATGCTCGTCTGCAGGGCGTTCTTGACGTCGCGGACGATCGTCCCCGCGGATAGTGGGATCTTCTGAGTGCTTTCGAGCTGGGCAAACGTCCCGAGCCGTCGCGCCACGTCGATCCCGCGCTTGACCGCACCCTCACCGAGACTGAGGTACTTCTCGCTCGTGGGGTCGGCGGCGAGGCGGGTGCGGAGGAGCGTGAAGGTTCCCAGCAGAACGTTCAGGATGTTGTTGAAGTCGTGCGCCATGCCGCCGGCGAGCTGGCGCAGGCTCTCCATCTTCTGGTTCTGGCGGAGATGCTCTTCGATCTGACGTTCCCGTGTCACGTCGCGCTTGACGGCAACGTAGTTCACCACGTTGCCCGCGCCGTCGCGCACTGGCGAGATCACCATCTCCTCCTGATAGGTCGTTCCGTCCTTGCGTTTGTTAATGAGCGAGCCGGCCCAGACCTCGCCGCGCTTCAACGTGGCCCACATCGTCCGGTAGAATTCGGCCGGCTGCGCGCCGCTCTTGAGGATCCTCGGGTTTTGCCCGAGCGCCTCCGCCCTCGAAAAGCCGGTCACCCGCTCAAACGCGGGGTTGACGTACTGGATCGTCCCCGCCGCATCGGTGATGATCACGCTCTCCATGGTCTGCTCGACCGCGGAGTAGAGCCGGGTCCGTTCCTCCTCCGCGCGCCTGCGCTCGGTGATATCAAGGACGGTCCCCAGCAGGGCAGGGAAACCGTTGAATTCAGTCACACTTGCGAAGATCTCCACGTCATTGATGGTCCCATCTTTGCGCAGGCCGTGGATGGTCATGTGCATGTTCGCGCCCGGCGTCTGCATCATCCCGTTGACCGTTTCCTGAACTGCCATCCGGTCATCGGCTGCGATGATGTCTGCGAGGCCGGTGAACGCCATCATCTCCATCTGGTCGTACCCGAAGATGGAGGCGAGCTTCGGGTTCACGTGGACAAACCGTCCCTCCTGGACCATGTAGACGCCGACCAGCGACTGTTCCACGAGACTCCGGAACTTTGCTTCCGCTTCCGTCAGGATCTGCTCCGAGCGCCGACGTTCAGTGATGTCCCGCCCTACGACGATGACTTTCTCGGGTTTGCCGTGGGCGTCCCGGATCACGTTCCCCTGCGACTCAATGTAGCGGACCGAGCCGTCCCTCCGCGCGAACCGGTAGACGATCCGCTTTCCCACGCCGGTGCGGACGGTCTCTTCGAACACCCCCCGCACCATCGCGCGGTCGTCGGGGTGAATGTCGCCGAACGAGTCCGTCCCGCGGAGGCGGTCCCGCGGGCCGAAGAGGGCTTCATAGGAGGGGCTGTTGTACAACCGGCGGCCGTCGAGATCGACAACCGCAATCAGGTCGTCGATATTGGCAAGGATGAGGTGGAGGAGACGCTCGGTCTCGGAAATGCGTTCGTCCTGTTTCATGGCTGCACTCCTGCGATGCTACGCATCCTGCAGGTCGAGCACATCGCGCACGACGCGGAGGACTTCGTTCGGTTGGTAAGGCTTCTGGATGAAAGCTTTTGCACCGGCGGTGAAGAGGCGGGATTTCAGGCCAGGTTCCAGGTACCCGCTTGCGAGGATGACGCGTGCCGACGGGTCAATCTCGCGGACCCGATCGAACATGTCTTTGCCAGACATGCGTGGGAGCCCCATATCGGTGATGACGATGTCGATGCTATTTTTCCGTTCCATGTACATTGCCAGGCCTTCCATGCCGTCTTCTGCCTGCATGACCGTGTATCCGTATGATTCCAGCAGCTCCGCGACAAGTTCCCGCAGAGCCCTTTCATCTTCAACAACAAGAATATTCTCGTTCCCGCCGACAGGGGGGCGGTCGTCTTTCACTTCCTGGATGAGCTGACGCTCCGGGAACGCTTGCAGATAAATGTGGAACGTAGTCCCGGCGCCCGGCGTGCTGTCCAGGTCAATGAGCCCGTGATGGCTCTGCACGATACCGTAGACCACGGCAAGTCCCAGCCCCGTCCCCTTCCCGGTCGGCTTCGTGGTGAAGAACGGATCGAACACGCGGCTCCGCACCTCCTCCGACATCCCGATTCCCGTATCGGCCAGAGCGATGTGCACGTAGGAGGGGGCGCTCGCCCCTTTGAAGTGCTTCCGCACTTCCTCGCCGGGGACTGTCCGGGCGGAAATGGTGATCCGCCCCGTCCCGCTTCCCGGCTGCGCTTCGAGGATCGCGTCGCGCGCGTTCAGGCAGAGGTTCAGCAGCATCTGATAGAGCTGTCCCGCTTCCCCCTGGATGATGGGAAGGTCGTGAGGGATGTCGATGACGATCTCGATGGTTTTCTCCAGGCTGTGCTGCAGCACCCTGATCAGCTCGTCGACTACATCGGCGACGGCGACCGGCCTGAGCGCCAGCTGGCCCTCGCGTGAGAAGGTCAGGAGCCGCTTCGCCACGTCCGCCCCTCTGTTGACTGCCGATTCGCCGATGTCAACGTACCGCAGGAGTGACGGATCGGCGACGCGCGATTTCAGAAGCGATAATCCTCCCTGGATCACGCCGAGCACGTTGTTGAAGTCGTGCGCGATCCCGCCGGCGAGTTGTCCCAGACTCTCCATCTTCTGGGATTGGCGGAGGCGGCGTTCCATCTCGACTTCGTGCGTCATGTCGCGCATGACCGCAACGTAATTGACCATCTTGCCCGACGCGTCGCGCACGGGGGAGATGACCATCTGCTCTTCGGCCATCGTGCCGTTCTTCCGCCGGTTGGTGATATGGCCCGACCACACTTCGCCACGGGAGAGGGTCGCCCACATTGCTGCATAGAACGCCTCTTCGTGCTCCCCGCTGCGGAGGAACTGGGGCGTCCGGCCGATGACCTCCGCGCGGTTGTAGCCAGTCGTCCTTTCAAACGCGGGGTTGACGAATACGATCGTGCCGTCCGTTTCGGTGATCAGGATCGATTCCGCGGCCTGTTCGACGGCCATCTTCAGGCGTGCGAGTTCTTCTTCTCCATGCTTCCGGGCCGTGACGTCGCGGTCGATGCCGCGGTATCCCCGGAAGCGGTTCTGATCGTCGGTCACCGGGACGCCACTCGTCTCGAGGACGACGATGCTCCCGTCCTTGCGGATATGCCGGTGCACCAGACCGGAGAAGGGCTCCCCGCGGGAGAGGTGCGTCATCATGTGGAGACTGAAACGCTGAGCATCCTCGGGATGCATGAAGTCCTTCTGGCGCTTCCCCAGCACTTCGGTCGGGTCGTACCCGAGGAGATCCCTGACCTTCGGGCTGGCGTAGGTGTACCGGCCGTCGGTGTCGGTCTCCCAGATCCAGTCCGGAATCGCCTCCACGAGTGAGCGGAACCTCTGCTCGCTCCTGTACAGCGCGTTTTCCGCCTCCTTCCTCCGGGTGATGTCGGTGATGCTCACGACGACCGCATGGGGGAGCTCGTCGCCCGCCCGCAGGAGGGGCTGGCTGTTGATCGCGATCCATCGCCTGCCGCCGATGCCATTGGTGAATCCCATCACCACGTCGTGACAGGGGCTCCCCGTGTGCAGCGTAACGTACGCGGGGTGCTCGTTGAGCGGGAAGGGAGTGCCGTCCTCGTGAATGGGGTCGTTCACGCGGCGGATTCCCGGCCACGCCGAGAGCTCCTCCGCACTGAGGTGCAGTATCCGGAGGGCCGCCGGGTTGAAGCTCGTTACGGTGCCGTTTGCGTCGTGCAGGATAATCCCGTCGGCCATGCCGGCAATGATCGTCCGCTGCTTCTCCTCACTCTCGCGGAGCGCCTGCTCCGTCCGCTTTCGGTCGATTGCGACGGCGATGTGGCGGGAGATATAGGTCAGGATCTCCTGGTCCTTCGGCCCGAACCTGATTGACTCCGTGTAGCTCTGCACCACAATGACGCCGAACGCGTGGTCTCCCCTCATGAGCGGCACGCCGAGCCAGTCGACGGAGGGGCCGCCGAGGAGCACGACGTCCCCGCGGTCCACAAGTTGCTGGAACACCCCCGGGGAAGCAAGCAGTGGTCGCCCGGTGCGCAGGACGTACTCCGTCAGTCCATGCCCCGGTTTCTGCGGAGGCGGGGGCGGGTCGTATTCGTCGACGAAGTACGGAAAGGTAAGGTCGTCGGTCTCCGCGTCGTACAGGGCGATGTAGAAATTCCGCGCATACATCAACTCGCCGAGGATCGCGTGGAGGCCGGCGTAGAAATCCGCAAGGTCGGTCACGGAGCTCGCCTGCTCGGTAATCCGGTAGAGCGCAAGCTGGATTGCCTCCGAGCGCTTCCGTTCCGTCACGTCGAGCAGCGTGCCGATGATCGCCGGTTCCCCCTGGTACAGGGTCGGAGCGCCGGAGGCCTCGATGTCGATGACCGCGCCGTCCTTCCGCCGCGCGCGCAGGGAATACCAGATCCCGGGGGGCTCCCCCTCCAGTCGCCGACGGAGGTTTTCGGCCACCACCGGCCGATCCTCCTCCATGATCAGGGATTCCACGGGGATCCGGTCGACGAGCTCCTCGCGCGTGTATCCGATCATTTCCGTGATCCGCGGGTTGACATACCGGAACATGCCGTCCTGCAGGATGTAAACGCCGACGAGCGAACTTTCGACGAGCCGCGAAAACGTCGCCTCCGTCTCATCGAGCTGTGACCGGACCTGGCGCTGGGCCGTGATGTCGCTGGAGATGACAAGGATGTAACGGATCTCGCCGCGGGCGTCCCGGATGATGTGTCCACGCGACTCGATGTGCCTGACCGTCCCGTTGCGAAGCAGGAACCGGAAGTGGGCCTTCTGCCCCTTGCCCGTCGAGACGGTCTGGTGAAAGACCTCCTGAATGTGCCTGCGGTCTTCCGGATGGATCTCGACAAAGGCCGAGGTACCCCGTAGCTGCTCGGGCTCACCGAGGATTTCTCGGTACGACGGACTGTTATAAATCCGCTTCCCGTCCCGGTCAAGAACGACAATCAGATCGCTGACGTTGCTCAACACCAGGTCGAGCAGTCTGTCGCTTCCGATCAGCGAACTGATGAGGTCAATGGCGGAAAGGGCGGTTCGAGGCCTGGGCGCGCGTTTCGGGAAAACCTCTGTATTCTTGCCTGGTTTCTTCATTCGGCAAAGCGGGCGGTGCCTTGATTTTTGGTCCGCAACCTCAAAAACCGGCGATGTTTCGCATCTATGGTATGTGGAAATAGCGATTCTTTCAAGCAAGATAGCGTGATGGAACGCACATGGGTACTGGCGCCGTCCCTGCGCATGAACAAGAGAGGAGAGAGATGAGAGATGAGAGAAAAGATAGGGGAGATTTCAGGAGGGGCGCGGTCCCCGCGCCCATCCCGTTACGCGAGAATCAACACGAATGCGGTTCGAAATATGGTAATTCACGGGAATTCCCCTGAGGGGGATCCCGTCAGACCTTGCGGAGCAGATAAATGAACACCGGGGCGCCGATGGCGGCGGTGACGGCCCCGACCGGGATCTCCGTCGGGGCTATCACCGTGCGGGCGAGAAGGTCGGCGCCGACAAGAAAAATCGCCCCGAGCAGAAACGAAGCCGGGAGTAGCAGCCGGTGGTCAGGGCCGAACAGCATGCGACAGATGTGAGGGATGATGAGGCCGACGAAACCGACGACGCCGCTGACGGATACGACAAGGCCCGTGATGAGCGACGCAAGGAGGTATGATGCCTTCTTCAGGAAGGGAACATTGACCCCGAGCTGGAGCGCGGCCTCTTCTCCCGTGGCGATGAGGTTGAACCCCTTTGCATACCAGAAGAGCAGAAAAGAGACGAGCAGAACCGGTGGCCCGATGACCGCCACCGCTGGAAGCGTTGCCGTGCTCAGGTTCCCCATAAGCCAAAGGAATGCGCTCCGCGTCTCCTGGCTGAACACTGCAACGATGAGGAGGAGCAGCGCATTGAAAAACGCACCGATCATGACCCCCGAAAGCAGGAGCGTCGATGGATCAAGCCGCCCGCGCCTGTGCGCGAGCCCGTACACAAGTAGCATCACCCCCGATGAGCCGGCGAACGAAGCGAGAGGAGTCGTGAGCAACGTCGAACCCGTCGAAGCGCTCATCGCCATCACCGCCCCCACTGTCCCGCCGCTGGAGATGCCGAGGATGTAGGGCTCGGCCAGCGGATTGCGCAGGAGGGCCTGGAACACCAGCCCTGCCACGGAGAGTCCCGCACCGACGACGATTGCAAGCACAACCCGCGGCAGCCGGAGATCTGTGATGATCAACCGCTCCGCATCGGGTATGCCGTCGCTCCCCACCAGCGCACCGAACACATGCGAGGCCGGTACGGGCACGCTGCCGATCGAGAGCGAGACGAGGGAGACCATCGCCAGCATGATGAGCAGGCTTGCCGTGACAACGATCGTGCGGCGAGCGGTAAGGGGCTGGGTCTTCATCGGCTGAGCAAGAGCGTGGACTAGGTAGTAGTCAGAGATCAGGAGTCCGAAGGTATGGGAGCCCCCGCCTCCCTCCCTGTAAGGGCAGGATATATCCTGCCCTTACGGCGGGGAGAGGGCGGGCCACCATGCATCACCAGAGCGAACATCGCCTTCACCAGCTTCTCCACCCCCGTCCCCGCCACCGCCGAAACGGCGTAGGACTTCGCCCCTGCGAACCTCAGCTTCCCGAGCGCCGTCGCTTCTTTCTTCCCGAGCGTGTCGACCTTTGTCAGAGCGACGATCCTCGGTTTGCGCGTCAGCTGAGGGTTGAACTCGCGGAGCTCGTGAAGGAGCACGTGGTAGTCGTTCTTCATGTCCTTCCGCGTGACGTCGAGGAGGAACACGAGCGCCTTCGTGCGCTCGATGTGCCGGAGGAACTGCACCCCGAGCCCCTTGCCGAGATGCGCTCCTTCGATGAGTCCCGGGATGTCCGCAACGACGAACGTCTTTCCCGCATCGACCCGGACGATGCCCAGGTTTGGGACGAGAGTGGTGAAGGGATAATCTGCGATCTTCGGCCGGGCTGCGGAGATCACGGAGATCAATGTGGACTTCCCCGCGTTGGGGAAACCCACGAGGCCGACGTCGGCCAGCAGTTTCAACTCCAGCTCGAGCTCCCGCTCCTCCCCGTCATCCCCTTGCTCAAATTCCCTCGGTGCCTGGTTGGTCGCGGTGGCGAACTCCGCGTTCCCCCGACCTCCTCTGCCGCCGCGGGCTGTGATGAGGCTGCTGCCATGACTCGTGAGATCGGCGAGGATCTCACCCCTGGCAAGGTCCCGGACGATTGTTCCGACGGGGACATCGAGGGTGATGTCACTGCCGCTTTTCCCGGTCTTGTTACCCCCGAGCCCGTGCTCCCCTCTCGGCGCGTGGTAGATGCTCCGATAGCGGAAATCGAGCAGGGTGGTGAGGTGCCGGTTTGCGCGGAGGATGACGCTGCCCCCCCGCCCTCCGTTCCCGCCGTCGGGGCCTCCTTTGGGGACATACTTCTCGCGGCGGAAGCTGACGCACCCCACCCCGC
Organism: Bacteroidota bacterium; assembly: GCA_040756745.1. Lineage (GTDB taxonomy): Bacteria > Bacteroidota > Ignavibacteria > UBA10030 > UBA6906 > JBFLYO01. The sequence continues at coordinate 60,410 of JBFLYO010000013.1, forward strand.
CGTGCCCACCCCGCACACTGATCCGGACGCAATCGATGAATTTCATTCTGCGTCGGTCTCGGGATTCCGGTAGCGCTGGTGGACGGCGTCGGTGAACGCGACAACGTCGGCATCGAACGGGTCGAGGCCGGCCTCGGTATAGAGCCGGTGCAGCATCGTTGCGGCGTCCTTCCAGGTCCGGGCGCCGTTCAGCGATGCGATGGCCTCGTTGTACCGTTCTTCATCCCGTCCGAAAAGCCGCTTGACGAATCGTGAACGCTGGTGCCCCTGAATGGTGTGGTTGAGGTCGGCGAGCTCCGTGGGCGGAGACCCCTCGAGCCCGGCGAACGTCAGCGAGAGGGCGGGGCTCCGCCGCCCCGGTGATCCACTAGTGGGGCGTTCCGGTGGAACACCCTTCCCCTCGGGACGGTCCGACGGGGCGCCCTCCCTCCCTCGCCGATCCTTCGTTGCCGGTTCCTCCGCCGTGTCCTCCATCAGACCGTTGGGATCGCCGGCCAGATAATCGAAAATTGCCGGGGCCGGCGGCGGAGCGTCGTCGAGCCGTTCCATTGGAATGCCCTCGCCTCTGCGGCCTTCCATCTCCGCCGGCTCGTCCGTGATTTCCGTTGCCGGCTTCGATTCTCCCTGCCCGAGATACAGATCCTCAACGAGCGCCGTCAACTCGTCCAGCGTGATCCGTTCACGCTCGCGGATGCGGCAGATGCTCTCGATGTAATCGCGGAGGATCTTCATCTTCTTGTCGTCGAAGAAGACCAGGAGCGGCTTCAGCGGGATCTCGGCATCGGGGGGAGAGTCGCGAAGGAGAATGAAATCAAAGATCGGTTTGGCGAGGAGCGCCAGCTCTCGGGCGTCGTGCTGTTTGACCACCTGGTCGTCGATCGCGATCAGCAGCGAGCGGAAATCCTCGCGCCCGATCTCCGACCATCCGCGCATCCTCGCGATCTTTTCGATCAGCGTCTTGAAGTAGCCGAACTCGACGGCGCAGGTCAGTTTGTCGCTGATCGTGCCCAGCGGAAGGCGGTCCCCCGACTCGAAGACGTAGTTCTCAATCGTCCATTGGGGACGGCAGAGGTAGTTCTCCAGGAACAGAACCGCATTCTCGAGGAGCGTGAGAAACTCTCCCCGATGATAGACATACCCCTCCGCCATCGTCCGCAGGAACGACCGGGAGAGGCGGTCCACGCCGACGGTCTCCCGGTCGATCCGCGCGAAATTGGGTGATGAGGCAAGGTCGCGCGCGAGCCAGCGGACGGTTTCTTCCTGCATGTACGCCTTTACGCCGCGCGGGATGTCGGCCTCCAGCACCTCGCGCAGACGGGCCTCCGTTCGAGTGCCGATGGTGCGTGCGGTCAGTTCCGCGAGGATCGTGTCGGTCTCACGTTCGAGCATGTCAGTTGGCCCGTCGTTTCAGCACGGTTTTCACCCGGTCGATTTCCTTGCGCGCGGCGGATTTGAACGACTCGTCGATGCCGCCGCGGTCGACGATCTGCTGATACATCGTCAGTGCCTGGTCGAACCGCCCCATCTTTTCATACGACTGGCCCGACATGTACAGTGAGTTCGCGGTCCAGTCGATCTTTCCTTTCTTCGTCACCAGATAGGGGACCTTCAGAAAATCGAGGATTGCCTGCTGGTAGTCCCCCTTGTTGTAGTTCGCCTCGGCGATGTAGTAGCGGATCTCACCTTCCAGCTCGCTTCCTGCCTCTTCCAGGAGCGACTGCAGGTGCAGCACGGCCTGGTCGTAGTAGCCGAGCCGGTCGTAAAGAATGCCAATCTTGATCTTCTTGTCGAGCGCGTCTTCGCTCGCGGGGAACGTCTCGAGATACCTTCTGGTGAGCGTCAGCGCGCCGTCGTATGCACCTGCGGCCTCATACGTTTCGATCAGATTGCTCATCGCCGGCTCCAGGAGGGTTGCGTCTGGCGAGGGGTTCTCGACGATCGCCCGGTAGTTGCGGATGGCGTCTTCCCAGCGCTCCGCTCCGTAATACAGGTTGCCGAGAGCGAGGTGCACGCGGGGGATGATGGGCGCATCCGGCCGGTCGGCGAGAAGCTGCTCCAGCAGATCGATGGCTTCCTTCGGCTTGTCGGTCGCTTCGAGTGTCTTTGCCGTCCAGTAACGCGCGGTCGGGGCAGACGGCGAACTCTCGAATGAGTCCGTTACCTTCTGGAATGACTTCATCGCCGCTGCATAGTCCTCACGCCGGAAATGGTAGTGACCGACCTCCAGCTCGAATTGGGCCTGATCGTCGGTGGCGTTCTTGTACTTCTTCAGAAACGCTGTGATCTCCTTTTCCGCCCTGGCGTGATCGTCGTTCCGCAGCCGGGCGACGATGGTCTGCGCGTCGCAGTACTGCCGTTCCGTGTCGCTCGCAGCATTCAGGGAGAGCCTGGCATACTGCGTGATCGCGTCTCCGTAATTGCCGCTCGCGAACAGGGCGTCTGCCACAACGCGGCTTGCAGGTGCGTTCGGCGCGGCCGCTTCGGCCTGGCGGAAGTATTCAGTCGCCTCTTCGCGGTCACCCTCTTCGCGCGCCATGAGCCCCAGGGTGGTCAGCGCCTCTCCCGCCGACGCGCCGGTTCGTACACGGGCGAGGAGCGCAACGAGGAGGCGCTTTGCCTCCGCAGTGTGACCCACGGCCCGGTGCGTCTTTGCAAGAGCAAGCAGGAGTGAAGGATCCGCCTCGCCTGTCCCCATCGGGTCGTCTGTCTGCTGCCGGTAGATTTCCTCATAGGCGGCAAGTGCCCCGTCATGGTCTCCGGCTGTCGTGAGAGCATCGGCGAGAGGAAGGTGCGACCGGCCGGCCGCTTCGGTGTAGGAGTACTCCGTCATGAGCCGGCGGTAAAGCGTCGCGCGTTCGTCAGGACGATGCAGGCTGTCGGCCAACGACGCGAGTTGGGCCAGCGCCTCTGCGGCGTGGATGCCGCGGGGAAACTCGTCGATTAGTCTTCTCCCGGCCCGGTATGCGCTGTCGATTAGACCTTGGCGTGCATGGAGGAGGAACAGGCGGTATCCGGCCTCCTCACCGACCAGTGAATCCGCGGCGACACGCGCCGCCCCGGCGAAGCAGCGAGCAGACATCGAACTGCTATCGGCTCCTTCATACAGCCGTCCGAGCGTCAGAAACACCACGTCCTTCCGGGGAAACGTCGACGAATCGGCGATGAGCGGTGCGGCTTCCTTCCTGGCGTGGACAAGATCTCCGGCGGTCAGCCGGAAGAGCGCCAGCGTTGCCTCATCAGTGTGCGGTGATTGATGTGCAGCGGCAAGGTACGAGCGATATGCGTCGGCTGCCGCGGATGCCTGAGAAGGATCTTTCAGACTCAAGTAGTCAAGACTCATCGCCCGCTTCAGCATTGCCTCAGCGGCCCGATCCTGCGCCAATCCTGCCTCCAGGGCGTTGGCAAACTGTGCCGCGGATGCGGCGTAATTCTTGAGGTCATTGAAATAGATTTCGCCGAGCCGGTACGCAAGGAGGGCCCTGTCCTTCTCCGCAACGACGTCGCCCACCAGGAGCGCGAGCTTTTCGACCCCGGCATCCCGTTCCCTCGACTCAAAGATCTCGATCATCCTCATCCGCTCATCGGTTGCCGGCCTGTATTCTGACGAGGGGAACGCTGCGTCGATCTGCCGGTAGAACTGGAGCGCGCGGTCGTATTCTTTGAGAGCATCGTACGCACGCCCTGCGCCGGCAACGGCGTCATCGGTTGTCGGTGCGGTGGGGTAGCGGGTTGCGGCGAGCTCGAAGACGGAGGCGGCCTTCCGGTATTCTCCCGAGGCCATGGCCAGGCGGCCGACGCGGAGAAGGATTCCTGGGGCCGCGGCATCCTCGGGCGCACCATCGACGAACGCTTCGTAGTGCCGGATGGCAAGCGGGACATTCTTCTGTTCTTCAGCGTTCAGCGCGAGGCGCAGGCGGGAACGTTTGCGCAGCGGGTCGGGGGCCGCCGATCCCAGCAGGCGGGTGCAGGCATCGTTCGATTTCCTGTACATTTGCGCACGTGCGGCGGCGAGTGCGAGTTTCCAGAGCACCTCGGGCGACGCCTCTTCGGCGGGAGCGGACGCCAGGACCTTTTCATACGCAGTCACGGCCCCCGCAACGTCACCCCGCGCCGCTCTTACGTCGCCTGTCCCGAGCAGCGCCTCTCGGGTCAGGGCCGAGTCCCCCTCCCCCTTGCCGCTCAGCGCCAGCGTGAACTGCTCCAACGCACCCGCCGGGTCTCCCGTGCCTGCCAGAAGCTTTCCGAGGCTGACGCGGGCTCCCCGGGCTGCGGAGCCGCTCTTGTACTTCGTGAGGATTTCCTGGAACTGCTCCCTGGCCTGGTCGGTGCGGCCTGAGGCTGCGGAGATGTTGCCGAGGATCAGAAGCGCACCCGCGCGTGCCTCGGGCGAGGGATCTCCGTCGATGACCCGCTTCAGCTCTGAGCGCGCCTGGGCAAGATTCCCCTCTTCAAAGTACATCCGGGCAAGCTGCGTCCGGGCGGCGATCACCGCGCCGGCAGAAGGATATTCCTGGAGAAGCACGCGGAGCGACTTCCTGCTCCCGTCCCGGTCTCCCGCAAGGAGGAAACAGTGCGCCGCCTTGAGGAGAGCCTCCGGCGCGATCTTGCTCCGGGGATGGAACACCTTGACCCGCTCGTATGCGAGCGCCGCTTCCCGGTAGCTCCGGAGCGCGGCATACGATTCGCCCACGTTCCACCATGCCTCAGGCGCACGGGGGTGATCCTGGTAGGTGAGGGCGAATATCTGAAACGTCAGGCGGGCGTCTTCGTACCTCTTGAGCTTGAGTTCGGTGAGACCGAGAGTGAACCGGGCGTCGACGCTCTGCGATGAAGAAGGGTAGGTGGCGATGAAGAGCTTGAGCTGTTCGACCGCAAGGTCGTAGAGCCGGTCGTTGTAGAGGTTGATGGCGAGCTTGAAGTCGGCGTTTTCCCTTGAACTCTGTCCGAAGAGGCGGAGAGACGCCGGGACACCGACGAGGAACGCAAGGAAGAAGAGAGTTGACCTGCGCATGCACTTCGTACGATCAGGGGAACAATCACGCCATGCTCTGCCCAAACGTACGATTAATTTCGCTGGAGAGCAAGATAACGGCGGGCGGTTCCGCAGGGGTGGGAAGCTGCCGTGCACGCACGGCGGCGTCCGGTCGCGCTCCTGGGGCGCGAGATCAGCTCACCTTCGCCCTGACGTACTCCCTGTTGAGACGCGCGATGTGGGTGACGGAGATTTCCTTCGGGCACTCCGCCTCGCATGCATACGTGTTCGAACATGCGCCGAACCCTTCGGCGTCCATCTGTGCAAGCATTGCTTCGACTCGCTCCGCTCGCTCAGCATTCCCTTGGGGGAGGAGAGCAAGCTGGGAGACCTTCGCGGCAACGAAGAGCATGGCCGAGCCGTTCTTGCAAACCGCCACGCAGGCGCCGCAGCCGATGCAGGCGGCAGCGTCCATCGCCTCCTCGGCGCACGGCTTCGGGATCGGAATGGCGTTGGCATCGGGGGCCTGGCCCGTCTTGACCGAGATGTATCCCCCCGCCTGCATGATCCTGTCGAACGCTGTCCGGTCGACGATCAGGTCCTTGATGACGGGGAATGGCTTCGCGCGCCAGGGTTCCACGACGATTGTGTCTCCGTCGCCGAAGCTCCGCATCCTGAGCTCGCAGGTCGCGGCGGCGCGGTTCGGCCCGTGCGCGCGTCCGTTGATCATCAGCCCGCAGCTCCCGCAGATCCCCTCGCGGCAGTCATGGTCGAACGCTATGGGCTCCTCCCCCTTCCTGACCAGCTCGCTGTTGACGACGTCGAGCATCTCGAGGAACGAGGCGTCGGGAGGGATGTCGCGTGCGGTGTAGGTGGCGAACCGGCCCTGCTCGTTCCGGCTTCTCTGACGCCAGACATTCAGTGTGAAGTTCATCGCTGGTCACTCCTCATTTATAGCTGCGTTGCGACGGCTTGACGTATTCAAAGGCGAGCGGCTCCTTGTGAAGTTTCGGCTTCTTCCCCTCCCCGGCAAATTCCCATGCTGCAACATACGCGTAGTGCCTGTCGTCGCGCTGTGCCTCACCGTCGGGGGTCTGGTATTCTTCACGGAAGTGCCCGCCGCATGACTCCTTCCGGTGTAGTGCGTCGTAGGCGATGAGCTCGCCGAGTTCCAGGAAGTCCGCTATACGCCCCGCGCGCTCCAGTTCGGTATTGAGCCCGTCCGCCGTCCCCACCAGCTTCACATCCCTCCAGAACGTCTTACGGATCTCGGGAATGAGCTTCAGAGCTTTCTGAAGACCCGCGCGGTTTCGACCCATGCCGACATAATCCCACATGACCTTCCCCAGCTCGCGGTGGATGTCGTCCGCCGGCGTTTTCCCCCCGACGTCCATCAGGCGGGTGATCCTGTTGGCGACCTCTTTCTTGGTCTGTTCCAATTCTTTTGCATCGGGAGACACTGCGGGGAATTTTGACGTCGCGAGATAGTCGCCGATGGTGTAAGGCAATATAAAATACCCGTCGGCCAGCCCCTGCATCAGCGCGCTCGCGCCGAGGCGGTTCGCGCCGTGGTCGGAGAAGTTCGCCTCGCCGACGACATAGAGACCGGGGATGGTGCTCATCAGGTTGTAGTCGACCCAGAGCCCTCCCATCGTATAGTGGACTGCGGGGTAGATCCGCATCGGCGTCGCATACGGGTCTTCCGCCGTGATCTCATGGTACATGTCGAACAGGTTGCCGTATTTCTCGTCGATCCACTCCCGCCCGTTGCGCCTGAGGACGTCGGAGAAATCCAGATACACTGCCAGTTTCGTCGGTCCGACCCCGTACCCCTTGTCGCACATCTCCTTCGCGCGGCGCGATGCGACATCGCGCGGCACGAGATTGCCGAACGAAGGATAGAGCCGCTCGAGGTAGTAGTCGCGTTCCTCCTCCGGGATCTGGTCCGGCCGGCGATCGTCCCCCTTCTTCTTCGGCACCCAGATGCGGCCGTCGTTGCGGAGACTCTCGCTCATCAGTGTAAGCTTCGACTGGTACGCGCCCCCCTGCGGGATGCATGTGGGGTGGATCTGAGTGAAGCAGGGGTTGCCGAAGAACGCACCCCGTTTGTGCGCCCGCCAGATTGCCGTCGCGTTGCTCGCCTTGGCCATGGTGGACAGATAGAAGGTATTTCCGTAGCCGCCGGTGGCAAGCACAACGGCATGTCCGAGGTAGGTTTCGAGCGTGCCGGTCACCAGGTCGCGGGCGACAATGCCGCGCGCCTGTCCGCCGATCACAACCAGGTCGAGCATCTCGCGGCGCGGATAGAATTTCACCTTGCCGGCCTCCATCTGCCGCACGAGGGCTGAGTAGGCTCCCAGCAGGAGCTGCTGTCCGGTCTGCCCGCGTGCGTAGAAGGTCCGCGATACCTGCGCGCCGCCGAACGAGCGGTTGTCCAGCAGTCCGCCGTACTCACGCGCAAACGGAACCCCCTGTGCGACGCACTGGTCGATAATGCTGCCGCTCACCTGCGCCAGCCGGTACACGTTGGCTTCGCGTGCGCGATAGTCGCCTCCTTTCACGGTATCGTAGAAGAGGCGGTAGATGCTGTCGCCGTCGTTCGTGTAGTTCTTCGGTGCGTTGATCCCCCCCTGGGCCGCGATGCTGTGCGCCCGGCGAGGCGATTCATGATAGCAGAGGGAGATCACCTCGTACCCCAGCTCGGCGAGCGATGCCGCGGCTGACGCGCCGGCCAGGCCCGTTCCCACCACAACGATCGTGTATTTCCTTTTGTTGGCGGCGTTCACCAGTCTCAAGTTGAACCGGTGACGGTCCCACTTCTGTTCAATCGGACCTGACGGGATCTTCGCTTCGAGTGTCATTGTCGGGTGCCCTTGGTTTAGTAAGCCCAGAAGAAATACAACGGCATGGCGGCGAATGCCACCGGGATGACGAGCCAGAAGATCACGCCCACCGCGGTGATGAGCCAATCGTACCGCTTGTGTCGCAGGCCGAAGGTCTGAAAGGCGGACTGGAATCCATGCTTCAGATGATAGGCGAGGAAGACGAGCGCGACGCAATAGAAGGCGACGTACCAGGGTTGCTGGAACGCCTCCCGGATCCGCTCAAACATCGTCTCGCCGTTCGGGAAGAACCGGGACTGAATGAAGAAGGTGTTGACGTGGACGACGAGGAACACGAGCACCAATGCGCCGGTCACGAATGCCAGCCGCGACGAGAGTGTGCTGCTCTCCTGCGGTTTGCTCACCGTGTACCGCACAGGACGGGCGGAGCGGTTGGACAACCACAGCCATCCGCCGACAAACGCATGGAGCAGAAACCCGCCGAACAGGACGATCTCCAGCGGCCGAATCAGTGGATACGTGGCGAGGAATTCCGCGTAGGTGTCAAACGTGCCTCCGCCGTCTCCCTTGAACAGGAACAGGTTGACTGTGACGTGAAGGACGAGAAAGCTGCACAGGAAGAATCCCGTGAGCCCCATCAGGACCTTCCGCCCGACGGAGGAAGTCAACAAGCTCGTGGTCTTGCGCATAGTGGATATCCCGGAACGAGGGTGAGGGTGAAAACGGGTAAGAACGGTGTTGGCGAGCTATTGCAGCGCAATCTACGGAAAAATGTCTTTTCCCGCAAGGTCAGCCCGCCGCCGCGGGCCGGACGAAGCGGAGCACTGAAATGAGACTCCCGACGAGCCCCAGCGCGATGCCGGCTGCGACCACGCCGGCGTAGAAGAGTGTGGGCATCCTCAGGTATGGGGCAAACTCCGCCGTAACGAGCCGCGACGCGTACTCCAGGATGAACGCCATCACCCCTGCGGCGAGCAACCCGCCGAGGATTCCCTGGAGAATCCCTTCGATCATAAAGGGACGCCGGATGAAGCCGCGCGTGGCCCCCACCAGTTCCATCGTGCGGATGATCCGCTTCTTCGCGTAGATGGCCAGCCGGATCGTGTTGGACACGAGGAAGACGGCCGAGAGACTGATCAGCACGCCGAGGCCGAGCAGGATCTTGTTCATCCCTGCCGCGCGCTGGTCGATGAGCTCCAGCAAGGCCTTTCGGTACACGACGCTCTCGATGCCGTCGATGGCGGCAAGCTTGTCGTGGATGCGCTGAGTGCCCGCCGATGTCCGGAAGGCCGGCTTGAGAGTAATCTTGAACGACGGGGGAAGCGGGTTGAAATCCAGCACCGAGCTGATGTCCTCGCCGAACTCCTGCTTAAAGATCAGGGCCGCTTCGTCTTTCGAGATGTAGATCACCTTCTCCACGCCATCGACGGCCGACACCTTCGCATTGAGGGCCGTGATCTCCTCGTCGGTGAGGGGTTCTTCCAGGAAGGCCTCCATTTCGAGCCGCGACCGGAGTGCGTCGACAAGCCGGGAGGCGTTGACCGTGACCGCCACGAAGAGCCCCAGGAGGAGGAGCGAGACGCATACCGTGAGGATCGACAGGGTGCTGGAGAGCTTCGCCCTGCTGAACCCGGACAGGCTTTCACGGACTGTGTATGAGAGACTCACCGGTGTCGCTCAGAAATTTGATTCATCGCGCCAGCGGACGATCTTCCACGGGTCGGTGACCCGCAGGCGCTCGAAGGTGAGATTGGCGTACCCGTCCACGCGCTCGATATCGCTCGGGTTGAATACGATTGTCAGGTTGAACCCCCGGACGACAGTCACTTTCGTGGAATCCGCTGCAGTGGAAATGATGGCGTTCCAGATCAGGTCGAGTTTCTGGGCGTTCTGGAAGAGCCCGAAGGTGCTCCGCATCTCCTCGTCTCTTCCCCATGTCACGTCGATCCCCACGTCGTAGTCGCGGTAAATGAACACGAACTGCGCATCCAGGAGTTGGCCGTACAGCGTCGTGTCCCGAAACGTATAGGCGGCACGGAAGCACTGGAACATCCCGTCCACCGTGTACCGGTCGCACGCCGAGACAGCCGGCGAGTCGTCGCGCCCGGGGGCGAAGGGATTGACGCACCCTGGCAAACTGAATAGGGCCAGCACCCATATGAGAAACGTATTGCCGGTGTTTCGCATGGCAAGAGCAGCCTGGAGTAAGGAGTAGGGAGGTAGGGAGTAGGGGGAGAGCGGTGAGTCAATCTACGAGGGACAATCCACAATCCACAGTCGACAACCGTATTCTCCCTACCCCCTACCTCCTTACCCCTTACTCCTTGCCTTTCGTAGCTATCTTAGAGCCTCAGTTGCTAAACTTGCCCTTAAACAGCGACCAGCTCGTGCTTGCGGTGGTCTTAAAATCCGCCCACCGGTAAATCGACCAGATGTTGGCGTTGTTCCTGCCGATGGCAAACTGGAGGTTTCCGGTGGCAACCTTGGGGAACGTCGCGTCCGTGTGCTCGAAGGTGAGCGTGTAGTCATACTCTGCAAGCGCCGAATCGCCGCTCAGGAAGAACGACTTCTCGGTCAGCACGAGGCTGGAGGTGGACGTCGGCGTCGTGCGGGCCGAGAGGTTCTGAAAGTATGCCTGTTCCTCCGCCGTGGTCCAGGAGCTGAACACGGAGGCATACTGGGCGCTCCCTTCGCTCGACGGGATGAAAACGAACGACCTGCCATCGCTGGCCGGGGTGGAGAAACATGCGACGTAATTCTGCACGCTCTTCAGGTCGACACTCTGCTGGAGGTTGCTGACGGCGATCTTGGGATCTGTGGCGGGGGGAAACTGTCCTCCCGACTCCGTCGGCGCCTCCGCGTCTCTCGGCTCAAACCACCCGCAGCCCGCCATTACCAACGCGAACATCGCAACAACAATTCTCAATCCCGTATCCTCAATCCTCAATTATGGGAGCGTGATGAATCGCGCCCCTACGCTGTGTACGGGCGCGGCAACCGTGCCCCTACATCTCTCCAACAATCCTCGATTCTCAAACCTCAATCCTCAATTAGACCTCCACCCTCCCCTCTAACGCTTTTCCCAATGTCGCCTCATCGGCAAACTCCAGGTCTCCTCCCACCGGTATTCCACGCGCGATCCTGGAGACCCGCACCCCCAGGGGCTTCAGGAGCTTCGTCAGGTAGATCGTTGTGGCTTCACCCTCCACATTCGGGTTCATGGCGAGGATTACCTCGGCGACGTCGCCGGTCACGCGGGCCAGGAGTTCCTTCACCTTGAGATCTTCCGGTCCGATGCCGTCGAGCGGGGAAAGCGAGCCGCCGAGCACGTGGTACAGGCCGTCGTACTCGTTCGTCTTCTCGAGGGCGATGACGTCGTTGGGTTCCTCTACGACGCAGATTATGCTCCGCGTCCGTTTGGGGCTTGCGCAGATTGCGCAGGGGTCGGTTTCGGTAATGTTGCAGCAGGTGGAGCAGTACCGGATGCGGTCCTTGACGTTGACCATGGCTTTCGCCATGCGAACGACGTCCTCTCTCGGCTGTTTCAGAAGAAAGAGGGCCAGGCGCTGGGCGGTCTTCCGGCCGATGCCCGGGAGGCGGGCGAACTCCTCGATGAGCTGGTGGAGCGCTTCGGATGTATACAGCATGGACGTTCGTGGGGCGGGAGGGGGGCCGGTCAGAGGCCGGGGATGGACAGGCCCGGGATGTTCGGCAGCAGCCCGCTCGTGACTTTTGCCATCTCCGCCTGTGCCATCGTTGCAGCGTCTTCCAGTCCCTTGTTCACGGCGGCAAGTACAAGGTCCTCCAGCATTTCCACGTCGTTCGGGTTCACCACTTCCTTGTCGATGGTGAGGGAGACCACTCGCTGCTTGCCGTTGACGGTCACGCGCACCATGCCGCCTCCTGCCTCGGCAGTCACGGTCTTCGATTCAAGCTCTTCCTGAACGCGCGCCATCTTCTCCTGCATCTTTTGAATCTGCTGCATCATGCCCGCCATATTCGGCAGCCCGCCCATGCGCGTCTCCGTGTGTGTTGTGTTGAAATCATTCCATTATATCGGTTTCGCTGAGGAAAGTCAACCTTTCGATTTCTTGACTTTCTAAGCGGAATGCGTTAAATTTTTTGTTCAGGCTGTGTTGGTATCTCTATATAATAGACGGCGGGCGGTTCACGGTGGGGGACAACCTCTTGGGAAAAGGCCCTGAACAGGCAACGGGAGAAGACAGGAAGGCGCAGGAGAAGCTTCGAGCGTCGGGCGAGATTCCCCGTCACATTGCGATCATCATGGACGGGAATGGGCGCTGGGCGAAGAAGCGTGGGATGCCCCGCATCGCGGGTCATTCCGAGGGAGTTGAATCTGTCCGCGATACCGTAGAGGCCTGCGGCCAGCTCGGCATCCAATACCTCACCCTCTACGCGTTTTCGACGGAGAATTGGAAGCGGCCGCAGGAAGAAGTCTCGCTGCTCATGCGCCTCCTCCTGAAGGCCCTCAAAGACGAGACCGACCGCCTCCACACCAACAACGTCCGCATACAGGCGATCGGCGATATCGCCGCGCTTCCCCAGGAAGTGCAGAACGAACTGCTCGAGGACATCCAGAAAACGAAGGACAACACCGGCCTGACGCTGTCGCTCGCCCTCAGCTACAGCGGTCGATGGGATATTGCCAGGGCGATCACGCTCCTCGGCCGCGAGATCCGGGAAGGGCGCCTCCGTGAAGACCATGTCACAGAAGAGCTGGTCAGTTCGTACATTTCCACCGCCGGCATGCCCGACCCCGACCTGCTCATAAGGACAAGCGGGGAGTTCCGAATCAGCAATTTCCTCCTGTGGCAGCTTGCCTACACGGAGATTTTCATCACACCGAAGTTCTGGCCGTCGTTCAGACGCGACGAGCTCTACGCCGCCATTCACGACTATCAGAGACGGGAGCGAAGGTTCGGGATGGTCAGTGAGCAGGTGCGTGCCGGCGACGAGAAGCGGCCGGGCCGTCTCGTCAAGAGCGCAACGGGGCTCTGAGATGACCAGGACGATATCCCTCCTTGCCCTCGCAGGAGCGCTCCTCTGCTCCGTGGGGGCCTCCGCGCAGCCGCGCCAGGAAATTTACAAGATCCTCGGAATCTCCGTTGAAGGCAACCAGCTTTCCGACCCCGCCGCGCTCATCGCCAACTCCGGGCTGAAGGTCGGAGACGAGCTTGCCGTCCCGGGTGAGCAGACCGCTCAGGCCATCCGCCACCTCTGGGCGCTCAAGCTGTTCGACGACATTCGGATTTCGGTCGACCGCATCCTCGGCAACGGCGTCTATCTCCTGATCACCGTGAAGGAACTCCCCCGCTACGAACGGACCGTCCTCACCGGGCGCGACGAGGTCAGCGAGGACGACATCATGAAGAAGATCAACCTGGTACGGGGACAGGTCTTTCAGCCCCAGGATGCCGTCCGCATCAAGAAGGAGATCAAAAAGCTGTATGAGAAGGAAGGCTATCTCCTTGCCGAGGTGAACGTTTCCACAAGTCCCGACACAACAAAGAATCGCGTCGTCCTGCACGTCGACATCGACGAGGGGCCCGAGGTGCAGGTGGACCATATCCTTTTCGAGGGGAACACCGCGTTCACGGCCGGGGATCTCCGCGGCGCGATGGACGAGATTGCCGAAAAGCACTGGTGGAAGTTCTGGTCGTCGGCAAACTTCGACGAGAAGAACTACCAGGACGACAAGAAGAAGATCATCAACTTCTACCGGAAGAACGGCTACCGGGATGCCCAGATCGTGTCCGATTCCATCTGGTATTCGCCCGACAAGGAGGACATGACAATCCTGATCCGGGTGAACGAGGGAGCGCAGTACAAGATCCGCAACATCCGGTGGCAGGGGAACACGGTCTACACCGTGGACCAGCTCAACGAGCGGCTCGGCATCCAGCCCGGAGAGGTGTACAACCAGGAAAAGTTCGAACAGAACCTCCGCGGGAATGAATCGCAGTCCGACGTTGCCTCGCTGTACCTCGACAACGGCTACCTGCGGATCAATCTGGAACCCACGGAGACCCGCGTTGCCGAGGATTCGGTGGACATCACGATCAACGTCTACGAGATGAACCAGTTCCGGATCGGGCATGTCGCGATCAAGGGGAACACCAAGACGCAGGAGAAAGTGATCCGCCGCGAGCTGTACACGCGCCCGGGGGATTTTTTCAGCCGTGCCGCGATCATCCGCAGCATCCGGCAGCTTTCGGTCCTGAACTATTTCAATCCGGAGAAAATCAAACCGGACTACCAGCTCGTCGACGACAAGACCGTGGACCTCACATACGAGGTCGAAGAGAAATCGAGCGACAACATCAATGCATCTGTCGGCTACAGCGGGGCCTTCGGCGTCACGGGAGCCCTCGGGTTCACGATTAACAACTTCTCCATCACCGAGCCCTTCTCGGGGGGCGCAGGTCAGATTCTCAGTTTCGAGTGGCAGTTCGGGGAGGCGTCCCGCTTCCGCACCTTTAGTCTCTCGTTCACCGAGCCATGGCTGTTCGGCGAGCCGACGCTGCTGGGTGTGAGCCTGTTCGACACGCGGCAGATCTACACCTTCGACCTGCAGCAGACGGGTGCGTCGATCCGCGTCGGCCGCCGGTTCAAGTGGCCGGACGATTACTTCCGGGGCGACTGGATCCTGAGCGGCCAGCAGAACGACGTGCGCGACGGACAGGGGATCTATCGCGAAGGGAAGACTAGCCAGGTCAGCATCACGCAGGTGATCACGCGGAACAGCATCGATAACCCGGTGTTCCCGGTGACCGGGTCCAACGTCTCGCTTTCGATCCAGCTCTCGGGCGGTCCGTTGCTGCCGGGGAACATCGACTTTCACAAGTGGGTCTTCACGTCGGAGTGGTACCTTCCGATGTTCAACAGCGCGCGTGTGGCCCTTTACCTGAGCTCGACGTATGGCTACATCGCACCGTTTGACAATTCAATCATCCCGCCGCTGGATCTGTTTTTCATGGGAGGGACCGGACTCGGCTACGTGGCCACGACCCCCTTGCGGGGATATGAAGACCAGTCGGTCGGGGTCCGCAACGCCGAAGGGGTGATTGTGGGGGGGAACGCCATGACCAGGCAGACGCTCGAGTTGCGGTTGGCGGCCGCCATCAATCCGATCCCGATCTACTTCCTGGCCTTCGCCGAGGGGGGGAATGTCTTTGCATCCATGCAGCGGGCCAACTTCTTCGACCTGAAGCGCTCGGCGGGCATCGGCGCGCGCCTGCAGATCAACCCGATCGGGCTCCTCGGGTTCGACTATGGCTACGGGTTCGACGACGTCTATCCGAAGGACGGAAAGCCGGACGGCTGGCATTTCCATTTTGTGTTCGGCCGGGGCTTCTGATCGCCTCGAATTCATCACTCTTCACTCTTAACTCATAACTCTCAATCGGGGTTCTCGTGAAAACTCCTCTCCTCTCGCTTAGCATCATCGTCCTTGCGGTCGGCATCGTCTCCGCCTCCGCACAGCAGCGCATCGGGTTCGTCAACTCCACCAAAATCTTCCAGGAGCTGCCGGCGGCCCAGGACGCGCAGAAGAAGATCGACGCCATCGGCAAGCCGTTGCAGGATTCGCTGGAAGCCATGCAGAGAGATCTGCAGGCGAAGTACGAAGAGTACCAGAAGAAGGAAGCCCTGTACAACGACGCCACCAAGAAGGCCGAGCAGCAGAAGCTGATCGACCAGGAGCGCCGCGTCCAGGAGTACCGGCTCGAGAAGTTCGGCCAGGACGGCGAGCTCGCCAAACAGACGGAAAAGATCATTAACCCGATCCGGGAAAAAATCAAAGCGGCGATCGCCCAGGTGGCGAAGGAGGAGAAGTACAATTTCGTGTTCGACAAGACCGAGCAGATCCAGATCCTCCTGTACGGCGACCCGAAAGACGAGCTGACGTTCAAGGTCATTGATAAGCTGAAGCGTGGCAAGTGAGTGGCAATGAGTAGGGGGTATGGAAGTAGGGAGTAGGGTGGAGAGCAACAACGCCCCGCTTTTCCCTTACCCCCTACCTCCTTACCCCCTACTCTTGTACTCGGGCTGCGAGCCCGACAGTGTACTGATACGGAGATCCTTCAATGCATCGCTACCTGCTTATCCTGAGCTTCCTCGCCTTGTTCAGCCCCCCCGCGCTGCCCCAATCCAAGATCGGCTACATCAACTCCGAATCCATCATGCAGACACTGCCGGAAGCGATCGATGCGCAGAAGTCGATCGACGCCCTGGTCGCAGGGTGGGAGGCGGAACTGCAGAAGATGCAGTCTGACTGGAAGCGGAAGTTCGACGAGTACGACAAGCGAAAGCTCATCCTGACCGACCAGGTACGCGCGGACCAGGAACGGCAGCTGCGCGAGCTCGACCAGAGCATCAGCGATTTCCGGAACAAGAAATTCGGCCAGAACGGCGAGCTGTTCCAGAAGCAAAACGACATAATGAAACCGATCCAGAACAAGATGTTCAAGGTTCTCGAGGAGGTCGCGAAGGAAGAGGGGCTCGACTACGTGTTCGACAAGAGCGGACAGATCCTGCTCCTGTACGCGAACGAAAAGTACGACCTCACCCAGAAGGTCCTGCAACGCATGCAAACGTACGGGAAGTGAACATCCCGTCCATGATGACCGTCAGTGACATTGCCGGTGCACTCGGCGCAGACCTTGACGGCGACGCGGCGATCGAGATTCGCCGCGTGGCTAAGATCGAGGAGGCAGGCGCTGGCGACATCAGTTTTCTGGCCAATCCCCGGTACCTCAAACACCTCGAGACGACCGGCGCTTCCGCGGTCATTGTGGGGCGGAAGGTCGCGCGCCCTCCCAGACCCGACGGCCTAACCCCGGTGTATCTCCGCGTCGACGATCCCTACGCGTCGTTCGTTCGCGTGCTGCTTATGTTCAATCCCCCGCAGCCCCCGCTGCCCCCCGGTATCCACCCGAGCGCTGTCGTCGACCCGACGGCGGTGCTGGGGACCGGCGTGCGGGTGGGGCCGCTGGTGGTGATCGGCGAACGGTGCAGGATCGGGAACGGCGCGATGCTGCTGGCCGGGACCGTGTTGGGGCGCGAAGTGAGCATAGGTGCGGGCTCGCTCCTCCATGCCAACGTGACTGTCCGTGAGGAGTGCAGGATCGGTGAGCGCGTGATCATCCACTCGGGCACCGTCATTGGCAGCGACGGCTTCGGCTTTGCACCCAGGCCCGACGGGTCCTTTGAAAAGATCCCTCAGCTCGGCATTGTGGTCATCGAAGACGACGTGGAGATCGGGGCGAACTGCGCGGTCGACCGGGCCACGATGGGGGAAACTCGCATCGCCGCCGGAGCGAAACTGGACAACCTGATTCAGGTGGCCCATAACGTGGTGATCGGCGAGCATACGGTGATTGCCGCACAGGCCGGGATCTCCGGCAGCACCCACATCGGCAAGAGGAACATGATCGGCGGGCAGGTCGGGTTCACCGGACACCTTGAGATCGCCGACGACAGCAAGTGGGGGGCCCAGGCGGGCGTGCATCGTTCGGCCCACACACCCGGAGGCACCTACATGGGGACCCCTGCCGTCCCCTTCCGTGAAGCGTCAAAGATCATGGGAGCCTGGCCCCAGCTACCCGATGCGTTAGCAACGATACGGGAGCTGAAGAACGAACTCGCAGCGTTGAAAAGGGAACTGGAACAGCTCAAAGCGAGGGGGTAAACGTATGCTGGTCCAACAGAGGACGATAAAGCATCCGGTGTCGATGAGCGGCATCGGGCTGCACACGGGAAGCGTGTCGACGATGACCTTCAAACCGGCACCGGAGGATTTTGGCGTCAGGTTCCGCCGCGTTGACCTCGGCGGATCGCCGGAAGTGCCGGCTGACGTCGATCACGTGGTGGACATCTCCCGCGGCACCACGATCGAGGTCGGTGCCGCCCGCGTCCACACCGTCGAACATGTCATGGCCGCACTCGTGGGCCTGCAGATCGACAACGTGCTCATCGAGCTTGATGCGAACGAACCACCGGTGGGGGACGGAAGCGCCAAGCCGTACGTCGATGCCCTGCTCAAGGCCGGGTTCGAAAAGCAAAACGCCCCGAAGGACTACCTGATCATCGACCAGACCGTCCATTACCACAACGAGGCGAAGAAGGTCGATATTGTCGCGCTCCCCACCGACGACTACCGCATCACGGTGATGGTGGACTACAATAATCCCGCTCTGGGGAGCCAGCACACCGGTCTGTTCAACCTGGAAAAGGAGTTTGTGACAGAGTTCGCACCCTGCCGTACTTTCTGCTTCCTGCATGAGGTCGAGGTCCTCCACCACCAGGGGCTGATCAAGGGGGGAAACCTCGACAACGCGATCGTGATCGTCGACCGCGACCTCGAGGACGCCGAGATCAGGCGGATCGCGACAAAGCTCGGCATCAAAGACGCCGTAATCCTCGGCAGCAACGGCGTGCTGAACAACCGCCCGCTCCATTTCCCGAACGAGCCGGCCCGGCACAAGCTGCTCGACGTGATGGGCGACCTGGCGCTGATCGGCGTCCCCCTCAAGGCGCAGATCTTGGCGGCGCGCCCGGGGCACGCCAGCAACATTGAATTCGCCAGGATGGTTCGCAAGCTCTACCAGCAGAAGAAGCTGATCCGGAAATACCAGCACGAACGAAAGGAAGGTGTGGTCTTCGACATCAATGCGATCAAGAAGATCCTCCCCCATCGCTACCCGTTCCTCCTGATCGACAAGATCGTCGAGTTCAAGCTCGACGAGAAGATCGTGGGCGTCAAAAACGTCACGGCGAACGAGCCCTTTTTCGAAGGACATTTCCCCGGACAGCCGATCATGCCGGGCGTGCTGATCCTTGAAGGGATGGCACAGACCGGCGGCATCCTCCTGCTCAACGGCATAGAGAACCCCGGAGACCAGCTCGTCTATTTCATGTCGATCAACAACGCAAAGTTCCGGAGGCCCGTTCTTCCAGGCGATCAGCTTGTGTTCGAGCTGACGATGGTCAGCCGGAAGAGCAAGATCTGCCAGATGAAGGGGCTCGCCTACGTGGACGGCAATCTGGTGGCGGAGGCGGAGATGATGGCCTCGCTCGTGCCGCGCACCGGGACGCAGGGCGCCGGCGGCGGGAACGGCTCCCAGACGACTCCCCGCTCCCGTTCCACTCCAACGATGAACTAACCGACGCTCATGAGTGTAACCATCGATCCGCGTGCCGCGGTGAGTCCCGGGGCTCATCTCGGCACGAACGTTTCCGTGGGTCCCTTTACCATTGTGGAAGACGGCGCGGTGATCGGCGACGGCACAACGGTGGGCGGCAACGCGTTGATCGCTTCAGGCGCCCGCATCGGCAGAGACTGCCGTATCCACCACGGTGCCGTCATCGGCCACGCTCCACAGGACCTGAAGTACGCTGGGGAGCCCACGACCTGTGAGATCGGCGACCGCACAACCGTGCGGGAATTTGTCACGTTCCACCGCGGGACGGGCGAAGGAGGACGGACGATCATCGGGAGCGACTGCTTTCTGATGGGGTATACGCACATCGCCCACGATTGCATACTTGGCGACCATGTGATCATGGCGAACGCGGCCATGATTGCAGGGCACTGTGAAGTGGGGGACTGGGCGATCATTGGGGGGATTACCCCCGTCCACCAGTTCGTCCGTATCGGTCAGCATGCAATGATCGGGGGAGGGCTCCGCGTGCCGAAAGACGTGCCGCCATATATCCTCGCGGGCAATGAGCCGCTCGTCTTCGAAGGGCTGAACTCCGTCGGCCTCCGCCGTCGGGGATTCTCCTCCCAAACCCTCGACGCGCTCGACCGGGCATACACGCTGATCTACCGGTCGAAGCTGAACGTGACTCAGGCGCTCAATAAGATCCGTGAGGACGAAGCGCTGATGGCGCTGGTGGAAGTGCGTAACGTCGTTGATTTCATCGCAGGCTCGAAACGCGGGATCCTTCACGGTCCCCGATTGATGGCGTGAGGTGCGTGTGCAAGTGCGCTGGATGTTTCTCGATTCGGGAGAACGGACGGGGGCGGAGAACATGACGGTCGACGAGGCCCTTGCGCGTGAGCTTGCTGCGGGCACGGGACGCCCGACATTCCGGCTCTTCCAGTGGCACCCATGGGCGATTTCGCTCGGACACCATCAGGACTCCGGTGAGATCAACGCGCAGCGGGCTGCGGCCGACGGCATCGATGTGGTCCGGCGGCCGACCGGCGGGCGGGCGATCCTGCATGCGGATGAATTGACCTACAGTGTGACGATGCCCGCCGGCCGCAGGGGCATCCTCCAGGTCTACAACGCGATCAGCAAGGCGCTCGTTCGCGGCCTCCGGCAGTACGGCGTCGACGTGGCGCTCCAGAAATCGCAGCCCGACTTCGCGGTGGAATACCGAAACCCCTCCTCCATTCCCTGCTTCAGCAGCTCGGCACGGTACGAGATTGAATGGCGAGGGCGCAAACTGGTCGGGAGCGCACAGAGGCGATTCAGCGGTCCCGCGGGAGACGTCGTCCTCCAGCATGGTTCCATCCTCTGCGGGCCGGCGCACGTTCGCCTGGCCGAGTACCTCGCGATTCACGACGCCGCGTTGCTCGGCCGGATCAGACGAACCCTGGAAGAGCGTACAGCGCATCTTGCCGCCATTACGGGAGCCGAGGTCGACTTCGTGCGCCTGGCATCCTGTCTTCGCCGTGGTTTCGAAGAAGAGTGGGGAATTTCGTTCACTCCCGCATCGCGGGAGCACCTCCATGCACAATCGGCCCACGCCACATGAGCAAAGCGACCGGAACACACCCCCGGGTGGTCACCACACGAACCGTGATGACCATGAAACAGACCGGCGAGAAGATCGCGATGCTGACTGCATACGACTTTCTCGTGGCGAAATACCTCGACCAGGTCGGCATCGACATCATCCTTGTCGGCGATTCCCTCGGCAATGTGGTGCAGGGGCACGAGACCACGCTGCCGGTCACCGTCGATGACATGATCTACCATGCAAAGGCCGTGAAGCGTGCGGTCAGGAATGCGCTCATCGTGGTCGACATGCCCTTCATGTCATACCAGACGAGCGTGGACGACGCTGTGCGCACGTGCGGCCGTGTCATGAAGGAGGTGGGCGTTGGCGCGGTGAAGCTCGAAGGAGGAGCATACATCGCCGACATCGTGCGGCATCTTGTCCGGATCGGCATCCCCGTGATGGGACACCTTGGGCTCACCCCGCAGGCCATCAACAAGTTCGGGACGTACGAAGTGCGGGCGCAGGAGAAGCGCGAAGCAGCGGAGCTGATGCAGGACGCTCGTGTGCTTGCGGAGGCGGGGGTCTTCGCGATTGTGCTGGAGAAAATCCCCGCTACTCTGGCGAAGAAGGTGACTGCATCGGTTCCTGTCCCGACGATCGGCATAGGAGCGGGGCCGCACTGCGACGGACAGGTGCTGGTGGTCTATGATATGCTCGGCCTCACCGAGGAGTTCAACCCCCGCTTTCTCCGTCGTTACGCCCGTCTGGCCGAGACCATGCGGGGCGCGTTCACACAGTACATCGGCGATGTGAAGGGCGGGAGGTTTCCAACGCAGAAGGAGAGCTATTAGGCATTTCGGATTGCAGAATGCGAATTGAGGACAGCGGACAGTGTGAAACGAGGCTGGGCACGGTGTTTGAAACGATCGAGATTGAGTGATTGGGATTGAGGACATCTTTCTGATTTCTGACTTCTGTCTACTGACTACTCCTTGCTCGACCGAGCAATGCCCAAGCCCCTCACCGTACTCATCAGCAACGACGACGGCATCGCCGCTCCCGGGATTCATGCGTTGGTCACGGAGATGCGCAAGGTCGCTCAGGTCACGGTGGTGGCACCCGACAAGCAGCAGAGTGCCGTCGGGCATGCCATTACCATGAACTACCCCCTGCGCGCAATTCCGTTTCACAAGGAGGGAGAGTTTTTCGGCTATGCCGTCGACGGGACTCCTGCGGATGCGGTCAAATTGGGCGTCAGGTTTCTGATGAAGGAGCAGCCGGACCTGGTGCTCTCCGGGATCAACCATGGTTCGAACACGGCGATCAATATCATGTACTCCGGGACGGTATCGGCCGCAACGGAGGGGACCGTGCTGGGGATTCCCTCGATTGCGATATCGCTGACGACGCATGAGGAGGCAGACTTCTCCTACGCCGCGAAATTTGCCGCGCGCCTCGCTCAGCTGGTGGCAGCGAAGGGACTTCCTCAGGGGACGCTGCTCAACGTCAACGTGCCGGCGGTGCCCGAGAGCGAGATCCGCGGCATCCTGGTCACCCGACAGGGAAAATCGAGCTGGGACGACACATTCGACGTCCGGCGCGATCCTGCGAACCGGGAATACTTCTGGCTCACAGGCAAGATGAACGTGATCGACACAGATCCTGACACCGATCAGATCGCAGTGCGCGATAAATATGTCTCGGTCACACCGATCCGTTATGAACTGACCGACCGGGCGACGTTCGATGTCATGAAAGGGTGGAATCTTGAGCGATTGAAATAATCTGACGGATAGTCCGCTGCAGCCTCGGCGTTGGATCGCCGACCCGCAGTGTGTGCAACGATCGCGGGGCCGGTTTGAGATTGGCCCCGCTTTTTTGTATCGTGATGGTCTTGTTTGTCCGTCAGCGGGAGAGGGTCAGTCAGCATGAAACGCATCGGAGTGTACACGAGCGGGGGGGACGCCCCCGGGATGAACGCATGCGTCCGCGCCGTGGTGAGAAGTGCGCTCTACAACGGTTGCGAGGTGATCGGAATCCAGCACGGGTACGAGGGGATGATCGAAGGGAATTTCGTCGACCTCGGCGCCCGCTCGGTGTCCAACATCATCCAGCGGGGAGGCACGATTCTGCGCACGGCGCGGTCGGAGAAGTTCCGGACGCCGGAGGGGCGCGCTCAGGCCGCTGAACAGCTTGCGAAGGCGGGAATTGAGGGACTTGTGGCCATCGGGGGTGATGGGACGTTTCAAGGAGCTGTCTGTCTTACCGAAGAGCATGGCGTGGCGGTGGTGGGAGTGCCGGGGACGATCGACAACGACCTGTACGGCACCGACTTCACGATCGGCTACGACACGGCGGTGAACACCGCGATGGAAGCGATCGACAAGATCCGCGACACGGCGGCGTCGCACGACCGGCTGTTTTACGTCGAGGTCATGGGACGTGATGCCGGCTTCATCGCGCTCGATGTCGGCATTTCCAGCGGAGCGGAGTTTGTGGCGATACCGGAGACGCGCACAAACGTCACGGCGCTGCGTGAGGAGCTTGAGTCGTTCAAGAAGTACAAGTCGAGCGCCATCATCATTGTCGCCGAAGGAGAAGAAGAGGGAGGGGCGTTCAGTCTGGCCGAGAAGATTAAGGATGCGGCAGGGTACGATTACCGTGTCTGCGTCCTCGGGCACATTCAGCGCGGGGGGAGCCCCAGTGCGCGCGACAGGATTCTTGCCAGTCGTCTGGGGATTGCCGCGGTGGATTCGTTGCTGGAGGGGAAGACGGGGGTGATGGTGGGGGAGATCCACGGTCGGATTGCATTCACGCCGCTGAAGGAGACCTGGGCGCAGCGGAAGGAAGTGGACAACGATCTCTGGCGGCTGGCGCGGATCCTTTCGACGTAACGAATCGCCTTGACTTTGTGACGGAGGAGCGGTATACTGTGACCCCTTCCCTGATTCTTCGGTACTTCTGCAGGAAACCTGCAAAAGTTCTTCAAGAAGCTTGACAATCGGGGTGTAATTGCGTATATTTAAAGCCCGCTCAGAATGCGGGGGCCTGAAAACGGCCTGCGTTCTTTGAAAAATAGTGTGCATAGCCATACGTCGATCTTAGCAGAGCTTCACCTTGGCTAAGATTCCTTCCGCTTTTGGGCGGGAGGGCTCATGACGCCGAGACTCAGACTCGACATTGTCGGTTTGAAATGAGAACTTACAACGGAGAGTTTGATCCTGGCTCAGGACGAACGCTGGCGGCGTGCCTAACACATGCAAGTCAACGGGAAAGGGGTAGCAATATCCCGAGTACAGTGGCGCACGGGTGAGTAACACGTAGGCAATCTGCCTTCAGGACGGGGATAATTCCGCGAAAGCGGGACTAATACCCGATGATGCAGCGGCACCGCATGGTGACAGTTGTTAAAAGTTCCGGCGCAAGCCGGAATGCCTGGAGATGAGCCTGCGTCCCATTAGGTTGTTGGCGGGGTAACGGCCCACCAAGCCTGCGATGGGTAGCTGGTCTGAGAGGATGATCAGCCACACTGGAACTGAGACACGGTCCAGACTCCTACGGGAGGCAGCAGTGAGGAATATTGCGCAATGGCCGAAAGGCTGACGCAGCGACGCCGCGTGAAGGATGAAGTCCGTTAGGATGTAAACTTCTTTTGCAGGGGATGAATGTTCCCGATTTATCGGGACTTGACCGTACCCTGCGAATAAGGATCGGCTAACTACGTGCCAGCAGCCGCGGTAATACGTAGGATCCGAGCGTTGTCCGGATTTACTGGGTGTAAAGGGCGTGTAGGTGGGGCTTTAAGTCGGTGGTGAAATCCTGCAGCTTAACTGCAGAATTGCCATCGATACTGAGGCTCTTGAGTGCGGCAGAGGGAGATGGAATTCATGGTGTAGCGGTGAAATGTGTAGATATCATGAAGAACACCGGTAGCGAAGGCGGTCTCCTGGTCCGTAACTGACACTGAGGCGCGAAAGCGTGGGGAGCAAACAGGATTAGATACCCTGGTAGTCCACGCCTTAAACGATGGATACTCGGTGCTGGGCCGCAAGGTTCAGTGCCAAAGCTAACGCATTAAGTATCCCACCTGGGGAGTACGATCGCAAGGTTGAAACTCAAAGGAATTGACGGGGGCCCGCACAAGCAGTGGAGCATGTGGTTCAATTCGATGCAACGCGAAGAACCTTACCCGGATTTGAAAGGCCAGCGACAACCGATGAAAGTCGGTCTTGTAGCAATACACGCTGGTACAGGTGCTGCATGGCTGTCGTCAGCTCGTGCCGTGAGGTGTTGGGTTAAGTCCCGCAACGAGCGCAACCCCTGCACTTAGTTGCCATCAGGTCATGCTGGGCACTCTAAGTGGACTGCCTACGCAAGTAGCGAGGAAGGTGGGGATGACGTCAAGTCCTCATGGCCCTTACATCCGGGGCCACACACGTGCTACAATGGCCGCTACAGAGGGTTGCAAAGCCGCGAGGCGAAGCTAATCCCAAAAAAGCGGTCTCAGTTCGGATTGGAGTCTGCAACTCGACTCCATGAAGCTGGAATTGCTAGTAATCGCGCATCAGCACGGCGCGGTGAATACGTTCCCGGGCCTTGTACACACCGCCCGTCAAGCCATGGAAGCTGGGAGTACCCGAAACCGCTGCGCCAACCCCGACGCAAGTCGGGGAGGCAGGCGTCTAAGGTAAGACCAGTGACTGGGGCTAAGTCGTAACAAGGTAGCCGTATCGGAAGGTGCGGCTGGATCACCTCCTTTCTAAGGAGTCTTCTCTCCGCCTCTGGCGGAGGAGACAACTTGATACCCGCTCTTCTAAGAACGTCCTCTGTGGCTGTGCACACTTTTTAATTGCGGAATTCGGATTGCGGATTGCGGAATACGATGAAGTCAAATTCATTCCGCAATCCGCACTCCCTGCCCGCCCCACAGAATTCAGGGGGCAGGCGGGCGCAATCCGCAATGTTTCTGGGCCTGTAGCTCAGGTGGTTAGAGCGCACGCCTGATAAGCGTGAGGTCAGTAGTTCAACTCTACTCAGGCCCACATCAGGGTGATAGAGGTCCAGGAAGACCCCTGGTACACATCCGATATCAGATATCAGATATCGGATATCTGATATCAGATCTCGTACCGGGGCTGTAGCTCAGCTGGGAGAGCGTCTGGTTTGCAACCAGAAGGTCACCGGTTCGATCCCGGTCAGCTCCACCAAATGAATTCAGATATCAGATATCGGATATCTGATATCGGATATCTAAAGTGTTCTTTGACAACCAGGACGAGTGCAGTCAGTGCTGCGCCAGTAGTTGTTCCGCCCCGACAAGTCGGGGGCGGAGCGAACAAGAGCGTGGTTGCTGACGACTGACATCACACGCAGAGATCCAGGTGATCTCTGCACGTAATTCCATATTCTTATTGATGCACCTGAGTCATTGATCTGAATCAATAAGGATTTTTGGTTAAGTTACTTAGAGCATACGGTGGATGCCTTGGCACTGGAAGGCGATGAAGGACGTGGTTACCTGCGATAAGCGTCGGATAGGTGGAAACAACCTTTGACCCGGCGATGTCCGAATGAGGCAACTCTTCCCGAGTCATGTCGGGAAACTCCGCGCTGAATTCATAGGCGCGGCAGAGCAAACGGGGGGAATTGAAATATCTCAGTACCCCCAGGAAGAAAAAGTAACAACGATTTCCTGAGTAGTGACGAGCGAAAGGGAAAGAGCCTAAACCATTCGACACAGTAAAGGTCGCAACCGTTGTGTCGGTGGTGTTGTGGGGCGCTTGCAGACCAAATTGCGACGAGGTCGGGGAGTAAGAAACCGGTCGGTTAGCCGAATCCTTTGGAAAGAGGAACCGCAGGAGGTGAAAGTCCTGTAGGCGAAAACGGGCCGGCTCCCTGGTGAGCGTTCCCAAGTAGCACGGAATAAGTGGAAGTCTGTGCGAATCCGCGAGAACCATCTCGCAAGGCTAAAAACTCTCCAGTGACCGATAGTGAACAAGTACCGTGAGGGAAAGGTGAAAAGCACTCCTGACAGGAGGGTGAAATAGTACCTGAAACCGTGTGCTTACAAACGGTAGGAGTCCTTCTTCGACTGCTTGCAGTTGAAGCGGGATGACTGCGTGCCTTTTGCTTAATGAGCCTACGAGTTACTCGTACGATGCAAGGTTAAGTCTCTCAAGAGACGCAGCCGTAGCGAAAGCGAGTCTGAACAGGGCGCTTGCCCGCCGCAAGGCGGGATCAGTATCGTGCGGTATACGCGAAACCGGGTGATCTACCCATGACCAGGATGAAGTGAGGGTAAAACCTCATGGAGGTCCGAACCGATGAGGGTTGAAAACTTCTCGGATGAGTTGTGGGTAGGAGTGAAAAGCTAATCGAACCCGGAGATAGCTCGTACTCCTCGAAATAGCTTTAGGGCTAGCCTCAGGCAAGAGTGTCGCGGAGGTAGAGCACTGATTGGGCTAGGGTCGTCACAACGATACCAAACCCAGACAAACTCCGAATTCCGCTGACATGTTACCTG
>JBFLYO010000013.1:90000-97044 GCA_040756745.1 Bacteroidota bacterium
CGCCCTCTGCCTCGGCAGCGAATGGCTCAATGCTCAGGAAGACGCAGAAGGAGCAAAGGACAATCCGTATTTCACCCGAATGCCCAGCTTCTTTATCCATGATTACGGCGACAAAGACTTCGACGCATACGCGTTCTTCGATGGGAAGAAAATCGTCTCCGTCGAAGGAAGACTCTACCAGACAACGTACTGGCTGAAGGAGGATGTCACCCGACCGCCCAGCCAGCTGCAGATCCGGAGAAACTTCATCACCGCAATCAAGAACCAGGGGGGAACAATCCTCTTCGAAGGGTTGCATGAAGGCTTTGAGGATACCCGATCCGCAGCTACAATTATCACGGCGAGGATCGGCAAGCAGGGGAAAGAAATATGGGTCGAAGTGTGGCCCGGCGACGACAGCTATACCCTGACCGTCTTGGAGAAAGAGTTGATGCGCCAGGATGTCACGGCGTCGGACATGCTTGAAGCCCTCAACAAGGATGGCTATATCGCCCTTGATATCCACTTTGACACGGGAAAAGCGACGATCCGGCCCGAATCGAGGCCGGTGATCGACCAGATCCTCGCCCTGCTGCGGGGGAATCCCTTGCTGAAGCTCAGCATCGAAGGGCATACCGACAACGTGGGCGATGCGGCGTTCAACAAAACCCTCTCACTTGACCGTGCCCGAGCTGTGATGGCGCTCCTCGTCACATCAGGGGTGGCTGGCAACCGGCTCACTGCAGCAGGATTCGGCGCTGACCGGGCGGTGGCCGACAATCGCACCGAGGACGGACGAGCGAAGAACAGAAGAGTGGAACTGGTGAAGAAATAACGGAAGCGATCTCTATGCGCCACACCCATTCACAACCAACGGAGGGCTCAATGAAGGTAACTGTCTGGCTTCTGTGCCTTGCGATCCTCTCCCTCGTGGCTTCGAGCGAGAGTGTTGCGCAGGCGTCCACCCAGAGCGATTCCACGGGTCTCCCTGGCGACAATTTCAGCCTGCAGGGTGCTCTGGAAATGTTCAAACGCGCCGCCTCACCGGAGGACTTCGAGAAGCTTATCAACACCGAAGACAACAAGGTCAACAATCTCGACCTGAACGGTGACGGCGAGATCGACTATGTTCGGGTCATCGACAAGACCGACAAGGGAGCCCATGCGTTCGTGCTTCAGGTCCCCGTGTCCGACAAGGAGAATCAGGACATTGCTGTCATCGAGCTGGAGAAGACAGGCGATTCCACGGCAGTTGTGCAAATCGTGGGGGACGAGGAGATCTATGGGGAACAGACCATTGTGGAGCCGGGCGAGGATGAAGAAGACGCCGATGAGGCTGAGGGTGAAGATGAAGGGAAGGGTCCCGCGCTCCTGAGTCTTGTCAGCTCACCGCCGGCCCGCATCGTCGTGAATGTGTGGGGCTGGCCCTCCGTCAGGTTCGTCTATGCGCCGCGGTACGTAGCGTGGGTCTCGCCCTGGCGCTGGCGCGTGTACCCGGCATGGTGGCGCCCCTGGCGGCCGCTCGCTTGGCGCGTGTTCCATCCCTTCGCGTTCCGTCACCGCGCCGGCTTTGCTGTGGTGCGTACCCATCGCGTGCTCGTTGCGCACAGGGTCTATGCGCCGCACCGGGTCACGTCCGTGACCGTGCGGACGCGGCATCACGGTGCCGTGAGCCGACACAAGGTGACAAAAACTACGACCATCAGAACGAAATCGGGCGCCGTGAAGGTTAAGAAATCCAAAACAACAACGAAGGTGCGAAAACGGAGATAGGGGCTTGAAACTGTCCAAGATCGTTCTCGCGCTTCTCGCTGCTGCGTTTATCGTCATCCAGTTCATCAGACCGGAGCGGAATACGCCGTCATCACCGACGGCGGAGGCCGCTCCGGCGCCCCTCCCGATCCCGGACGAGGTCCGGCAGGTGCTTCAGACTTCCTGTTTCGACTGCCACAGCAACACTACCCGCTACCCGTGGTATGCGGAAATCCAGCCGGTCGGATGGTGGCTCGCCGGCCACATAAGAAACGCCAAGCAAGAATTGAACTTCGACGAGTTCAGTGCGTACCCGGCGCGGCGCAAGTTCGCCAAGCTGCGGCAGATCGAGGAACAGATCACTGAGGGGGAGATGCCCCTTCCAGCATATACGATCATCCATCGCGACGCCATCCTCCCGACGGAGAAGAAGGAACTGCTGATCGCCTGGACAAGGGCGGTGGAAGATTCACTGCGTGCCGCATATCCCCCCGACAGCCTGAACCGTCGATCCCCAAGGTGAACCACAGGCGGCACACTACCCTCATCCTCGTGCTTGGGTCCCTGACGGCGATCGGGCCATTCTCCATCGACATGTATCTCCCCGGGTTTCCAACGATCGCGCGGGATCTGGGCACCGACATTTCACACGTCGGGCTCTCGCTGACGAGCTACTTTGTCGGGATATCGGCCGGACAGCTTGCGTACGGACCACTGCTTGACCGCTATGGCCGGAAAAGACCCCTGATGGCGGGGCTCCTCCTCTATGTCTTCGCTGCAGTTGCGTGCGGGCTGGCGTCGTCAATCCCATGGCTGGTAGCGATGAGATTTGTGCTTGCGCTCGGCGCATGTGTTGGCATTGTTGCGGCGCGAGCGATCGTCCGCGATCTCTTCCCGCTGAAGGAAGTGGCCCGGATCTTCTCCACCCTGATGCTCGTGCTCGCCGTCTCGCCGATCGTCGCCCCGTCGGTGGGGGCGTACGTGGCCGACGTCTATGGATGGCGGTATATTTTTGCTGTGCTCACGGCGATCGCAGTCCTGATTCTCCTTCTGGTGGTCGCCCTGCTGCCTGAGAGCCGCCCTCCGGACAGGTCGATTTCGTTCCATCCC
Organism: Bacteroidota bacterium; assembly: GCA_040756745.1. Classification (GTDB taxonomy): domain Bacteria; phylum Bacteroidota; class Ignavibacteria; order UBA10030; family UBA6906; genus JBFLYO01. The sequence continues at coordinate 92,842 of JBFLYO010000013.1, forward strand.
GTGACACTGGTGCGGACGTACCTCAACGTATTCCGGGAGCCCGAGTTCGCGGCATACGGCGTTGCCAGCGCGGCGGCCTCGGCGGGGCTGTTCGCGTACATTGCTGCGTCCCCTTCCGTCTTCATGGGGATGTACGGCCTTTCGGAGCAACAGTTCGGTATTGTATTCAGCCTCAGCGCCTGCGGCGTAGTCGGCGCAAGCCAGGTGAACAGGCTCTGGCTTCGAAAGCGAACGAGCAAGGAGATCTCTATCGTTGCAGTCGTTGCACAGACCACTGCGGCGGTGGTGCTGTTGATCCTCGCGATCATCGGCGTTCCGGCGGCCGTGTTGCTCGCGCTACTCTTCTGCTACCTCGTGGGTCTCGGATTCCTCAGTCCCAATACCACCGCGGTGGCGATCGCGCCGTTCACATCACATGCAGGGACTGCATCGGCGCTGATGGGGAGCATGCAGATGGCGGCAGGCGCCATCGGCTCTTCGCTGGTGAGTCTTTTCCACACAGAGACGGCGGTGCCGATGGCGGGAGTGCTGCTCGTGGCGTCGCTCGGGAGCCTGGGGTTGCAACTTGGCTTCAAAGCACGAGGATAGATCGAGATTGAGATCCAGGAAGTACCCCCCCTCACTGTTGTATCTGCTCATGACGATCGGTCCGGGAATCGCACTGTTGCCTGCGCTGGACTATGCGCGCGGAGCCCTCGCGCGTCCCTTCATCGTCTTCGGTCGCGTTCCCCTCTCTTGTTATGTGCTCCATATTCCGCTCATCCATATGCTGGCCATGGCGTTTGCGGCAGTTTCGTTCGGGCGGGTCGACTTTCTCCTTTCCGGCGGACTCCCGGGGTTCTGGCCTGAGGGATATGGAACCTCACTCCTGTGGGTTTATGGGATATGGGCGCTCGTCGTCGTGACGCTCTATGCCCCGTGCCGGTGGTTTGCCGATCTAAAGCGCAGGAAGAAATCAACTCTTCTCAGCTACCTTTAGGCAATTCCTGCATCTTTCCCGGATTCTCAGTACATTGAACTGGCGGTCTGTCGTGACCTCTTTGCGCCGTTTCCTTCCGCTCTTTTGACAATTCCGTGACAACTCCTGCCGGGCTGTTAGTCATCATTGAAGAGCTTTCCAGGGATGGGCCTTTTCCGGCAGTAATCGAGAGAGGATGCCATGCGACCAACTACGTGGATTCGCGTCGGATTGTGCTTTGCGGCGGCGTTCGCGCTATTGGGATGTGCTGAAACCAAAGAAGTAACCCTGTATTTGCAGGACCTTGAGGTCCGTGGTCCTGTCAGCCGTCTTCCCGTACACGTCACGCAGAATTCGGAGGAGCATGCGTTGACGGTGACTCCCAGCGTTTGGGGAGTCACGGGAAAACAATCTGTCGGGAAGGTGGACGGTCATTCGCCCGTGAACTCCCGCGGCGTGTTTCAGGTCGATACAATCTACCGTGCGGACAATGCCATCTACTTCCGCGCCCCCGGTAACGCGAACCTGACCACGTTCGCGGGGACGAACCTTTCCTGGATCTATCCCACCGCCGGAGGGGGACTGGACGTCGATGTGTCGCTTTCGAAGAGCTGGGCAATCTCGCTGGGCGCGAGCTACTCGTCGGCAGGAGGGAAGGGACTCTGGGGGTACAGGACGGGGCTCGGCCTCCGCCAGCACAAGGGCTCCCTGGGGGTTCGACTCGACGTAGGGTGGGCGTGGGAAAGCATTGCCTATGAGGCGGTGACGGTGGTGACTTCGCGGGAAATTTCCAGCACCACGTCAGACGTCGCGTTCTTCCGCGACATTGATGTCAGCACAACGGGGAATTTCTACGCTGCACTCACAGTCAACGGCGCATCGGCGGAGCGGGTGTTCAATCCGTTCATCCAGATCGGGCTGACACGCCAGACGCTCGAAGACTACAAGCCCACCGCTCCCAAGCCGGAGACGTGGATTGTCCCGCCGTTCTATCTCCTCATCCCTGTCCAGCTGGTCCACGACCTTCGGGGGAGGTTTGAATCTACAAGGATCCATGTCACCCCCGGTGTCTCAATCGATCTCGACCCGCAATTTCGCCTCCTCATCGGAGCGCGGGCGAGCATTGAAACGTCGGTTGAGAATTTCACCGACCCGGTACTGGTCTCCCCCTTCATTCAGTTCGACTGGTCTCCCTGAAACTCCCCCATGGTGACGCGGACTTCGTTCTGGGAACCATCGGGCTGGACAGGGATGATCCCGCTGATCTGCTTCCGGTTGAGCGAAATGCACTTCACACCCTTCTGTACGCCTGAGGGGTTTTCGACCCGTATGTGATAGATTGCGCCGCGCCAGCGGCGAGTCACCTCGAACACCTTCCAGGCCGCCGGGATGCATGGATCAATAATCAGACCGTCGTAGTCAGGCCTGATGCCGAGGATCCAGTGCGTCGCGGCGAAATATGACCAGCCCCCGCTCCCGGTCATCCACGGATGCCGTGCGCGGCCGTGCGCCGTGTGGTCTTTCCCCATGACGAACTGACAATAGGAATAGGGCTCAGCCTCCCGGGTCTCGATCATTTCGTTCTGGTTATAGGGGAGGAGGGCATCGTAATACTCCATCGCCCGGTTTCCCCTCCCGAGCTTGCACTCCGCGACGACGGCCCACGGGTTTGGATGACTGAAAATTGCACCGTTCTCCTTGATGCCGCGGTACACCCGCGTGACGTACCCGATGTCGTCGTCCGGCGAAGTAAACGTCGGCCAGAGCAGGTGAAGGCCGAACCTGGAAAAGAGATGCGTGTAGACGGCATCCATGCAGCGCAACCCCCGCTCGCGTGATGCGACGTCCGACATTACTGCCCAGCTGTTGCTTTCAAGAAATATCTTCCCCTCCCGGTTCGCCTTTGACCCGACCCGGACGCCCGCCCGCGTGATGCCGCGTATGTACCAGTCCCCATCCCAGAGTTCCCGTTCGCACGCCGAGCGGACCGCGTCGGCGATGGCGGAGTATTTCCTGACGTCGTCCGTCCGATTGAGCTTCCGTGCGGCGGAGATGAAGAACCGGAGCGCCCAGTAGTGCATAAAGGAGACCATGGCGCTTTCTCCGCCGCCAAGGTTCAGGCAGTCGTTCCAATCTGCCCGAAGCCCCTTGCAGATCCCCGTTCCCCCCACCTGTGCCGCCGAAAAATCGAGCGCGCGCTTCATGTGCTCATAGACGGTCCCCGAACCGCCGTCCGCGAAGGGAATGCGTTCATCGAAGAACGCCATATTCCCTGTTTCCTTGACGTACTCACAGATGCTCGCGATAATCCAGAGATGGTCGTCCGAACAAGTGTCGTCGAGTCCGTGTATGATGTCGACGGGATTGGGCGTCGGGACAACGGTAGGCAGCTTCACGCCGGGGAGTCGCTCCGACTGGGGGGCGAACACGTCGGGATCAAAAAGGTGGAGCCCGTACCCCTGTTGAACCTGTCCGTGCAGGAGCTGCCGGATGCGTTCCGCGCATTTTGCGGGGCTGGTGTGAACAACGGCCATGATATCCTGTGACGTGTCCCGGTATCCCAGACCTGTCCGTCCTCCCACCTCAATGAACGAAGCGAACCGAGACCACACCACGCACGTTTCCGCTTGAAAGAGCGTCCAGGTGTTGAGCATCGTGTTCATCCCCGGATTGGGCGTCATGCAGCGGAACACCGACGTCTTCCCGTCCCAGTATCGCGCCAGTTCACTGAATGCCTCGTCAACCGACTTCGGATCCGCGTACTTCCTCCGCATCACGGTTCCGGCCGAGCGCGGGCCGACGCCTAACATGAAGACGATGCGCGCCTCTTCGCCGGGAAGGAGGGAGAGTCGTTTATGGAGCGCCCCGCAATGGTTCCCCCCGAGTTCCGTGCTGTTGTGGCACGTACCGTTTTCCACGGCCAGAGGATTGGATTCGGTGCGATAGTTGCCGATGAACCGGTCGCGCACGCAATCGTATCCATCGGGGTCCACGTTGGCGGTGAAATAATGATATGTCCAGGGCTCGTAGAAGAAATCGTATTCGATCACCCCGTCGGCGTAGCTGGACCCGCTGGCGTAGAGCGACATCTGGAGATTCTGGTTGTCGATCTCGATGTGGTGGAACGAGAATTCGAGATAAGCGAACAGACTCAACGTGCGGGCCTCGGACGACGTGTTCCGGATCCGCACGTCCCAGAGTTCGACGTCGTCATGAAGGGGGATGAATAGTGTCTGTTCGGCCTT
>JBFLYO010000014.1:0-70863 GCA_040756745.1 Bacteroidota bacterium
TTCCGCCCCCCCCCCCCCGCCCCCCCCCCCCCCTTTTGGGGTCGGGGGGGGGTGGGGGGGAGAGGGTCACATCCTCAATCCTCCATCCTCAATTAGTCTCTTTCCAGCAAAGACGGTATCATTGGCCTCTCCAGCAGCTCCCCAAATATCTTCCACCGCTTCTCCGGATTCGCGGCCGTACCGACTCGCGACTGGATGTACCGCCCTACCATATCCTGCCCGAGATTATAATTGATCACGTAGCTCCGGTACTGATCGAAGAACCTCGTGCGCTGCGCGGCTCTCTCCGGCGACATCAGTGCATACCTGATCAGCCAGTCGACCGCCGCTTCACGGGAAATATCGCCGTTGAGATACCTGCGTGCAGCCTCGTTTCCGGCATACGCGAGCTTCTGAAAAGCGTCGAACACTCTATAATAGTGTTCAGCCTCTCGGCCATCCAGACTCGCAAGCGGAAAGAGCACCTCTTGCTCAAACTCCACCCGTTCTTCACCGGGGAACGCCATCGGGATCCCATAGTTTGCGGTGCCCTCCGCAATCAGCGACTGCGGACTGAACAGCGCATACACGGAAAACTCCCACCACCCCCTCTCGCGAACGAGGTTGGTCTCCAGGAGCGAGTTATAAACGTGATGGCCAGGATAGCCCTCGTGGCTCGCGAGATCGACAGCCCTGTCGATGGTAATGGGAAGCTCCGTATTGATCTGAATCAGGCTGTGGCAGTTTCCCTTGAACCAGTTGTAGCCGCTCCAGGATTTTCCGGTGACGTATTCGATGACGAAGCTCTCGTCTGGAGGGAGGGAAATTCTCTCGAGGGTTCGCTTTCGACTCTCAGCCACCGCCGTCGTGAACACGACGTCGAGTTTCTCCTTTGGGAGGACGAAGTTTTTCCTGTAGCTGTCAAACCGTTCCGGCACCTGGCCCGTGCCCGGAAGGAGCCCGTCCAGCTCCTTTACAAGGGCCTGGAAGTATGATTCGCTGTGCGTTGGCGCCACGGCGTCGTACAACGCGCGCGATTCCTCGTCGAACGTCAGCTTCTTTCCTTCCAGAATTTCGGTCCTGGCCACCAGCGATTCCAGCTGTCGCAGAAGGTATGCATGGCGTAGCCTCTCCAGTTCACCCGTAGGCGATGGGGCAATCGATGCCAGCTCCTCCAATGTAGAAACTGCGGAGGCGCGGATTTGTGCGAGCGAGAGATTTGCACGCTCCGCCTCTTCTTTCAGATGGGGAGGGCCATAATAAGCGTCGACGTAATCAGCGTCGTGCCTGCCGACGCCGAGGACGAGACGGATGTATGAGCCGGAAATTCGTTCGGTCATTGGAACTTCCTGATGCATTGTGATGGCCCATGATACACATTTCTTGACATTTCTTCACCTGTCCCGTACCTTCACGGCTGATGGCGTTGCGTGAGTTCATAGTCGTTTCTTTCGTATGAAGCGCACATCGGCTGTTCGATGAAAGCCCTGCATCTCACGGCGCCGTCCCCTGCCGATCAGCGTCCCTTGGCTCTCGGTGACACACCGGTACCGATCCCCGGCGAGCGTGAAGTCCTTGTGCGGGTACATGCGTGCGGTGTCTGCCGGACCGATCTGCATATCATTGAAGGGGACCTTGTGCTTCCGCGACTTCCGCTGATCCCAGGGCATCAGATCGTGGGGACGGTGGACGCAGTGGGGCGCGAGGTGACGCTGCTGGCGAAAGGGGAGCGGGTGGGGATTCCCTGGCTTTTCAGCACCTGTGGATCTTGCGAGCAGTGTCGAGCGGACCGCGAGAATCTGTGCGACAACGGAATGTTTACCGGCTACCACACCGACGGCGGGTATGCGGAATACGTGGTGGTCGGAGAATCATTTGCGTACCGGTTGCCGGAGGGGTTTTCCGATGCTGCGGTTGCTCCCTTGCTCTGTGCGGGGGTGATCGGGTACCGGGCGCTGCGGCTGAGCGGCATCAGGCCGGGGGAGCGGCTCGGGATGTACGGGTTCGGCGCTTCCGCGCACATCACCATCCAGATTGCGCGGCACTGGCAGTGCGAGGTCTATGTGTTCACGAGGGGGAAGCAACACAAGTCGCTCGCCGAAGAGTTCGGCGCGGTGTGGACAGGTTCCGCGGACCAGTTGCCGCCCAGGCCGCTGCACAGCGCGATCGTCTTTTCGCCGTCAGGCGAGGCGGTGCCGGCGGCGTTGAAAGCGATCGGCAAGGGAGGAACCGTCGCGCTGGCCGGGATTCACATGACCCCGATCCCATCGATGGAATACACAACGATCTATCACGAAAAGACACTGCGCAGCGTCGCGAACAGCACCCGGCAGGACGTGAGAGAAATGCTCGATGCCGCTGCCGAAATCCCCGTCCGCACCGAAGTGGAAACCTTCCCGCTCGAAGCAGCCAACGACGCGCTGATCACCCTTAAGCACAGCACCCTCCGCGGCAGCGCGGTGCTCAGCATTGCCAATTGGTAATTTGTTCCTTGAGGGCAGTATGAATTCTGCCCCCACTTTTCCGTCATAACTCATCACTTTTCACTCTCAACCGCCTTCCCCTCTCTTCTCTCCTCTTTCTTCTCTCTCATCTTCATTTGGGCAGACCATGTTCTGCCCCTGCCTCACATCGTGCCCATCGGGTCTACATCGATTATCAGCCGGACATCTTTGCGCCCGTCCTTTGCCATCGTTGCAGCCGCTGCCTGCAGGGCGTGGCGCATTGTGGCTCCCGCCGGATCTTTCTCCTTTGGACTTTTGACCATGACATGCCAGCGATAGCGGTTTCTGAGCTTTGCGATCACCGCGGGTGCAGGGCCGAGGATGGTGACGGGCGCAGCGGTGCGTTTCAGCACAGCAGCAAACTGCTCGGAAGCCGCCCGCACCCGCTCCTCATTTTCCCCGTTGGACTCGACGAGAGCCATGCGCGAGAACGGCGGGTAATCGAGCTCGCGCCTTGCAGTGAGCTCCTCCTCGTAAAATGCCCGGAAGTCGTGGTCAACAACGTGCCTCAGCGTGTAGTGATGGGGCTGGTACGTCTGAATGAGCACCTCGCCTTTCAACATGCTTCTGCCTGCACGCCCCGCCACCTGAGTCAATAACTGGAACGTCCGCTCCGAAGCGCGGAAATCGGGAAGAAGCATCTGGGTGTCGGCAGAGACGACGCCGACGAGCGTCACGCGTGCGAAATCGAGCCCTTTAGCAACCATTTGAGTGCCTAGAAGGATATCCGCGCCCCCTTCGCCAAATTTCCGGAGGATCCGGTCATGCGCCCCTTTACGCGACGTTGTGTCGAGGTCCATGCGAAGGACGGCGGCCGGGGGGAACAGGGTGGCAAGTTCCTTCTCGACCTTCTGCGTACCGACTCCCCGCAATGCGATGTCCGTTCCGCCGCAGGAAGGGCAGAGAATGTGCGGCACGCGTGTCAACCCGCAGTAGTGACAGCGAAGGTGCTTTTTGGTCAGATGATACGTCAGGGTCACATTGCAATTGTCGCACATCTCCACGTAGCCGCACTCGGCGCACTCGACAAAAGGTGCAAAACCGCGGCGGTTCTGGAGCAGGATGATCCCCTCCCTGCGCGAGAGGCGGTCCGCGATCTTCTCCCGGAGCAGGGACGAAATCGGCGATGCGACGAAGTTCTTGAGTTTTCCTCGTTGCGCCTCGGGGAGCGCCGCTTTGCACTCCACATAAGCGCGCTTTCGTTCCGCGGCCATATCGACAATTGCGATTACCGGCATGGGGACGTTGTCAATCCGCTCCGGCATCTCCAGCAGCCTGTATTTTCCTGTCTGCACGTTGTAATACGATTCCGCTGAAGGGGTTGCAGATCCCAGCAGCACCACCGCCCCCGTTTTCCCGGCACGCACGACAGCTACGTCGCGGGCATTATACCGCGGCGATGAGTCGAATTGTTTGTACGATGCCTCGTGTTCTTCATCCACGACGATGAGGCCGAGATTGCTGAGGGGAGCAAACACAGCCGAGCGCGGACCGATGACGATCCTGCTCTTGCCGGTGTATGCGCGTCGCCAGGCGTCATGGCGTTCTCCGAGTGACATCCTGCTATGGACGACTACAACGTCGTCTGAAAAATGTGACTTGAACCGCCGCATCATCTGCGGGGTGAGTGCGATTTCGGGGACGAGCACGATTGCAGTTCTTCCCGCCGCGACACAGCGCCGGATTGCCTCGATGTAGACCTGTGTCTTCCCACTGCCGGTGACGCCATGCAAGAGGAATGCACTGCCGCCTTCGGACATGGCGTTCGTGAGTGCGTCGAGGGCCATTTGTTGAGCAGTATTCAGCTGGATGTGCAGAGTCTGCTCTTCCGTGCCGTATTCCTGCTGCCGCGACACTTCCCTGGTGATTGAGTGAAGGATCCCGGCTTCCTTCAGCTCCCGGAATGCACTGAGCGACGATCCTGAGCTCTTCAGCAGGTCCCGTATCGCAATTTCTCCTGTTGCGCCTCCTGCGAGCGCGAGCACGGAGTCCAGCAACCTCCTCGAATTCTTCTTGCGGGGGGGGAGGGTGGAAAGTGCCTGGCGAATCGCTTCGGCCGACAGGTCACCGATGCGGATGAACTCGATGAACCTTGGCGTGGTGCTGGGACGAGGGATCTCCTCCTCCGCTTCCACGATCCCCGCGCGCACAAGATCGTTCAGGACCGCATTGATGTTCCGCACTCCTGTGGTTCGCCCGAGTCTGGATGCGAACGTGGGCCCGTCAGTCCGGAGAAGCGAGAGGATCTGCGCCCGCTGGCCGGATGCCTTCGTGGCGGCGTTGATGGACTCGGCCGATGCCGCGGGATTCAGTCGAACGATCCTCCTGCTGGCGGCCGAGAATCCTTGTGGCATTGCCGCTTTCAGAACTTCTCCCAGCGGACAGAGGTAGTATGAAGCAATCCAGCGGCAGAGGTCCAGCAGCTCGGCTGAAATAACCGGGACGGGATCAAGGATATCGTGTAATGGCTTGAGTAAGGTGACTGTGGTTGAATCAGGGCGCCCAACGATCAGCCCTGTCGCGTACTTGCGGCCGAACGGGACGATCGCCCGTGAACCGATGAGTGCCGATGGCTCGAGGTCAGGTGGGACGAGGTAGGTGAATTCGCGGTCGATGGTGACCGGGAGAGCGACATCGGCGTAACGAGGCATGAAGGAATATGAGGAAATTGGCAAGGAGGAGCAAGAGCAGAGAGGAGAGAGATTTGTGTAGGGGCAGAATCTATTCTGCCCGCACCCCGAGCAGGCGGAGATCGGTGACGAGCTGTTCGTGCGAGGTGTAATGAATGCCGTGAAGGCCCAGGACGCGGCCGGCCTCAACGAACTCGGCGATATCGTCAATGTAGATGCATGCATCGGCGGGAAGGTCGAGCTTTTGAATGGCATCCTGATAGATCCGGGGATCGGGCTTCATCGCTTTGACCTGAAAGGACAGCGTGACAGTGTCGAACAAGGGAAACACGGCCACCGGCCGAATGCCCTCCTTAAAGTGCCATTCGCTCGTGTTAGAAAGAAGGGCGAGGCGATAGCTCCCCTTCAAACGCTTGATCAACTCGAATGTTCTCGGGATCGGCGTGAAGATGTCGGTGTACGCATCGATAAATTTTGCTTTCGGCATGTCCAATGATGCAAGATTGCAGATCGCTTGGTAGAATTCATCGGAGGTCATCTCACCGGTTTCATAGTGCGTCGCGATCGGGGTTGCGGATGTCATAACGGCACGGAGCTCCGCCGGCGATTTTGTTGAATACAGTGCAGCACGGCTCAGAAACCGGCCGATGTCAAAGTCGCACACGACCTTGCCGAAATCGAAGATAACCGCCCGAATTGGAACTGCCACGGGAGGATGCTCAGGGCCTGAAGGGGACAATCACTGGCTCGTATTCAAGCCGGACGCCGAACGTGGCAAACACCGCCTCCCGGATCTCTTCGGCCAGTCCCATCAGCTCCCGCGTTGTCCCTCCGCGATTGACCAGAGCAAGGGCGTGATTGGAGGATATCCCCGCTCCACCTCTTCTGAATCCCTTGCTGAACCCTGCATGCTCCACCAGCCACGCCGCCGGTACCTTGATGCCATGCGCGGAAGGGAATTTCGGCATAGATGCACTGCCGCCTGAGGCGCGCCAGCGCTCCTGCAGCTGCCTGAATTCCCCCTCGGAGAGGACTGGATTGGTGTAGAACGAACCCACCGACCGTGAGTTCTCGTCTGTAGGGTCGATCACCATCGACTTGGACTTCCGGAGCGCGATTACTGCCCCGCGGATTGCGGTGAGCGTTTCGGTGCCGGGACGGAGTTTGGAGAGATCGACTGCTGTCTCAACCGAGCGGCGTAACTCCTCGTAACGAATGACTGCGGGAGCGTCGGGTCGGAGTGAGTATTCGACCTCGGTGATGATAAACCTGCCGGCACCCTCCCCTTTGAACCGGCTCCTGCGGTAGGAGAATCCGCATTCTTCCGGGCTGAGAGAAATCTCTTTGAGCGTACGAACATCGAGCGCGCGAATTCCGGTAATCGTCTCAGCGACCTCCTGGCCGTAGGCCCCAACGTTTTGCACCGGTGTGGCACCGACGGAACCCGGGATGCCGGACAGGCATTCAACGCCTCCCCAACCATGCTCTGTTGCACGTGCCACAAACAAATCCCATGGCTCGCCGGCCGCTGCTCTCACAATCACCTCCCCCGGCTTCTGGCTGACGTTGATACCGCGCAAGTCGACGTGAAGTATACACCCATCAAACCCTTCGTCCGCAAAAATGACGTTGCTCCCCCCTGAGAAGACCTGGAGCGGGACTCCAGCAGAGATGACATACCGCAGCGCTGCGCGGAGCTGGTCAACGGAGGTGCATGTGGCGAACAACCGGGCGGAGCCCCCGAGGCCGATGGTGGTAAGCGGTGCCAGGGCAACATTCTGCCTGAAGAAGGGGGGTGGTGTCATCAGCGGCTATTCCTTTCGGCGTCGCCGCGCCTCGATGTTCTTCTTTGTACACCGGAGCAGATCTGGGTTCATGGTCAGGCGATTCTATGCACGTGGTTCACCGACGCCTGGTCGGTCGGCATAACGATCACTTCGGCGATATCCACATGCGGAGGCCGGGTTGCGCAGAATACCACCACCTCGGCGACGTCCTCGGGCTTGAGCGGCCGAGTATTCAGGTATGTCTGCACAGCACGCTCCTTGTTGCCGCGGAAGCGCACTTCGCTGAATTCCGTCTGGACAAGTCCCGGATCGACGGACGACACCCGCACCTGTGTGCCGAGGAGATCCATCCTCAATCCGTGCGAGAGGCCGTTGACGAAATACTTTGTGGCGCAGTAGACATTCCCCTTCGGGTAGAGTTGGTGCCCGGCAATCGATCCGAGGTTGATAATGTGTCCGCTGTTCCGCTCCACCATGCCAGGGAGGATCTTCCGTGTAACGTAGAGCAGCCCTTTGATGTTTGTATCGATCATCTCCTCCCAATCGCGCACCTCCCCTTCCTGCAGCGGCGAAAGGCCGCGGCTCAGGCCTGCATTGTTCAAAAGGATGTCGATGCGCTGCCATTCGCGGGGAAGTCCTGCAATGACCGACTCAACCTCCGGCTGGTTTGTGACATCGAGGCGGAGGGCGAGTGTCTTGATCTTGTGCCTCTCCGCAAGATCCCGTGCTTCCGTGTCGATCCGGTCCTTCCGTCTTGCGGTCAGTATGAGGTTGCACCCTTCGCGCGCGAACGCTCTGGCGCATTCCAGACCTATACCGGAGCTTGCTCCTGTAATGAATACCGTCTTCCCCTTCAGAGATTCCATGGCAACCGCTCGCTTCAGTTCAAAGGTGAAAACACCGGCTCGATATCCACCGGAATGTGTATCAGCCTGTCGAGCGACCTCTGCATGAGAGGCCGGACGACGCCGAGTGTGTCGAGCATTGCCTTTGCTTTGTTGTAGGAGCCCTCGGCCTGAATGGTCATAATCTCGCCGGTGAGTTTCTGTGCCGCGGCTTTGAAGCGGGGAACATCTGCGCGGTACCGGCCGGTCGATTCATCGTACCCGATCGCCCCCGCGTCGGACAAATAGTTGAACTGCAGTGCCATGCCCTTGCCGTGCGCATCGTTGATGCCGAAGCGGACCGATCGGAACACGCCGGCAAGGAAGGTGACGTACATGGGCTCCTCGAGGGACCTGTCGAGCACACCGGTGTCGATCAGATATTGAAGCGCAAAAAGACCGCTGATGTCCGCCTTCGCTTCTTCCAGGGCAGAGCTGAGCTCCCGCATTGCCTGTCGTGCCGTGGTCATCTTTCCGTTGAGGACAATCGCATGCGGGCCGAGCCCGTGCATCAGCTCATGCGCGAGGATGTGGGTGAAAAAGGGCTCGAATGCAATCAACGTGCGTTGCGTGGTATCGAGCAGCGCGGCTGCGATGGGTGTGAGGATCGTTCGGAATTTCGCTTCCTGGACGTTTTTCAGCATCACCCGCTTGCTCCCCTTTTCGGCGGTGACCCGTTCGTCGTTGGGGAGATTGAATGCGGCTGTCTGTACTCCTCCTCGTGCTTCGCCGCCGGTGGCAATTTCCTGTACGACGCGGATCGGCGCCATTGCGCCGAGCTTCGGGTTGCGATAGCGCGGGTTGATCGGCAGGTGGTCCTCGATTTCCTGCAAATGCCGGCTGAAGCTGGTAAGCCGCGCTGTCTCCCCATCGTCGCGCAGACAGATGAACGCCTCGAATGCGGCCTTATAATTGAACAGCTCGTCCATGTAGACTTCGTATGGCCCGATCGTCGGTTCGATGGGACTGTCAAGATCCATCCAGGCGACGTCGCTGGCGTAGTAGTCGTTTGTGAGAAACGCCTCGGCCCTGAGCGTGAGAAATCTCTTCAGCGAAGGGCTTTCGGTCAATCCTGCTGCTTCACGAAGGAGTGCGGCGGCGGGAACCAGAAGATCGCGGTATTCCTCGTTATACGGCACGACATGCAGCGTTCGGTCGGGATTTCTCCGGATTGTCCAGAAGAATCCGGTTGCCTTCTTCTGTTCGGTCTCCGGGAGAGTTGCAAGCCACTTCGCGAATTCGTCCTTGGTCATATCTTCGGGATAGTAGTTCGCTCCGTGTGGTTTGCGCGGCACCCCATCCACGAAGGGTTCATCATGATCGAGGACTGACCAGGGTCCGCCGTTGACGTGATAGTAGTGGAGGAGCTCCTTCCCTTCGGGCGAGGAGTCTGCTTCGAGCTTCGACCGTAGGGCTTCGCTGCCGCTCCATGACTGTCGTGTGTATAGCCGGTCCATGATTGCGGCGGCCTGGATCAATTTCTTGAGCGCCTCCCTGTCGGCCGGACTCAGCTTCGAGAGATCGGCCGTGACCGGTGTTGGGGCGAATCGAGCGATCTTTGTGGCGAGGGGCGAGGGCTTGAATTCCTGTTTCTGTTGAGAGCAACCGGTGAGCATGATGAGCAACCCGAAGATGAGAGTGAAGGCACAATCTTTCATATGGCTCAGTTTCCTCTTTGGTTTGGATCCCTCGCATTTCCTCAAACGGAACCCGCCCTGACCCCTCCCTTGGAAAGGGAGGGGAAGAGTTGGCTCTCCCCTTCCCCTTTTCAAGGGGAAGGGGCCAGGGGATAGGGTTTCGTTACATCCAGCGGGGGCAAGAATCACTTGTCGACTGTCAATTGTGGATTGTTGCGGGGAGAGTTCAATTCCCGTTCAAGCGTTCGCATCACCTCCACCACTGCCATCCCCTTCTCCACCGCAATCCTCCTGCACTCCTCATACTCCGCCGTCACAATCTCTTTCCCGTCGCGGATCACAACCTTGGCCCTGACAAGGCCGAATGAGGTTGTGACTTCGACCGACCTGCGCGGAAGCTTTTTCCTGCCGATCGGCTGGATCCTGAGTCCGATAGTGGAGGTTTCCCGGTACAGTACTCCCAGCACGGCGTCGAGGACACGCCTCGGTGCCATCGCGCTCAGAAGTATCCCGGGGCGACCTTTTTTCATGATAATCGGAACCAGATAGGCATCGTGCGCGCCGGCGGCAAGAAGCCGATCGATGACGTGCGGATACACCTGCGGGTTCAGATCATCGATGTTCGTTTCGATGACGACGACATCATCCTCTTCGATCCCAACCTCCAGTTCTCCGATCATCACACGGAGGAGGTTGGGCAGTTCAGTGAATTCGCGGGTCCCCGCGCCGTAGCCGATGGCACTGATCCTGATCCTCTCCTGATCCAGCACGCCGGAGGAAAGCGCCTTAATGATCGCAGCACCGGTTGGCGTGGTCAGCTCATGGGGGATGCTTGTCAGAACGACAGGGTAATCCTTCAGTACCTCGAGCGCGGCGGGCGCAGGCGTGGGCATCTGGCCATGTTCTGTTTTGATCGTTCCCCCGCTCCCCAGCCGGACAGGGGAGCTGTAGACCCGTTCGATGCCCAAATGATCGAGGCAGATTGCCGTTCCCACGATGTCGACGATCGAATCGATTGCGCCCACTTCGTGAAAATGGACCTTCTCGGGCGTCGTGTTGTGGATTCGTGCCTCGGCCTCGGCGATGACCCGGAAGATGGACGCCGCCTGCTCCTTCGTTCCGGCGGACAGTGTGCTGGCATCAAGGATGCCAAGGATATCGTTCAGATGCCGATGGCGCTCAAAAGTTTCCGTGACGATGACGTCAACCTGGATGGCGTCGATAGCGCTCCGCTGGACATGCCGGGCGGTAAGCTCGAACCCCGCGAGGCGCAGGTCGGAGAGACGGGCCTGCAACGTTTCGAGCGGCATACCGGCGTTGATCAGTGCCGCAAGGGTCATGTCGCCGGCGATCCCGCCGACGGTGTCAAAATAGACGATCTTCATTGTCGTGAGGTTCCCGCTGTCGTGCGCAACCGCTGTTCGAGGTGCTCCAGGAAGCGGTTCGTCGCGCCGACGTTCGACTGGACAAACCGGGCCGCACGTTCTCCTGCGGAGGTGCGGGCTCGCTCGTCCTCCAGCAGATGGCGCACCGTGCGATAGAACTCCGTGTCGTCGCTGACCACGAATCCCCCCCCGCGTTCCACAAGCATCAGCGGCTCCTGCGAGTTGCGATGCCGTGGTCCGAACAGGACCGGCACGCCGTATACTGCTGCCTCGAGTACGTTGTGAATTCCCTGCCTGAAACTTCCCCCCACGTAGGCGATCTGCGCATGCGCGTACAGGATGAGAAGGAGGCCGACGCTGTCCACGATGATGATCCGTTCTCCGGCATACTCGTTCAGGGCGGAGAACCGAAGAAACGTCGTCTTCCCCGCCAGTCGTTCTTCCAGTTCTTCGAGGTGCTCCTCCGTCGGCTCATGAGGGACAATAATGCAGAGGAGACACCGGTTCTCGTTCAGCAACTGCAGGGCCGGCGGGATCACGATGTCTTCGTCCTCGGGCCAGCTGCTGCCGATGACCACCACCTTCTTTCCCTCGGTCATCGCCGGAGGGATGATGTGACGTTTCCTTGCTTCGGCGCTCCGGATGCAGACCTGGTCGTAGCGGGTGTCGCCGATGGGTTGGATGACGGGATGGTCGAGCGCAAACTGCCGGAAGGCCTCCGCGTCCGTCCGTGTGACGGTCAGAATGTCGTCGATGGCGTTGTACACCTGCCGGTGGAAGCCGCGCGCCAGGGGGAGGAGTCGGTGCGTGCGCTCGCGCATCGTAGCGTTGGCGATGAGGATCGGGATGCGGCGGGCCTCGAGCTCCCACACATGGTTGGGCCAGATGTCGTATCGCACCATGACCGCCGCATCGGGGCGCACAAGATCGAGGAAGCGCTGAGCGTTGGCCCTCGTGTCGAACGGGACGTATGTGATGATGTCCGCCAGCCTGTATTTCCGGGAGTGTTCATACCCACTTGGCGAGAAGAACGAGACGATCACGGAAAGGCCGGGATTGCGCTGTTTCAACTCGGCGATGATCGGTTTGGCCTGTTCGAACTCCCCAAGCGACGAGGAATGGAACCAGATGCGGGGTCCGGGGGGAAGGGTGGCAGCCTGTCGCTCAAGTTCCTTAAACAGCGTGCCGCGTGCGCGGATGCCGCGCCGCGCCTTTGCGCTGGTGAGACCCGCAGCCTGGATGACCAGCCAGAGCAGCGGGATGACGATGCCGCTGTACGCGAAGGACCAGATGCGCCTCACCTCATTTCGCTCCCTCCAGGAGTCCTGCTGCGGCAGCTACCACGGTTTCAACCGACGTGTCCTTCATGCAGCGGAAATGTCGTTTCGGGCATCGGGGAAGGCCTATATGCGTGCACGGGCGGCAGGAGAGATTTTGCTGTTCTACGACGCGGCTTGTCGCTTCGGGCGGGAAGAAACCGAACCGCCGGACCGTCGGTCCGAACATCGCAACGAGCTTGACCCCCCGCGCGGCCGCGATATGCATCAGGCCGGTGTCGTTGGTCAGCACCACGCGGCAGCGTTCGAGCGCCGCGGCGGTCTCGATCAGCGACGACCAACCTGCTAGATTGATAACTTGGGGGCCCGTGAACTCTCTCTGGATCAGCAACGCGATGTGGTCGCAGCGTGCGCGGTCCGTCTCCCCACCAAACAGGAGAATCGCCGCTCCCAGCTGCGAGGCGAGTGCTCCCGCGGCCGCCGCGAAGCGCTCTGCGGGCCACATTTTGTTGCCATGCTTCGCGGAGGGACAGATCCCGATGCAGGGGGTCCCTTTCAGAAGATGTTCCTCCGCAAGCAGGGAATCCACCGACGCCCGCGCCTCACCGGGGATGAAGAGGTCGAGCCCCTTCCGGTCGTTGAGCACTCCGAAAGGACGCACGGTTTCAAGGTACCGCTCCGCGACGCCGGGAGCCCCGCCGAACCGGTCGTACACATCGACCTTGAACCTGACGAGCAGCATCCGCGCGAATTTCCGCTTGTTCACCCTCACAACGCGGCGGGAGCCCGCACACAACAAACGGCTCCGGATGCTGTCGTGAATGTCAATGATCAGGTCGTACCCGGCGGAGGCGATCCGGCTGCGCAGACGAAGAAGATCGGCCAGGCCGCCATGGTCCGGGAACTCAATCACATGTGAAAGATGCGGACTGTGACGGACAAGGTCGGCGTATGCCGACTTGACGCAGTAGTCGATCTGACAGCTTGGAAAGCGCCCGCGCAATGCTCGCACGAGCGGTGAAGACAGGACGACATCGCCGACGGAACTCAGGCGGATGATCAGCGTTTTATGTAATACATCCTCCATGCCGGCTGAGAGCAATGGTACTGCTTTTCACAGGAAATAGCAACGAATCCGCCGCACGCGTGCTTGACAGTCAGACGTGAAGGGGGTACATTGACTGCACACTCGCACCAGGGAGGAGCATGAGCAGGCCGGCAACACTCGGAGAATTGCGTGCCAGCGGTCGAACGACCGTCAGAGTCAAGGACGAACTCCGAGCCAATCTGATACGCAAGATGCGCGCGGGGGAGGAACTGTTCCCCGGAATCATCGGCTACGAGCAGACGGTAATCCCCGCCCTCATCAACGCCATCCTCGCGAAACATGACATCATCCTCCTCGGCCTCCGCGGGCAGGCAAAGACGCGGATCGTACGCCAGCTCATCACCCTCCTCGACGAGTACATCCCTGTCATCAAAGGAAGCGAGATTAACGACGACCCCTTTGCCCCCGTCAGCAAGTATGCGGTCGACCTGGTCAACACAATGGGAGACGTAACGCCGATCGAGTGGATCCACCGGAGCCGGCGCTACGGGGAAAAGCTCGCGACGCCGGACGTGACGATCGCCGATCTCATCGGCGACATTGACCCGATCAAAGCGGCTGCACAGCGGCTGCATTATGCCCACGAGGGAGCGATTCACTTCGGGATCATCGCGCGGTGCAACCGGGGCATCTTCGCGATCAACGAGCTGCCCGACCTCCAGCCCCGCATCCAGGTGGGACTCTTTAACATTCTCGAAGAGAAAGATATCCAGATCCGCGGCTTCAATGTTCGCATTCCGATGGACATCATGCTGGTCTTTACCGCGAACCCGGAAGACTACACAAACCGCGGGAACATCATTACGCCGCTCAAGGACAGAATCGACTCGCAGATCCTGACCCACTACCCGCGGTCGCTCGAAGATGCGATCCGGATCACCGAACAGGAGGCGCACATCGGGCGCGAAGGGAAGGATATCCGGATCCCGCGCTTCTTCCGGGAGATCGTTGAACAGATCGCCTTCGAGGCGCGAAAAAGCGAGTTCGTTGACCAGAAGTCAGGCGTGAGCGCCCGCCTGACCATCGCCGCGATGGAAAATCTGGTGAGCAATGCCGAGCGTCGGGCCATCACGATCGGTGACAACGTGATCGTTCCGCGCATCTGCGATCTTCCTCACGTGCTTCCGGGACTGACGGGGAAGATCGAGCTCGTGTTCGAGGGAGAGCAGGAGGGATCGGTAAAGGTGAGCAAGGCCCTCGTCGGCAAGGCGGTGCGCGAAACGTTCAAGCGGTATTTCCCCGACCCCCTCAGGAAACGGCCGCGTCCGGCGCAGGACCCGCAGGGAGGGAAACAACAGCCCGATGACCCCGAGTACGGCAGGATCGTCCAGTGGTTCGAGGCCGGGAACAAGGTGGAGATCGCGGACGACATGACCATTGCTGAGTATACGCGCGAGCTGGACAAGGTCCGTGGACTGCGGGAGATCACGCGGAAATATATGAAAGGTGTCGACGAGCAATACGAGCTCCCTTCCGTGATGGAGTTCGTGCTCGACGGTCTCCATCAGAATTCGAAAATCGCAAAAGATGAGGTCGACCACCGGACCTCGTATAAGGACATGGTCGGCAGCATATTCAGCGGCTCGGGGAAGATGTACGAAGAGGACTGAGCATGAAGTTCCGGTACTCACGCTGGCGGCCCGATTCTGCTACCGATGAGCAGCGGCTCCAGCAAATGATTTCGCTCTTCAGCTACCTCACCGTGCAGACCAACGGCGACGTCGAGGAGGCGCTTGAGTGGCTGAAGCAGCTCGCCGAAGAGTACGGGCTGTTCGATGAGTCGATGACGATGGACGACCTTATCGACAAGCTCCGCGAACTCGGGCTCATCGAAGAGGCAAAGACGGGACTGGTGCTCACCGGAAAAGGGATCCAGCGGATCAGGCGCGATGCCCTGCGGGAAGTGTTCACATCTCTGAAGAAGGCGCCCACCGGCAGCCACGAGACCCCCTACACCGGCACCGGGGTCGATCGGCTGAGCGAAACCCGGAAGTTCACATTCGGCGATCAGGCGACGAACATCGACCTGACGTCGACGCTCACCAACGCGTTCCGGCGCGACGGGATCGATGACTTCACTCTGAAGGAAGAGGACCTCGAGGTCTACGAGACGGAACACCAGACTTCCTGCGCGACGGTGCTGATGATCGACATCAGCCACAGTATGATCCTGTACGGTGAGGACAGGATCACGCCAGCGAAGCAGGTGGCGCTTGCGCTGAGCGAGCTGATCACGACCCAGTTCCCCAAGGATTATCTGGCGCTGGTCACGTTCGGCGACGAGGCGCAGCTTGTGAGCATCAACGAATTGCCGTTCCTGACGGTGGGACCGTATCATACGAACACGCGGGCGGGACTGCAGCTGGCGCGCGATCTCCTCCGGCGCCGGGGGGGGAACGTCAACAGGCAGATCTTCATGGTGACCGACGGCAAGCCGTCAGCGATCTTCGAAGCGAACGGCCGGCTGTACAAGAACTCCTTCGGGCTCGACCCGAAAATTGTGAACAAGACCCTCGACGAAGCCGTTGCCTGCCGGCGTGAACACATTCCAGTTACAACGTTTATGGTAGCGCGCGACCCGTACCTCATCAACTTCGTCGAGGAGCTGACGCGCGCCAACCGCGGGAGGGCCTACTATTCCTCCCTGAATACGCTGGGCGAGTACGTGTTCGTGGACTATATCCGCAACCGGCGGAAACGCTTCTCCTCCTGATTTACCGCAGCGCTTCGCTCAGCACACGCCCCTCCCGTCCCGCAGGAAACTCCACGCCGGTGATCACCGATAGTGTCGGCGCCAGGTCAGCTGGGGTTGCCTGTGCGGCATACGTTCCCGGCTTTACAGGCCCCCCCATGATGATCAGGGGGACGTGTGCGCAATAATCATAGGGATCGCCGTGCGTGCTTCCCATATGTCCTGACCCCTCTATATAATAGGGCTTGAGGACATACATCAAATCGCCGCTCCTCAGCGGATGGTAGCTGTGCCGGGCCTTTCTATCCAGTAGAGTGCATCCCACGCCCTGCTCGAGTTGTTCCCTGGTATACACCGCAGCGATGCCCCGGAGCCGCAGGAGGGCATCGGCGGCTACGCGGGCTGCCTTTTCAGGCGAGACGCGACGGCGCCGGAGCGCTTGTCGGCTCAGGTAGAGATTCTTGTCGATTCGTTGCTCCAGCCACCCCACCCCTTTCGGAAGTGGACCGAATCGGGCCGTCAGCGCTTGCTCGCATGTCACACTGATCGAATCCGGCCTTACCCTTCCCGCCTCCGCTCCTTCCCGCATCCGCATGAGGTATTCGGGGATCGGCGCTATGCCATGGTCGCTGGTGAGGGCGACGATGTACCTCCCCGTGCCGACCTCGCGGTCGAGGAACCGCAGCAGGTCAGCAATCACGCTGTCTGTCTTCACTGTTATTTCAGCCACCTCGCGGCTGTGCGGACCGTACGCATGTCCGACATAATCATTGGAGGAAAAGCTGATGCAGAGCAGATCGGTAACGCCGCGCAGTCCCAACCGTTCACCGCGAACAGCAGCCTTGGCAAAAGCGGAAAGGATCTCATCGCCGAACGGGCTTTCAATGAGGGCATGATAGTACGAGGGGGTGATCGAATTCCTGTCCTCGCCGGTGATCGGATGAGGAAAGACCCGGCCGAGGCCGTTCCCGCCGTTCTCATACGGAGCATCGTCGACATCGCACGACCCGAACGCGCTCTCCGGCAGACTCTGCTCCCAGCGCCGGCCAAAGTAGCTGTTGACAAGCCCGGACGCATTGAACTCCCGCACCCAGGCGGGGAGCCGGCTCGTGTAGTACGTCGACGTTACGAAGGCCGAATCGGACATCCAGAATGTCCCGTTTGCCAGTTTTCCGCCAAGAAGGACTGCTGCGCGGTCCTTGTGCGAGAGGGAAATGACCTTTGCAGCGAATCCCGACGCAATGCGGAGCTCATCCCCGAATGTGGATCCGATGAGGTTCGCGGGAGATCTCCCCTTGCCGGTTCCCCCCACAGCCGAGACCGTCGTGTCCTCAACGCAGTACGCCGTGGCGTGCGATGAAGTATCGTACCAGGTGTTGGTCACGATGCCATTGCGGTTCCCGTACGCTCCGCTCAGGATCACTGCGTGTCCCGGAGCGGTGAGCGTGATGGCGTGTTCATACGATGCGTTGACGAAGTTCGCTCCCTCCCGAATCAACCTGCGGAATCCCCCTTCGCCGAATGATCCTCCGAAGCGGTTCAGGTAGTCATACGGAAACTGATCGGCGATGATGACGACGACGAGCCGTGGCGGCGCGGGTTGGGCGGACGCCTGCAGCCACCCGGGGAACATCAGGAACACTGTCAGAAGGAATGTACTGCGGTTTTTCATGATGACTCTCATGTGTCGGAAACGAGTTGCAAAACGCATCATTATAAAGAAAGTGCAGGGGAATTCAAAATATGCGCCGCATCGTTCACTTGAAAATGAAGCGGTTTTTGCGCACTATGGAGCATGATCCTCATCATCCCCGCCGTTGAGATCCAGGGCGGACGCTCCGTGCGCACGCCGCAGGGCCTCGGCGGATACTGCTATTCGGATGATCCCGTCGAGGTAGCGCGACTCTGGCGGACAGAGAATGCGAAATCCCTCCATGTGACTGACCTCGACGGCGCACGCGAGGGACGCGTCGTGAACGGCGATACGATCCGCCGGATGGTGACGACGGTGGACATCCCGATCGAGCTCGGGGGCGGCCTTCGGACGTTCGAGGATGTGCAGTGGGCGTTTGCCACCGGCGTCTATCGCGTCCTGATCAGCACCATGCTCATCGAGAATCCCGACGAAGCAAAGCGAGTGATCGAGGAGTATACCGCGAGCAAGGTCGTGCTCGGGATGTACGCGGTGGACGGCATAGTGGTGACCCATGGGCACCGGACGAACTCTGGTCTTCCCGCACTCTCGGCGGCCCTGAATGCCAGGGCGCTGGGATTCCGGCGCCTCGTCTACTGTGAGCTTGAATCGGACCTCTCTCCCGCCCCGGTCAATCTCAGGATCTTGCGGGAGCTCGGTGAAAAGACCGGCATGCGCATCACTGCGGCGGGAGGGGTTTCCGGACTTCAAGACCTCCTGCAGATTCAGGACCTCGAACGGTACGGCGTGGACTCGGTGGTCATCGGCAGGGCGTTGTACGAAAACCGGTTCTCCTGCCAGGCCGCCTGGAGGCAGTGCGAGGCGGGCAACTATCCCCATACGGCCAAACTCTGATGGCGCGCAAAGTAGCGATCCTCCTCGGCAGCAGGAGCGACGAACAGACGATGGCCGGATGTACCGAGTACCTCGCCAAGTTTGGCATTCCGTTTGACCTGAAGATTTCCTCCGCCCACCGTCAGCCGGACGAGACCGCCGCGTTTGTGAAGGCGGCGGAGGGAAACGGCTATGCGGTGATCATCGCTGCGGCGGGGATGGCAGCGCACCTTCCGGGCGTCGCTGCGTCACATACGACCCTCCCCGTCATCGGCGTCCCGCTGGAAGGCTCGGCGCTCAACGGCATTGATGCCCTGTACTCGATCGTCCAGATGCCCGCGGGCGTCCCGGTAGCTACGGTGGCGATCGGCGCCGCCGGGGCGAAGAATGCCGCGGTCCTGGCAGCGGAGATCCTCGCGCTCAGCGACGATGCGCTGCGCCGCACGCTGACTGAATTCCGGAAGAACGGGGCGAAATTCTGACTCCGACCCGTCGCATTCATATCCCTCCGCGCCCATGAAACTTCTCGTGGTCGGACATCTCTGCAAAGACGTGGTCCACTCTCGCGACGGCCAGGAACGGGAGACGTGGGGAGGCGTGGCAAATGCCGTGGCGACGCTCGGCGCACTTGCGGGAAAAGACGACACGATCGTTCCGATCTGCGGCGTCGGACCGGACGATGACGGGGTCTTCCGCGCCTGGCTCGGACGCGTCCCTGCCGTCATGACGGATGGCGTGTTCGCCTCGGGGGGACCGACGAACAGGATCCACATCTTTGAGCAGGACGACGGGGCCCGAACGGTCTGCACCAGGGAGGTCGCCGCGCCGATACCGTTTGAACGCATCAGGAGATTCCTCGCCGGAGACGGCCTCCTGATCAGTATGGCGTCGGGAGCCGATATCACTCTTGAAACGCTCGACCAGATCCGAATGGAGGTCAGGCCACGGGGGACGCCGATCCACCTCGACCTGCACAACCTCACCATGGGAGTGGCCGCGAACGGGGATCGGTTCCGCAGGCCCCTGCCGGACTGGCGACGGTGGGCGTTCATGCTCACGTCCGTTCAGATGAACGAAGAGGAGATCGCCGGGCTTGCCATCGAACGGCTGAACGAGGATCAAACGGTGGGACATCTGCTGACCCTCGGAGTCAAAGGAGTGATTGTCACCCGCGGCCAACGCGGCGCGACGCTATACACAAGTGCCCATAAGGAGATCGTGCGCAACGACATCGCGCCGGTGCCTTCGTCAGTACCCGGGTCGCCGACGGGTCTCGGCGACGTGTTCAGTGCGGCGTACCTCTTCGAGTGCGTGAGTTCGGGTGACATGGTGCGCGCAGCCGCCTTCGCGGCGCGCATCGCAGGAGAAGCGGCCGAACGGCAGGCCGGTGTGCGATCGACCAACCCAATGGAGGACGACAGGAGTGCGCCATGAACATCGCGCTCATCGGCTACGGGAAAATGGGGAAAGAAGTCGAACGTGTGGCGAAGGAAAAAGGTCTCACGGTCGCGAAAGTGTTCGACCTCCACAACAATACAGGGGGACTTGGGCTTACTAAAGAAGCGCTCAAGGGCATCGATGTGTGCATTGACTTCACGGTGCCGGGTGCGGTGATTGCCAACATCGAAGCCGCCGCCGAATGCGGGAAGAACATCGTCGTCGGGACCACCGGCTGGTACGACCGGCTCGAACACGTGAAAAAGCTGGTGAAGGAGTCACATATCGGTCTGCTCTATGCGTCGAACTTCTCGCTTGGCGTAAACTTGTTCATGAACATCGTCAGCCACGCGGCGCATCTGTTCGACAAATATCCGGAGTACGACGTGGCCGTGACGGAGGTGCATCACCGGGGAAAAGCCGACAGCCCGTCAGGCACGGCGCTCTCGCTCGGCGCCTCGATCCTGCAAGGCATGAAGCGCAAATCGGAGATCTTCTCGGATACCTCAAAGGGGAAGATTAAACATCACCAGCTTCACGTCACCTCTTCCCGCCTCGGGCACGTCACGGGAAGGCACGCAGTCATGTTCGACTCCGATGCGGATTGCATCGAGATGACGCACACCGCGAAAAACCGGACGGGATTTGCCCTCGGCGCGGTGGTCGCGGCCGAATGGCTGAAGGGGAAGAAGGGGATGTACACCATGCGCGACGTTATCTTGCTGTAAACAACTCCGACATCCACCCCACGGGACGCTTATGAAAAGACGGACACTGCTCTTTCGCGGGACGGGAACGGCGCTGGTTACGCCGTTCAAGCGGGACGGAAGCGTTGACGAGGTCGTCCTCCGCGAACTCGTCGACCGCCAGATCAAGGCGGGGATCGAGGCCCTGGTGCCGGTGGGCAGCACAGGAGAAGGAGCCACGCTGTCGGAACCCGAGCAGGCCCAGGTGATCGAGATGGTGGTTGATCAGGCGAACGGCAAGGTGCCGGTGATCGGCGGCGCGAGCGCGAACGCCACCGGGAAGGCGGTCGGGCTCGCAAGGGAAGCCAAACGCCGGGGCGTCGACGCGATACTCTCGGTGGCGCCGTTCTACAACAAACCGACGCAGGAAGGGATCTTCCGGCACTTCAGCGCCATCGCGGACGCTGTGGAGATCCCCATCGTGATCTACAACGTTCCCGGACGGACAGCGTCGAACATAGAGGCCAATACAGCCCTGCGACTTGCCGAAGAAATCCCCTTCATTGCGGGAGTGAAGGAAGCCTCCGCCAACCTGTCGCAGATCATGGAAATCCTCCACCACCGGCCGGCCGGCTTCGGCGTCTGGTCAGGCGACGACAACCTGACGCTTCCCCTGATGGCCCTCGGCGCGGACGGGATTATCTCGGTTGTGTCCAACGAAGTGCCGGCGGAGTTCGGCACGATGGTGCGGTATGCCCTGAGGGGGAAGTTTGACAAGGCGCGCGAGCAGCATTACCGGCTCCTGCATCTGATGAACGTCAATTTCATCGAATCCAACCCCATCCCCGTCAAGGCTGCCATGGCCATGATGGGACTGCTGGAGGACCACTACCGGCTCCCCCTGACGCAGATAAGCGACACGGCGCGCCCCAAGCTCGAGCACGCCCTGAAATCCCTGAAGCTCATCAAGTAGCTCATGGCGCTGCGCGACGACATCGAACGGCATTTTGCCACTCCCACGGATACCCTTGACCGCTCAGCGGCGCTCCGCACGTTTGCCGAGTTCAAATTCTTCCTCAA
Organism: Bacteroidota bacterium; assembly: GCA_040756745.1. Classification (GTDB taxonomy): domain Bacteria; phylum Bacteroidota; class Ignavibacteria; order UBA10030; family UBA6906; genus JBFLYO01. The sequence continues at coordinate 21,614 of JBFLYO010000014.1, forward strand.
CCGCGGAGAGATCCGTGCCGCGGAAAAGCGAAACGGCACCTGGACAGTGAACCACTGGGTCAAACAGGGGATCGTACTCGGCTTCCGCCTGGGGGTGCTGGAGGACGTCTCGATTGACGGCCGCTTTCGTTTTTTCGACAAGAGCACGTTTCCCCTCAAGGCCCTCTCGGTGGCCGACGGTGTACGGGTCGTGCCGGGAGGATCGGCCATACGCGACGGAGCGTTTGTCGCCCGCGGCGTCGTTTGCATGCCCCCGATGTATATCAACGTCGGCGCCTACGTCGACGAGGGAACGATGATCGATTCGCACGCCCTCGTCGGTTCCTGTGCACAGGTGGGGAAGAGGGTCCATCTGAGTGCTGCATCGCAGATCGGCGGCGTCCTTGAGCCCGTCGGCGCGCTCCCCGTCATTGTGGAGGACGACGTGATGATTGGCGGCAACTGCGGAGTGTACGAAGGGGCGGTAATCGGGCGACGCGCAGTTATCGGCGCAGGGGTCGTGCTGACGGGGGGGACGCCGGTGTATGACGCCGTACGAAATCTGGTGTACCGGAAACAGGAGGGGGCGCCACTGGTGATCCCGGAAAACGCCGTCGTCGTTCCGGGAAGCCGCCCTGTTGCCGACCCGTGGGCCCGCGAGCTTGGCCTCTCCATTGCAACTCCCGTGATTGTCAAGTACCGCGACGAACGGACCGATGCGGCGACCGCGCTTGAGGAAAGCTTGCGATGACCGCACGCCGGGCTCTCGTGCTGGGGAGCAACGGGCTCCTCGGCCAGAAAGTGGCCGAATTGCTCGTGCGCGGCTCGTCGACTTCCGTCGTCCTCGCGTCGATCGAAGATGCTCCCGCACGGGTACTCGACCCCGCCGAATATGTGAAGGCGGACGTCACCTCGAAGAAGGATCTGAAGCAACTCGTGACCCGAACGGAACCCGACGTGATCTTCAACTGCGCGGCGATCACGAATGTGGATGCATGCGAGGTCGAACGGGAGCTCGCATGGAAGGTGAACGTCGGGGGCGTGGAGAACATCGTTGAGGCCGCGCGCCGCACGGAGGCGACGGTTGTCCATATTTCGAGCGATTACATCTTTGACGGGAAGACCGGACCGTATACGGAGGAAGACCGGCCCGAGCCCGTGAGCTACTACGGCAAGACGAAGCTCGCCAGCGAGACGGTCGTGCGCGCCTCCGGGTTGAACTACCTCATTGCGCGCACAATGGTGCTCTACGGTTATGCTCCCGGCGTGAAGCAGAACTTCCTGCTCTGGCTCATCCAGAGCCTGGAGAAGAAAACGCCCGTGCGGATTGTCGACGATCAGCTGGGCAATCCGACGCTTGCCGATGACCTCGCCTACGGACTCGTTCGGGGCGTGGAGCTGGGACGCACCGGCATCTACAACATCGCGGGCCGGGACATTGTGAGCCGCTATGAATTTGCAGTGCGAGTCGCACGCACGTTCAAACTGGATGAATCACTCATCACGCCCATTAAAACCGCGCAGCTTCGGCAGCCGGCACAACGCCCCCTGAAATCCGGCCTGATCACGCTCAAGGCGGAGGTCGAGCTCGGCATCCATCCGTCGACTCTTGATCAGGGACTGGCTGTCGTCAAGAACCAGCTTTCGCGAGGCGCGAGGCGCGTATCCGACAGCGCGCCTGTCCCTGGGCAGTCACATCCGCGCGGAAAGCGCTGACACTCATGCTGGATATCAAGATCATACGGGAGAAGGCGCAAGAGATCAGGCAGGGTGTGCTGAAGAAAGGGGAAGATCCCGCCCGGGTTGACCAAGCGGTGCGTCTGGACGAGGAACGCCGGCGGTTGTTGCAGAAAACCGAGACACTGAAGAACCGGCGGAACACGGTCTCCGCAGACGTCGCGCGGATGAAATCGCACGGCGAAGACGCCTCCGCCCTGATCGCGCAGATGAAAGCGGTGGCCGACGAGATCAGAGCGATCGATGCCGATGTCTCGCGCGTCGACGCACAGCTGCACAGCGTCCTGCTCGCCATTCCGAACATCCCCCACCCGTCGGTCCCGCCGGGCCGGACGCCCGCCGAGAACCAGGTCGTGGAAACGTGGGGCGAGGAAGTGGAAATCGATTTTCCCCCGAAACCCCACTGGGAATTGCTTGAAAAGCTTCAGATTGTCGATTTCCCCCGTGGAACCAAAATCACCGGGGCCGGGTTTCCCGTATACGTCGGTAAGGGAGCGAAGCTGGAACGGGCGCTGGTGAATTTCTTTCTCGACGACGCTGCGGCGCATGGGTACACCGAAGTCTTTCCGCCGCTGATGGTCAATGCCGCAAGCGCAACCGGGACCGGCCAGCTTCCGGACAAGGAAGACCAGATGTATGTCGTCACGCAAGACGACTTCTATCTCGTGCCGACCGCGGAAGTGCCGGTGACGAATTACTACCGAGACGAGATTCTGCGTGAACAGCAACTTCCCGTCAGGTTGTGCGCCTACACTCCCTGTTTCCGACGCGAAGCGGGATCGTACGGCAAGGAGGTGCGCGGGCTGAACCGCGTGCACCAGTTCAACAAGGTGGAGCTCGTTGAATTCGTGAGGCCTGAATCTTCGTATGACGAGCTTGACGCGATGCGTAGGCAGGCCGAGGGGCTGCTGCGCAAGCTTGGGCTCCGCTATCACGTACTGTTGATGTGTGCGGGGGATCTGGGCTTCACCCAGGCAAAGAAGTACGACCTTGAGGTCTGGTCGCCGGGACAGCAGAAATGGCTTGAGGTGTCGTCGGTGAGCAACTTCGAATCATACCAGGCGAGACGGATGAACATCCGCTACCGCCCGGTGTCTGGCGGGAAGCCGGAGATCGTCCATACATTGAACGGCTCGGCGCTTGCGCTGCCGCGCGTCATGGCTGCACTGCTCGAACAAAACCAGACGCCGGAAGGGAAAGTAACCGTTCCCGCGGTCCTGCACAGGTACACGGGTTTTGAAATCATCGGGTGAGGATTGAAACCGCTCCTTCGCTTGCTTCCGTATCTTGCACGGTACAAGAGAACCCTGCTGTGGGGTCTCCTGACCGTCGTCATGAGCAACCTCTTCACGGTCGCCCTTCCGCTCTTTGTGGGCCGCGCCGTTGATGTGCTCAAGGCCGGACTCCAGAGCGGCAACCTCTCCTCCCGCGACCTGATTGGGTACGCCGGCCTGGTCGTTGGCTTCTCCGGCATCGCAGGGATTTTCACCTTCCTGACCCGCCAGACGATCATCGTGGTCTCCCGCCACGTGGAGTTCGACATCCGCAACGACTTCCTCACTCACATCCAGAAACTGCCGCTCGCCTATTTCCAGAACACGCCGACCGGCGACCTGATGGCGCTGGCGACCAACGACATCGGGGCAGTGCGCAACGCGCTGGGTCCGGGGATCATGTACCCGACGGACACCCTGATGACGTTCACCATGGTCCTTGCGGTGATGCTCGTTGCCGACTATCAACTGACGCTGCTCGCCCTTGTTCCGCTCCCCTTCGTTTCCGTCGCCGTGTACTATCTCGGCAAGCTCGTGCACGTGAAGTTCGAGGAGCGTCAGGAACAGTATTCGCGCCTCACCACGCGTGCGCAGGAGAACCTCTCGGGTATCCGGGTCATCAAGACGTACGTCCGCGAGGCGTATGAGACCGGACTCTTCCGGGCCATGAGCTGGGAGTATCTTAAAAAGAACCTCGTCCTTGCTCGCGTGCAGTCGATTATGTGGCCGCTCATGTTCCTTCTCGTCGGCTTTTCGCTCGTGATCTCTCTCTATTTCGGCGGGATGCGGGTGATCGACGGCCGTCTGAGCATCGGAACGCTGACCGCCTTCTTTGTTTATCTGGCCATGCTGATCTGGCCGATGATCGCGTTCGGCTGGGTGATCAACATTCTTCAGCAGGGGGCAGCGTCGATGGCACGTCTCACCAGGATCATGGACACGGAGCCGGCGATTCGGGATTCGCAGCGGTCCGACATGCGGATCAGGCCGATGGTGGGACGGATCGAATTCCGCGATGTGACCTTCCGTCATGAGGGTGCACAGACGCCGGCGTTAAAGAACGTGACACTGACTATCCCTGCCGGGACGACGATGGCAGTCGTCGGCTACACGGGCTCCGGCAAGAGCACGCTGGTGAATCTCATCCCGCGGATGTACGACGTGACGGAGGGTCAAATCCTGATCGACGGTACGGACGTTCGGGACATCCCCCTCGGCGTCCTACGCGGGGCGATCGGGTATGTTCCGCAGGAGACGTTCCTGTTCTCCGACTCGATCGCCGAAAACATCGCGTACGGGGTCGATACCGCCGCAGAGGATGAAGTCCTCGATGCCGCGGAGATTGCTCAGATTGCAAAAGACGTTGAGGGATTCCCCCAGCGTTACGGCACGATGCTCGGGGAACGGGGCATCACCTTGTCGGGGGGGCAGAAGCAGCGGACGAGTATTGCGCGCGCCGTGATGCGCCGCCCCGCAATCCTGATCCTTGATGATGCCCTTTCCGCTGTCGATACGTATACCGAAGAAGAGATCCTGAAACGCCTCCGGACAGTGATGCGCGGGAGGTCCAGCGTCATCATCAGCCACAGGATCTCCACCGTCAAGGAGGCGGACCGGATCGTCGTCCTCCACGAAGGAGCCATCAAGGAAGCGGGCACGCATGATGAGCTTGTGGCGCTCGGCGGGATCTATGCCGAGCTGCACCAGAAGCAACTCCTGGAGGAGGAACTGGAACAGCTCTGATACGCGGCGCGGTGGGACAGTGACGTGCTTCCCCGCAGGACCGATCCAACCAATACCATGCAGGAAGAAGAAATACTCGGCAAGGCATACGACGCACGGCTGATGCGCCGCATGCTCCGCTATCTCCGCCCCTACACCTGGTATGTGGCGCTCGGCATTGCCCTGAGCATCGCGGTATCGGCCATGGAGGCAGTGCGGCCGTATTTCACCAAGATCGCGGTCGACGTCGACATCGCCCGCGGCGATGGGCACGGCTTGCTGATGACTACGCTTGCGTTCCTCGGCATCATGTGCCTCCGCGGCGTCCTCCAGTACCTCAACACGTACCTCACGCAGTGGATCGGCCAGCGGACCATCTTCGACCTCCGCATGGAAGTGTTCGCCCACCTGCAGCGGCTCGGACTATCGTTCTACGACCGCAACCCGATCGGTCGGCTGATCACGCGGGTCACGAACGACGTGGAGGTGCTGAACGAAATGTTCTCCTCCGGCATCGTGATGGTGTTCAGCGACGTCTTCACCATTGTCGGGATCCTCTATTTCATGTTCTCCATGAACTGGCAGCTTGCCCTGATCTCGCTGAGCGTGCTGCCGCTGCTGTTCTACGGAACGTTTCTCTTCCGGAAGAAGGCGCGCGAGGCGTACCGGGAGGTACGCATTCAGATCGCCCGCATCAACGCGTTCATGCAGGAACACATCACCGGCATGATGGTGGACCAGGTGTTCGGCCGCGAGAAACGATCGTTCGAGCGCTTCAGCGCGATCAACGGCCTCCACCGCGACGCGAACATCAAGTCGATCTTCTACTACGCGGTGTTCTATCCCGGCGTCGACCTGATCGGCGCGATTGCCGTCGGCCTGATCATCTGGTATGCCGGCGTGGAAGCGATCGGCGGGGGCGTGACGATCGGCACCGTGATGGCTTTCCTCCAGTTCAATGAGATGTTCTGGCGACCGATCCGGGACCTCTCGGAGAAATACAACATCATGCAGACCGCCATGGCATCATCCGAGCGGGTGTTCAAGTTGCTTGACGACCGGACGATCATCGAAGACTCCCCCAAGGCGGTCGATCTCACGACGATCAAGGGGGAGATTGAATTTCGGAACGTTTGGTTTGCCTATAATGCCGGCGTCGACGGGCAGGAGCCGGAATGGGTGTTGAGGAACGTCTCCTTTACGATCCGTGCCGGAGAGAGCGCGGCATTCGTGGGGCATACCGGCGCCGGGAAGACGACGATTATCAGCCTTCTCGCCCGGCTGTACGACATCCAGCGCGGGGAAATCCTGATCGACGGGATCAACATCCGTCACATCAGGCAGGAATCGCTCCGCCGGCATATCGCCGTGGTGCTGCAGGATGTCTTTCTCTTTTCCGGCGACATCGCGTCGAACATCAACCTGGGGAACGGCGACATTACGGAAGATCGGATCCACGCCGCAGCCCGCGTCGTCGGAGCCCACCGGTTCATTGAACAGCTTCCCGGCCGCTACCGCGCGGAAGTGAAAGAACGGGGCGCGACGCTCTCCGTGGGACAGAAGCAGTTGATTTCCTTCGCGCGCGCCCTCGCCGTGCATCCGCGAGTGCTGGTGCTGGACGAAGCGACGTCGAGCGTTGATACGGAAACAGAGCTGCTGATCCAGAACGCGATCAAGAAGCTCCTGCAGGGACGGACCTCGATCGTGATCGCCCACCGCCTCTCGACGATCCAGTCGGCCACCAAGATCATCGTCATGCACAAGGGGGAGGTCCGGGAGATGGGAACCCACCAGGAACTGCTGGCACTGGGAGGGATCTATCGCCGGCTCTACGAGCTGCAGTACAAGGAGCAGGAGATCGCCCGCCGGGCGTGACCTTCCGCATTGCAACTGTTCCCCCCGTTCAGTATGTTGCCGGACACTCCCCCGCCCCGCGGCGCCATGGGCGCTGCTTCACACCGTTGACAGGGAATCAGCCATGACCACGCATACGCCGGGCGCCTCGAAGTTCATGACGCTGGAGCGCCACATCATGGAAGGGGAGCGCCTCCATCCCGAAGCCACTGGTAAGTTCTCCTCCCTCTTGCACGGCCTTTCGCTTGCCGCGAAACTCGTGTGGCGCGAAGTCACCAAGGCGGGGCTGGTTAACATCCTGGGAAAGACCGACCGGATGAACATCAGCGGCGACGTGGTGAAGAAGCTGGATGAATTCGCTGACCAGACGATCTACAAAGCCATGGACCACGGCGGGGATCTCTGCGTCATGGCGTCCGAGGAGAATGAAGACATCCTGCAGATCCCGGACGACTACCCGCACGGGAAATACGTCCTCATTTATGATCCGCTGGATGGTTCGGGGAACATCGACGCGAATGTCACGATCGGCACGATCTTCTCTGTGTACGCACGCGTGACCGAATCGGGGATGGGGACGCTTGAAGACGTGCTCCAGCCGGGACACCGGCAGGTGGCGGCGGGGTATATCCTGTTCGGATCAAGCATGATGTTCGTCTACTGCACCGGGCACGGCGTGCACGGGTTCACCCTTGATCCGAGTGTCGGCGAGTTTCTCCTGTCGCACGAGGATATCAAGATTCCGAAGCGGGGGTCCATCTACAGCGTGAATGAGGGGAACTACGAACGGTGGGCGCCCCCGATAAAAAAGTACATCCAGTATCTGAAGGAAGAGGATTCCCCGACCGGCCGACCCTATTCTTCGCGATACATCGGCTCACTGGTGGCCGACGTTCATCGCACGATGCTGTACGGCGGCATCTATTGCTACCCGGGGGACACGAAGAACACGAACGGGAAACTCCGACTCATGTACGAGAACAATCCACTGGCCTTCATCATCGAGAACGCGGGGGGAGCCGCTTCCGACGGCCGCCGGCGGATCCTGGACATCAAGCCGACGTCACTCCACCAGCGAACACCCCTGTTCATCGGGAGCAGGGAGGATGTCCGCATCGCCGAGGAGTTTCTTGCTGGTATGCGGTAAGAGGAAGGCGCCTTGACGCGGCACACATGCGAGGGTAATAAACGAGATAACCCCGGCCGATTCCGACCGGGGTTATTCGTACGAATGAACTACAAAATCCTATCTCAGCTTGGCGAGTTTGTCTTTCGCCTTCTCGACGATATCGCTCGCGGGATACGTGCTCACGACCTTGTCATAGGCCTCGCGTGCTGCGGCTTTGTCGCCCAGCGCAGCGTAAGCGTTGCCGATCATCAGTTGCGCGTAGGGGCGCTTACCCGAGCCCTCGTAGCCGAGCACGGTTTCAAACTGCCTGATCGCGTCGTTGTACCTCCTCATCCCGTAGTATGACTCGCCGATCCAGTAATGGCAGTTGTCGGCCAGCTTGTTGTCCGCGCCTGCCTGCAGGATCCCTTCGAACTGCTGGATCGCATCCTGGAAGTTTCTCTGCCTGAACTGATCGAGCGCTGCACTGTATGCCGACGTGAGATCTCCGGACGGCGTTACCGGCGCAGGGGTCGCCTTCGGCGCAGCGCTCGCCTCGGCGAGCTTGGTCTCGAGCTCGGCATTCCGGCCGGTGAGACTCCGGTTCTCGGCCGCCATCGCATCGAGCTGTTCCTTCATCCGCCTGTTCTCATTCTTCAGACTATCGATGCGGTATTCGAGGCTTGCAGTGGGTGAAGCTTCCGGCGGTGTTTCCCACTCGTCCATGGTTTCTTCTTCTGACGCACATCCTGCCGCAAGTACCCCCAGACCCAGGGCAATGAAGCCGGGGATCAGGAACAGTCGCACATTACGAGCATTCCGTGGGTCGTTGCTCATGGGTCCTCTCCTTTTCCTATGGTTGTAAATTCCGCCTAATGTATCAAACGATAGGGGGAATGTCAAGACGGCCAGCAGCGGCGAACCCACCTTGTTATTCAGAGCTCAGAGTGGTATATTTTTTGACGACAGAAGAGGAAGTCACGTGCTGAGACAATGGTGGCGTGCGATGCGGGCGGCGACGGCGCTGGCAGGGGCGGCCGCCGTGATCACTGCAGGGTGCGGCTCGACGGGGCCTGCTGCTGGCGACGCGGAGAAGACGGGCCTGCCGCGGGAAGTGACGGCGATGCAACATGAGGAGGCGCTCCGGCATTTCATCGACGGCTCCGTCTTTGAGATGAAGGGGGAATACGCGCAGGCGGCGCTCGAATATCAAGAAGCGCTCCGGTATGAAAAGAACCACGCAATGTTCTTTGCGCTCGCCAAGTGCTACAGTGCGCTGAATAAGTCCGCGCTCGCCATTGAGGCCGGCCGGGAGGCGGTCCGCCTCGCCCCCGAGAACTATGACTACCGGCGCCTCCTGGCGGAAGTCATGAACAATGCGTTCGATTTCGACGGCGCTGCGGAACAGTACGAGGCGCTCATTGCGCGCGATTCGTCCCGCATGGACGCCTGGTATAACCTCGCCCGCGTCTATCAGAACCGCAAGCCCCTGAAAGCCCTCGACATCTACTGGAAAATGACCGCCCGCTTCGGGCCGGAATGGGAAGTCCTCCTCCAGACCGCCGAGCTCTGCAGCAAGCTCGGCAAACATGACAGCGCTGCCTCTGCCCTCCGGCAGATGACCGAACTCGACCCCGGGAACAGGGAACTCAAACGCACCCTGGCGCACACCTACCTCCGGGCAGAACAGCTTAACAATGCCCTCGCGGTCTATTCCGTACTCCACGAAATTGATTCATCCAACCTGGAATACCAGGCGGAGATTGCGGGCATCTGGCTCCAGAAAAAGGAGTACGACCGGGCGACACGGGAGTTTGAAACAATCCTCGGACAGGATACCTTGTCGGTCGACGTGAAGGTCCATATCGGAGAGCTCTACTTCGATCAGCTCCAGAAGGACTCCACGCTCATTCCGGTGAGCCGGAGGATCTTTGAGCGGATCCGGGATGCTCATCCGGACGACTGGCGCCCGTACTGGTTTCTGGGGGGCATTGCATCCGCAGAACAGGATGATTCGCTCACGGTGTTGAATTTCCGCAAGGTCACCGAGCTGGCAAGCTGGAACGCCAACGGATGGGTCTTCCTGAGCGCGGTGTATCTGAACAAAAACAACTTTGCGGCGAGCGTCCCCATCCTGGAGTCTGCGGTCAGGGCGGTTCCAGACGATTTCCGCGTGAATTTCTTCCTCGGCGTTGCCTACAGCCGCGTCGGCCGCAATGAAGACGCCGCGCGCGTCCTCGAACGTGCCCGGCAGATCAACCCGAAGGACGTCGACGCCATCGGACAGCTGGCGCTGGTCTATGAAGGACTCAAGAAGCTGGACGAAAGCGACAGTCTGTACGAGGAGGCGCTCCGGATCAACCCGGATAACCACTTGATCCTCAACAACTACGGCTACAGTCTGGCGGAACGGGGCATCCAGCTTGATCGTGCGCTCGATATGGCGCGTAAGGCCGTCGAAGCGCAGCCGGACAACACGTCGTATCTCGACACGATCGGATGGGTGTACTTCCGTCTTGGCCGCTACCGCGAGGCAGAGCAGTATATCAGCAAGGCGATCGCGAAAGGAGACGCCAGCGCCGTCATACTCGAACACCTCGGGGATGTCTATTTCAAGTTGAACGAGACCGAGCGGGCCGTCGAGCAATGGAATGCTGCGCTGAAGCTCGATGCGAACAACACAGGCCTCCGGGAGAAGATCGCCCGCCGGTCGCTATGAGCGACTTCAGTCAGCGCGCCACGGTGCTGGGGGTGGGCATGCTCCTCGTCGCCTCCTGCGGACCGTCGTCCTCCGTCCTCGTGAACGACCTGCGCGACCTTCCCGCCGACGTCCTGGCGGCGCGCCTGCACGCGCGTGACGGGCGCATCACCAGCATGACGGGGAAGGGAAGCGTGCTGTTTGAAGGACCAGAGGCGTCGGGGTCGGCGTACTTCTCCATGGCGCTGAAGAAGCCCGATTCGCTGCTGATTATGCTGGAAGGTCCGTTCGGCATCGATGCGGGGTTCCTCTTCCTCAGTCGGGCGAAGTACGTGATGTACAATTCCATGGAAAACAGAGCCGTGACCGGCGTCCCGACGCCGGAAACAATTCGCGGGACGATCCCGGTCGAGCTCACGGCGGAACAGATCCTCACAATGTTCAGGGGCGGGTTCACGCTTCCGGATACTTCGCCCTCCGCATACGTGCTGGAGGACGGTGCGGTCCGCGCCGAGTACATCGTGCGGGGTGAGCGGCAGACGTTCTGGGTCGATCCGCAGGACAACCTCGTTGTCCGTTACGAAGCGCGCGACCGGTCCGAGGCGCTGCAGATCGAAGCGACGGCCTCGCGCGTGACCCAACAGGACGGCGTTGCCGCCCCGAGGCGCGTGACCGTCCGCTTTCCCTCCCGCGGTCAACGCGTCAGTATCTCGTACAGCTCCCTCGAGCTCAATCCGGCGCACGCCTCGCTGGAGTACACGCTGCCTGCCAATGCCCGCATCACGATCCGGTGACCCTGCAGTGCGATCCGCCGTACGACATTTCCTCTTCCTCGTGATCGGCGCGCTCCTGGTCCGGCCGGCGGCGGCCCAGGATGAGATCGCCAAACGCCAGGCGGAGTTGAACTCCATCCGCGACCAGATCAAGGCGTACGAGGAAAAGATTCGCGAACAGCAACGCTCGGAACGCGCCACCCTGGAGCTCCTCGATACCTACGACAAGAAGGGGACACTTGTACGCAGCCTCATCAGCCGGCTGCGGGCACAGGAGCAGGAACTGAAAAAGCGGATTGAAACGACCAGGCGGAGCATGTCCCGGCTTGAATCGCAGCTCAGCTTCCTGAAACAGCAGTACGCTGCCTACGTGACGTCCGTCTATCGGACGGGCAGGACGCGGGATCTTGAACTCCTTCTCTCGTCTTCCTCGATCAATCAGTTCTACATCCGGAACGAATACCTCAGGCGGTTTGCCGACCAACGCAGACGCGACGCAGAGCACATTGCCGCCAAGAAAAAAGAGGTTGAGGATGTCCAGGCCCAGCTGCACATTCAGTTGAGCGAGGAGCAACGACTGATCGCGGAAAAGGGTGCGGAGGAGGAGCGGCTGGCGGAACTCGCAGCGGACCGCCGCGATGCGCTTGCGCGTATCAGGAAGGACAAGCGGCTGATGCAGCGCGAGATCGAACGGCAGATGAGGGCGGCGCAGGACCTGGAAGACATGATCGCCAAGCTCATCGAAGCGGAACGGATCAGAAAGGAGAAAGAGGCAGAGCTCGCGCGGAAATCAAAACTTGCGGTGCCGCCGACGACCGCGAGCGTGTTCGATCAGAAAAAGGGGAGGCTGCGCTGGCCGGTCAACGAGGGAACGATCGTAGCGCGCTTCGGCAACCAGAAGCATCCGACGCTCAAGACCATCACCCTCAACACAGGCATCGATATCGCCGTCAAAGCCGGGACGCCGGTGGCCACGGTCGCGGACGGTGAAGTCGCCAAGATCTGGTGGCTCCCCTCATACGGGAACCTCGTGATCGTCGACCACAGCGGCGGATACCGGACCGTGTATACGCATCTTGCGGAAATTCAGGCGGCGGAGGGGACCAGGGTGAAGGAGGGAGATGTGATCGGGTACACGGGGGAGACGCTGAACGGACCGCGCCTGCACTTCGAGCTGTGGAAAGGCAAGGAAAAACAAAACCCCGAGCAGTGGCTGGGCCGGCCGTGAACCGCCGCGGTATTGTCCGCACCGGGATCATTGCACTCGGCGCCGCGATCTTCGCGGCGCTCCTGCAGGGTCCACTCGGCGCTCTGGACGACGAGATGACCGCGCTGCACTACCGGGTCCGCGGTGACCGGAAGGCCGATACGAACGTCGTCATCGTGTACATCGACCAGGAGGCGGTGAAGTCGCTCCAGTGGCCCGTGAGGAGAAACTTCTATGCTCTCCTGCTCAAGGCACTTGACGACCTCCGCGTTGGCGCGGTTGGCATCGAGGCGGTGTTTGAGGACCCGAAGCCGGAATATCCCGAGTACGATAACCTGCTCGCCCGGATGATCGCCGCATCGGGGAACGTCGTCCTCACGTCGTACTTCGATTCTGTCGCTGCCCCGGGGGCTGTTGCGCCGGACGATTCCCTACCCTCCTCGCTTTTTGAGTTTCCCGCACTCCTCTATGACGCCCCTGTCGGTGTGGTCGTGCACCTCCCCCTCCCCTCACTCAGGGATGGAGCGGCCGGGGTGGGGCATGTGAACATCGAGGATAACGCCGACATCGACCTCTATCTTGCCGACGGTGAAGGTCGGGTGCCGTCGTTCGCCCTGGAGGTCCTCCGTGTGGCGAGCCGCACCCCGCGGAGCGGTGTGGCGGCCGAGGATCGGCGCGTGACGTTCCGGAGATCGGGGAGCCACCTGGCGTTCTTGAGCACTGCGCCCGGACGCGTTACCATCAACTTCCCGGGCGGATTGCGCACCTTTACGGCCTACCCCATGCTTGAGGTCCTGCGGGCGTACGATGCACTCCGAACGGACCGCCCCGCCGCAATCCCCGTGGCATCATTGCAGGGCAAAATTGTTCTGGTCGGCGTCATTGCAGAGGGGAGAAGCGAGTTTCTTCGCACGCCCGTGGATGCGCGTCTCCCCGCAATCGTCCTTCATGCGGCGCTGATTGATAACGCGCTGAACAACGATTTTATGACGCGCACCCCCGGCTGGGTGGTTTTCCTTGTTTGCCTGCTTACCGCCGCTCTTGCCTCTGCGGCGCTACTGTATCTCCGCACGCCCTTTGACAGGTTCGTCCCGGCCATCCTGTTCCTTGCCCTGATAGCGGCTGGATACATACTGTTTGCCGGGGCGTCAATGGAGTTTCCCGTCACGCCGCCCATCGTTGCTTTGCTCGCATCGACTGGGGCCGGACTCTATATCCGACAGCGACGCGTCAGGGAGCGGGTGGACTCTCTGGAGTCGGAGAAGCGGCTGATCCTCGAACGCCTGCATGACCGGGAGGCGAAGGTGGCGACGCTCGAGCGGGAGCTGGTGTCGATGGAGGCCGCACGGGCAAACGATCGTTCGGCAGAACTCCTGGAGGAGATCCGGCGCTACCGGGCCGAGATCAGAACCCTCTCCTCGCAGGCAGACGACATGGATCTCTATGAGACAGATCGGGAAGAGATCTCCCATGCGCGAGGGGAATTTGAAGGGATTGTCTATGATTCCGATGGACCCCTTAGGACGGCCGTGGACTTTGTCGCGAAGATCGCGCCCAGCAATGCGCCGGTGCTGATCCTGGGGGAAAGCGGGACGGGAAAGGAACTGGTGGCAAAAGCGCTCCACCGCCGGAGCCCGCGTGCAACTAAAACCTTTGTTGCGGTAAACTGCGGGGCTCTTTCGGAGTCGCTGCTTGAATCCGAACTCTTTGGGCACGAAAAGGGAGCGTTCACCGGAGCGGTCCGCGAAAAGCCCGGGCGGTTCGAGCTGGCCAACCACGGCACGATTTTCCTCGACGAGATCGGCGAGGTGTCGGAGGGGTTTCAGCTGAAACTGCTTCGTGTGCTCCAGGAGGGGGAGTTCGAGCGCGTGGGGGGCACCGCAACCATGATCACCGACGTGCGGGTTGTGGCAGCAACGAACAAGGATCTTCGCGAGCTCGTGGTGCAAAAAGGATTCCGGGAAGATCTCTATTACCGCCTCAATGTGTTGACGGTGGTTCTGCCTCCGCTCCGCGAGCGCCAGTCGGACATCCCGCTCCTGATCGATCATTTCCTGCGGTGCCAGGGGGGCGAGATCGGGATCTCCAAGAATGTCATGGAGGCGCTCAGGCACTATGCATGGCCGGGGAACGTGCGCGAGCTGGAGAGTGCCATCACGCGCGGCGTGCTTCTTGCACGGGCTGAGCAGCGTCGCATGATCACGGTCAAGGATCTCACCGAGGAAATCGCCGCAGCCGCGCGCGGGGCCGCTCCCATTGAAGAACAGGTACTCGAATCGCTGCGCGACAAGGCCTTCAGCCGCAGCTCCGTCACCGAAACCGCAGATGAACTGGGAGGCCTGAACCGGGGAACCGTGGCGGAATATCTCCGGGGCGAATGCCTGAAGGCGTTTACAGAATGCACGTTCGACGTGGAGAAAGCCGTCAGAAAGATCTCCCTCTCGGCAGACCCGGCGGTCAACGAACGGGTCAGACGGAAATATGCCGACTATCTGTCGAACATTGCAGGAGCAGTAGCTTCATCGCAACCCTGGGAGGTGAGCAGGTCGGCTCTCAAACCAAAGGCGAAGAACCTTCCGCAGAAATACCACCTGTACCTCGAGCAGGTCGGTGAGGCCTACTTCCGGGGAGTCTGGAAAGTGGAATCGCTGAATAACGGCAACAGAGACAGCCGCTAGCACAGACCCCCCTTTCCGCCTGATCTCGCATCTTCCCGCAGTTCAATCCGGGATTCCCGCGTTTCCCCCGATCCACCTCTCTCTCCGTCTCCCCATCCCCTCGTCTTTAAGCCACTGATTCGTAATCGCTTATAGCGCCCCGTGACGCCCACCACGTGCCTGCCGCCGCCTGGCATGCCGCTTGAACCTGTTCCTGGCAGAACAATGACACCATCACAAATTCATCCTTTAATCACACATCAGGAGAAATACCAATGAAGAAGCCGTTTGCGATGTTCTGGGGAGGGCTGGCGCTCGCGGGCCTTCTCATCGCAGGGTGTAACAAGGACACAGGGGGTCCGGCGACCGATACGCCGCCTCCCGGCGTGACCAACGAGACACAGGCGATGCAGTCGATGGCGGCAAGCGACCCGTTCGTCACCAATGACGAACAGACATTCTCCGATCAGGAGATGGCCCCGACGGATTACGGGACGTTCGGGAAGATCGACGCGGCGGTGACGCCCCTTCGCTGGGGCCGCTTTGTCACCGGAGTGACGATAAACATCACCACGACCATTCAGGCGGGTGATTCAATCGCCGTTGCCCATGTGGAGAAGACGATCGCCGGGAACCTGCGGCTCCGTGCAGTGACGGGTGCCGGCGACACGGTCACGCTGACGAAGCCGTTCACGGACAAGGCCGAGCGCAACATCATCTTCCGGCGGATTGCCCGGAACCCGGCAATGTACTGGAAGAACTGGATCCCCGTTGCCTCATCGCTCGTGGAAGGGGCAACCTATCCGCCGCCAGCGGGGAATGCCATCGTGATCACGAAGCTCGAGACGTTTCTGCCTAACGGGGATACCGTGACCGTGACGGATCCTGCGACCTATTTCCTGCGCTACAAGTGGCTCCGGCTCTTCGACGGTGGTCGGAAAGACTGCCCCGAGCTGATTGCCGGTGACCAGGTACGCATGCGGGTGACGGTCGTGAGCGAATCCCCCGATACCGACATCGTCGTGCTCCGATACGGGTTCGACCTGTTCAACCATCACCGCCGGGCGCGCATGACGTTGGTGTCGCAGGTAGACAACGGGAACAACACCTACACGCGCGAGTATGAGCTGACGTGGTTCGTCCACTTCCACCGCGGCTATTTCAATGCCGGGGTTGATGCGATGACGCGTGGAACGCTGTTCGACGACGTGGCACCCTATTCGGTGAGCTGGTGGGCACTTCCGTACAGGGTCTTCTGATCCCCCTGTGCGGTATCAGGCGGGCTCCCTTCCTGGGTGGGAGCCCGCCCTGTTTTTGCGCTGTTGATAATCAGGATGGATTTGATCACATTGGAAAGTCCCGACGCCGTCGGGATCGCGCTATGAAGAAATTCTTGACATCACTCGTTATCCTGCTCGCCGCGGCGGGCTGCCAGAAACCCGACCCCGTGGTTGTGGACCCTGGTGAAACCACGTCCCCGAAGATCGAGGTGACGCCGATCGCCCCCGCCGATACGAACGCCGGCGGGACATCGGTGGATTCGACCGGTGTGCCACCAGGAGACGCCACACGTTTCTCCGCATTCCTGCTCGTCTCGCGGGTCGTGTACGACGCCGGCCCGGCGGCGACGCACGTCGAGACCTTTTCCACTGCGTACTTCGCCGACAGAAACAGGCCGCTAACGGCAAACGGGAGGACGATCGGATACTACGGCATAGATCTCGTCTCGAATTCCCTGCTGCCGCTGACGATCAACGATCTGGCAATGTTCCGGATCCCCTACCGGCTCCGGATCCCCGGCGCGCTCCGCGATACCGTGTTCGGCTCGGTCTTCGTCCGCGACGTGGCAAGCATCTACCAGCCCAACACAGTGATGACATGGCGCGCGCAGTCCCCGATGTCCATGAGCCAGTTCACGACGCAGATCGTCACCCCTGACAACGTCCGCCTCCTGGAGCCCGCTGGCGGCAGCATGCTCCGGAGATCCGACCCACTGGTTCTCCGGTGGGAAGGCCGCGGCGACCTATTCATCGTCATCAGCAGGATCAATCCGGTGACGAAGAGGACGATCCCCTTCCTCAAGATTCATCCGAAAGTGAATCTGGGGCGGGTGGTAATCGAGCCAGCCATTCTGCATCTTCTGCCGCCCGAGCGGTATTTTGTGCTGACATTCATCGTATCGAACAGGTTCGAGAAGATGGTGGTCGGGCAGTATCCGGGGATGATCCTTGTGCAGGCAGCGTCCATCCACAACAGCTACGTCGAATTCCAGTGATATGACCGTCGGACGTTGTCTCACGTTCGTGATGAGCGTGGCGATGACATTACACACGACATATGGACAGGCACTGTTTGCCCCCCGCGCTACGGGCGTTGCCGCCTATGGCGCGCTGGTGCGGGACACCCGCGGCTTTACCGCAAATCCCGCAGGACTGGTGGACATGCGGGATTGGGACGTCAACACCGTGACGTCGATCGCCACTCCTCTTGCCGGAAAGAACTTCGTCTTCAGCGGCTTCGGGCTGGGGAAGCGGTTCCTGGAGAAACACGCTGCGGCCTTTCAGTATGCCCCCGGTGTCGTGATCGACTTCATCCGGCCCGCGACTATCTCGGTGGTGGGGCTGAACATCCCCGCCGACAAGAAAATCACCTATGCGGAACCGATTGCAGCGGCCTACGCGTACCGGATTGCCGATGACTTTTCGGCCGGTCTGGAAGCACGCATGAGGCGCGAAACCGTGAACGATCCCCAATATCAGTTCGAGCTGCAGGACACGGCGATCGTGTCGGTAGAACGGGAATTCTCCGCGACGCACTGGAGTGCGGACATCGGGGTGACATGGAAACCATCTCCGACGCTCTCGGTTGCGGCTGTCGGCAGAGACCTCGTGCGGTTCATCAAGGGGAGCCTTCCGGAGGAATTCAGCAGTTATGCCCTGCCGCGCCTCAGAGCTCTGGAAGTGAGCGCCGCGTACGCCCCTCTCCCCTCGCTTACCCTCGTTGCAGGAGGAAGCACGGCACGAACTGCGTCCCTCGGGCTTGAGTGGATGCCTGCGGTGTCCCTCGCCATACGAATCGGGCTCCTCGCGAGCGCCGACGAACACCCCTTTGTTCATGCGTATAGCGTCGGTGCGGGGTGGTCGTACGCTTTTCTTGAGTTGGATGCAAGCTACCTCGGCTTCATCAGTCAGGCGACCCGGCGTGGGACTGTTGCAAGCCCGTCGTTTACCACCTCGGCCATACGCGACATCGGCGTGAACCGGTATTCCCCCAACCGGGCATCGATCTCAGTAAAGGCAATCCTGGGAAATCTCAAGGAGAGCCTGGCGCGGATCGACGGGGTCGAAATGCTCGGTGGCATTTATCCCTCGGCGTACGAAGCGCTGGCCTATCGCCCGATCGGAAAGGTTCGGGTGCGCAACATCAGCGCGAAGCCGATCCAGGCCCGGGCGTCGTTCTTCGTGGACCGGTACATGGATCAGCCGACGGAAACTCAACCGGTCTACATTGCACCTGGTGCCGACGCGGAAATTCCTCTGACCGCCGTCTTCAATGAACTGGTCCGGTCTGTGACGAAGATGACGATCCGCGAGGGAACGGTCTCGGTGTCGGCCACGGTTGCCGAGGAGGCCGACGACCGGACACAGACGCGGGTGCTCATCCACGGGAAGAATGATTGGGACGGCAACGTCCACTCACTCAGGTACTTTGTGACCCCGAACGACCCGGACGTGATCCGCTACAGCCGCGACGTCCTGCTGCAGCGGCAAGATTCGCTGGCCGGAGCGCCGAAGGAGCTCGCAGGGTATATGAACGCGCGGGTGTTGTTCAATACGTTTGCCGGACGCCTCACGTATGTGGCTGACCCGAAGCAGAGCGCCGACTATGTCCAATATCCATCGGAGACTCTTTCCCTTCGCGGAGGCGATTGCGACGACATGACGGTCTGCTTCGCGTCGCTCCTGAGCAGCATCGGGCTCTCGACAGCTTTCGTCGATGTGGTCCCGCCGGGCCGTCCGGATGATGCTCACGTGTTCCTTCTGTTCGATACCGGTGTCGATCCGAAGTTTGGATCGAGCATCGCCGAAAACCCGAAGCGCTACGTGGTCCGGAAAGGGAAATCGGGCAGCGAGACCATCTGGCTCCCGATCGAGACCACCGTGATCACGCGCGGATTCGACGAGGCCTGGTCGGCGGGAGCGCAGGAGTATTTTGATGACGTGGAAATCGGTCTCGGCCTCATCAAGGGCTGGGTGAAGATTGTCGATGTGTACTGAGGAGGATGTATGAAAACTGCAATGGCCATCGTGGCGCTTGCCTTCTCCCTGCAGGCGACGGCAGGCGAAATCATCGTGCAGAAGATCCGCGGGGATGTGAGCGTTCGCCACGGCGTGACGGAGGTGTGGAGCAGAGTCGCACAGGGTGATGTGTTGAAGCCGGACGACACAATGAAGACTGGCGCGAAGGGGTCAGCCGTGCTGGTGACAACGGCGGAGGAGAACTACTCCGGCGCGCGGAAAACTATCACGCTGCCAGCCGAGGTGATTGTCGACCTGTCCGACATCCGTGAGCTTTCGCAGGAAGAGCTGATGTTGAAGCTCACGATGGAAAAGGTCCGCGCCTCATCGTATCAATGGAAGAACGAGGAACTTCGGATCCCGAACGCTGCGGCGGTGCACGGATCCGATCTTTCCCCCTCGGCGCTCAAAGAGTCGGATTCCGCCATCGGCATCCTGCAGATGAACGGGGCGCGGGTGCTCTTCGATAACGGTTTTTACGCCACGTGTGCGCTCAAGGGACTTGAGGTCTTCAGGCGGTACCCGACGCTGGGGACGGAGTTCAGAAACCGCCTGCTCGTGGCCCAGGCGCTGGAGAAAGCCGAGTTAAGAGGAGAAGCCCTTGGCGAGTACGGAGCGCTCTCGACGATGGAAGGGCTCACCCCTGAGCAACAGGGCATAGTGAAGGGGAAGATGCAGGCGTTGCGGAGGTAGCGCAGGGAGTAGGGAGTAAAGGGTAGGGGGGAAGGAGAGAGAGTTCTCCCTATCCCATACCTCCCTACCGTCCTACTCCACAGCACTCGTTGCGAGCTTATCGGTCGGAGTCTCGCATAACGGCGTAGATGCCCGCAGTGTTCCCCCCTATCTCAATCTGCTCTACGTTGCCGATATCCACTACCCCGCCGGTGATCAGGTCCCGCAACCGGGTCGCGCCTGCAAGCCCATGGCGGTATGGCGCGAGGTTGATCCGCTGGGGTTGATTCTTGTTGTTGACGATAATCATCGTCTGTTCGTCATCGAGCGCGCGAAGATAAACGTACGCCTCGTCGACAGGCGGGAAGTGCACCAAGCGACCGTACGCCAGCGACGGCCGCTGCTTTCTGAGATGGAGAATCCGGCGGAGTGAAGTGAACATGCTGTTGGAAACCCTC
Source organism: Bacteroidota bacterium (assembly GCA_040756745.1). Classification (GTDB taxonomy): domain Bacteria; phylum Bacteroidota; class Ignavibacteria; order UBA10030; family UBA6906; genus JBFLYO01. The sequence goes on from JBFLYO010000014.1 coordinate 42,051, forward strand.
CCCTCTACCGTGAACGCATCAGTCGTGTCCCCGGGGAACCCGCCGGGGAAATCGGCGCGGATTGCGCCGTGGCTCCTCCCTCCCATCAATCCGATTTCCGTGCCGTAGTAGATCTGGGGTATCCCCCGCGTGGTGAGAAGGAGTGTCAGCGCAAGCAGCGCGCGCGCCGAGTCCCCTTCCGTCAGATACATGATCCTCCGTGTATCATGGTTGTCCACAAACGTCATGAGTGCGTAGGGGTCGGCGTACAGGTGATCCTTCGAAAGACCATCGTAGATCAGCCGGATGCTCCCCCTGTTGCCGAACACCTCGGTGAAGGCGTCGAAGAGCGGGAAGTCGGTCACCGAGGGGAGGTTCGTGCCGCCACCCACGGCCAACGGGCTTCCTTTCTGGTACGGTGCCACGAAGGCCGGGTCGCCGATCCAGACCTCCCCCACGATGGAAAATGCAGGGTACTCCGCGAATATCGCCCGCGCCCACTCGGCAAGGAAACGCTGATCCGCATAGGGATAGGTGTCCTCCCTGATCCCGTCAATTCCCGTGGACTCAATCCACCAGATGGTGTTTTGTGTGAGGTAACGGGCCACGAAGGAATTGCGTTGATTGAGATCCGGCATGTTGTCGGAAAACCAGCCGGAAACCACCGCCGCGCCCTCAGTGGAATCCATGTGAACGTCCGTCAACACCGGAAGATCGTGCGACACCCGCAGGTGACTTGACGCCGAGCCGTTGAGCCAGTCGGCCGACGGCAGGTCCTTCATCCAGGGATGTGCGATGCCGACATGATTGCTGACGTGATCCATGATCACCTTCAGCCCCCTGCGGTGCGCCTCCCGGACAAGCTCTTCGTAGAGGGCGTTCGTCCCGAAGCGCGGATCGATCGTGTAGAGGTCGGTGGCGGCGTAGCCGTGGTAGCTCGCGGCCGGCATGTTGTTTTCGACCAGCGGATTGATCCAGAGCGCGCTCACGCCGAGGTCGCTCAGGTAATCGAGATGGTCGATGATCCCCTTGAGATCGCCGCCGTGGCGACCGAGAGGAGAGTGGCGGTTGCGTGCCTCGGTCATGCCAGAGACGGTGTCGTTGGTGGTGTCGCCGTTCGCAAAACGGTCGGGCGTGATCAGGTAGATCACATCGCCCGCGTCGAATCCTCTCTGGCCGGTCCCCGAGGCTCGTCGGTGAAGGATGGGGTAGGCAAAGCTGACGCTGTCGTGCGCGCCGGTGAGCGTGATCCGGTGGTATCCTTCGAGCGCATCCTCCGCAATTTCGATGTCCACGAAAGCATATGACGGGTCAGGGGTGCGATATATCCGGACCACGCGGATTTGCGGGGATTCGGAGTAGGCGCCGAGCCCTGTCAGGTGGGTCCCATGGATCATCAACTGCACCTGCTTCATCACCATCCCGCTCCACCAGTTAGGCGGCTCGACCTTTCTCACAGTCGGTGCTTGAGCAGACGCATGTCCTGCGATTGAGAGGAGGCAGATGAAGAGGGCAGATCGGACGCAGGGATTCATCCGCGGGTCAACTTCTTGTACTTGATGCGGTGGGGCTGACTGGCGTCGATGCCAAGACGGCGCCGACGGTCCGCTTCATATTCCGAGTAGTTGCCGTCGAACCAGACGACACTGCTGTCCCCCTCAAACGCCAGGATATGGGTCGCGATTCTGTCGAGGAACCAGCGGTCATGGGAGATAACCACGGCACAGCCGGCGAAGTTCTGGAGCGCCTCTTCGAGCGCTCTGAGCGTGTTGACGTCGAGATCGTTCGTGGGCTCGTCGAGCAGCAGGACGTTCGCCTCCTGCCGGAGGATCTTGGCGAGGTGCACCCTGTTCCGTTCGCCGCCGGAGAGGATGCCCACGTTCTTCTGCTGGTCGGTACCGCTGAAATTGAACCTTGCGACATATGAACGGGAGTTGACCTCCCGTTTTCCCAGCGTGATGAGCTCCTCCTTACCGGAAATCTCCTCCCAGATCGTATTTGCGCCGTTAAGGGGGCGACTCTGATCGACGTACGCCAGCTTCACCGTCTCGCCGAGGCGGATGGCCCCCGCGTCGGGCGTTTCCTGCCCGGTGATCATGCGGAAGAGCGTCGTCTTTCCCGCCCCGTTCGGCCCGATGACACCTATGATGCCGCCGGGAGGGAGGGAAAAGTTCATGTGCTCGTACAGGACGATGTCGCCATAGGCCTTGGAAACGTCGTTGGCCTCGATCACAACGTTGCCCAGCCGAGGCCCAGGGGGGATGTAGAGTTCCATCTCCTCATTTCGCTTTTCCGTCTCCTCAGCAAGCATCGATTCGTAGGCGGTGATTCGCGCCTTGCTTTTCGCGTGGCGCCCTTTCGGGTTCATGCGGATCCATTCCAGCTCGTGAGTGAGAGCGCGCTGCCGTTTTGATTCCTGCTTCTCCTCCACTGCGAGCCGGGCCCGCTTCTGCTCCAGCCAGGCGGAGTAGTTTCCCTGGAACGGTATGCCTTCCCCGCGGTCCAGCTCGAGTATCCAGCCCGCCACATTGTCGAGAAAATAACGGTCGTGCGTAACCGCGAGGACGGTTCCGGGATACTGGGCGAGGTGTGTTTCGAGCCAGGCCACGGACTCAGCGTCGAGATGGTTCGTCGGCTCGTCCAGCAGGAGGACGTCAGGGTTCTGCAGCAGGAGGCGGCAGAGGGCGACGCGCCGTCGTTCGCCGCCGGAGAGGACCGCAACGGAAGTTTCTCCTGGAGGACAGCGCAAGGCATCCATTGCCTGCTCGAGCCGGCTGTCGAGGTCCCATGCATTCAGACGGTCGATCTGTTCCTGCAACGCAGACTGGCGGTCGAGCAGAGCATCCAGGTCGGCCCCTTCGCCGGCCATGGCGGCGCTGACCTCCTCGTACTCCTGGAGAAGCTGCACGGTCTGCGCAACCCCTTCCTCGGCAATGTCCCGCACGGTTTTCGAGGAGTCGAGTTCCGGTTCCTGCGGAAGATAGCCGAACGTGATCCCCTTCTGCACCGAGATCTGTCCGAGAAAGTCCTTGTCGACGCCGGCGATGATCTTCAGCAGCGTGCTTTTCCCCGCGCCGTTCAGACCGAGGACGCCGATCTTCGCGCCGTAAAAGAATGAGAGAGAAATGTCCTTCAGGATCTGCCGGTTCGGTTTGACAACCCTGCCGACGCGGACCATTGAGAATATGATCTTATTGTCGCTCATGAAGAGTCTCGTGGGGGAACAAAAAAGGGATCACGATCGACCGTGATCCCCCGGTGATCACTCGGCGTGAATGCTACTTCTTCACCATCTTCTTTGCCGGCTTGGCGAATCTTGCCGCAATCTCGTCGGCAAACGTCTTATGGGAATCAATGGCTGTCGTTGCCGCCGTTAGCGCCTCTTCGAGGCTGGTCTTCACCTTCGTCACGCCCTCTTTCGCACCGTTGAGCTGGATCATGACCTCCTCGTGGTTCATCGTCTCGTCATACGGCTTGAATCCCGCCATCCACTCCTTCATGGAGGCTACGGCTGCAGACAGCTTCTGCTTCGCGGTGCTCAGGTCGTCCATGCTGTGGCCAGCCGTTTCCTTCGGGTGGTCGGACGCGAGCTTCTGGAAATTGGCGATCGCCTCGTCCACCTTTGCCGACATGTCGTTCGCTTTGTTCATCAAGGCCATTCCTTCGTCGTGGGCCTTTGTGACGGAAGCGTAGAGGTCGGACTCCATCTGCTTCATCTCTGCCGATTTCCCACAACCGGCGAGGAGAAGAGCCACCACCAGCATCGCTACAAGAGGAAGGATGTGTGTTCTCATGGGCATACTCCTGGGGGTCATTGAATGATGTGGGAAAAACATATAAATATACGAGATGTTCCCCCGCCAAGCAACGAATTGGGTATTTGTCAGGTCAAAAAAATTGCGAACATTACAAAAAGCTTGAAAATGATAGGTTTAATCTCGATTTTGGCAGCACAAGAGGAAAGAACTTCTGCAGGGGTGTCTCATGAAAAGACGGGAGTTGTTGGAGGAAGTGCTGACGCCGACGGACGCGCCGGCGGCGCGGGATGAGGAGCTGGTCAGCCCGTTCGCGAACAGGTCACTCCCCAAGGTGGCGCGGACTACCGCCGGGTTGGAGCTCTACACCGGGGCATGGACTGACGCGCAGGCGGTCCACCTTCTTCGGAGAACGACATTCGGTCCCTCGAAGTCACACCTCGACGCGGTCATGGGGTTGTCGATGAGCACCGCCGTTGATGCGCTTCTCGCGCCCTGGCCCGAGGAACCGACCCAGCCCCTCACCTACGTCGCACCTTCATCCACCAACGGCGAGGTTGCCCCGCTGGGAACCACCTGGGTCAACTCGACCTTCCGCAATACGGACCCTGTTGCCAACCCCAACAATGCGAGCCCGACAGGTATCAGGATCAACTCGCTGAAAGCATGGTGGATGGGGTTGCTGTTGAACCAACAGCTCTCCATCCGGGAGAAGATGACCCTCTTCTGGCACAATCACTTCGTGACAGAGATCCTCACTGTCGGCGATCCGAGATACTCCTACCGGTACATCGCGCTGCTGCGCAGGTCGGCGCTGGGGAACTTCAGGGATCTCGCCCGCGACATTACCATCGACGGCGCCATGCTCGTGTATCTCAACGGAACTGCCAACACCAAGACGGGTCCCGACGAGAACTACGCGCGCGAGCTTCAGGAACTCTTCACGATCGGAAAGGGGCCGCTGGCGGGCCCGGGGGACTACACCAACTACACTGAAGCGGACGTCAAGGCAGCCGCCCGGGTGTTGACAGGCTGGCGGCGGTATCAGAACCCCGACGGAACGGTAGGACAGGCGACTGGCTACTTCGATCTGGCGCGGCACGACACGACGAACAAGATTTTTTCCGCACGTTACAACAATGCGGTAATCACCGGCGGCACGAACGGTGTCGCGGAGCTGGCCGCACTGCTCGACATGATCTTTGCGCAGCCGGAGACGGCGAAATTCATCTGCCGCAAGCTCTACCGGTGGTTCGTTTACTACGTGATCGACGATGTCACGGAGGCAAATGTCATTACTCCGATGGCGGACATCCTGCGTCAGAACAACTACGTCATCGCACCGGCGCTCTCGGCTCTGTTGAAGAGCGCGCACTTTTATGATCCGGTCAATATGGGATGCATGATCAAGAGTCCCATTGATCTCATCGCAGGGGTGTGCCGGCAATTCGGCGTAGCGCCTCCTCAGACGAGCGTCACGACGCAATATCAGGGATGGTACAACCTCGCCGTTCAGGGGTCATCGATGCAACAGGACATTGGGGAGCCGCCCAACGTGGCTGGTTGGCCCGCATACTACCAGAATCCCGAGTTCTATGAGCTCTGGATCAACTCCGACACGCTTCCCAAGAGGAGCAGGCTGACGGACCTGCTGATCGGGAACGGGTATTCTTCGGGCGGCGTCACGCTGGTCATCGATCCCCTCGCCTTTGCCAGGACATTTGCCAACCCTGCCGATCCGAATGCCGTGGTGGACGAGGCCGGCCGACGCCTGTTCCCCCTGCCGTTAACAGAGTCACAACAGTCGATTCTCAAAAGCACCCTCGTGCAGGGTTTGCCGGACTATGAATGGTCCAACGAATGGAACGCGTACCTGGCCGATCCAACCAACACGAATGTGTCGAAGCCGATCAAAACCAAACTGCAGGCATTGCTCGGCCTGATGTTGCGCATGCCCGAATTTCAACTGCTGTGAGCGGAGGAGACACGATCATGAACCGACGAGAGTTTCTCACGCGTGCCGTGCCTGCGACGACCCTCCCCTTCGTGTTGCAGGGGTTTTCGCTTCAGGCCTACGGGCAATCGCCCCTCCTGTCGGCGCTGACATCCGCTGCGTATCAGACCGACCGCGTGCTGGTGCTGATCCAGCTCAACGGCGGAAACGACGGACTGAATACGGTCATTGCCCTCGACCGGTACGCCGAGCTCACCGCGGCAAGGCCGAACATCCTGATCCCCTCCAACCGCGTGCTCCTGCTGACAAGCACCACGGGGCTCCACCCGTCGATGACAGGTCTGCAGACCCTGTACAATGCCGGACAACTGGCGGTCATCCAGGCCGTGGGGTATCCGAATCCGAACTTCTCTCATTTCCGTGCGACGGACATCTGGCTGACGGCGACGGACGCAAAGGTTGTGGCGAGCACCGGGTGGCTGGGGCGGTATCTCGAAGAGGAATTCACGGGCTATCCGACGGGATATCCCAATGCCGTGATGCCGGACCCGCTCGCCCTGCAGATCGGCTCGGTCATCTCGCCGGCGCTGCAGGGAGACAGCGGTTCCATGGGGCTCGCCGTCAGCAATCCCAACTCCACGTACACCTATCCCGGCGCTGACGATACTCCGCCGAACACGCCGGCCGGGCATGAGCTGACATTCATTCGTCAGGTCGCACAGCAAACCCAGCAATACTCCACGGTGATTCGGGCTGCCTCCGCGAGGGGGACAAATCTCTCGACGCTCTACCCCACGGCGGGGCAGAACTCGCTGGCGGACCAGCTCAAGATCGTTGCTCGGCTGATCGCCGGGGGACTCATGACCACGATCTATATCGTCAATATCGGAGGGTTTGACACCCATTCGGCCCAGGCCACGGCGAGCGACACCACCCTCGGGACCCACGCAACGCTGCTGGGGCGCCTGTCCACGGCAATTCTGGCATTTCAGGACGATCTGACCAGGTTGGGGCTGGCACAGCGGGTGGTCGGCATGACATTCTCCGAATTCGGACGGAGGATCAAGTCGAACTCGAGCGGGGGGACGGACCACGGCACCGCGGCGCCGATGTTCATCTTCGGCACGAACGTGAATGCAAGTGTCTTTGGCACCAGCCCGGTCCTTCCCGCCACCCCGACGGTAAGCGACAACGTGCCGCTGCAGTTCGATTTCCGGTCGGTGTACGCATCCGTGCTGAAGGACTGGTTCGGGGCATCCCAGACGGAAATTGATATTGCTGTTACCGGGACCATCAGCAATCCACTGACGAGCTCCGTCATCGCTTCGGGGGCGGTTGCCTCGGCATCGGGCCAGCAGCTGCCGAGGGACTTTACGTTGGAGCAGAACTATCCCAACCCGTTCAACCCTACCACGGTGATCCGGTATTCTCTTCCGCATGGTTCGAACGTCCTGCTTGAAGTATACACGACAACAGGACAGCGCGTTGCCGTCCTTGTCGATGCGTTGCAGGAGGGGGGCATCCACGAGGTGACGTTTGACGGCCGTGCATTGGCGAGCGGGGCGTATTTCTATCGGCTCCGAGCGGGGGATTTTCAGGAAACTCGGAAAATGCTCTTCGTTCGCTAAGGACCTTCGGGCGAATACAGACATCATTCCGCACCCGGTGTCCACCATCACCTCCGAGGGACTGCACGTTCTTCACCATGCCGCAGCGCTTTGATTCTGCGTGGAAGAGTGGTATATTCCACCATGGAAATACCACTGCTCGGGAACGGAGTCAACCAGTCTTTCATTCTGCCGCGCGTCGTCAACTGGCTTGGCAGGCGTTCGGTGTCGATGATTGTCATTGTGAGCGCGGTCTTGATTGCGCTGATCACTATGGCAATTCCGATGCTCAAGGGCGCCACGGGGATCCTGGGCAGCGTGGCTCCGTTCTATCTCTTGCCAATCGGATTGGTCGCTTTGCGATCGAATCGCGCCGCGGGGTTACTGACGGCCATCCTGTGCAGTCTGGTCTGGGCGCTGCTTGACGTTCGGTTTGCCGGCAAGGTGAACTGGTGGCCGGAGACATGGAACATCCTGATGAGGGCGGGGATCTTCGTGGCATTTGCGCTCGTCTTGTCGCGCATTCGATACGACATCCTGAAGGAGATCCAGCTCAACACCGAGCTCCAGGCGGCGCTGGCCGAGGTGAAGCAGTTGAGCGGGCTGTTGCCGATCTGTGCGTGGTGCAAGCGGATCAGGGATGACGGCGGCAACTGGGAGCCGATCGAGACATACATCTCGGTCCACTCCGACGCCGACTTCACGCATGGGATCTGTCCTGATTGCGCGAAGAAGTACCATCACACTCAGTAATAATGAGGGGGCGAGAGGGAGAAGGAGACGGGGGGACCGGAGGACGAGGGGACAGGGGGAAAAGACTACGGGGCGTGGCGCAGTCCGGCTAGCGCGCTTGGTTTGGGACCAAGAGGCCGGGGGTTCGAATCCCCCCGCCCCGACACTCAACGCATTCAGAGTTCAGAGGTCAGAGTTTGTCCTGAGAGTAGTCAGAAGTCAGTAGGCAGAAATCAGAAAGAAGTAGTCAGGAAGCATGGGGCTGGAAGGACGAGGAGTAGGGGGAAATGAGTAGGGGGGTAGGGGGAAAGATGTAAGGAGCCATGGTCGGCTCCTTTGCTGTTTATGGCGTGGATGGCTGCGTTGCAGGGGAGGGGGAAAATTCGTATCTTTATAGTTCGCCGAGCCCTTAAGCAGAATGACGCAGCGGGAGGTGTAACGCGTTTCGAATTCAGATATCTGATATCAGATATCTGATATCTGAATTCAGGAAGGCTCCATCGCTCAACTGGATATTCGCCTGCGTCTGGGAAGCGACTTCGGCGGACGGTCACGCCTGCGTCTGGGAAGCGACTTCGGCGGACGGGTTCACCCGCCGAAGCTGCTCCCCAAGCGTAGGCGGGGAGCAACAGCCTACTAAGTCCCGTCCCGCACGGAGCTAGCGCTCCATGCGGGACGGAGATTCCTGCACTTGGCGACGGCCTGATCTTCTGGGCCCGTAGCTCAACTGGATAGAGCAACAGCCTTCTAAGCTGTAGGTTGCGCGTTCGATTCGCGCCGGGCTCACCAGTGCAGCGGGCCGTCGCCAAGTGCGGAACTGTAGGTTGCGCGTCCCGTCAAGCCAGAGGCGAGACGGGATCCTCGTTCCGACGACAAAGTTAGCTGCGGCTTCACCTTGCTAACTTTGGTCAGAACGGGATTCGATTCGCGCCGGGGTCACAGCATTGCGGAATGCGGATTGCGGATTTCGGAATGGGGGCGCTAGGGCTCGTCGCCAAAGGCGCGTAGGAGTGCGGAATGGGGTTGTGGAGTGCGGAACAAGAAGAACTGTTGTGACTGAAAGATCGCCGGGGAGAGAGGAGAGGAGGATGGAAGCGAACAGAAACCCGGCGCGGCTCAATCTCGAGGAGAGGACAAAGAAGTTTGCTGTACAGGTCGTGCGGTTGGTTGAGTTGCTGCCAAACTCACAATCGAGCACGGTCCTGGGCAAGCAGCTTCTCAGATCGGCAACTGCAATCGGAGCGAACTACCGATCCGCCAGTCGGGCCCGCTCGAAGCCCGATTTCATCTCCAAGATTGGGATCGCTGAGGAAGAGGCAGACGAGGCCCGGTATTGGTTGGAGTTATTGAGCGAATTGAAGATGATTCCGGAGAGTAGTTTCATTTCACTCCATGAGGAGGCGGGTCAGCTTACAGCGATCTTCGTCGCTTCAGGTCGCACCGCAAAGTACGGCAGGCGATAACGTTTTCAAAGTGTGATCATAGTATTCCGCAATCCGCACTCCGCATTCCGCAATTCTGCGCCCCCATCGTCTAGAGGCCTAGGACACGGGCTTTTCAAGCCTGTAACACCAGTTCGAATCTGGTTGGGGGCACACAGCATTTCGGATTGCGGAATGCGGATTGCGGAATTTGGGTAAGGCTGCGCAAGCATTTCGGATTGCGAAATGCGAATTGCGGAATTGGAATGGGCGGAATGGACATTTCGAAATGCAAATAGCGGCTTGCGGAATCGGGGGAGGCGGATTAGACATTTCAAGAACTACACGGCAGGCAGGGGAGAGGTCGCTACTCCCCTTAACCTGCCTCACCCCTTAACCTGCTTCACCCCTTACCCTGCCCCACCCCTTGACCTTAACCTGCTTCATCCCTTAACCTTCTCCTGCCCCACCCCTCAACCTGCTTCACCCCTCAATCTCAATCTTGATCTCAATCTCAATCTGTCTTTTTCCCTTAACCTGCTCCACCCCTTCACCTCAGAACTTCACCCCCAGCGTAAAGTGATGAACCCCTCCGAATACGCCAAACGCCTCGTATGCATAATCGGCTCGAAGAGGTACGCCGTCCCAGTCATACCTGACTCCGAGGCCGGCCGTCAGGCCGCGCTCATCATAGTTGAGCATATACCCCGCGCGTGCTACCACCACCCCCATCACGGTGTACTCCCCCCCGAACTGCACCGTCTCGTTAAAATCCCTCGGATGGCGTGTCTCAAACGCCAGCACCAGGTCGTGCGCCGCATCTCCGTCCATGAATGCCTGTAATGGCTCCAGCGTGGCGCCGAAGCTCACGACAAACGGCATCGGGAATGCTTCGTTTTCGTATTTGATGTCGCGGGAGAGGTTCAGCAGGGAAGCGCCGAAACGGATTCCCATATAGTGGAAATCATAGAATGCACCGACGTCGAACGCCACGTCACCTTTACTGTAGTCAACCTTGGAAATTGCCAGGCTCGGGTCGGTAATCGACGAGCCCGTCGGGGCGACCCAGGCTGACCCAAGGTCCTGCTGCACCATCTTCACCTGGACACCGTAAGAGAACCGGTCGCTCACCTGCTGCGAGAACGCAAGGCCGAGAGCGTATGCCTTCGGCGAGAATGTGCCGGTCTCCACATACCCCTCGGCATTGTCCGCACGACGGGTTCCGTAAAATGTCCCGTAGTCCATGAAGAGCAGGCTCACGCCGAGAACGCCGAAGTCCCACAGATTGAATGTCGCCGCGGCCGCGTTGTAGTTGATGTCCGCAATCCCCTGCGTCCGGTGAACCATGACATCCGCTGTCCCCTTCAGCCAGCCGATCTCGGAGGGGTTCCAGAACAGGGCGCCCGCGTTCATCGTTCCCACCACTCCCGTCGCTCCGCGTCCGATCGCATCAGCAGCGACAGGATTCTCCAGGAAGCGGAACCCCACCTGGGCCTTCTTGTCGATCTGCGCGTTCAGAGGAAGAGCCGCGAGGAGCTGAATTGCAAAAACATACAGAGCTGCACGCGATATCATGGCGGCCTCCCCTAACGGACGAGTATGAATTTGACGAACTGGTTGTCCAGCGGCCGGCCGTTCAGGTCCTGGCAGTCGGTCACGGCCAGTATGTAGATCCCGCTCACTACATACTGGTTGCTCTCGGTCCGCTGGTTCCATTCGTGATCACCGGTGCCATAATGGTCGATGGATTTCACTAGATCACCCGTCTCCGTGTAGATGCGAAGGCGGCACTTGACCGGCAGATTGACAAAGAGAATCTTGTCCGGCGTGCCGGCGAATCCCAGACCCCCTGCTGCCACGGTCGCCGGGTTGGGCACAACGCGCACCTTTCCCGACTCGCTCAGCCCCGGCTTGTAGGAAGCGGCGGGGAGCGACGAGCGGGTTGCATACATTGAGCTCTCGAGCCGCTGATTCGGGATGATATCGTTCGGATTCTGTGTGCCGTTGTCCACCGCGGTGACGGCATAATAATAATTGACTCCCCGCTGAATGTTCCTGTCCACATACTGGGTCTCTCCGCGGTTCGTGGTCTCATACACGAGCTGCCACCGCGCGCCTGACCCTTGGTCCAGAGGGTCATCCGCGCGGAAGGCGCCCTGCTTGCGGTACACCCGCCATGCGCGCCAGTCGTCGGCCCCTGTCGAGGGATCAAGATAGTACGACGCGTCGGGGTACGACCACGCGACGGTGATCAGGTCGGGTCCGGAGGTGACCGCGATGTCCGGCGGCGGAGGAGGAGAGGGGACATCCAGTCCCCGGCTCAGACGATCCCATGCCCAGTACGCCCTGTCGAGCGTCCTCCCCAGGCTGTCCCTCCCCGTGAGTACCCAGGCATTCTTTGCGGAATCGGAAATCTGCCCCTGCAGCCAGATGCGTCCGATCGAGTCGGCGAGCCCCCAGTTGATGCCGGCGGCACCGACGGCATACACGAACGTGACGGAGTCGAACCTCCCCTGGGCGGCGTTCTTTGTCAGCGAGTACGGGCCGGCGGTGATAAAGCGCATCGGTCCCTTCTGCGGAACGCTCGAAAATCCGGCCGTTATCGGATCGGGAGGGAAGCGTCCGCGTGCGTCGTCTCCGCGGTAAGTCTGGAGCAGACCGACGTCCCTTCTCCCCCACAGGTCCGCAACGATCGAGGCGTGCGCAAGTGCATAGGGCTGTGATCGATCGTCGGTCCTGTCGGAGGCCGAGCGGTCGGCATGCAGCAGCGTGTATCCGGCGATCTGCGTCCCGTGGAGGTGACCGGTTACGCGATCCGGGTCACCTGAATCGTCGGTCGAACCGTTACCGTATGGCGTCGTGCTCTCCCCCTTGGAGTCCCAGTAGTAGGCAATGTACAGCGAGTCGCGTGCGGCGCCGGTGACCAGGTTTGATTTCTCCTTGAACCAGCTGTCCAGGTCATCCTGTCCTTCATACGAAAATCCCCCCAGCACGGCGTATTCACCCGCCTTGGAGGGACCAAAGGAGAACGCAATGGGCCACCAGAACCCAATGGTCTGGTCGGGCAGTGTGTCTGTCGATGCGGACGACTGGCGCGGGAGCTTGAGCTCCCCCGTGAACTTGTGTGTAGCCTTCCAGATGAAATAATCGGCATGGTTCGGGTTGCTGAACGCATAGACTTCGACATGCGACCGGATTCCGAATTGTGCGCAGACGTCTTCAAAGACGAGCTTGACATCAGACTTCAGGGTCCGATCGACGTTCCACCGGTACGGCGCATCCACGGGGATCCCGTCGACCACGATGTGCGGCGGGCGGTAACGGCGGATCTCCATCGCCCAGTCGGTTGCGCCGTAGTTTGTGAGGGCCCCGCCCCGCGAGTACATCGCGTGGGACTGGTTGTTTTCGTCCAGGATTCCGTTGTTGTCAAGGACGAGGGGGTTAAAGATCTGGTACAGGATGTTTGACTGCCACTGGTCCTGCGGCCAGTAGAAGATCTCCGTCTGCTGCGGGCGGCTCCCCGTCAGGTTCCAGCTGAAGAGTGACTGCAGGCCGCCGTCGCCGTTGAGCTTGTTCATACTCATATGAAACCGGCCGACATCCAGAACCATGGGAGGCGGATTGAAATTCGGCTGCTGCGCCATGGTGGCTGAGGAGATCACTGCGGGCAGGACCAGCGTCGAAAGCAGTGTGCGATGCATGAAGGCCTCTTTCTGCAAATGGAATTTCATGAGATCCGGGCGGTCAGATGTTATACCGGAACCCGACAATAACACGTCGCGGGTTCAGAAATACCGGCGCCTCCCACCAGCCGGTGTCGATCTTTCCGCCGTACTGCCCCCACTTGTCGCTGCCGCCTTTGTCGGGCGTCATGAGGGAGGCCTTGTAGTTGCTATACTGGGTCTGCGTCATGTTGGCGGTGTTGAGCCATTTGTTGTTGGTCAGATTCTTGATCGTCACGACCAGTTCAAAGCTCCCCGCGGAGGTGGCAAACGTCTTGGAACCGCGGAAGTCGATGTTCCAGCGGTCCACGACATCCGCATAGCGCCACAGCTTGATATCTGTCTGGTCGGGGTTCAGAAGTATGCGCCCCCCGTCCTGCCATTCGAAAAAGAAGTTCGCGTAGATGCGCTCCAGCCAGCGAATGCCAAACAGTTCCGGGCCGAAGTCTTCCGGCGTGTGGAGGTTCAGGGTGATGTTGGCGCGCGGATGGGGTTCCGTCACGGTGAGGTTTGCCGAACGCACCTCGTTGTCCATCGCCAGCAGCCGGTTCTCAAAAACCTGAGAGAGGCCGGACTGGCCGTCGCTGCTCACCATGTAGTCGTAGAAGGCGCTGAGCGTCCAGAATCGGCCGAAGGGCCTCTCGAGGCGCAGCTCGACGCCCCGGATGTCACGGTACTTGTCCGGGAAATACTTGTAGGTGATATCCGCCTCGTAGTAGTCGATGAATTTGCGGCTCAGCGGCTCACCGCGCACGTCTTTGTAGTAGGCGGTGACATTGGCGAGTATCTCGGAGAACAACATCTGCTCGTACCCGAACTCATAGGAGATGGTCTTCGCCATGGTCAGATCCGGCGTCGGAAGCGCGGTTGATCCAAGGTTCGTCTTCAGGTCGTACAGGAATGCCGTAGGAGGCCGCTGGTAGAAGTGACCATAGTTGAAGTACAGCTTGCTCGTCTCCGTAATCGGAAACGAGACCCCGAGCCGGGGGGAGAGATATGCCTGAACCCGCGCGTCGTCGGTCGGCCACCCCGGTGGATTGCCGAGCAGACTCCGGAAGAGCACCCACCGGTCATACCTGCCAGATGTGCCGCCCAGGTTCTGGTAAACGTCGGCATAGAGCGATTGGTAGTCGGGGAGCGGAAAATTCGTCCGGTATCCCCCTTTCATCGGATTGAAGTAGTCCGCGCGCAACCCAACGTTGAGCACCATTCCCTCAAACTCCAGCTTGTCCTGCACGTACAAACCGATCTCCAGAGGACGGGCCCTATAGTAGAGCCAGGTGTCGGGCGTGTAGGAGAGCTCAGACTGGAACCAGGTTCCGGTGTATACGAACAAATCCTGCAGCCGTGCTGAAAATCCCGCCTCGATCTGATGGTGACGGCCGAGCTGTGTCGTCAGGTCTCCCTTCAACTGGTAGACCCAGGAATACGAGGAGTCGATCCGCTGCGGGCCGCCATAGATCGTGAAGAAGTTCAGGGGGTCATAGCCGTAGTTGGTGGAAGCGTTCGGGCTGCCATACTGAGGCAAAAGGAAGCGGTAGATCAGGCGTGTCCTCGCGCTGGTGTACGTCGCCCATACGTCGGGATTGCTCGTGTCGGCGGCAAATGGTGTGAGCGTCTGGTCGGTATAGCCGAGCTGGAAATCCACCGTGTAGAACGCGCTCGAAGAGAGCGTGTGCGTGAACCGCGCCCCGGCCACCATATACCGCTGGTCGCAAAACTGGACACGGCTCAGGTTGAACATCTGAATCCAGCTGTCGCCCCCGAGCAGTCGCGCCTGCTGTGATACCGAGCTCTCCGAGTTGTTCAGAAAGCTGAAGCTTGAAGACTGATCGATCAGCGCCCCTCCGTACTGTGTAGCGCGCCCGCCGCTCAGCGTTTTGATCTTCGCGTACATCCCGTTGATGGAAAGGCGCATGTTGTCGCTGAGCGTGGACGTGAGCTTGAGCTGTGTGTTCCAATCGACGTAGTTGTCCCGCGAGCCCAGCGGGTAGGCCATCTGAGAGTTCTCGTACCGGGCGCCCAGCAGAAAAGTCGTCCGCTCGGCAAACGCGCCGATGATCGGCAGCGACTCTCCCGGGAACGGCCCGGTGATACTTCCTTCCAGGAAATAGTCGGGCTTGCTGCCGAAGCTGTACTTCGGGTGCTGCCTGAGCCAGAGTTCGCGCCTCTGGAGCGAGTCCAGGGCCCTGTCGGCCCCCTGGTTGGCTATCCATCCCTTAAACGACCAGAAATCCGACGGCACGCTGATGCTATCCTGGTGCGTCCGTATACCGCGCATGGCGTACTGGCCGGCGAACACCTTATAGACCCACGAGTCGTCGCTCCAGGGGTTGGCCCCGAAGAAGTGCGGCTGGTTGGCCGGAGCAAAATCCGCCTTCAGGGAAAGCGTGTACCGGTCCCGTTGCCCTTCTCTAGTGACGACATTCAAAAGTCCCGAGCGGATCCCCCCGTACTTCGCCTCGAATCCGCCCGTCAGCACTTGCATCTCCTGGACGGTCGTGGAATTCAGCGCCAGATAGGAGTTGTCCGTGCGCGGATCTTGCAGGGACATCCCGTCCAGACGGATGTCCGTTTCCCGGATCGCCCCCCCGCGGACGCTCAGCCCGTTCCCTTCCGCGCCGGTCACCAGCGTGATGCCCTTGATGCGGCCGACGAATTCATCGAGCCGAAGGACGGGCATCGCCTCAATGCGCTCCGTCTCGATGATCTCCTGTGTGGCCGCAACGTCCTGCCGGATGATCGGGCGTTCCGCGATCACTTCGACCTGCTCCATCGGCAGGGTGGCGACGGTGGTCTGGAAGTTGACGATGATCGTCCTGTCTGGCTCTACGGGCGGGGTGCGCTGGGAAACCGCATGGAACCCGACCGCGCTCGCCCTGACCACGTACACCCCGGGCGGCACGTTCAGTATGAAGTAATAGCCGTCCATGTCCGTCGAGGCCCCAAGCGGACGATCGAGCGGGATCTCTTTGCGGTCCGTGGCGATCACATGGGTCAGCACCACGTTCGCTCCCGGTACCGGATCCTGAGTTTCGCGGTCGATCACCCGCCCGGTCACTTTACCGTTTCCCGCGGAGCCGACCCCGGGTATGGCGAGTGTCACGGAGATCAGGAGAAGAACATGGGAGAAGGAGAACCTGATATGCCGGTGTTTCATGGCATGCTCCCTTGCTTGGTAAAAGGGAAGATTTGCAGATGCGTTGACTGTAAGGAACGGATAGAGCCGGGAGATAGCGCCGCTGGACTTCGCGAAGAGAGTTGAAGGACTCGCGCCGGAATCGGCGCTCGAGCAGTAGAGTGGTGTTACCTTGCTGCTTGAGCAAATATAGGAGTGATCCCTTCCATAGTCAATACGCTCACAAGTTTGCATAATCAACGAGTTTGCAGTATCGTTATCCTGGTCCGCATAACCGGGAGATACCTGCAATGGCGGTGATCGCGCTTGATCTTGGCGGGACGAAGATCGCTGGAGCGCTCTTCGACAACGACGGCAGGCAACTGCACAGGCAAACGCAGTTGCTTGAAGGGCGCGCGGGGTCCCAGGTTGGAGCGCTGGTTGTTGAATTGAGCAGGTCGCTGCACCGGCAGGCCGATCAGGATGGGATTCATCCCGAGGCGATGGGTATTTGCGTGCCCGGGATCAGTCATGCGCACCGCGGGACGGTCTGGGCGCCGAATATCCCCGGCTGGGAAGACTATCCGCTCCAGGAGGAGATGCGATCCGCGTTTGCATCGACCAGAATGTCGATCACGATCGACAGTGACCGTGCGTGCTCAATCCTCGGCGAACTGTGGCAGGGTGCCGCCAAAGGGGCGCGCGATGCGATCTTTCTTGCAGTCGGAACAGGTATCGGCGCCGGCATTCTTGCGGACGGAAAAGTCCTCCGGGGAGCGCATGACATTGCGGGTGCGATTGGGTGGATGGCATTGGACCGGCCGTTCGAGCAGAAATACGTTGCGTGCGGATGCTTCGAGTACTATGCCTCCGGCGAAGGAATCGCACGTGTCGCCCGCGAGATGCTCGACGCAAACACCTCCTACAGAGGAGTGCTCCGCACGAAGGCGCATGCGGGTATCACTGCGCACGATGTATTTGAAGCATACGAATCACACGATCGGCTCTCCGAATCCACCCTGTCAACGTGCATTGAATTCTGGGGGATGGCGACTGCCAATCTGGTAAGCCTCTTCAACCCGGAGAAGATTATTTTTGGCGGGGGAGTGTTTGGGCCCGCTGCGAGGTTCCTCGATGCCATCACGCGTGAAGCGCGCAAATGGGCGCAGCCGATATCGATGAGCAAAGTGCAACTCGAGGTCTCAATGCTCGGAGGCGACGCGCCCCTCTATGGTGCAGGACTTCTCGCGCTCGAGAGTAGACGACGACAAGCATGAGTGAGCTACCTACATACAACAGATCTCTCGTATTTGCGGGCGCGTGTACGGGGATGTTCCTGTTCGGGATCGTCATGATCTCGCTCGGGTCTCTCCTTCCGGTGCTCACGGGGAAATTCGCCCTCGATCCGGTCGCCGCCGGCTCGCTTGCCATACTCCTCCCGTTCGGCATTCTTGCAGGGTCGCTCGTGTTCGGACCCGTCGTCGACCGCTACGGCTACAGGGCTCTTCTTGCACTCTGCACGTTGTTAATCGCCCTCGGGCTTATTGGGATCGCCCTGGCCTCTGAGTACGGCTTCCTGCAGGCGTCTATCGTCCTGATCGGTCTCGGCGGCGGCATCCTCAACGGGGCCACAAACGCGCTGGTCTCGGACATCAGCGCTGACGGGAGGGGAGCGCGCCTCAGTCTTCTCGGTGTTTTCTTCGGCATCGGAGCACTGGGGATGCCGGCCATCCTGGGGCTCCTCTCCGGGTCGTTCTCCCACGAATCGATACTCCTCGGGATCGGGCTGTTAGTGTTGCTTGTTTCGTGTGTCTACTGGGCGATTCGTTTTCCGGTTCCGAAGCAGGTACAGGGATTTCCGCTCGCACGGGGGGCCGCGCTTGCCACCGACGCGCGGCTGCTGATCCTGGGACTGGTGCTCTTCTTTGAGAGCGGGATGGAAGGGATGCAGAACACCTGGACGACAACGTTTCTCCAGCAGCAGTTGGAAACACCGCCGGACCAGGCCCTCTTTGCACTCTCATGCATGGTTCTCGGCCTGACGGCGGCTCGCCTGCTGCTCGGATGGCTGCTGAAACGGATCTCGATGTGGCGGGCGCTTGCCCTCAGTATTGCATGCATCCTGGCAGGAGAAATCTTGCTGGAGGTTGCCGCATCGTACGGCCTGGCGGTCGCGGGTCTCGTGCTGATCGGGATCGGGTTTGCTGCGGTGTTCCCGGTCATCCTGGGTGCGATCGGGGACCGGTACACCGCGCTCTCCGGGACCGCGTTCAGCATTGCACTGACGCTGGCCCTGGTCGGAAACATGATTCTCAACTACCTCGTTGGCGCTATCTCCCAGTCATACGGAATACGCGTCTTTCCGTTCATCATGCTTGCCGCCCTCTGTATGATGACGCTGTTAGTGATCGCGGCTCGCAGGAAGCTTGCCGGTTCACACATTCAGTAGTTCATTGCACACCTTGAGGATCGAATATGCTCGCTCAGCAATGGTTGGCGAATGCCCGAAGCGTCATGGACGCCATCGAACGGACGCAGCTGGACAAGATTCGGACTGCGGCTACGCTCATGGCCGATGCAATCGAAGCGGAGCGATGGGTCCACACATTCGGGTGCGGTCACGCGACGCTTCCTGTGGAGGAGATGTATCCGCGGATTGGCGGTTTTGTCGGGTTCCATCCGATAATCGAGCTGCCGCTGACGTTTTTCACGCACATAACCGGGGAGATGGGAATTCACCAGTTTCTGTTCCTGGAGCGCGCGGAGGGGTTCGGCGTGGAGATCATGAAAGGATACACCTTTGATTCGCGCGATGTGATGTGGATCTTTTCCCACTCGGGGATCAACAACGTGAATATCGACATCGCGCTGGAATCGAAGAAGCGCGGCATGAAGGTAGTTGTTTACGGGTCTGCTGGGGAGATC
The DNA here is from genome assembly GCA_040756745.1 of Bacteroidota bacterium. GTDB lineage: Bacteria > Bacteroidota > Ignavibacteria > UBA10030 > UBA6906 > JBFLYO01. The sequence goes on from JBFLYO010000014.1 coordinate 61,264, forward strand.
GGCGGAAGAAAGTCAAGGCACTCCTGCGGAAAGACGATCTTCGAGCTTGCCGATGTGGTGGTCGACAGCTGCGCGCCCTACGCTGATGCCGCGGTTCCCCTAAAAAATCACCGGGACAAGGTGGGTCCCGTGTCGACAATTGCCTTTGTGACCACTGTATGGATGACCGTTACAACGGTTGCCGAGATCCTGGTGAATCGGGGGGTGAAACTCTATATTCATCCGAGTCACAACGACCCGGGCGACACAACCGCAAAGGACCGTCTGGCCGCGGCGCTCAGCGAATACAAGCGGAGGGCAGCGACAATATGAGCATTGCGGATTGCGGAATGCGCCCGCCTGCCTCTCTGAACTCTCTGAGGCGGGCAGGGATTGCGGAACTTGACTCTTCCTGACAATTGTGCTATCATTCCCATAGAGCCCGTTCATTGAGATAGGTCCCCGGTCCCCAACGGGGACCTTTGTATTTTGTGCCCCTTGATCCCATCAAGGAGGGACCGACATGAAACCTTCATGTTCGCGCGCCCGCATCGTATCTCTTCTTGCCTGCGCCGTTACTCTTCTCTTCGCCCAACAAGCAACTCCCCAACAGTCTAGCACTCAGTCCTTCCCTGCCGCGGCGCCGTCGGACGCGACAATCACCCAGGTGCTGGTGAAGGGCGACAGCGTGATTTCACGCTCCATAACCGACCTCAATGAGGAGGTGGGTCTCATCGTCCAGTTTACTCACCCTCCGCTGGCCGGAATGATGAGGAAAGGGAGAAGAGCTGTAACCGCAGAACTCGCGATCGCCACGTCGCAGATCGATAATGACCATGCGCGCTTCGCCGCGGATGTCCTCGCAATCGAAGACCGGGAACGATCCAAACCCAACAGCCCGCTGAAGGTGACAGCGAGTCAAATCCGACACCGGTACAAGAAAGTTCTGAACGGCGTCGCGCTCAAAACCCGCCGCTGGATGCTCAGCGGCCTGCAACAGCTCCCTTATGTCAAACGGATAGAGCTGGATGCCCGCGTCACGAAATATGACGAGTACTCCAACCACGTCATCGGTGCCGACAGCGTTTGGGCTCAGACAGGTGCCCAGGGCGACGGAGTTCTCATCGGCATCCTCGACACAGGCATTGACTACACCCATCCTGACCTGGGGGGCGGGTTCGGGCCGGCGTTCAAAGTGGTGGGCGGGATTGATCTCGTGAACTACGACAACGACCCCATGGATGACGAGGATCATGGGACACATGTTGCGGGAATAGCAGCCGCGGATGGGGCCGGACTGAAAGGGGTGGCTCCACACGCGAAACTCCTGGCGGTGAAAGTGTTGAATGAGAATGGCTCCGGCTACCAGAGTGATGCAATCGAGGGGATGGAATATGCCCTTGACCCTGATGGCGATCCGGGGACGGATGACGGCGTCGATGTCCTCAACATAAGCTTTGGCACGTCGGCCGGTCCAAGTTCAGATGCCCTGTCAGAAGCAGCGGATGCGACCGTTCTCGCGGGGACGGTCTGTGTTGCTGCCGCAGGGAACAGCGGCCCGTACTACGAAATCATTGGTTCACCTGGAATCGGGGAACGAGTGCTGACAGTCGGCGCTACAGACAATACAGACATCGTCCCTTCGTTCAGTTCCAGAGGTCCCGTCAGTCAAACTGGAAGGATAAAGCCCGATCTGCTCGCCCCCGGCGTCCTGATCAGATCGACAGTAAGGGGAGGATGGGCCACGTATTCCGGGACATCGATGTCTGCGCCCCATGTGACGGGAGCAGTGGCCCTTCTCAAGCAGCTCCATCCGACCTGGATGCCTGAGATGATCAAAGCGGTGTTAATGCAAAGCGCGCGGGACCTTGGGGCAGATGTGTGGACTCAGGGGAGTGGCAGAGTGGATGTCTTGAAGGCGACGCGCGCACGCGTCGCGGTCACGCCGTCGTTGCTGTACTTTGGCTCCACTCCCATGACGCAGGCATCCTATGTCCATGCGGAAACCCTGGTCGTGAGAAACCTCACTGATGTGGCGCATACGTATTCGGCGATTTCAACGGGTTTTCCCCCGGGAGCATCCGTTAGTCTGTCACCGGCGTTGACATCAGTGCCCGGAAACGACAGTGCCATCGTCGTTGCGACGCTCACCGTGAACGTGGCGTCGGTCCCCGACGCCGATGCGCAGACCCACTCGTATGCGGGGCACATCGTGATCAGTTCAGGGACAGACTCGGCTGCCGTCTTGGCCTCATTTGCCCACTACCCCTACCTCCAAATAGTGCTGAGCGGCGCCTACATAGGCCGGATATACGTTCACAACAGGTTGAATTTTGGAGGTACACGCAATTTCTTTGCATGGCCCGTCAATACGACGATCTTTCTCCCCCGCGACACCTATGATGTGATTGCTCCCTTTGAGAATCTTCCCCTTGAACCCCTGAGATGTGTAGTGAGGGAAAACATCAGTGTGCCTTCACCGGGTATTCTCGAAATAGATGTACAGGAAGCGACCACCTCCGTGACCATCGCTCCGACGAAGATCGACGGCTCTCCGGTGGACCTGAGCATGAGCATAAACTCCGCTTTCATCCTCCACAAAGAGACCGGATACGGGTGGGGTTTTACTGTTATGGGTGCATCGTGGTTTCTTTATGAACGTTTCAACCCGATGTCAGGCGCGTATGTCTATGACTGGCTTCTCCAAACCGATCGTGCCCGTCCGGACGTTTATACATTCTGCGCGACGCTCGATGACTTCTCGAGCTCCCGTACCGTCACCTTTCCCCCGGAGAGCTTCAAACATCTCTCGGTACGCTACACACCTCTTCCGGGGATGCCCGACGAGTTGGGCGTGGTTCATGGGTTTGGACTGAATCCTTTTCCGCCAGATCGGCTTCTTTGGACCGGCAACGTGTACTCCAGGGAATCGTTTCTTTCGAGTCCATTTCAGCAGAACTGGTATCTCGTACCAAAGCCGAGGGAGGATTTCCCGGCAAAATCAAATTGGATCAACTTCACGCAAGTCTATGAAGGGGGAGCACCGGGCAATTGGAATCCACATACCAGTCGATTGTATTACCTACTCCCAACCTATCAAGCGATCAGCCCAGACACGGTCCGGTCTTTCCCGTCCTGGTTCACGGAGAACAGCGATCTGAAATTTTCCGGAGCGTCGGTCGGCCTAGGGCTTGGTCCGACGCATTGGACGGGGCGGTTCGTGAATTCTTCAAACCTGATAGATTTTAAGACCAATACCCCATACGGATATCGGCAGGAGAACCACCCGGACGGAGTGCTAGAACCCTTTGTCCCACTGTTTGCTTCTCAGTTTCACGACTTCTCTCCAAAGGACCCGTACTACAAAGTCCTCCAGGGATATGTGGTAATTGACAGCGGCAGCGTCATTGATCATCTCCACGATCTTGTTACGGATGGTTACAGGGACTCCCGCGTGCAAATCTTCATACCACAGTCCAATCTCTACTCCCTGCTGATGCGCGACACCGGCTACACGGTGCAGGGGCGACGCGGCTCGTCGCTTGTCAAAGCGACATTTGATCTGCGGAATGCAGACAGGAATCCCCCGGTCCTTGTCTCGTTCAACATCCTTGACGGGGATGAATTCACCGACTTCATCCCTGAGGACCGGCCGGCGAAGATGCGCTTCGTGCTGGATGACGACGTCGGCGTTAAGCAGGTCCAACTCATGTACCGATCCGAAGGGGACACCATCTGGTATGAGGTGTCACTGTTTGAGTGTGCCGGCGGATATGAAGCGATTCTGCCGGCTGAGGCGGCCTGCGGGTTCATCTCCCTGCGCGTGGTGGCGTCGGACCAGTCAGGGAATGTTCTCGACATGCAAATGGAGCCGGCCTTCCTGTTCGGGACGCCAGTCCCGATCCAGTTGTCCAGTTTTACCGCAACTGTCCTTGATGTGCCGCACTCGGTGAAGTTGAGCTGGACGACACTCAGCGAGACCAACAACTGGGGATTCGACGTCCAGAAATCCTCTGAAGCGACAGGGATCTATCGGACGATTCCTCATAGCTTCATCCCCGGACATGGGACGACGCTCATACCCCAGCACTATGAGTTTGTGGACACGATAGCAGATCCTGGAGTGTCGTATTATCGGCTGCGGCAGACCGATCTTGACGGCTCAGTTCACTTCTCGGAACCATGTGGGGTGAATGTCCCGACCGCCGTTTCCGAAAGCGCTCCACCGCCCGAATACTTTCTTGCTCAAAACTACCCCAATCCGTTCAATTCAAGCACGACGATACGTTACGGCTTACCCATGCGGTCACAGGTCACGTTGACCATCTTTACCGCTCTTGGACAGGAGGTCGCAACCGCTGTGAGGGAGGAACAGGAGGCCGGGTATCATGAGTGGAGGTTCAACGCGTCGCGGTTTGCCAGCGGGGTGTATTTTTACCGGCTCACAGCCGGGGCGTACACACAGACGCGAAAGCTCGTTTTGGTGAGATGAGGGGAGGTTATAGGTCCTCTCAACGAACGAAACCTAACGCGCGAGCCGGCACGATATGCCGGCTCGAGTTGTTTTAGCGGTGGGCAGCTCTCTCCACTTCGCTGTTCAAATCCCTCTGCCGCTATTTCATCAGGAGGATTCGCTGCGAGGCGGTGAAATTCCCGGCGGCAAGGCGGCAGAAATAGGTGCCCGAGGCAATGCCAGAGCCGCTAAACACTGCCCTGTGCAGGCCGGCATCCTGAACCTCATCGACTAATGTGGCAACCTTCCGGCCGAGGACATCATAGATCGAGAGCGTCACGGGGAGGCGCGTCGGGAGCGTGTAAGCAATCGTTGTGGTGGGATTGAACGGATTCGGATAATTTTTCCACAGCCTGAACTCTGCCGGACCCAGCTCAGCAACAACCCCCGTGGTCACGCTGACCCGCACCGCGTCCGTCGGGTGCGAAGAGCCGTCGAGGTCGATCTGATTCAGGCGGTAGTACCACGTTCCGACCGGAACGGACCCGTCGAGCCAGGAATACCGTTGGGGCACGAGGGTCGTGCCGTGTCCCGCGACAAATCCCCCGGCGACTGTCTGAAACGATCCATGCGCTTCCGATCCCCGTTCCACCTGAAATCCGAAATTGTTCACTTCACTCACCGTGGACCACTCAAGGAGCACCCCCGACCCCGAGGGGGGAATCGATGCCGTGAAAGAAACAATCTGCACTGGCAGCAAAGGCGTCGGCGGGCTCCACTGGATCGACTTCCGCGCAACCGAGATGCTTCCGCTATTGGGTTGCAGGGTGTCCGCCGCCTTCAGCTGAACGGACGCGCCGTTCCCGGCAAGGAAAATGTACCCGACAGTCTTTGTCCCGAGGTTTTCCACCCACCGGATCCTCAGCGCGTCATACGGCCCGCCGGACGGAACCGTCATCTGCCCGTAAGCATCCACAGCGTACGAGATCTGGTGATTGGTCACCGTGGTTTGAACTGGGGTGCCGTTAAGGGCTATGATTTGCGTCGAAGTATACGTTGAACCCCAGCTGGTGCCGAATGTCGAGGGCAGTGCGTATGTAGTGTCCACAGGAGAGTTGGTCGTAGCGAGCGAAATGGTCCCGAACGGTGGTGGGAGCGGTCCGCTCGCTTTGTTCCCTGGATTCAAGAGATGAGCTCCGAGGATGAGGTACTGGTATGCCGTCCCGGTGATTCCCGAGACGACTACCGTCGTCTGGAGGGCGTGCGTTGCCCCGGGGAACTCTGATGCGAAGGGCGTGGAGGACACAAGCACGCTTGTGAGCGTCGACGTCGTGTGGGTGCTCAGTCCGCTGAAATTCCAGCTGGTGGAACCGGGAGAGCCGATGTCGGCAGAAGTGGTGACGGTATCACTGTTGTTGGTGAGCACAGTGCCGACCAACAATTGCCCGCTTACGTCCGCGGCGGTGATCGTGATCTGTCCCGAACCCGTCGCGGCAACAGCAGTCAATACGCACAGGGAGATGGAACGAAGAACGGGGCCTTTCATAGGTCCTCCGTAGTCGGTTGATCACGAGAAAGAACCTCATTGGTATAATCTATTCGGCATTCCCGAGAAATGCAATTCTCCATGATATGCGGCTTGCATCTGACCTCTCAAATGATTTGCGTAGAGGGGGTCACAACAAGGGACGCACTGATCATCAGAACTAATGAACAGTCGCACATTTCAAGCGAAGGACGCACACAAATTGGAGGATCCCGAACGGCTCCGCTGGCTTCCTCCAGGTGACGTCGTTGCCGCTCTTCAACTCCGGAAAGGGACAGCGGTGGCCGACATCGGCGCAGGCACAGGATACTTCACACTTCCGATCGCGACTGCCGTCGGCGAGAAAGGACAGGTCTTTGCCGTGGATTTCCAAGAAGAGATGCTCTTGCTGCTCCAAAAGAAGCTTCAGCGCAATCCCGCAGCGGGCAATATCACGCTCGTGAGAGGGGAGGCATCGGCAACCACGCTTCCCTCGGGCAGTGTTGACCTCAAGTTCCTCGCCAACGTCTGGCACGAGTTGGATGACCACCCTGCGGTGTTGAAGGAAGCACGTCGTATCATACGCCCTGACGGAAGAATTGCGATCCTTGATTGGCGGCCGGATGTCACCGTCCCGCCAGGCCCGCCGCGGGAACACCGCATCGCTGCAGAGGCGGTGGCGGACGTTCTTCGGAGCGCGGGGTGGAAGATGCTTTCGCTTGTCCCCGTCGGAACGTACAGCTACCTGGTTCAGGCGGAGATTTCGGTGAGACTCCCATGACTTGGACACAGCGACCTGCAGGCGGGCAGATTTCTCTTCTCTCCGTAACCTTGGTATCGCCTGATACTATCTGATAAGGAGCATTTTCTTTGTGTCAATGAACGGTTCGCTTCCGTCTATTGGTTTTACGGCAATCCTATAGAAGTACGTGCCAGTTGCTACTTGGTGATTTTGTGTATTAAATCCGTTCCAGACGATGCTATATGTTCCCGCCTCTTTCTGGCTTGACATCACAGTCTTGACCAATCTTCCAGCCGCATCGTACACGATGATTTCAATGAAGCCCTCTTTCGGAAGATCATACCTTACTATTGTATAAGCATTGAAGGGGTTCGGGTAATTCTGATACAAGGCGTAGCTCAGCGGTATTTCAACGTGTTGCCCGAATTCGACAATATCTGTAGTTGGGCCCACCTTCAATGCGTTACTCTTTGGACTCTGCGATCCACCGATGTCAATCGCGCTGACTTGCACGAACGTCACCGTTTCTCGTTTGAGCAGTTGGTACGTACCCTTATTGAGTGATGCGTCGATGGTATCGATTGGGGTGGTTTGGTTTGAATCTGTACCGATGTACACGACATACTCTGTCACGTCCAATGTATCTGCGGGGTTGGTGGCCCATCCGAGCTGGGCAGTATTCTCAGTTTCGCCGATGATTTGAAGATTCGTTGGCCTCTGTGGCGGAATATCGTCGGCAATGAAAAACGGTTGAGTGAGGACATGCTCGTTCAATGACAGGGATTGGAAAGGCGCGGTCTGACCGGGCTGACCGTTAGTCCATACCCGGCAGATGTAGTAGTACGGATACTTGCTGGGCCTGTACTGGAATCCCGTCACACTTGATGTGAAAGAGTAAGGAACAGAACTGTACTCAAACTGCTCGCCAGGTCTTAACATGATTCCCTGTCTATCAAACTGGATGTTGCCGATTCTGTTCGTGCCCCCGGCATCGATGAAATCGGTTTTGGTGTTCTCTATCTTTGCACTGTCGGGATGGAAATGTAGGATGTCCAGGCCAATCCACAGGTTGTACAGCTTCGCGTTTGATGACAGATTCTTCACCCGCACGTTGAATTGTTGCTGTGAGCCGACGCGTATCGGATTATTGATTCCTGGAAGCCCTCGCAAATCAACGGATGCATGATGACCTGCCTTGTTCGTTGCCGTGAAGGTGTCGTTTACGGGCGTGAGTATGAAATCGAGGACATTCCATCCAACGTTGGTCACAATTATCGCCGTCTCGACCCCGCTAAGAACGGATGCACAAGCGAAGATCTTCCTTGAAAGATTTCCTGCGATATTAGGGTCTTTCCCGTACTTCTGCAGAACCTCTTCTAGCTTTGTCAGAATTGTCTGCCGGATTCCATTGTCGTTCCGACTAATATGACCTGCTACACGGAACATCAAGTGAGTGACTTTTTCCGGAAGACCCTTGTGTGAAAACTCAACGTCGTTCAGAATAACGTCATCGTATACGGCCCCAAAAATGTTGAACCACTCGAACGAGAACTCCAGTATCACAAGTTTGTCCGCGAGGACTTTCGAGAATCCCGATACTTCGAAGAGCAGGTTAACTGACGTGGCGACTAATGCATCGTACCTGTCGCCCAGCTTTGAAACGGATATTGAAACCTCGTACGGACTCGGTAATCTTTGAAAGTTTGTTAAGTCCAAGATGGGGCGATCAAAAATTCCGAAGGGGAAACTTCTCCCTTCAAGTAGATCAAGGTAATCTGCCAGGAAATTTCCACCAATATCTATGACTGAATGATCGGATTTGAGTTTCAGTACTATTGATCTGTTGTTATAAATAGTGATCCGATTGTTGTCAACCACTTTCGCTTCAACTGAAGGTTTCGCTGGAAGCGAAACTCGCAGTCCGCTCCTCAACTGCGAGTAGCCCAAGATGGTCGTTGTATCCCACCCGGCGGAAGAGGGCCAGTAGCCATAATTACCCTGGCCATTCTGAGCTTCTATACGCCAGATTATCATGTCACCTGGAATAAAGAACTCATTCCGCAGGGTGTGGGTACTATCCAGCGCTACATAGTAATGATTGCTGCCCAGAGAGGACATATCTTTGGTATGTGGCGGGGCCAGCCACCAGAGGGAATTTGATATATTCTTGTATCTGATGATAGACTGCTGCATCGGACTAAGGGCGTCCTTTGCTTCGGCCAAGACAATGAATCCAGCTGTTTGAGAAGAGTTGACGTTTGGATCTTCATGAGCATTTTGAATCAAACCCACAATCTTCACCGAGGGGATTGAATGAGCCACAGCAAAAACATTACTCAGTTCTTTTCTGTCATAATTATCGACCATAAGACCACCCTGCTTCGTTCGCCAAATACCGACAGCTGCATCATAGCTTCCGACTGTGTAGCCTGACTGCGTATCGAAGTACCGTGAGGTGGAGTAGTTGCTTGTGTTGGCTGGTGCACTCACCGAAACATCGTTACTCGGATCGTTCAGATAATTCGATGTCCCGTTCGGCTTTACTGAAGCACCGAGCCAGACTATCTGAGAGGAACCGCTGCTGTTGGAGAGGGAATAAGTAATTGTCAATCTCCCGCCCGGATAGGTCGTAGTTGGACTGACGCTGAAGCTGTTGATGGTGATATATGGGGTCATTGAAACATTCCGTGTGGTGCTGCCGCTGACGGAGACAGAACTCGAATAATTTGGATAGCCGGTCTTTGTTACCGTAATGGTGTAAATGCCGGATGACAAATTCGAGAACGAAAAATCACCGTTGCTGTTTGTCAATGTGCTTTGATTAGTTGGGCCAATAATGCTAACGGTTGCGTTCTCGATGCCCCAACTCGTGCGGCTGTTTGTGACTCGACCTGAAAGTGT